>DAHUYB010000055.1 GCA_027315405.1 Gammaproteobacteria bacterium | reverse complement strand
TATGATGCGCTCAGCCGCGGCCACCGCGACGTTCGCCACTTCGACGCGCAAGGCATCCTTAACGCGGTTGAGCTCCTGACGGATCTCGGCCTTGGCGGCTTCCACCTGGCGCTGGCGTTCCGCCTGAGCTTCCTTGCGGGCTTCTTCCAGAATCCGTGACGCTTGCTGGCTGGCAACGTCCACTACTTCGGCGCCCTGGTCGCGCGCTGCATGCAGGATTTCCGTGGCTTTTACCTGGGCGTGTTCCAGATCCTTTTTACCGCGTTCGCCGGCCGCCAAACCCTCGGCGATCTTGCTGGCACGGTCGTCCATAGCCTTGGTGATATGCGGCCAGATGAATCTCATCGTCAGCCAGATGAACAGGCCGAAAGCGATGGCTTCCGCGAACAGTGAGGCATCAATATTCACTGCCGTACACCCTCTTGAAGTGGATAAAACATCAAGCTCAGTGGCGCACTATATTAGCTGCCGCCTTCACCGCGCTCACAAACGGGTTGTCGAACACGAAGTACAACGAAAAGCCGATGCCGATCATGGCCACGGCATCCAACAGGCCCGCCATCAGAAACATGCGTCCGGCGAGCATGTTGGACAGCTCCGGCTGGCGCGCACAACCTTCCAGGAACTTGCCGCCCAGGATGCCGAAACCGATAGCGGTACCGAGCGCGCCCAGACCGAATACCAGGCCCACGGCGATGGCCGTGAGACCTTGAACGTGTGCAATCAGACTGACGATATCCATTGAACTCTCCTACGGCCGATTTGACAGTTAAAATAAACTCAGTGCGAATGGTGCGACTCGTGTGCCATGCTCAGGTACACGATGGTCAGCATCATGAACAAAAATGCCTGGATGGTGATGATCAGCAGATGGAATACTGTCCAGGCAAACGATAAGGGCCACTGTACCCACCAGGGCAGTAACGCGATCAATACAAACAAGAGTTCACCCGCAAACATATTGCCGAACAACCGCAGCGACAGGGACAGCGGCTTGGCGAGCGTTTCCACCAGATTGAGCAACAGGTTCGGCAGTGCCAGCAGCAGCTTGGCAAAGAGGTTGTGCACTGCGAAGGGATGGGTGAACAATTCCTTGGCATAGCCAAGCAGACCTTTCACTCTGACGCTGAAAAACAGCGTCAGCACGAACACGGTCAAGGACAGGGCGAAGGTCATGTTCATGTCGTTGGTGGGCACCACTTTCAGGTACACATGCTCGGGATTGGCACCAAATGGCATGCCGAGCCACTGCGCGAGACGCGGCAGCAAATCCACCGGCAGCATGTCCATGAAGTTCATCAGCCACACCCACACGAAGATGGTGAGCGCCAAGGGGGCAATGAGCTTGTTGCGGCCGTGGAAGGTCTCCTTCACCTGCTGGTCCACGAAACCCACCAGCGTTTCCACCAGGTTCTGCCACTTGCCGGGCACACCGGAGGTGGCCTTGCGCGCCGCAATCCAGAATGAGGAAAAGAACACGAACCCCAGTGTCAGCGATACCAGCAGGGTATCCAGATGCAAGGACCAGAATCCATGGCCCACCGTCCAATAGGTCAGGTGATGATGGATGTACTCATTTGGAGTAATTGCTGCTGTCTGACTCATGCTGCCTGCCCGAAACTGATCCGTACCATGCCGATCCAATAAGCCACATAGGTGGCGATATAGGCCAGAATCAGCGGCAGAAACGCCGCTTTCATTACCACGATGGCAACTATAAACAGCGCCACCGTGATCACGAATTTCAAGGCCTCACCCACCAGGAAGCGCCCAAACCACTGTTGCGGCCCCGCCGCCAAACCGCCGGCGAACAGCTTCAACGCCATAGACAGGCTCGCCACCACATTGATAAGGCCGCCCAAAAGCGCCGACCAGGCCGCATAACGCCCGGCCACCCCGGCCGCCACCAACCCCGCCAGCAGTGTCGCCACCAGTTGCAGGCCGACGATGATGAGTGTGCCCTGCCGGGCTTTGGCAAATGCGCCGGCCATGAGCTGTGCTTCCTGAATACAAAAAAGCCACGTCGTTACCGGGTATGGCAGCGGGTGGCGGCTCCAAAAGCCCCAGCTTGTGGAGAGCCCGGCATTTTAGCGGGCTGAACGGGTATCTTCAATGAATTTCGGGCGTAAACGGCAGTAGCACGGGTGACTGAAACTCGGCCGTTTCAGCGAATACGGCCCAGAATGCCGTCCAGTTCATCGAGGCTGGTGTAATGGATGATGAGCCGGCCCTTGCCGCCGATCCCGGTTTCCACGCTGACTTTGGCGCCGAGCTTCTGAGTGAGCTGGTTTTCCAGTTGACGGATGTTGGGGTCCACCCGCCGTGGACCTCTGGCACCACCTCCGCCGTTCTCCTTGAGCAGCCGCCGCACCAGATTCTCGGTGTCGCGCACCGACAGATGACGGGCCACCACCCGCCGTGCAGCATCGGTCTGGGCGACGCCTTTGAGTGCCAGCAGCGCCCGCGCGTGACCCATCTCCAGATCACCGCGCTCCACCTGATCCTTGACGGCGTCGGTGAGCTCCAACAAACGCAGCAGATTGGTAACCGCGGCGCGCGAGCGGCCCACCGCTTCCGAGGCCTGCTGGTGGGTCATGTCGAATTCGCTGATGAGCCGCTGCAGCGCCTGGGCTTCTTCCAGAGGATTGAGATTTTCGCGCTGGATGTTCTCGATGAGCGCCATGGCAATGGCGGTCCGGTCCGGGACATCACGCACCACCGCCGGAATCTGATGCAGGCCGGCCATTTGTGCGGCCCGCCAGCGGCGCTCGCCGGCGATAATCTCGTAGTGGTGCGCGCCTGCCGACTGAACCCCGTCCAGGTGCGGGGTAACGGGCCGCACCACGATGGGCTGTACCAAGCCCTGCGCCTTGATGGAATCCGCCAGATCCTGGAGGCTTTCCGGATGCATGTGCATGCGCGGCTGGTATTTGCCCGGCTGGATTAAATCCACCGGGATATTCCGCATCTCCTCGGGCCCTTCTTCTGCGTTCATTGCCGGCAGCGCGCCGCCCAGAAGTGCGTCCAATCCACGGCCCAAGCCCTTGCGTTTCGACGCCACTTTCACGCCTCCTTCGAAGAACTGGGGATTGTAGCAGCAACACCGGAGGCCGCGCCGCGCTCTTGTTCTTTACGCAGCATTTCACCGGCCAGCGCCAGATACGCGAGCGCGCCCCGGGAAGTGCTATCGTGCTTCAAAGCCGGCAAGCCGAAACTCGGCGCCTCCGCCAGACGCACATTGCGTGGGATGATGGTGTTATACACGCGCTCGCCGAAATGCAGAATGAGTTGTGAGGAAACCTCGTTGGCCAGATTATTGCGCGGATCGAACATGGTGCGCAGCAGGCCCTCGATCTGCAGCCGTGGGTTCACGCGTTTCAGGCGCTCGATGGTGTCCATCAAGGCCGACAGGCCTTCCAAAGCGTAGTATTCGCATTGCATGGGAATCAGCACGGCGTCCGCCGCCACCAGCGCATTGACCGTGAGCATATTGAGCGAGGGCGGACAATCAATAAGGATATAATCGAAAGCGACGCGTATTTCCCCGAGCGCATCCCGCAAGCGGCTGTCGCGGTGCTCTGCGCTTATGAGATTCACCTCCGCAGCCGTGAGGTCGCTGTTGGCCGGCAATAATTTGAAGCCGCCGGTATCCAGATTGACGAGCGCATCGCGAATCGGTGTTTCGCCCATGATCACTTCATAGGTACCATGAACGACTGCGTGCTTGTCGACACCGCAGCCCATGGTGGCATTACCCTGCGGATCCGCGTCCACCAGCAATACACGGCGTTTGGTGGCGGCAAACGAGGCGGCGAGATTCACGGCGGTGGTGGTTTTGCCGACGCCGCCTTTCTGATTGGTGATCGCAATGACCCGGCCCATATAAATCAGTAATGGGATAGGAGTAAGGAGTGTGGAGTTAAAACGAAACAATTAATCATTCTCATAACCTCATCGCCTCACGCCTCACCCTTCTGAATTTCCACCACGCAGCGGCTCGCCTCCAGTCCCGGCACCGTGAGCGGATGCACGGTGGCACGGAACCCGGCCGGCAGCGCCTGCAACTCATCTGCCGGTGCCTGGCCTTTCATGGCCAGAAAACGCGCATGCGGCGCGCCAAGATGGCCGGCAAGCCGCATAAAATCAAGCAGGGACGCAAAGGCGCGGCTGATCACGGTAACAAACAGCTCCGCGGGACGATAGTCCTCGGCACGCGCCTGCACCACCTCCACGTTCCGCAGCCCCAGTGCCGTCAGCGCATGGGTTACAAAGCGGGTTTTCTTGCCGTTGCTGTCCAGCAGCACAAACTGCCGTTCCGGACAGGCCAGCGCCAGCGGAATCCCGGGCAAACCCGCGCCGGTAGCCACATCCACAATCCGTTCTCCATGCAAGAATGGCCGTATGCTCAGGCTGTCCAGCAAATGCTTGCTCACCATGTCCGTGGGGACACGGACAGCGGTGAGATTATATGTGACGTTCCATTTGACCAGTAGCGTGACAAAATCCAGCAGCGCATCTTCCGCACCGGCCGGCAACCGGACATCCAGCTGCGCACACCCGCGCGCAAGCTGCGCCCTGAGATCGGCGGATTTCATGAGCGGCACATCAGAAAATGGTGGTCAGTAATGAGTGGTGGGCGGCGGCACCACGCGCAGGACTTCCTCCATCGTGGTTACGCCTTCCGCAACCTTCTGTGCGCCGCGCAGACGCAGCGGTTTCATGCCGGTACGCATGGCTTCCTGGCGCAAGGCATCCATGTCGAAATCGGCGGTGATGAGTTTCTTGATGGCAGGCGTAAAACCCAGCATCTCGTAAAGCCCGATGCGGCCCTTGTAACCGGTGTTGCGGCACTCCAAGCAGCCAATGGCATTGAATACCCGCTTCGGATTTTGAGCTTTCCAGGGCGCCACCAGGCTGTCCCACTCCTGGTCGCCAAGTTCCGCCTCTTTCTTGCACTGCGGGCACAGGGTGCGCACCAGCCGCTGGGCGATGACGGCCAACAGCGTTGACTGCAACAGATAGGGAGGCACGCCCAGATCCAGCAGGCGGCTGATGGACGACGGTGCATCGTTCGTATGCAGCGTGGATAGCACCAGGTGGCCCGTGAGCGAGGCCTGCACCGCCATCTCGGCGGTTTCCGCGTCGCGGATCTCACCGATCATGATGATGTCCGGATCCTGCCGCAGCAGCGTGCGCACGCCGTTGGCAAACGTCAGGTCAATGTTGGGCTGCACCTGCATCTGGTTGAGCGCCGGGTCCACCATTTCAATGGGATCTTCCACCGTGCACACATTCACATCCGGTTGAGCGAGCTGCTTGAGGGTGGTATACAGCGTGGTGGTCTTACCGGAGCCCGTGGGCCCGGTCACCAGGATAATGCCGTGGGGATTATCGATCATCGCCTGCCAGAATTTCTCATCCGGCTCTGAGATGCCGAGTTCGCGGAAACTGCGCAACAACACCGTCGGATCAAATATACGCATCACCAGTTTCTCGCCAAACGCGGTGGGCATGCTGGAGATGCGCAGTTCAACTTCCTGGCCGTTGGGATTGCGCGTCTTGATACGCCCGTCCTGCGGACGGCGTTTCTCGGAGATATCCATGCGCGCGAGAATCTTGATGCGGCTGGTGACCGGCGCCAGCACCGCGGATGGAAACTGATAGACCTGGTGCAGCACGCCATCGATGCGGAAGCGTATCAGTCCGGCTTCGCGGCGCGGTTCGATATGAATGTCGCTGGCGCGCTGATCGAAGGCGTATTGCAGCAGCCAGTCCACGATGCTGACCACGTGCTGATCATTGACGTCGAGCTTGCCGGCACGGCTCAATTCTATAAGTTGCTCAAAATTCTGGATGCCGGTCGCGGCGCTGCCGAGATTCTGGCTTTCGGCGCCGATCACCGAACGCGAAATTGAATAGAACTCCACCAGATAGCGGTTGATATCATCGGGATTGGAAAATACCCGCCGGATTTTCTTGTTCTGGATCTGGTTAATCTCCCGTTCCCATTCGCGCTCATAGGGTTCGGCAGTGGCCACTACGATCTCATCCATCGTGACCTCTACCGGCAGTACTTTGAAGCGCGAGGCATAGCCCTGGGAGATCACGCCGGTGATGCGGCGCATGTCGAGTTTCAGTGGATCAATGCGGAAATACGGGAGCTGTACTTTCTGTGCAAGCCATACGGTGAGGCTCTCAACGGTGAGCGGCGCATGCGGCGGTCGGGCGTTCTGCCAGCCGCGCTTGCCGATTACCGATAGGGGATGTTGATCGTCGTAGGATCCACGTTCCGCAAGCCCGCGCAACAGGGCGACGCGCTCAGCGGTGAGCATGCCATCGGCTTCCAGCCAGGCAAGCACGTCCAGTAACGGCAGCTTGCGGTCGGGTACGTTTTTGAGAGGGCGGGTACTGGACATCGCTCCAGTGTAGTCAAAACCCACCGGGCCTGCACGGCAGGCCGGAAATCTCAGGGTTGCGCCAGCAGATGCTGCGGATCGGCGAGCGTCAGGCTGCTGATTTTGCCGGTTTTGATGTCCAGCACCGCGATGCGGTTGTGATCGGTATCAGCTACATACAGCTCGTTGCCGGCGACGCTGAGGCCGCCCGGTTCATCAAACTGGCCATGCCCACCCGCAAGCGTGATGACGCGGCGTGTTTTCGGGTCCAGCACCTTGATCTTGCTGTTGTAGGTATCCGCTATATATATACGTCCGGCATGCCAGGCAATGCCGAGATCGTGTTGCAAACGCACGTGATCGCCAACGCCGTCCACGTCCCCGAAATCGAACAGCCCGGTGCCGACCAGGGTACGAACCTGCGCGCCCGGACCAAAGCCGACTTGCCGCACGGCGCTGGCTTCCGGATCAGCCACGTACAAATTGCAGCCGTCGGTGGCGAGTCCGCTGGACTGCGCGAAACTCGCTTGCGCCAGCGGACCGTCAGTGACGCCTTCCTGGCCGCTGCCCGCGTACAAATTAATGCTGGCTGTCATCGGATCATAGGTCCACAACTGATGCTGACCGGCCATGGCGATGTATAGCAGCCCATCGTGGAACAACACCGCCCACGGCGTATTCAGTTCCGTGCCGCGCGCCGGCATCGCCGGATCGGTCATGTAGGTCTGCTTGCCGTCGCCGGCCACGGTACTGACCGTATGCTTCACAAGATCAACTTTGCGGATCGCGTTGTTGTCGGTGTCCGCCACATACAATGTGTCGGCGCCCGCCAAGGCCATGCCCTGGGGGTAATGAAATTCCGCGTGTGCATAGTCGCCATCCCGCAATCCGGTGCTGCCATCGCCGATCACCGCCAAAACCGTGCCGGCGAGTGTCGTCACCACGATGCGGTTGTGGTTGGAATCGGCGATGAACAGCCGATCATGCGCCGCGTCCGCTAATACTTTTCCAGGATACAGCAACATGGTCTTCGGCATTTCCAAATGAATACCACTGAACCACAGGGGTTTGGCATTGATCTCGTCTCGGGCGCCGAATCCCCGGATCAGCGTGCCGATGACTTTATTCAGCAACGCGTAATGTCCTTCGCCGGATACCTGGCCGACCACATTGCCGGCGGGATCGATCACCGTCAGCGTAGGCCAGCCTTGGGCGCCGTATTCGTTCCAGAACTGCATGTCCTTGTCGTTCACCACCGGATGATCAATGCCGTAGCGCAGCACCACCGCTTCGATGTGGGCAGTCTTGCGCTCGGTGGCGAATTTGGCGGAATGCACGCCGATGATGACCAGTTTGTTGCCGTAGGTCTTTTGCAGTTTGTCCAGGTCGGGAATGATGTGGAAGCAGTTGATGCAGCCGTAGGTCCAGAAATCCAGCAGCACCACTTTGCCGCGCAATTCTTTGAGAGTGACCGGCCTGCCGCCGGTATTGATCCAATCGAGTCCGGTGGGGAACGGCGGTGCCGGCTGTTTGCCGGCCAGCGACGGCATATCCGCCGCCACCGCCAAAGGCAGTGCATCCAGGCCGCTGACCCAGCGCAGGCCTGTGAATATCACCCCCGCAAGTACCACTAAGACGGCGCCCAGCGCAATTCCGCGAACGATTTTCACTTTTGAACTCCTGGTCTCATTCCGAGCCATAGCTATCGGACACGCGCCGCCCCAAAATTATTACGGGTTGTACGAAAATAGTTTCAGCATCCGGCACTGGCGCAGCTTAGCAGGCATTGAAATCAGGCAATGGACTCAATTTAGCCCTGTCGCCGAGGCTGGTTTACATCATTTCGCTAAGCGTTTGCGAATCAACTGCAGCTCCCGCCGGCGTTGGGCGCCGGTTTTGGGGTAGGTCATTTTGAGACCTGCGAGGGTGTCGAGGATAATCCTGGACACAATCAGTCGGGCGTTCTCTTTGTCATCGGCCGGCACCACATACCAGGGGGCCTCGCGGGTGCTGGTCGCACCCAAGCATTCCTCATAGACCTGCATATACTGCTTCCAAAATCCCCGCTCCTCGATGTCCGCCAGACTAAATTTCCAGTTCTTCTCCGGCTCGTCGATTCGGGCCAGAAAGCGCTGGCGTTGCTCTTCCTTTGAGAGATGCAGGTAGAACTTGATAACCCGGGTTCCATTGCAGTGCAAATGTCTCTCCAGATTCTTGATCGAACGATAGCGGTCGTGCCAGATCACCTGGTCGTCGTGCGGTGCGTCCGGAAGTCCTTCACTCTGGAGTAACTCGGGGTGCACCCGCACGATCAGCACTTCCTCGTAATAGGAGCGGTTGAAAATCCCGATGCGGCCGCGTTCCGGCAGATTGCGGGTGGTGCGCCACAGAAAGTCATGCTGCAACTCGGCGGCGCTGGGGTGCTTGAAGCTGAACACCTGGCAGCCTTGCGGGTTGACCCCGGACATCACATGCTTGATGGCGCCGTCCTTGCCGGCCGCATCCAGCGCCTGGAAAATCAGCAGAATAGCATGACGGTTGGAGGCGTAGAGCAACTGCTGCAATGCGCTCAGTTGCGCGACATGCTCCGCCAGCAGTGTTTGATACTGTTGCTTGGATTTGTACACTGGCTCGACACGCGTCGGCCACTCGCGGAGATTCACCTCGGTGCCTTCGCGTACACAAAAATCCTTCGAATTGATTTTCATAGTCGTCCTTTCGGTACAGTCTATTCTCGAACCACTGCTTCCACCCATAGGAGACATTCAAAGCAGGAACGCGCACAAGCTCGCTCAAGGGATATGCACTTATCTCTGATCTTTGCTTTTTGCGCTGCTCGGTTTCACCTCGAGCTTAGAAAATAAGTAATCCCAAACGGAGAAACCGCCTTGCCTAAAAAGAATCATTTTAATCTTCTCTAATTCCCATTGTCTGACTCTATAACCATTCTTCAATAAAAGAGCAGATGTTTCATAGTGATGATCCATGATTGCTTCAATCATCGGTGTATTATGATCACGCTCGATTTTAAAATTAACTTTTGCGCCATGTGTGATCAGAAATTCCAATTCGTCAGTACATCCAAATTGTACTGCTACCCACAGTGCTGTCGTTCCAAGGTCATTTTTTGCGTTTGGCGATATGCCATGCTCAATGAGGAAACGTGACATACCGATTTTCCCCATTCCCGCGGCAGCGGATAATGCGTCTCCGCCGTGTAATTTGACGATTATGGGGTCTTCCAATAATTTAGAAACCAAGTCTTGGTATCCATATTCAACCGCATTTGAAAAAACATCGCCTGGTAAAAACGCTTGATCTTGTACTAATTTATCCTCAGTTATCCGATCTTGGTTGTCTTGGACGATCTGCCACATCGGATTTTCGCCTGTCGTACTGCACCTATCCAGGTCAGGACTATCGGCGTATGCAGTGGCAAATATCATCAATAATGATAAAAATACTGGGTATTTCATAAAGCTAAAATTGCACTTTGTCTTATCTCGTTTAGGTTCATTCCCGACAGCCGCTTTTGCCCAAAGCAGCTGTCCACACTACACAAAACAATCCTTTATCGAACATGAAGTTGTCAGTGACGGAGAATACTGTATGGTCCACGTGAGCACTTTGAACACCGGTAGAATCTGCGTAGCCACTTGGGCCAGCAACCACACTGCGGCGACGTAGAACGCGCCGTCGCGAAGCACATTGCTGCGCTTGAGATCGTGCAGCAGGTTCATGGTTTGGCGGCATCCAGCAGTTTATACGGCAAGCCCATCTTCTTGCACAACACCGCAAAACGCGGGTCGTTCTGATAGGGCAACACCATCGCATCGCCGAGCAAGTTGATGCTCGGATCGCGCGCAGTCCGTGCGCGGTTCAGCCACAGGAACATCTGATCGGGCTGCTTACGCAGGGCATAAAGCTGGGCGGTGCTATACGGCTGATCGCTCGCGTACTTGGCGAGGTACGCCTTCAGCGCGACATCGGCTGTGGCGTGATCGCCAGCCACTGCATACGCGGCGGCCTGGAACCAGAGCTTCTGGAGCAAAGTGGGTTCCTTGTCGGCCCATTTCAGCACCGCAGCGGTGTTGCCGCGCAACAGTTCAATGGTGACCAGCGTCTCCTGCGCAAACGACGAGGACGGTTTCAGTGCGACGCCCTGGCGCGCGCTCTGCTCGGCTTTGTCCAAGTGCCCAAGCGCGGCAAGGCTGTAGGACAGATTAATGTACGCGATATCGTGCAAGGGGTCGGCGGCGATCGCCTTTCGGAACATCGCGACCGCCGCGCCCAGTTGACCCACGGCGGCCAGATCATGTGCCAGGTTACTCATGGCGCTGGCGGAGTGAGGGTCCAATGCCAGTGCGCGGCGGTATTCCGCCAGCGCGCCCATTGCGTCCCCATCCAGACTGCGTAGCAAATACCCATGTGCGTCATGCACAGCGCCGAGGTCCGGCGCCAGCGCCAGCGCGGTCGCCGATGCGGTGCGGGCTTTGGCATACGCCTGCTGCTGCTCGGCGCCAGTGATTCGTCGGCCCAGATTGATCTGCGCGAAGGTCAGGGCGGCGTAGGCATAGGCGTAGCGTGGATCAAGTGCGATGGCTCGTTCGAAAAAACCAATCGCCTTGCGCAGATCGGCCAGGGTGAAATTCACCGCATAGAAACGCCCCTGTAGCAAGTCGTTGTAGGCAATGAGGTTGCCGCTGGGCGGGCGATCGCTTTGGCTCGCAACGCTATGGTCCGGCAAGAGCTTGGATTTGAGCGCAGCGGCGACGGGTTGGGTGATTTCATCCTCCAGCTTGAAGAGATCTTTGTACGGCCGGTCGTAATGCTGCGACCACAGCGTGTGGCCGTCGGCGGCATTGATCAGTTCGGCACTGATTCGCACTTCATCGCCGGCGCGCTGCACACTGCCTACTAGCAGGTAGGCGACACCGAGCTTCGCGCCAATCACTTGGCTGCTGTCCTTGCTGTTACGGAACTGGAACGAGGAGTCGCGGCCGATCACCGTGAGCCCGGCAAACTGCGACAGCGCAGTAATCAGGTCTTCGGACAAGCCATCGGAAAAATACTGCTGGCTTTCGTGATCGCTCTCATTGACGAACGGCAGCACTGCTACGGATTGAGCTGGGATGGTGGTGGCGAGCGGTGCGGGAGTCACAGCGGGCAACTTGGCTGCGGCTATTTCCTTAGTTTCGAGATGGCGTGTACGTGTATGCCACAGATAAGCGCCCGAGAGCATCACCAGCACCACGATCACCAAAGTCAACACCGGCCCCAACCGCCAGCGCAGATGTTGCCAACGAGAGAACTTGGCGGGGTTCTCTTTCGAAGGCGGGATGAGCATCCAACTCAGTACTAACACCACCGGAAACAGCAACGCCACGGCTACGATCAGAATCAGCACGCTCTGACGCGGCCAGCCCAGATCCGGAAAGAGACTGTTGGCAAGTTGCATCAGCACCCAGGCGGTAATCGCATACACCGTCACCACCCGGTAGACGTGGTGCTGCTTGAAACGTGCGAAAAAACCCGGCGGATTGTTATCGGTGCTGGCCACGGTGCCCCTCCGGGGCGGGATTATGCCTGATTACCGGGGTGGGGGGCGGTTGCAGGTTCCGACGGGATTCTGACGGTAGAACAGTGCCAGTTGGCGATACAGCTCGGGTGAAAAGGCCTTGAGCACGCGCGGCTCTTCGAAAAATAATCCGCTGGCCACAGCAAAGAACTCACCAGGGTTCTCCAATCCGTACGGATCGGGGGGGTGCCGCAACACCGCTTCACCGTCAGCGTCAAAAACTTTTATAGGTTCAGACATTAATTCTGACCCATGTCCGAACGGCTGGCTTTTGCCGGAAGCGGACGTCCACACATATATGTTATGCCTTGAAAATCAAACTGCAACAGGTCACGCCGCCTGCAGCCTTGGCAAGCTCCGAGGCATCCACGGTGCGCACTGTGATGCCCTGCGCTTCGTGGCGCTGGTGGTGATTGACGGCGTGGTGGACTTGCCGCGCACCCGCAAGCGCCTGCCAGGCAGACCCGACAGCTTCTTCGTCCAACCGGTTGACGTGGCGAAAACCGTGTACTGGCTTACGCAGCAACCGCGTTCCGCGTGGTCATTCGAAGTCGAAGCCCGGCCGTTTGGCGAGGTGTGGTAATAGCCAAGCTTTGGCCGAACGTGCCTATGAGCTTCTGGCCGCAAAAATACAGGCATACTTAGTGCAGACCGCGGCCCTGGAGCGCTGCGCCTCACGGGCTTTTGGGAGATATGCATGCAACGTCATTACACGCTGTTGTCTCTAATCACCGCTTTCATTGTTGTAATCACCGTCGTCAGCGGATACATAGATTTGAAGGTTTCCGGCCTGCCAGTCGAAATTGATATCGTCACCGCGCACACCGCCATGGTAAACCCGATTAAAGGCATTCCCTTGCCGTCCGGCATTCGCGCGGGCGACCGTATGGATCTCGCCGACCAGCCACTCGCTACCCGCATCGTCATCGGCATCAATATACTTTCTGCCTACCTGCAAGCAACTCTCCCCTCGGGCCATGCCTATAACTTTGTGATCGAGCGGGACAAAGGCCGGCTTACAGTCCCAGTCGCCAGCGTGAATTTAAGTGGTGCTTCAGGCGGACGGGCGTTTCAATGGATGAACTTGATTCAGTTAGTGATCTCGGCCGGGCTGGCGCTGCTTATCTTATGGCGGGGCCGCGACCGTGCCGCCGTGGGTATGGCGATTTGGACAGTTGGACTTGTAACCAGCAGCATTATCTTTCCGCTCGATGGCTGGACCGGGCTTGCGATAGTTTCGGCCGCGAACATCGGTAATCTGCTGTCACGCGTCGGCTTTTACATCATGGCCGACGCCGTGGCGCGATCAATATTGAGCCCCAGCGTGCGCAGACTGCATCTGGGAGCCTTTGTTCTCATTCTCACTGCCGGTGCGGCGCTTTATTCCTTGGGCGGCCCTGTCCTGTACGCCCTCACAGGCTGGGCGGGCGGATTGCTGCCACGGGCCGGCCTGGTGTGGTCGGCCAGCTATTTGGTCCCGGTCATGCTGCTGTTCTCGTGCTATCAACACGCGACTCAGGCGCAGCGCTTGCGGCTACGCTGGATGCTGTGGAGTGGCGTGATATTTCTGGTTGGAGTCATTGTATCCAACACGCCGATACTCAGTCTGCAATTCTCGGTGGCCGCCCTCTACATCTGCCAGACGATCGGGATCGTGGGTTTCCTGTACGCCGTGCTGCGCCACCGAGTGGTGGACGTGTCGGTGGTCCTGGACCGCACGCTGGTGTACGGCGGCATCACGGCCTTGGTGGTGGGTGTGCTGGCCGCGGTCAACAGCCTAGTACAACACGCCGCCCTGGGCACGAACGCCAGTCTGCTCCTGCAGTTAGCCGTGCCGCTATCTCTCGGCATCGTACTCACGCGCGTACGCATGTATCTGGACCGGATCGTGGAACGGGTGTTCTTCAGAAAGAAATACTTGGCCGACAGGGCGCTGCGGCGCTTTGCCGAATGTTGCAGTCGCTTTGAACATACCGACGAATTGCTGACGACGGCCGCAGCGGAAATCCGCCGGCATCTGGGCGCGCGCGGTGTGGCGTTTTATGAGCGCCGTGTCGTGGAGTATTTCTGCGTGCGTCAGGAAGGCGAGGTGCGCTACCCCTCACAAGTGAAAATTGACGATACCGCATTCGTGGCGGCACGCGCCGAACAGGATGACATCGACTTGGCTGAATTACACAGCCGCCTCGGCACCGACGGTTGTGTATTCCCGGTGACGGCACACGGTGAACTTCAGCACGTCTTGGTTTGTGCCAATCGCCCGGGTGAACATTATTCGAGCGACGAACGCCTGTTGCTGGTGCATGTGGCGCACGAGATGGGCATGGCGCTATACGCGCTGCGGATGCGTGCCCAGAGCCAAGTCATGGAGGCGTTGGCGAAGGCTACGCCGGTTACTTTCCGGGAGATTCAAACCCAAGCGCGTGCGCTTTTGAGTACCACAACGACGAGTTAAACGGGGTCTGCAGCTTCAGAAATGATCAAACTGCAACAGGTCACGCCGCCTTCGGCCTTGGCCAGTTCCGAAGCGTTCACGCCGCGTATCTTGATGCCTTGTGTTTCGAGCCGCTTGCGGGTTTTCGGAAACGCCTTGGGATAAATCACGTTATCGCCAATCCGCAGGGCATTGGCGGCAAAAGGTTCCGAAGAATCCACGTCAATCAGCTTAAAGAAATCAAACACGCGGTCGTCCACCCAGTCACGGTTGATAAGCAAAGTTTTATCAGCCACCTGAGTCACAGCAGATTTGAGATGCAGGCAATCGCGCAGCTCAACCGCCGTCACTGAATAGTCAAACGACGCAAGAACGCGGCGTAGTTGTTCGATGCCTTGTGGGTTGCTGCGTTTGGACAGGCCCACGTAAAGCTTCTTGTTGACCAGCAGCACATCGCCACCATCCAGTGTGCCGGGCGGTTCAATGTAAGCGAGTTTTCGATAACGTTTCAGGGCATCCGCGACCGACGCGGTTTCGGCGCGCCGGGATTCGGCGCCCGGACGAGTGATCACCGCCAGCTCATCCAGCACGATGGCGGTGTCCTCGACGAATACCGAATCCGGTAGCTCCGATTCGGCCGGCAGCCGGATCAGCTTGCAACCCAGCTCTGTAAGCAGTTCCTGGTATTGATGATGCTGCACGTGGGCGCGTGCAACATCTATGGGCTCGCGCGCCAGATGCGTGAGTTCACACTCGGCAATGCGCGGACTGATCTCGCGGGTAATGGCAATAAGCATGTCATCCTGCTCCGGACGCAATGATAATATCTCGGGACACCCCAATGTGTTCGTCACACCGACAAATAACAATGGCTTTGATCAAATGCAAAGGCTGCGGCGGCTTTTTTGAAGATGTCCAAGGACCGACGCACCGCTATCTGGAATCTTCACCGGGCTGCTGGGCGGCCTACGGTGAAGTGCTGGTCAGAGAATATACCGATGCGGCTTACTACGGTATTCACCGCCTGACCGTGGATGCCTATGCCGTGCAACATCCGGGTCATCCTTCACCGCAAAGCATCCAGTCGGTTGCGGTGCATCTCATCAGTCTATTTCTGGTACTTGAGCACGGGGTGAATGTGCAGCGCGCAACCCAAGCCATGCAGACCGCGGTCAAGAACAAGGGCCGTTTCGTGTGGTTGACTCCACCGGCATCGCTCGGAGGCGTGACAGTCGCTGACGTGCGTGCCGCAACGAGCCCCGAGGAACACCGGAAACAAGTGCAGGCTTGGAGCGCTTCCGCCTGGGCGGCGTGGTTGCCGCATCATGCGACCATTCGCGGCTGGGTGCCGCAGGGTTTTTGATCAGTTGCTCCGCGTTATTGATTGTCGAGCGCGTGACGGTAGGCGCGACGCACCAGCTCCTGGAAATGATGCACGCCGGCTTCGCGTTTCGGTGACAGACGCCCGGCTTGATAGGCGCCGGATTCCAGTCCTTGCTGCACCCGCTCGCAGATGAAAATATCCTCCCGCTGCACTTCATCGCTGAAACGCAGGTCTTCGGCAATCAGCGCGCGCGCCGCTTCTGATTCCGTGTCCGAATAGTAATAGTCGAACAGCACGCGGCAATGATTGTGCGCCACCGGCACCACCAGATTGGTCTGTAGCCGGCCCGGCAGAATATTGAGCATCAGGTTGGGGAACACGAAGTAATACTGCGCCTCGCCGCCGGCATACGGCTCCCGGCCGCCGCTCACCGGGCTCTGCTGCCAGGAATACCACTCGGCGGTATGCGTGGCGTAACGGCGATAATCCAGCAGCCGGTTCAGCCCCGGATGCACGTGCGGCAGGTGATAGCCTTCCAGATAATTGTCCGCGTACACTTTCCAGTTGCAGGCCATTTCATAGGCCACGCGTGTGTGGAATTGCAGCCCGGTTAAATCCACGGGCGCAATGCGCTCACGGATGCCGGCCAGCACCTGCTCCAGCGTCACGCCGGGATCATCCACGGCGGCGAACACCAGACCCTGCCATTCCGCCACCCGCACCGGATCCAGATGGATACAGGACATATCAAAGCCCCTGGCTTCCTGCATTTCATGGGCGGCGCGCAACTGGCCTTCGAGTGTGTAGGTCCAGCCGTGATATTTGCATTGCAATTGCCGGGCATTGCCATTGGCGAGCGCTAGCGGCCCGGCGCGGTGTTTGCAAACATTGAAGAAGCCGCGCAGCATGCCGTCGTTGCCGCGCACCACGATGATGGGCCTGCCGGCAATCTCGGTCACCACATGATCGCCGGGCTCGCCCAATTCCCAGGCATGTCCCGCAAGCTGCCAGCTGCGAGCAAACACCGCCTCCTGATCGAAACAGTGAAACGCCGGATCCGCATAGCAATGCGCCGACAGGGCCCTGGCGTCGGCTAGGAGAGACGGCTCGGTGTCCTGGTTAGACAACGATGCGGGCAGGGAGCTCTGGCCGGAGTGGCGTGCGTTCACAGTGAGAGAGAGAATAGCAGTCGCCCGGGCAGATGGCAGGGATGCAGTCTCTGCGGCGAACCATTTGCGGTTTCCCGGGTCTAGCATCCGATGCCCGCTCAGCGCGGATTCCCCTGGCCAAGTCTGGAGTAAAAACATCATGAAGCGGCTTGCCTCGATTCTATTTCCCCTGCTGCTCAGCACAGCTCCCGCCACCGCCCTGCTGGCGGCGGCCCCGTCCCACGGCCCGTTTCACCGCCTCAAGTTCCGCAATGTCGGGCCGGCGGTGGCCGGCGGGCGCGTGACCAGCGTGGTGGGGATGGCTGGCAATCCGGGACTCTACTATGTGGGCACCGCCGGCGGCGGGGTATGGAAAACCATCAATGGTGGCGATACCTGGACCAGCATCTTCGCCCACGAACCCACCCTGTCCATCGGTGCGGTGGCTCTCGCTCCCCAGAACCCCAACTGGGTATGGGTGGGAACCGGCGAGGCCAACCCGCGTAACGATATGCTGGACGGCGCCGGGGTGTATTTCTCTTCGGATGGCGGCAAGACCTGGAAATCCGAGGGCCTCGATGACGCCGGCCAGATCGGCGCTATTGCTGTGAACCCCGTTGATGCCGCCAATGTTTTCGTCTGCGTGCTCGGCAACGTGTGGAAACCCGGCACGACCCGCGGCGTGTTTATGACCGCGGATGGGGGCGCGCACTGGCAGAAGGTGCTGTATCTCAATGATCACACCGGCTGTTCCGACATCGCCTTCCAGCCCGGCAACTCCAAGGTGCTGATCGCCGGCATGTGGCCCTTGCAGCGCCGCCCCTGGACATTGGTGAGCGGCGGCAAATCCGGCGGGCTGTATCGTTCCACCGACGGCGGGCTCACCTGGAAAAAACTCAGCCATGGCCTGCCGCCCGATCCCATCGGCCGCAGCGCCGTGGCCTTTGCGCCCAGCGCGCCCGACACAGTGTACGCGGTGATCCAGGCCAAGGGCGGAGTGCTGTGGGTCTCCCATGACATGGGCGGTCATTGGAAAAAAGTGAGCAACGACCACGACAACGACGTGCGGCCGTTCTATTTCACCCAGCTCGCGGTGATGCCGAACAACCCCGAGCGCCTGTTCCTGCTGTCCATGAAGATGATGGAAAGCAAGGACGGCGGCAAAACCGTCTTCTATGCGGACCCCGGCGTGCACGTGGATCATCACGCCATCTGGATTGACCCGCGCAATCCCCAACGCATCATCCAAGGCAACGACGGCGGCGTGTACCTGTCCATGGACGCGGGCAAGCACTGGCGCTATCTCGACAACCTGCCCATCGAGCAGTTCTATCAAGTGGCGGTGGGCAATGAAACGCCGTTCCTGCTATGCGGGGGGCTGCAGGACAACGACGCCTGGTGCGGCGCGTCCAGCGACTATCGCCGCGGCGGGGTGGTAGGCTACCAGGACTGGTTCGACCTGGCGGGCGGCGATGGCCAATACGTGGTGCCCGCGCCCAGCAATCCCAACATCATCTATGCCACCACCGACGATGGTTTCCTGTCACGCTACGACCGGGCCACCAAACGCTCGCGCATCATCAATCCTTCCCTCAAGAGCATGCTGAGCGGCTCGTTGTTTTCCGGCAAGGAAATGTCGCAACAGCAGTACCGCTTCAACTGGACCAGCCCAGTGGCGGTGTCCTACACCGATCCCAATGACCTCTATCTCGGTGCGGATGTGGTGTTCCACAGCAGCGACGGCGGACGCCATTGGCAGGTTATAAGCCCGGATCTCACCCGCAACGACAAAGCCAAGCAGGGACCCACCGGTGGTCCGGTCATGAAGGATATGTCGGGCGCCGAGACCTATGACACGCTGCAATCACTGACGCTCGCGCCCACCAACCCGCAGGTTATCTGGGCAGGCAGCGATGACGGGCTGGTGTGGGTGACACGCGATGGCGGTCAGCACTGGAACAAGATCACGCCCTCGGGCGCGCCGGCCTGGGCGCGGGTTTACCATGTGACGGTGTCGCCGTTCCATGCCGGCACCGCCTATGCGGCCTTCGATGCGCACCTGCTGGGTGACACGCAAGCCTACGCCTATCGCACCGACAACTACGGCAAAAGCTGGCACAAGATCACGGACGGCCTGCCGGACGCCTCGGTGCTGGTGGTGCGCGAGGACCCTAATCACGGTGGCCTACTGTTCGCCGGCACCCTGCAGGGGCTGTACTACTCGCGTGACGACGGCGGACACTGGCAGCCGCTCAAGGCCAACCTGCCCACGGCTTCGGTATTTGACCTGCAATTCGTCAAGCCGCTGCACAGCCTGGTACTCGCCACCCACGGGCGCGGCCTCTGGGTGCTGGACAACCTGCGGCCGGTGGAGGATTTCTCGCCGGCGCTGGTGGACGAACCCTTCCATCTGTTCCCGGCAGCCGGCGGCATACTGCTGTACTCCAGCCACACCAACGGCATCGGTCCGAGTGGCTATCGCGCGCCCAATGCGCCGACCGGCGCGGTGCTGAGCTACTACCTGAAGCTGGGGCTCAAAACCACGCCCGCGGAGAAAACCGCGCATCACACGCCGGTCAAGATCGTGATCAGCGACAGCACCGGCCAGGTGATCAACACCCTCTACGGCCCGGCCAAAGCCGGCATCAACGAGATGGTCTGGAACCTGCGCTACCAGGGACCCGTAAAACTTACGCTGCTGCCGCCCAAGAGCAGCGGGTTTTTCAATCCCAACGCCGGTCCGGCGGTGCCGCCCGGCAATTACACCGTGAGCGTCACGGCGGCCGGTGTCACCCAGAAAACAACCGTGGAGGTAGCGCCGGATCCGCGTTACGCGGTGAGCCTCGCCACTTACCGGGCCAACACGGCCGCGGGTCTGGCGATGCGCTCAGAACTGTCGGCCTTCAACACGGTACTTAACCGCGTGGCCGCAATGCGCCGCGGTCTTGGGGCGGTGCTGCACGACAGCGACCCGCACTTCGACGCGCAGCACACGCAACTCATCACCCAGGCCCGCAGCCTCGACAAGCAGCTCGGTGATTTCGAGAACACGTTGTGGAACCCCCATATCCAGCACACGGTGACGGAGGATTCCCTGCGGCATTATTCGCGCATGCACGAGCACTTCACCGGGCTCTACGGCATGACGGCGTTCGCCTGGGGCGTGCCGCCGCGTGCGCAGATCAAGGCGCTCATGCGCGAGGATCAGGCAAAGATCCAGCAGTTGCTCGCGCAGTTCAACGGCCCGCTCCTCACCGCAGTGCGGTCCTGGAACAGCGCCGCCTACGCCCAGGGCGTCAGCACGCTGCCCACGGGAGCACCGGTGGCTGTGAAACCGCCGCCTGCACTACCGCTTGCCATGGCAAACACCGGAGCCTGAGCCCCGGATCTCCAGGTTGCAGAATCAGCGACAGGGTCCGCGGAATGCCAATTCCGCGGGTCTTTTTTCGCTTGGTACGCCCAAGCGCCACTCGACGGAGAGAGGGTGCGCCTGCGTCGCAGGTCTGCCGGGTTTCAGAAAGACGAATCGGGTCTCACCAGAAACTCCAGCTCCTGTTGCGTGGATTCGCGGCCCAGCACGGCGTTGCGGTGCGGAAAGCGGCCGAAGCGATCAATGATGGCCTTGTGGCGCAATTCGTACTTCAGGTTGGCGTCCACGCCGGGCTGGCGAAACAGGCGCTCGGCGATGGTGTGAAGAGCACGCGATTCGCTGTGCATGTAAGGCATGTACAGAAACACCCGCTGCACCGACGGCAGCGTCTGATCGGCACCAAGACGCACGGCCTCCTGCGCCAGCACCAGCGCCATGCCGTCGCAGGCAAACGCCCGCGGACTGTCGCGGAACAGATTGCGGGAAAACTGGTCCAGTACGATGATCTCCGCCAGCCGTCCGTCCGGCGTTATGCGCCATTCGAAAAGCTCACCCTGCGCGGCGCTGTGGTGGATTGCCGAATACCGGGCGCGAATCAGCGCGTCGAGTTTCTCATCTTTCTTGAAGAGCTGGCGGGGCGAAAGCTCGTCGAACCAGAAATGCAGAATGGCTTTTGCGCTCACAATAAATGCTTGACGATTTCACGGTTACATAGTGCCAATGGCCGGGCTGATATTCAGTTTTTGTTCTTCTTCAGTCGGAATGATTCCGCTATTAGATGGTCATCGAAACCGTCCGGAGCCCTGCCATCGGTAGCATAACGATATATAGCTACCTGATAGATTGTCTGCAATGTGGATTGGATGAGTGCCAGAGCTATCACATAGATAGCCGCAACTGGAACAATTACCAATAACAGGACCGGGTTGACCATCAAACCCAACAGGATTACAACTACCATCGGCATAACGCCAAGCAGCAGGAATATCAGGCCGAAACTCACGTTGCCGATGATTTGTTCGCCCCAAGTCCGCTTGAACATGGTCACAGACTGTTTGTAAGCATCTATGGGCCCCTTGCCTTCTGCGACCAGCACCGGCACGACCAGGAATGAGGTTATGGCCCAGGCCATCCCCAAAACACTGACAATAATGCGTCCGATAAATCCAACCCGCCCCTCGATAAGGCGCAGCACAAAACCGACGGTGCTGGTAAGCAATGCCCAAGCAAAAATTTGCGGCAGTCTTTGCCACGCATAACGCAGCCCATACCTGAGGGTGGGTTCTCCGCCGGCCATCTGTTTCAGCACACAGGCTATTAACGCAGAATTGAAAAAAATCAAAACGAAGTAATTCACGAAATAAAAGAGGAACACACCCGCATAAAAACCCGGGTTATTCCTGTTCGCGGCATTCAGGTAGTGTTGCGTGCCTGTACCAAACAGCGGTATTGCAAACGATGCAATCACCAGTGCCAACACCACTCCAGAAAGCAAAGGAAACACCACCAACCTCTTGTCCTGCTTGAGCAGGCGCCATGAGGCACCCATCAACTGCCAAGTTCTTGAAAACTTCCCCATGGCTCGATCTCCTCTGATGCGGATCGTGTCTTTACTATAGCCAGAACCACCCTGCCACCGCCACACCTCGGATTTTCACCATCATTTCAGGTACTTTTCCATCCACCCTACCCAGCGGCGGTAAACATCGGTGGTCTGCACGATATCCTGCGGGAAATGTGTGGACTCAGGATAGGCGTAAAACTCGACGGTTACGCCGTTGTCGCGCAGCCCGTGATACCACTCTTCGGCATTGACAAACGGCACATTGGCGTCATCCACGTCACTCATGAGCAGCGTCGGAGCCTTGACATTGCGCACGTAGCTGATGGGCGATTGCGTGCGCCAGATGTTCCAGCCGGCGTCGGTCCAGGGCGAGGATCCGAAGAAATACCGGTCGCCGGTTTGATAGTAGGCGACGGTGTAGTCCATCACCCAGTCGGTGAGCGGCGCGCCGGCGACTGCGGCCTTCCACAGGTTGTAATGACCGGTGAGCCAGGTGGTCATGTAGCCGCCATAGGACCAGCCGGTGACGCCGATGCGGTCTGGGTCCACAATGCCGAGTTTCTCGACCGCCGCGAGCCCTGCCATTACATCCCGCCCAGGACCTTCGCCGGTGTCACGGTAAATCGCGTGCTGGTATTTGTCGCCTAAATTGATGCTGCCGCGGTAATTGGGCTGGAACACCAGGAAACCGGCCGCCGCCAGCAGTTGCGGCAACGGCGAGAAACCCACGGTGGACGCACCTTCAGGCCCGCCGTGAATCATCAACACCAGCGGATACTTGCGGCCCCGCTCATAGCCGACCGGATAAGTCAGCACGCCGTCTTCATGGAACCCGTTCGGACCTTTCCATTCGATAGGTCCGGTACGGCCGAGGCTGAGGCTATCCACAAATGCATTCACGTCGGTGAGCCGCCGGGGGTTGGCATTCACCGAATCCATGACGTACAGCTCGTCGGGATGCGTGGCGGTGCTGGCGATAAACGCGATGGCACCGGTTTTGGAAACGCTTAAGGCACCATCGGCATTCACGTCACCCAGATCCAGCAAGCGTGCGTTTCCAGATACCGGTTGCTCCCACAACACCGAGTGCGTGCCGAGTTCGCCTTGCATGACCAGCGCCTTGCCGTCCGGCATCCAGTGATAGGAATTGAAGTTGCGTGCCAGCCCGGCGGTGGCATCGTAAGTTTTGCCGTTGATGTTCACATAAACCGCGTTGCCGTTGTTCTCGTCGCCATTACGCGGACGCTGAAACCCAAACTCATCACTATCTGATGCATAATCTGATGCATAAGCAAAACTGACCGCACCCTGGGCCGAGACCAGCGTCGAAAGCGTGCCGCCTTGTAAGCCGACTTGCGCGATCACCGAATGAAATGACGGCCCCCAATACGGACCCGGAAATCGAGTGAACGCGATATGCCGGCCGTCGCGGCTCCAGGCCGGCGGCGTGGCCCCGCCCTGATCGGTATCCAGACTAAACGTGCCTTCCGTCAGCCGCCTGGCTTCCCCGCTGTCCGACGGTACTACCCACAATTGCCAGGGCGCCAGGGCTTTTTTGAGCAGGAAATTGCCGTCGGTCACCGGGAATACCTGGTTGTGCTCTTTGATGGCCTTCTCATTGAGCGGCGAATCCTGGGCGATGAAGGCGATCTGCCTGCCATCCGGGCTCCAGGAATAAGTGTCTACGCCCTGCTTGTTGTCGGTGATGCGCATGGCATCGCCGCCATTCATGGGCATCATAAATATCTGTGGCTTCTTGGTGTCGGTATCCTTGGCAAGAAACGCCAGCCGCATGCCGTGCGGCGACCAGCGCGGTTGGGACACGCCCTCGCGGTTCCGGGTGAGCGTGCGCCGCGCGCCGGTCGAGGTATCCACCAAGTCAATCTCCTGCTTGGGCTTGTCGGTCTTCCAGACCGGTGTGGATAGCACAACGGCGATGTGTTTGCCATCCGGCGAGATCTGCGCATCGCTCAGGCTTACGAGTTTTTGCAGATCGCTTAACTGGAATGCTGGTTCAGCGGCGTTAGCCGCCAGCGGCCATACCAGGATGCCAGACAGACAAAGGACAGTAAATTTTATGGATCGCATAATAACTCCAGAATAATTAACGGGTAATCCGAATTATCGGACTAAACATAGCCTACATAATGTGGGTAAAGAAAACCCTTGCTGTACTTTCACATTGTCGATTGAGTGAAGATTAGTGGGAGATGTAACGACCTTAATGATCAATTTCAATGACTCTCGTAACGAATGCACGACCTCTATCCGTATTTGTGTAGAGTCCTGGCACAGTTGGTGACTCTATGATAAGTCCCTCATTCAATAAAGGCATTAACCACTGATTAAGTGACCCCCAAAAGCCAGCTTGTTGATCAATCTGGTAGTTTCCAAGAGGGTTTGCCGAGCTGCCTATAGATGAATGATATAAATTATCAAGTAAGCTGTGCCAGATCACCTGGTAGCGCAGGGGGCGATGTCCATACGGGCGTAGGTAGATTAATAATCTTGTTCAATGCTCTTACCGCACCGCATTGAACCAGATCATTCAGTGCAGGGCTGTTCACGAGCTCGTATGCCATTTGTCGCAGGAATACAAGTTGTGGTTCCGGAATGTCGTAAATAAACTCGGAATTGTCAGATTGATGCCAGATTCCTTGTTTTAACTGTGCATAATCCGAGTTCAGAGTTGCATCCACATGAGCCCCACCATCTTGATTTGCTGCAGAAAGAACAATTTTGCTGCGACATAGCCTCGTCTGGTTTAACACATAGCCCTCTCCTGTCCACCAGTTCATGGTAGAGATGAAACGGCGAGTATGTGCTTGATCAAGTGCCGGTCTAATAGCGCTAGCAGAATCGCCTATAACTATGAGGCTAAGTCCATCATAGAAAACAGCCCCTGGAGATGCCGGTTCAGTAGTCGACAAGAGTGGAACTGACTCAGCGTCGAGGTGGTGCAAGAGCGAGATGGAGTGTTCCGTCTTATGAATCAGTACGCGAATGGCAGTCGCTATACGATATGTCTCGTCACGACACCCAGCATCATAAGCCGCACCCGATCTCTGCAAGAAATCGAGTTGTCTCTGCAAATGTGCGCGAAAATCATTCACATTCAGCTCGTTCAAATATTATCAAACAGCGACCACTGCATTTCGGACATCTACTGAAAATTAGAATCTATTCAAATAGATATTGATTTGCTACTAACTCAGCAACACCATTTCCAATTCGCAGATGAAACATTTATCATCATCGAATGTTCAAATCACCCAGAGCTTCATGAAGTCCGTGACGGATGTGGTTTCCAGCGTCTTCTGATCCGTGCATAGGCGTTCGATAGCTTCGCACTGTTTGGCGGGCAGGCGGCCGGCGATGGCCTGCTCAAATTTTCTGACCAGCACCGGAATGCCTTCGGCGCGGCGCTGGCGGTGGCCGATGGGGTAATCCACGGCCACGCGCGCGCTCTTGGAACCATCCTTGAAGAACACCTGCACGGCGTTGCCGATGTAGCGCTTAGCGGGATCGTAATAGTCCCGGGTGAACTGCGGGTGTTCGCGCACTTCCATCCTGGCACGCAGCGCGTCAATGCGTGGGTCGGCCGCCACTTTGTCCTCATAGTCCTCGGCCGTGAGCCGGCCGAAGATCAGCGGTATAGCCGTCATGTACTGGAGGCAGTGGTCGCGGTCGGCGGGATTGTTGAGCGGACCGGTCTTGTCGATGATGCGCACGCCCGGCTCCTGGGTTTCGATCACGATTTTTTCGATTTGATCCAGGCGGTCTTTTACCTGCGGATGCAGTTGCATGGCGCATTCCACCGCCGTCTGGGCGTGGAACTCGGCCGGATAGGAAATCTTGAAGAGCACGTTTTCCATCACGTAGCTGCCGTAAGGCCGCTGGAATTTGAACGCCTGGCCCTTGAACAACACGTCGTAAAAACCCCAGGTCTTGGCGGACAGCGCCGTCGGATAACCCATTTCGCCGGTGAGCGCGATCAGCGCCAGCCGCACTCCGCGGCTGGTGGCATCCCCCGCCGCCCAGCTTTTGCGTGAACCGGTGTTGGGCGCATGCCGGTAGGTGCGCAGCGCACCGCCGTCAATCCAGGCATGCGAGACCGCATTGATGACCTGTTCGCGTGTGCCGCCCAAAAGCGCCGTGACCACGGCGCTGGAGGCGACGCGCACCAGCAGCACGTGATCCAGACCCACACGGTTGAAGGAATTCTCCAGCGCCAGCACCCCCTGGATTTCGTGCGCCTTGATCATGCCGGTGAGCACTTCGCGCAGCGTGAGCGAGGGTTTGCCTTGCGCGAGGCGCCGGCGCGACAGGTAATCGGCCGCGGCCAGAATCCCGCCCAGGTTGTCGGAAGGGTGGCCCCACTCGGCCGCCAGCCAGGTGTCGTTGAAATCCAGCCAGCGGATCATGGCGCCAATGTTGAAGGCCGCCTGCACCGGATCCAGTTCATGGTTCGTGCCCGGCACCCGCGCACCGCCCTGCATGCTCGCGCCCGGCACCACCGGGCCCAGCAGTTTGGTGCAGGCCGGATACGCGAGCGCCAGCATGCCGCAGGCGAGTGTATCCATAAGGCAGTAGCGCGCGGTCTCGTAAGCTTCTGGGCTGCTGATTTTGTAATCGAGGATGTAATCGGCGATGTCCGTCAGCACCTTCTCGGCAGCGGGACGTTTCGCGGACTTCAACTCATGGGTGCTCATCGACTGCTTCCTCACGTGGTTCATTTATAAATTCATACCAGCCGCTTGCGCATGCATACCGCGTCAACGGGGCACAGGGACTTGAACTCGGTGGTAGCCGCGATTTCCAACGGCACGCGTGCACGCTCAAATCGTTTATAACCGCGGGCTGCGAAGAAGTTTTCGGCGCTGGTGGTCAGCAAATAGAGTGTTTCTACGCCCAGCTCTTTTGCCTGGCGTTCAAGATTCAGGGTCAGTTCCGCCCCCAATCCGCGCCGGCGCTCAGCTGGATTCACCATCAGCGAACGCAACAGCCCGGACTTACTGTATAGCTCAAGACCAACTACACCAGTGACCGCGCCATCTTGCGCACACACCATTAGAAACCGGGTTTGCCGGGAATCCTTGAGATCGTCGAATGGCAATCCAGCCTCTGCCAGCAGCGCACGGATAATGGTGAAATCAGCTGCGCTGGCCTGAGCTATTTGCATGAAAATGTCCGCATCACTCCACCTCTTCGGAGAGCGAGGACAAACGTATTCAAACCCGCTTTTCTATGGGAACAAATTTCTGATCTTCCGGGCCGGTGTAATTCGCGCTCGGGCGGATGATCTTGCCGTCGGCGCGCTGCTCGATGACGTGCGCGCTCCAGCCGCTGGTGCGCGCAATCACGAATAGCGGCGTGAACATGGCAGTCGGTACGCCCATCATGTGATAGGAGACCGCCGAAAACCAGTCCAGGTTCGGAAACATGTTCTTCACATCCCGCATGACGCTCTCCAGGCGCTCGGCGATGCTGTACAACTGCAGGTCGCCGGCCTCTTTCGACAAGTGTTGCGCCACGGCTTTGATGACCTGATTACGCGGATCGCTGACGGTGTACACCGGATGCCCGAAACCGATGATGATTTCCTTGGCCGCCACGCGCCGCCGGACATCCGCTTCGGCCGCATCGGGTGAAGCGTAACGGCTCTGGATTTCGTAGGCCACCTCGTTGGCGCCACCGTGCTTGGGCCCGCGCAGCGCCCCGATGGCGCCGGTGATGCAGGAATACAGGTCGGAACCGGTGCCAGCAATGACCCGCGCGGTGAAAGTGGAGGCATTGAATTCATGTTCGGCATACAGGATCAAAGAGGTGTGCATGGCGCGCACCCAGGCGTCCGATGGCTCGCGGCCGTGCAGCAGGTGCAGGAAATGGCCGCCCACGGAATCATCCTCGGTCTCCAAATCAATGATGCGGCCATTGTGACTCCAGTGATACCAATAGCAGAGCATGGATCCGAGCGAAGCCAGCAGACGATCCGCAATGTCGCGCGCGTCAGCTGCATTGTGGTCGTGCTGCTCCGGCAGCACGCAGCCGAGCGCCGACACACCGCTGCGCATCACATCCATGGGGTGCGCGGACGCCGGCAATTGTTCCAGAACCGTGCGCACGGTTTCCGGAAGGCCGCGCAGTTCCTTGAGCTTCGCCTTATAGGCGCGTAATTCCGCGCGGTTCGGCAACTTGCCATGGATCAACAGGTAGGCGACTTCCTCGAAATCGCATTTGTCGGCGATATCGAGAATATCGTAGCCGCGGTAATGCAGGTCGTTGCCGCTGCGACCGACCGTGGACAATGCGGTATTGCCGGCGGTGACCCCGGACAAGGCCACGGATTTTTTCGGTTTGAAGCCGGGATTGATCTCATTCATGATCTTTCTCCACACGCTGCGTGAAGGGAGATACCCCTCATCCATTCAAGCTTTGCAAGCCTGGGCCATCTGAAAATCCAAGGCGCGATGCTGGCCACAGGCTCATCATCTTATCCGCCTCGCCCTATCCCGCAAGGTCCGAGGGGATAAAAATCTACTTCTTGAACAGTTGATCGAGCTTCTTTTCATAGCTCAGATAATTCAGAACTTCATAGAGCTCGGCGCGACTCTGCATGCTGTCGAGCGCGGATTTCTGGGTGCCTGTTTTTCGGAGCGCGGCATATACGATTTCCGCCGCCTTGCTCATGGCGCGGAATGCGGAAAGCGGATAGAGCGCGAGCCGCACGCCGGCCTCGGCCAGTTCCCGGGTGGTAAACAGCGGCGTCTTACCAAACTCGGTGATGTTGGCGAGTACCGGCACTTTCACCGCTTTGGTGAATTGCTGGTACTCGTCGAGCGTGCCCAGTGCCTCGGCGAAAATCATGTCGGCGCCTGCCTCCGCGTACTGGAGCGCGCGGTTCACCGCCGCTTGCTGCCCTTCCACGGCGTGTGCGTCGGTGCGCGCCATGATGACGAACCTGGAATCGCTGCGTCCATCCACCGCCGATTTGATGCGGTCGCACATTTCCCCAGCGTCCACCAGCTCCTTGCCGGGGCGGTGGCCGCAGCGTTTGGCGGCTACCTGGTCCTCGATATGCAAGCCGGCGGCGCCGGCGCGAATCATTTCCCGCACAGTACGTTGTATATTGAAAGCCGCGCCCCAACCGGTGTCCGCATCCACCAACAGCGGCAGTTGGGTGGCGCCGGTGATGCGGCGAATGTCCTCGCAGACATCATTGAGACTGGTGATACCCAGGTCCGGCAGGCCAAAGGAAGCATTAGCCACGCCCGCACCGGAAAGATACAGCGCCCTGAAGCCGGCGCGTTCCGCCAACAACGCGCTGTAGGCATTGATAGCGCCCACCACCTGCAGCGGGCGTTCGGCATCGAGTGCTGACCAGAATCGAGCACCGGCGGAAAGGGGCTGGACCATGGATTGTCCTTGCATGCTTGCGGGTCCGGGGTGAGCGGGAGCCGGTATTTTACCGGCTTGGCGGAACCGCGTCACAGCAGCTTACCGGCGATACACCTCGCGGCGGTGACCGACTTTCACGATCAGCACGCAGATGTCAGCATCGTTCACGGTATAAAGGATGCGGTAATTGCCTTGTCGCAGCCGGTATTTGTCCTCGCCACTCAGTTTCTCAGTGCCGCGCGGTCTCGGGTCTTTCGCGAGTGTCCGCATGCGTGCCAGTATGCGCTTCAGGTTGGGGTTGGGAATGGTGCGGAGGTCCTTGGCGACGGACTTCTTGAAGGCAAGTTTATAGCTTGCCATGCGCCTTCAGGTCTTTGAGCAGCTGCTCGTAAGTCAGCGCAGGCTCGGCAACCCGATCCTCGAAAGCGGCCAAATCCGCTGCATCTTCCACCAATGACTGACGCACCAGCTCGTTCACCAGCTCGGAGATGGGCCGGTGGGTGCTGGCGGCCTTGAGACGCAGGGCCCGGTGCAAGTCCGGGTCCAGATAAATGGTGGCACGGGTGGTCTCGCTCATGCAGACAGTTTGGCGCCTTGCCGCTTTAGCGTCAAGACGTTATCCAATGATTTTCACCACCATGCGGCCCCGATGACGGCCTTCCAGCATCTTCGGAAATGCCGTGGGCAAATCATCGAGGGGAATTATGCTGGCGGCAATCAGTTTGAGTTTCGGGGGCTTGAGGTCCGTGGCCAGGCGTTGCCAGATCCTGAGCCGCAACGCGCGTGGCGTGGCCACGGAATTTACCCCTAACAGGTTAATGCCTCTGAGAATGAAGGGCATCACCGTAGTATGCAGTTCGGGGCCGCCGGCCAGGCCAATGCTGGCGATGCTGCCCCACCAGTTGGTCGTGCGGGTAAGCCAGGCGAGCATATCGCCGCCCACGTTATCAACGGCGCCCTGCCATTGAATGCGTTCCAGCGGTTTGCTGCCGTAATTGATCTCGCTGCGCAACACGATTGAAGTGGCGCCGAGTTGTTTCAGATAATCCTGGGCATCGCGCTTGCCGGTGACCGCCACCACCTC
>DAHUYB010000054.1 GCA_027315405.1 Gammaproteobacteria bacterium | reverse complement strand
TCACGCAGAGAGAACTGGATCACGCCATGCACCGGCTCAATCACCGACCTCGAAAGAGACTGGGATTCAAAACACCGCATGAGGTATTCTTCCGGACCAAGACTTCACTAACTGTTGCACTTGGAACTTGAAGCCGCGGATCAAAGAAACATCAACACGATTATAAATAAACTCTTAAGCCCTACAGAAAAAAAGAATTGTGCTTGCGGGAAATAAAACATGAATAGGTTATTGATCACGATATTGTTGCTTGGAAGTAGTTTTATTGGGATAGCTCAAGCTATGCAGTATGAGCCTCTAAAGGCCAGCGTGAACGAAGTGAAGAATAAAATGGTAATTCTTGAATTTAAGAATCTAAACAAACGTATTTGGATCGTGGATGCCGAGGAAAGTGATATTCATTTTTTATCGCATAGCACAATTAAAACTGTAACGGCCTCTGGCGGTAGAATGACAATTCTTATCACAGGGACTGCATCTATCGAAGTTTATAGCGTAAAAATTGATGCGTCACCGATCGAAGTTGACATCAATAACGTACCTATGGGTAAAAACCTGGGGGCTGTGATTGATAAAAGTGGGAAGGTGACGATGGGCGCTTTCATAAGAACTTTTGATCGCTAACACAAAAGAAAAGAAAACGAGAGTCGACAGCCGCTTGCCATCTATTCTTGCTTATGTGAATTTGGGGTAGACACGGCAATGCGCATTAACATCCGCCGCTATCACGCCGACGACCCTTGGAAGTCCCAGACGTGGGATGACGACATCACCGGCTTCACCGACAACCTGGTCGGCAGCAACAGTCAGACGCTGGGCTATGACAACCTGAATCGCCTGAACACCGGCAGTGGCGCCTACGGCAGCCTGAGCTATGGCTACGATGCCAACGGCAACCGCAACACCGAAACCCTGAACGGCACCAACACCACGTTCACTATCGCGAGCAGCAGCAATCAGCTCGTGTCTTTGAGCGGCGGCATCAACATCAACTATAGTTACGATGCCAATGGCAATCTCACAGGCGACGGCACGAATACTTATACCTACGACAACACCAATCGGTTAGCGAGTGTCGTGACCAGCAGCGGCACGGACACCTATCAATACAATGCCCTGGGCCAGCGTGTAGAAAAGACCGTTGGCAGCACCACCACGGTCTATGTGTATGACGAGGCCGGACATCTGATTGGCGAATACACCCCCAGCGGCACGCTGATTGCTGAACATATATGGCTTAATGACCGGCCCATTGGCGTCAAGACTTCCACGGGTCTGTACTACGTCCACACGGATCAGTTGAACACGCCGCGTTACATCACCAACTCCAGCAAAACGGTTGTCTGGCAGTGGAGCAGTGACCCATTCGGGAACACCACGCCCACCGGCTCGCTCACCTATAACCTGCGGTTCCCCGGCCAGTATTACGATGCGGAGACTGGGCATAACTACAACTATTTCCGCGACTATGACCCAACTACGGGACGCTATATCGAGAGCGATCCGATCGGGCTCGCGGGCGGTAGTCCCTCGACATATGCCTACGCCGGTGGGAACCCATTCTCGAATTTTGATCCGTTGGGGCTGTTCTGCACGTCATCCGGTGGATACACGTTGTGTGCCTACCCAGGTGGCCCCGCATTCATGCTGCCTACGCCACAAGGATTTCCTGCCTATTTCGGGCCTTCCAATTTTATTCTTTATCACAAATATGAAGTATCAGTGCCCATAGGCTGTGATACGCCTAGTGAAGCGCTCGAGGGGCTCATCAATCATCCGACTCCGGGAAATCCGCAGCCAGCTACAGTTAGCGGAACACCAAACAATGCACCCGCACTTATATTCCCAAACAACCCCGTTACTTCGTATTTAACTACAGACCTAGTTACGGGTGCCCCACTTGTTGTCAACATTACCGGAGCTGGTAGCGCTTTCGGGCCTGGCTATGTTGCGAGAGAAGTATCTAACGGCGCAGTGAATACATATGGAGAAGGACTGAATCCGTTGCAATCCCCGGCATTTGTCGGTTACCTAATTCGATACTTTTCAGAACATCATGTCTGGGGCACACAGACAAAATCTTTCCTCTCTGAGTGTGGATGTAGCCATTAGGTCCGTTCCATGAACAAAACTACTGCGACCATTCTTGGTTTTGCTGCCGCTCCAATTATTCCGTCAGTGTATAGCGCACTTACAACCCACATTACCGAGAACTTCAACCTATTTGCACAACTATCTCTAATAATAATCGTCTATGGCTACGCTCTGTGGTTTACCATAATTTTTGGTGTTCCTACGTTTCTGCTGGCACGCCATTTTAAACTTATTAGATGGTGGTCAGCACTGATCGCTGGGATTGCGATTGGCGCTATTGTGGTTGTGCTTGTATATTTTCGAGGGAAACCAGATGTACATGCCTTTATGATAACTTGTCCATTGGGCGGGGCAACTGGATTTACCTTTTGGTTAATTTGGAAGCAAGGCCGAGAGAGGCATCCGAGCACAAATAACAACGATGAGGTACGCCAGGGCAATTAAAGCTAATCATATGCAAATTCCAATTGCGGGGCTTGCCATTCAAGACGGTATCTGACTCCATTGCATTTTTGTTTTCCCACTGATAGAGCAGAATGGGTCGAGTCTTGACTTTATATATTTTTCGACATGATTGCGCATTTCACGCATGCCAGTTGGAAGAAGAAATGATGTCACGGACAGAGCGAATAACTGAGGATTACCGGCTGACCTCACTCACGGTGCCCAACACGCTGTCCTGGACATTGGGCTATAACGCCGACGACGACATCACGGGTATCACCGACAATCTGGTCGGCAGCAACAGCCAGACGCTGGGCTATGACAACCTGAACCATCTGGGTGACCCCATTACACACTGGAATGCGAGTGTCGGCATTCCTGACTGGATTTGTGGTGAGTTGGATTGTGGGCATTACGAATGCTGGGGCCGGAAAGCCTGGACCAAGCGCTTGAATTCCTGTGCGCTGCCCGTTTCTGCGTAACGCAAATTGATATACAGCGCCGTGATTGTGTTTACACGCTCCGCCAGATCGGGCCGCTTGCGCTTGATACGCTTGGCGTAATTCAACGGTCCTTCATTGGGCCGCCGCGCCAGTCCAACCATGGCGAGTTTGTGGCAGAAACGCCGGTAGTCACGCACTACCGTGGAGGGCGGCGGCGCGCGATCGCGCCACCACAGCAGCAACCACACCAACGCCAGAATTCCGCCGATCAATACCAACATCACCAGTGCCAGTTGCAGCCAGTTGCCGTAATCCAGGCCGACGTGTTCGAATAAGCGTTGCTGCAGCTCCGGGCCGTAGGCCAGTATCCATTGGTTCCAGCCGTTGTTGACCGCATCCCAGGTGTTGCGCAGATTCCCGAGCCAGGGATGAATGTCGAAGAAATAGCCGGGCACTTCGCTGCCGGGCAGGGCCGCGGTCAAACCCTGATCCACGCGCGCCGGGTCCACGGCGGCGGTGGGGTCCACCCGCACCCAGCCGCGACCCGCCAGCCAGACTTCCGCCCAAGCGTGGGCGTCTTCCTGGCGCACGACGTAATAACCATCCACGGGGTTTTGCAAGCCACCCTGATAACCAATCACGATATGCGCGGGGATACCGGCTGCCCGCATCAGGAACACAAAGGCACTGGCGTAGTGTTCGCAGAAGCCGCGGCGAGTATCGAACAGAAATTCATCAATGCTGTCGGGGCCCGTGAGGATGCCGGGTTGCAAGGTGTACCGAAACGGCTGGTTATGAAACATGTCGAGTGCGTCCTGCACCACCTGCTGGGGGGAATTTGCAGCGCTTTCCCATTGTTGCGCAAGTTGGCGCGCACGCGGGTCAATAGCCCGTGGCAAGCGCAGATCGCGGCGCAAAATCCAAGCCGGCGTTTTTGCACCATAGCTGTATTCCGTGTAGGACGTTACCGTGTAAAGTTTTCTTTCCGTAACCGCGTGCTGTGTGGACAACTCATAATCGCTGGTCAGCTGTACCTTATCGGGAACCAGCACCGGCAGATCCAGTGCATACAGCACATTCAGATCGTTGGGCTCCAACGTCATCCGGTAACGCACCGGTACGCCTTGGGTGGAGAGAGTTCCGTTGTTGTTCCATAGAGGTTTTCCAAGCGTCCAGGTTTCGCCGTCGTAGTCGTGTAGCACCAGTGCGCGCCAATAAAGCTGCGAACGCGGCGGTGCAGCGCCCGTGAACTTCACCTGAAAGGCGATGGCATCGGACTGAGCCAGACTGCTCAAGCTGCCCGGCGACATTGTCGTGGACAGGCCGGTGACCGCCGGGTGCTGCGGCAGCGCCAGCCCCCACAAGGGGCCGGGTATGCGCGGGAACAGCAGGAACAGCACCAGGGCGATTGGCAACGTCAGCAATAACATGCGTGCGGCGATCTTGATTGAGGTAATCGCGGTGCGGTTGACATCGGGATGAGCGACGTTGAGCAGCGCGGTAATCGCCAGCCATACGGCGGGAATCATGTAGATGGCCAAGGGGATGGACTGGTCATAGAGAAAATTGGCGATGCCGATGAACAGCGTGATCGCCAGCACCAGGAAATAATCGCGCAGGCCCTTGGCTTCCATGAGCTTCAAGGCTGCCAGCAGGATCAGCAGGGCGGTGCCGGCTTCCGGTCCATTGAGCGTGTGGTAGGTGGCGAATACACCGATGAACGCCAATAACCCGAAACCGATGCGTGCATAACGGTTGAACAGCGGCCAGTCCTGATAGGCCGCCGCCAGTCGCCAGAGTGCGATCACCGCCGCGGCCAGCACGATCCAGGGGGCGAGGTGCAGCGCATGCGGCAGCGTCATGGCCAGCAGCGCCACCAGCACCCACGAGAGTCGCGTGCGTTCCTGTTGCGCCTCAAAACTCGCTTGCAAGACAGCGTTCATAAGCTCTGCCCGTTCGGGGCGAACAGCGCCAGGGTTTCCAGACAGCGGTCGCGATGGGCTTCACCGCCGGAGATGGGGATGGTATTGCCGGGAACACGCAGGCCATAGTCGAGGTTTTCAGCGTGAGCTAGAAGTACCCAGCGGCACAGCACCGACAGACGCTGCTCCTGATCGAGGCTCGTGAGCGTGTCCCAATCCAGCCAGCGGCTCTCCTGGCCGCTGCCGCTGAACTGCTTGGTGAGCAGTTTCTGTTCGCGTGCCGAGGCTTTCCAGGCGATGTGCCGCGGTGAATCCCCGGGACGGTAACTGCGCAGGCCGCTGAAATCCTCCTCGCCCCGATTCGTCAGCCGACCGCCGCCACGCCCTTCCCGGGCCGGCGGCAGTGGCGGAGCATCATCTGCCGGTTTGGGATACACCAACGCCCGCAGGTCCATGTACACCCAGCCCCAGGCGCGGCACAGACCGAGAGGGTAAGTGGTTTCCACCACCAGCCGTTCGAGCTTGAGCCAGCCGCGTTTTTGCGCGGCGATCGGCACCGACACGCCGCCATGTTCGGTAGCGGCTACGTCACCGGTGACCGTGGTGTCGCTGGCATCGGCGCTGAGGCTGATGGCGATGCGTGGGCTGCGCCCCGGGTTGGTGATGAAAAGATGAAAACGCACGATTTCGCCGACGAATGCTGGCGCCGCTTTGCCGGCGCCAAGTTCCAATCCCGTGAGATTTGCATGGCAGGCATACATGGCCACGAAACCCAAACCGATGAGCACAAATGTCAACATGAAGCCCATGCTGTTGGAATAGTTCATGGAGCCCAGCAGCATCACGATGACGGTGAAGCCGTAAATCAGGCCTTGACGAGTGGGCAGGATATAGGCGCGACGACGCTCCAGGCGCACCAAATCACCATCCGGTCCCTGACGGCGGCGCGCCCAAATCTGGGCACGCCGGTTTATGAATTCACGCGCGCTGGAGAGCATGGTTAGAACATAATGGCAGATACCGGATATTGCATTCCGCGTTCAGATATCGCCTGATTTAAGAAAATAATCGCATCTCTCAGCAGACATGCTCCGATAACCACGCCTTGACTCCGCGCAAACCAGGTTGGTAGAACCATCAACGCAATCCCGGGATTCAGAGTCTCTTTGAATGGTATCGTCATGCGAAATATTTTTCGGAAAGTAAATGCAGAATGGCTTTTCGTAGCGGATAGCAATTGAAATCCAGCACCGACGTTTTATTTATGGAATCGGTACCGCTTCCAGCAAATCCTTGGCGACGCTCGCCGAGGCGCTGCTTTCATGGGTGGATTTGAGACGCAGGCGATGCGCCACGACACCGGGCAGTACCGCCTGTAAATCCTCGGGTATCACACCGTTGCGCCCCATGAGCAATGCCCAGGCTTGGGCGGCATGTTTGAGCGCCAGGGTGGCGCGGGGCGACAGGCCGTTTTCATAACGCGGTGATTCCCGGGTGTAACGCACTAACGCCTGCAGGTAATCCAGCAATGCGTCTGATACTTGCAGATTGAAGGCCGCTGCTCGCAGCGCCAGTAGCTCCGGTGCGCTCAGGATCGGTTGCAGATCATGCAGCAGTTCGCGCCGGTCGCGGCCCTTGAGCAGACCCCGTTCCGCCTGCTCGCCGGGGTAACCCAGCCCGATGCGCATCAGAAAACGGTCGAGTTGCGATTCCGGCAACGGAAACGTGCCCACCTGGTGCAGTGGATTCTGGGTGGCGATCACGAAGAACGGCTGCGGCAGGGGGCGGGTGACACCATCCACCGTGACCTGACGCTCTTCCATGGCCTCCAGTAGCGCGCTCTGGGCCTTGGGGGTGGCGCGGTTTACTTCGTCGGCGAGCACCAGCTGCGCGAAAATAGGACCCGCGTGGAAACGGAATTCGCCGCTTTGACGTTCGTATATGGATGCACCGATGATATCCGCCGGCAGCAAATCGCTGGTGAACTGGATGCGCTGGAATGACAGTCCCAACAACCGCGCCAGGGTCTGCGCCAGCGTGGTTTTGCCCACGCCGGGGATATCCTCGATGAGCAGGTGCCCGCCGGTGACGAGGCACACCAGCGCAAGGCGGATCGGCGCCTCTTTGCCGAGGATGATGCGATTCGCCGCCGCGATCACCGCACTGACCTTGCGCACCATGCCAGGGGTTTGGAGTTCGCGGATGGGAATCGGCTGGTCATTGGACATGAGGCATCTCCGTGTGATTTACCTTATGCTAAACCCGTTGGGCCGTCCATATCGGTTACCGGTAAAATACCCAAATATTCGGAGGTTGACGTGAAGATTCTGCACATATTCTTAGTGAGCGTAGTATCAGCGCTGCTGCTCGTTGCTTGCCAGGGCGGTAACAATACCGCCGCCATGGCCACTCAATCATTGATGCATACCGACAGTGCCTTTTCCACGATGTCGGAACGGCAGGGTTTTGCGGCCGCCTTCAGGCAGTATGCAACCGATGACGCCCTGCTGTTGCCTGAAAACCGTGCCGCCCTCAAGGGTAGGGCGACGATCGTGGCTAACCTGCAGGGTTTGCCGGCGGGTAGTGCGCTCAGTTGGAGTCCCCAGGGCGCGGATGTGTCCGGTGATCTGGGTTATACCTGGGGCATCTATACACTGCTCGGCAGCAACAGCGCGGGCCAGGCAACCGCCGCCTATGGGCACTATCTATCCGTGTGGAAGAAGCAGGCGGGTGACTGGCGGCTGGCGGTGATGATGGTCAACAGTACGCCCGGGCCGGCGGGTGGATGAGATAAAAAAGACCGTTCGCGCCTCACAGAATCGGTGCAAACAGCCTGGCCACATTCATGATCAGCCGGCACAGGGCGGGCGCCTGTTCGTATTCGTCGCGCGTAACCTCCACCGATTGGGCGAAATCCTCCTTCAGCATGGTTTCCACCGCTGCCGCGAAGTCCTTGTCGATCGTTAGCACGGTGATTTCGAAATTCAGCCGTAACGAACGGTTGTCCAGATTGGCGCTGCCCACCGCCGCCGCATCCTGGTCTATGAGGATCACTTTCTCATGGAGAAAGCCAGGCTGGTAGCGATACACCTTGATGCCGGCGGACACTGCCTCATACACATACAAGGATGAGGCGTTGAAAACGATGTAATGATCGGGGCGGCTTGGAATCAACAAGCGCACATCCACGCCTCGTAGTACCGCAAGTTTGAGCGCCGTGAACACGGCTTCGTCCGGCACGAAATAGGGCGTGGTGATCCACAGGCGCGTATGCGCCGAGTTGATGGCCTGCACAAAAAAATATTTACAGGTTTCCCGCTCGTCCGCCGGCCCACTCGGTATCACCTGGCAGTGCATATTGCGGCGGCGCAGCGCGGGCTGCCAGTGCAACTCCGGCACATGGCCGGTGGCCCAGTACCAGTCCTCCATGAAGATCAGCTGGATACTGGCCACTGCCAATCCAGCCACTTCGATGTGGGTATCCCGCCAGGGGCTGAGTGGGGGTTTGAGCCCCAGATACTCATCGCCGGCATTGTGGCCGCCCACGAAAGCACGTTCGCCGTCCACCACGACGATTTTCCGGTGATTGCGGAAGTTGAGCTGATAGCGGTTAACCAGCTTGCGCCGGCGGGTGGTAAATTCCTGCACCCTGACACCCGCCGTGCGCAGTCCCTCGAGGTAGCTTTCCGGCAGATTGTGGCAACCAATGCCGTCATACAGGAAATACACTTTCACACCTTCGCCAGCCCTGGAGATCAATGCATCCTTCAGTCGGCACCCGAGACCGTCGTCGTGCACAATAAAGAATTGCACAGTCACGTAATGTTTGGCTGCGGCAATCGCCGCGAGGATGGCGGCGAAAGTTGCCTCGCCATTGATCAGCAGCCGTACCTCGTTGCTGCGTGAGAACGGCAGACCGGTGAGTTTTACCAGCATCTGGATGCCGGCAAGCATGTGTCCCACCTGCGTTTCCGCTTCGACGCGTGCCATCGTGCTTTGGCGAAGTGCGCTGGCGTGCTCATAAAACTGGCGATTGCGCGCGCGGCGCGCTGCCACGTAACCGGCAAATTTAGTGCGGCCAAAGATCAGATAAGGGACAAGCGCCAGATACGGCATGAATATCAGAGATACCGCCCAGGCGATGGCGCCCTGTGGAGTACGGCTCGTCAACGCGGCATGCGCAGCGGCCGTGATTCCCGTGAGATGCATCAAGGCAATAAACGAAATGATGGCGGCGTGCAGGATCTCGGTATGCATGTCAGTGGCTGCCGAACCCGGTCAGCCGAGGTGGCGGATGTTCGCCACCTGGCTTTCCAGTTCGCGGATGGCGTTCTGGGTTTCGGCGGCGCGGGTACGTTCCTTATCTACCAGCTGCGTGGGTGCTTTGCTGATAAACGTTTCATTGCTGAGCTTGGTCTCAAGCCGCTGAAGATCGGCGCGTAACTTAAAAAGTTGCTTTTCAAGTCGCGCGATTTCCGCCGGCACGTCAATCAGACCTGCGAATGGAATATGCAACCGCGCCGCATCAACAGTAACGGTGGCGGCAGCGCGTGGCGGGGATTCTCCGGGTTGCAGACGCGTGATAGGTTCCAGCCGGGCAAGATATGCAAGCTCCGGTCCAATACGATCAAAGAGCTGTGGATTGTGAATATCCTGTTCGAGGAGTACGCGGATGGCTTTTGAAGGCGGGACGCCGTGTTCGCTGCGTATTTTGCGGATTTGGCCGACGGCGGATATCAAAAACGCGATGTCGCCGGTCGCCTTGCTCGGATCGGCTATGCGGCTCTCAAATCTTGGGTATGCCTGCAGTGAAACAGAATCGCCTCGTTTGCCGAGTTTCGGCGCAACCTGCTGCCAGAGTTCTTCGGTGATGAACGGGATCATGGGGTGCAACGCCCGGAGCAGCGTTTCCAGCACATATAGCAGGGTATGCCGGGTGGAATCCGCTTTTTCAGAGTCGGAACCATTCAGCCCAGGCTTCGACAATTCGATGAACCAATCACAGAAATCGTTCCAGGTAAACTCGTAAAGGTCCTGGGCCAGCAGATCGAAACGGTAAACTTGAAAATGATCGTCAATGTTTTGCAACAAATGTTCAAGCTTGTTGATAATCCAGTGTTCCGCCGGCGTTCTCAGTGGCGGCGTGCCTTGGGCGGTAAATCCTTGGCAATTCATCAAGACAAAGCGCGTCGCGTTCCACAGCTTGGTGCAGAAGTTGCGGTAACCCTCACAGCGCTTGAGATCGAAGTTGATGGTGCGGCTATAGCCCGCCAGTGCCGCGAAGGTGAAGCGCAGTGCGTCGGCGCCCACCGCCGGAATGCCCTCCGGGTAGTCGTGGCGGATGCGCTTGGTTACTTTCTCACGCACTTGCGGAATGAGCAGGCTTGCGGTGGACTTCTTGACCAGCGCTTCCAGCTCGATGCCATCCATCAGGTCCAGCGGGTCAATGGTATTGCCCTTGGACTTGGACATCTTCTGGCCTTCCGAATCCCGCACGATGGCGTTGATGTAGACCTCACGGAACGGCACGCGCGCGGTGAAGTATTTCGTCGCCATCACCATGCGCGCCACCCAGAAGAAAATGATGTCGAAGCCGGTGACCAGCACCGAAGATGGCAGGAATTGCCGGTCCGTGCGCCAGTCGGCGACTGTTCGACCTTCGATTTTTATCGGGCCTTCCGCTGGCCAGCCGAGCGTCGAGAACGGCCAGAGTGCCGAACTGAACCAGGTGTCCAGTACGTCTTCGTCCTGTTTTAATTTACCAGCCGGTTGAATGGCGCTATGGGCTACTGCGTCTGCCTCGTTTTCACCGACAAAGATATTTCCTGCTTGATCATACCAAGCAGGAATCTGGTGGCCCCACCACAACTGGCGGCTCACACACCAGTCCTGGATGTTCTCCAGCCATTGGGTGTAGGTCGTCGCCCAGTTTTCAGGCACGAATTTGATGTCGTCGTTCTTCACGGCATTCAGTGCGGGCTCGGTGATGGCCTTGCGGCCCCTGTCACTGGTAAGGTCCAGAAACCACTGATCGGTGAGCATCGGCTCGATGACGGCATCGGAGCGCTGGCTCACAGGCACCATAAGTTTGTGTTTTTTAGTTT
>DAHUYB010000053.1 GCA_027315405.1 Gammaproteobacteria bacterium | reverse complement strand
TCCGCGCGGCTTATTCAGCATCAGATAGATTCGTTTAGCGGCGTGCGCGCCCGCGCCGTCCACTTCGATATGATCGTGCTCACCGGATACCGGATGCTCGGGATCGAATATCACCCGCCCATTGACCCGTACCCGCCCAGATCTCACCCAGTCTGCCGCCTGCGTGCGCGAGCACAGGCCACGTTTCGACAGCACACGGGCTATACCGTGACGCGAACCCTGCGATGAATCCGGGATGCGTTTTGCCATGTCGGTGGATTGAGAATCCATATCAAACAGATCAGGACAAGATCAATATCTTGAATACGCAGTTTCGGTATCAAACCGCATGCGCATGCACGCGCTTCTCGATTTCCTGACCTGTCGTACGGCGCGCCATGCGCAAATCGTATTCAGTTTGCAGCCCCAACCACGTCTCCGGCGAGACATTGAAAAACTTCCCAAGCCGCAACGCGGTATCGGCGGTGATGCCACGTTTGCCATTGACGATCTCGCTCACGCGGTTCGGCGGTACGCTGAGTTCGCGTGCCAGCCGGTTGATGCTGATATCCAAAGGCTGCATGAATTCCTCAAACAGTATCTCGCCAGGATGAATTGGGGGCAGCAGCTTCTTCATACTCGTACCTCAGTGATAGTCCACAATTTCAACGTTGAGTGCATCACCGTTGCGCCAGACAAAACATATCCGCCATTGAGCGTTGATGCGGATACTGTGTTGCCCAGCCCGATTACCCTTGAACGCCTCCAGGCGATTACCCGGCGGTACTTTAAGGTCTTCCAAGCGCACCGCGCGATGCAGATACAACAAGCGGCGGCGTGCAACGCGTTCAATCGCCCGGAACCGCGGCACCATCCGGTCCTCGAACAAGGCTTCCGTGTCTTTGTCCCGGAACGACTGAATCATCGGTATAGGGTATTACGTAACCCGTAATATGACAAGCGTTAAAACATGGAAGCCCGTAACATAGTGTTCAGTGTCTATGGGATCCCCAACATGAAAATTCTGGTTATCGGCGGTGGCGGACGCGAACATGCGCTGGCCTGGAAGTTGGCGCAGTCACCGCGCGTGGAGAAGATTTATGTGGCGCCGGGCAACGCCGGCACCGCCCGCGAGCGCAAGTGCGAGAACCTGCAGATCCCGGCGGATAATATCCGCGGGCTGCTGGATTTTGCCCTGGGCCAGGACATCGGCCTGACGGTAGTGGGACCTGAAGGGCCGCTGGTTGCCGGCATCGTTGATGTCTTCGAGCAGGCCGGGCTGCGCTGCTTCGGACCGAGCCGTGCCGCGGCGCAGTTGGAGGGTTCCAAGGCTTTCAGCAAGGATTTTCTCGCGCGTCATCATATTCCCACCGCCGCATACCGTAGCTTCTCGCAACTCAAACCGGCGTTCGCCTATCTGCAGGAACAGGCTGCCCCGTTGGTGGTGAAAGCCGACGGTCTGGCCGCCGGCAAGGGCGTGGTGGTGGCGCAATCCATCGCCGAAGCGGAAACCGCAGTGCGCGAGATGCTGGCCGGCAACGCCTTCGGTGAAGCCGGCCATAGAGTGGTAATCGAGGCCTTCTTGGAAGGTGAGGAAGCCAGCTTCATGGTCATGGCGGACGGCGAACACATCCTGCCGCTGGCCACGTCCCAGGATCACAAGCGTGCGGGCGAGGGCGATACCGGCCCCAATACCGGCGGCATGGGTGCGTATTCGCCGGCGCCGGTGGTGACCGCGGAAATCCACGAGCGCGTACTGCGCGACATCGTTCGTCCTACGATTCGGGGTATGGCGTTGGAAGGTATTCCCTACACCGGTTTCCTATATGCCGGCCTGATGATTTCAAAAGACGGCACGCCGTGGGTGCTGGAATTCAACTGCCGCCTGGGCGATCCCGAAACCCAGCCTCTTATGCTGCGGCTCAAATCCGATCTGGTGGACCTGTGTGCCGCGGCCCTTGACGGCAAGCTCAAAAAAACAAAAGCCGAATGGGATGCGCGCGTGGCTTTGGGCGTGGTGCTGGCGGCCGGCGGTTATCCCGGCGAATACCACAAAGGCGAGACCGTTTCGGGGCTGCCGCCGTTCCCGATGGACAACGTCAAGGTATTCCATGCGGGTACCGCGGACCAAGACGGCCGCATCGTCACCAACGGCGGGCGGGTGCTGTGCGTCACGGCTCTGGGTGACACCGTCGGGGATGCACGTCAACGGGCCTATCACGTCGCCGATGGCATCCACTGGCCGGGGCGCTTCTTCCGTCACGACATCGGTTGGCGCGCACTGAGGCGTGAGGCGTGAGGCGTGAGGCGTGAGGCGTGAGGCGTGAGGCGTGAGGCGTGAGGCGTGAGGCGTGAGGCGTGCAAAATTATGCTTTTGAAAATTTACGTGTCAAGGCTTCTTCTAACACTGATAACGCCTCAATCGCAACCCTTTAGCCCTTTTTCATGGAGTCGAAAAATTCGGCATTGGTCTTGGTTTCCTTGAGTTTGTCCAGCAGGAACTCGCTGGCCGCCAATTCATCCATGGGGTGCAGTAATTTGCGCAGAATCCATATCTTTTGCAGTTCGTCCGCCGGCACCAGCAGTTCTTCGCGGCGCGTACCGGAGCGGTTGATGTTGATGGCCGGGAACACACGCTTCTCGGCGATGCGCCGGTCCAGGTGGATTTCAGAATTGCCGGTGCCCTTGAATTCCTCGTAGATCACGTCATCCATGCGCGAACCGGTTTCCACCAGCGCGGTGGCCAGGATGGTGAGCGAACCGCCCTCCTCGATGTTGCGCGCCGCGCCGAAAAAGCGCTTGGGCCGCTGCAGCGCATTGGCATCCACGCCGCCGGTGAGCACCTTGCCGGAGGCCGGTACCACGGTGTTGTAGGCACGCCCCAGGCGGGTGATGGAATCCAGCAGGATCACCACATCGCGCTTGTGCTCCACCAGGCGCTTGGCCTTCTCGATGACCATCTCCGCCACCTGCACATGGCGCGTAGCCGGCTCGTCGAATGTTGACGACACCACTTCGCCTTTCACAGAACGTTGCATCTCGGTGACTTCCTCGGGGCGCTCGTCAATGAGCAGCACGATCAGATACACCTCGGGATGATTGGCGGTGATGCTCTGAGCGATGTTCTGCAGCATCATGGTCTTGCCGGCTTTGGGCGGCGACACGATCAGGCCGCGCTGACCCTTGCCGATGGGCGCGATCATATCGATGATGCGTGCGGTAATGTCCTCGGTGGAACCGTTGCCGCGCTCCATGGTGAAACGCTGCTTGGGAAACAGCGGCGTCAGGTTCTCGAACAGCACCTTGCTCTTGGCATTCTCCGGCGGATCGAAGTTGATATGGTCCACCTTGAGCAGCGCGAAATAGCGCTCGCCCTCCTTGGGTGGGCGGATCTTGCCGGCCACGCTGTCGCCGGTGCGCAGGTTGAAGCGGCGGATCTGGCTGGGGGAAACATAGATGTCATCCGGTCCGGCCAGATAGGAGCCTTCGGCGGAACGCAGGAAACCGAAACCGTCCTGCAGAATTTCCAGCACTCCGTCGCCGGAAATTTCCTCGCCGTTGCGGGCGTGGGCCTTGAGTATGGAAAAAATCACGTCCTGCTTGCGGGAACGCGCCATGTTCTCGAGGCCCATGGATTCCGCCAGCTCAATGATGGCTTCAGCAGGTTTTTTCTTCAGATCCGTTAGGTTCATAAGCGTTGGGTTCCCAGTCTCTCAATATAGTTAATAGTTATGGAGTGCGGCCGGCGGATGCCGGAATAAATAAGGATTAGTTCTAAAACTCAAACGTCCCCGTTGTTCTTTTTAGATACAGCGTGCAACCCCACAATGGGCGGTCTCCCGCCGCCCATGTAATCAAATGTTGGTCTCGATGAAGGCCGCCAACTGCGATTTGGACAAGGCGCCGATTTTCTGTGCCTGCACGTTGCCGTCCTTGAACAGCATCAGGGTCGGGATGCTGCGTATGCCGTATTTCTGGGTGAGTTGTGCATTCTCGTCCACATTGACCTTGGCGATTCTGAGCTTGCCCTGGTAGCTGGTGGCGATTTCGTCGAGTATGGGGGAAATCATTTTGCAGGGGCCGCACCATTCCGCCCAGTAATCCACCAGCACCGGCAGAGTGGATTTCAACACGTCGGTTTCGAAGTTGGCATCGGTGGTAGAAACAATTTGGTCACTCACAATTAAATGGCCTCCAGTGACTTAAACGGATTCTGCATAGTTGGCGCGAGCGGGCGTATGACGTTGGGAATGGGCAGGGGGATGTGACGTAACGTGCCCATTTCAGGCACAATGTCGCGGCTGGCTCGCGGTTCTAGTAATAGCGTTGTGAAGTATGCAAACGACCCGCACGGGGCACGGGCTCAAGGCGTTGAAAGCTATTTGAGCCCAACTGCCGGCAGAATGCAAGCCCCGGCCCTGTAAATTAAAGCGACCCATGGACCAACACCTGACTGAGCTGCGTTTTGAATCTCTGGGGCTGGCCGAGTCCCTGCTCAAGAGCCTCAGGGAGGCGGGTTTCAGCCGCTGCACCCCTATCCAGGCCCAAGCCCTGCCCCTGCTCTTGAAAGGGCAGGACGTGGCAGGCCAGGCCCAGACCGGCACTGGCAAAACTGCGGCTTTCCTGCTGGCTCTGTACCAGAAGCTGCTGGTCCATGGCCCTCGGCCGGGACGGCGCAGCAGTCAGCCGCGCGCCCTGGTGGTGGCCCCCACCCGTGAATTGGCGGTACAGATTTACAAGGACGCGGAAGTCCTTGGCCGGCACACGGGATTCAAACAGACGGTGGTATATGGCGGCGAGAACTACGACAAACAGCGCGACACTGTCGCCGCCGGTGTGGACATACTCATCGGCACGCCCGGCCGGTTAATTGACTACTTCAAGCAGCATGTTTTCGACCTCAAGGCCCTGGATGTGATGGTGCTGGACGAAGCCGACCGTATGTTCGATATGGGATTCATCGCCGACGTGCGCTTTCTCATGCGGCGCATGCCGCACCCCACCGAGCGACTCAACATGCTGTTCTCCGCGACGCTCTCCTACCGGGTCATGGAGCTGTCCTACGAACACATGAACAACGCCCAGTTCGTGCGCATCGAACCCGATAAGGTCACCGTTGATCAGGTACGCCAGGTGTTGTACCTGCCGGCCACCAACGAAAAGATCGCGCTGCTGGTTGGCCTGCTGCGGCATCTGGAAGCCCATCGCACTATGGTGTTCGTGAACACCAAGCGCGTGGCCGAAAACGTTGAAGCGTATCTCAAGGGTAATGGCTTCAATGCTGCGGTGCTCTCCGGCGACGTACCCCAGAACAAGCGTCTGCGCCTGCTAAAGGAATTCACCGAGGGCCAGTTGCCGATCCTGGTGACCACCGATGTGGCCTCCCGGGGTCTGCACATTCCCGACGTGAGCCATGTCATCAATTTCGACCTGCCTCAGGATGCCGAGGATTACGTGCACCGCATCGGCCGCACCGCGCGCGCCGGCGCCGAAGGCGACGCCATCAGTTTTGCCTGCGAGGAATACTCCTTCTCGCTGCCGGATATCGAACGCTATATAGGCCACGCTATTCCGCGCGAGTCCCTACAACCGGGGCTGCTGGCGGAATTGCAGCCGCCCGCCCGGCGCGAACGCTATTACGCGCACCCGCATCATCCGCGGGGCGGCAAGCGCCACGAAGGCGGCCACAGGGGTTCGCAGCGCCGGCGGCGGTGACGGCGTGAGGCGTGAGGCGTGAGGCGTGAGGCGTGAGGCGTGAGGCGTGAGGCGTACAAAAGCGTGGCTGATAATATTTACCTGTCAACGTATTCTTAATCTATTCTGAGCCCTCACTCTTAACACCCCGCCCCTCACCTCTTTGATTCAAGGCAGCAGCTCCGCCAGCGTCTCAACCGACGGAAATTCTTCAATCTCCCGCGGCGGCTGATGGCTGTCCGGCCGGCGCATGGCGATGACGTTGCGGATGCCGTAGTCGCGCGCGGCGCGCAGCACCGGCAGGCTGTCATCCAGCAGTAGGCTGCGTCCCGAATCGAAGCTTTCGATTTCCCGCAGACTCTGCCAGAAACCGGAGGTTTCCTTGGGCATACCGAAGCTGTGGGATGACACCATGCGGTCGAAATAACTGTCGAGCCGCGTGCGTTCCATCTTGAGCGCAAGCGCATCGTTATGGGCATTGGTGACCAATACCAGCCGCTTGCCGGCGGCGCGTAGCATGTTGAGAAATTCCTGCGCGTGCGGCAACACCTGGATCAGGTGTTGCACCTCGCGTTTCAGCGCCAGGATATCCATATCCAGCTCCCGCGACCAATGGTCCAGGCAGTACCACTGCAAGCTGCCTTGCATTGCGCGAAAACGTGGCAGCAAATGCGCACGCGCTTCCGCCAGTGTCACTCCATGGCGTTCGCTGAAACGCAGCGGCACATGCTCTTGCCAGAAATGATTGTCAAAATGCAGGTCCAAGAGCGTACCGTCCATGTCCAGGAACACGCTCTCGATCCCGGACCAATCGGCAATGGCTTTCACGCGCTTCAGCATGGCCGGTATGATATAACGGCGTCGCACCGAAAACGGAGAATCACACGTGTGGTATGACGACTCGCGCATGCTGGAGCCGTTGCTGGACATCGTCCGGATAGCCAGCCGGCGCATCCTGGAAATCTACGCCACGGATTTCGCCGTAAATAGAAAATCCGACCAATCCCCGGTCACTGCCGCCGACATGGCGGCCCATGACGCCATCGTCAGAGGATTGCAACGCCTCACCCCGGAGCTGCCGGTGTTGTCGGAGGAGTCGAGCCAGATTCCATTCTCCGAACGCTGCCGCTGGGACAGATACTGGCTGGTGGATCCGCTGGACGGCACCAAGGAATTCATCAACAGAAACGGCGATTTCACCGTGAATATCGCCCTGGTTCAGGAGCACGCACCGGTGGTGGGTGTAGTGCACATTCCGGTGGAGAACCTGAGTTACTACGGCGTGGTGGGTGCCGGCGCTTACCGCGTGAAATCAGGAGCCGCGCCGCAAGCCATTCAGGTGCGGCCGTTGGACGGAAAAACGGTGCGCGTGGTAGCGAGCCGTTCACATCGCGGTGAATTACTGGACGGGTATCTTGAAAAGCTCGGCATCCACGAAATCGTGTCGCGGGGCAGTGCCCTGAAGTTTTGTCTGGTGGCGGAAGGGGCCGCCGATGTGTACCCGCGCCTCGGCCCCACCTCGGAATGGGACACGGCGGCGGGTCATGCGGTGCTGCTGGCGGCGGGCGGGCATGTGATTAACGTGGACGGTGCGCCGCTGCGCTACAATACAAAGGAATCTCTGCTGAATCCGCACTTCATCGCCTACGCAGATGCCTCCCGCGACTGGCGCGCATTCTTATAGAACAACGGGTATTCGGATTTTGTGATTGACCGTACTCACGTTGTTGCCGTCGGTCCATAGGAACGCAAAATATATAAAGTCAAGTTTTGAGCCCTATTCCTTCCGTGACCTCTACTCCCTCCGTGCCGGGCTACCAGAGCGTTCGCCGGGCGGTATGCTCCTCCTCTGTACCAGTTCCGAGCGTCATCGGCCCCTGGACTCGAGCGCCAACCGCGCTCCGAAGGCGATGAACACCGCGCCCGTCGCGCGATTGAGGACACGCACCACCTGTGGACGACGCAGCCAGCGTGAGAGCGGACCCATGGCGGCGATCAGGCAGGTGAACCAGAGGAGTCCGAGCAGCGCGTGGATCGCGCCGAGCAGCATCGCGTAGGGTGCCACCGCCACGTGATCGGGAATGAATTGCGGCAGGAAGGATATGTAGAAAACGCCCACCTTGGGATTCAGTAGATTGGTGAGCGCGCCGCGGGCGAAGGCGCTGCGGCCCCGCAACCCAGTCCCTTGAGCGGCGGCGAAACTGGCGCGCGGGTGGCGCAGCATCTTGAGCCCGACATAGAGCAGGTAGCTGGCTCCGGCCCAGCGGAGCACCGCATATCCGATCCTCGACGCCACAAGCAGAACGCCGAGCCCCGCCGCGACGCTCGCCGCCCAGATCAGACATCCGGTAATGATCCCGAGGCCGGACCACAGCCCGCGTCGCGGCCCTTCGCTGGTCGCGGTCCTGAGTACGAGCGCCGTATCCAACCCGGGCGTGATGGTCAACAACGCCGCGGCCGCCGTGAACGTCAGCAGAGATTCGGTAACGGACTGCATCGCCAACCTCCGGCGGGTACTTCTAGTTGCCCATCGCTCTTCGTGCGACCCCGAGGGATGAAGCTGAGAGCTGGGCCCTTATTGGTGGCTTCAGCTGCAAAGCGTGGTAGCGTCGGCGCATCTCGGTTAACAGATCCGATGTCCTGGGCTTCTGCCACGTCAAATTGACTGCCTGGATGGCATCATCGATCACGGCGTCGACTTCGCCCGACAGGAGCAATCCGCGAGTATAGGAAGCATAAACGCCCTTTTCCGCGCTGGTCAATGGCTAATTCGTGAGCATAATAGTGCATCCGCCCCGCTATCACCACGAAATCTCGCCGGACCTCCCCCGACTGGCGGCGAAAGCCACCCCCCTGGACGTCACTTTCTGGCCAAGCCCTTGGCTGCGGCCAAGCGCTGCTGCTCGCGGCCGGCGGCCAGGTGGTCAACGTGGATAGTTCGGTGCTCAGCTACAACTCCAAAGAATCGTTACTCAACCCCTATTTCATCGCTTACGCCGACAACTCGTGGAATTGGCGGCAATATCTATAGGCGCGTCGCCCGATACGCATAAAATCCGCGGGGGGCAGCGATGACCGCCATGGGTGACGGAAATGCAGATTTCGCAGGAGCATAAATCTGCCCTTGCTGCGATCCCCCGAGGTTGAGACCGCGAACGGGATGATCGCTCCCACGGTCATGTTCCCAATTTAATGTGCAGCAGGGCGATGTTCACCATCTAAGAAACGGCGGCCAGAGCAAGCCGGCGGCGTTTCATCCAAGACCCACCGCTTATTGATGCGCGCCCAGCAAGCCTTTCTTGAGCGCCTCGGTGGGTGGATTAGGCCCGATAAACACCCTGAGCAGCGCCTTGTGAAAATCCTCGCCGGGGATGTTGCCGCAGAAGGCACCATTCCAACTGACCTGCGTGCCTTGCCCTGGCACGTAGTCCAGGGTGATGACATCGCCCTTCTTGGAATTGCCGAAACAGGCGATGAACTGTTCCATGCCGGCCTTCACGGCGTCGCTCATCTGCGGATTGTTGTCCTTGAATCCAGCATGCCAGGCGTCCGCGAACTGACTCTTACTGACCGCATAGATCATGTGCATGAGAATGCGATCCGGTCCGTTTTCGGACATTACCGCCGCAGCGGTGTCGGCTTTCTGTGGCAGATAGAGCGCACCGACATAGATCTTGAAAAAGAACTTGGTGCGCAAACCCATGCCATTCAGCACCAGGGTTTTACCCCCCACGCTGGCGGAATCCGCCACGGTCACGCCTTTATAGGTTGCCGCCTGGGCGTTTACAAGCACGCCAGCGCTCAGAATTGCTAGAATAAACAGCAGTTTTTTCATGGTCATCTCCCTGCTTCCTGATTACTGATAACGCAGTCTGGTAACGCAGTCTGGAAAACCCGATGCTACGCGCCCCTGAGGTAGCGGGCAAAGAATGCCAGCGTGCGCTTCCAGGCATCGGCTGCCGCCGCGGGCCGGTAGTTCTCCCCGGAAGGGTTGGCGAAGGCGTGGCCCGCGCCAGGATATTCGCGGATTTCCGCGCTCACCTTGGCAGCCTTCAGCGCCCGCTCAAAAGCCTGCACGTCCTTCACGGTGATGCCACGGTCTTCCTCGCCGAAGAAACCCAGAAGTGGCATCTTCAGCTTCGACAGTTCGGTCACGTCGTCCACCGGTCGGCCGTAGTACATGACTGCGGCGCTGAGCTTGTCGGGCAGCATCAGCGCCGTCTCCAGCGACCAGCCGCCGCCGAAACACCAACCAATCACGCCGACGCGCGGCGCGTGCTCGGTATCGTGCAGATAGACATACGCCTGACGCAAATTGCTGCTGGCCGCTGCGGTGTCGGCCAGTACCCCTTTCATCAACTTCACCGCTGCATCGGGTGTCGTCGCCACCTGCCCGTGATACAGGTCCACGGCCAATGCTGCGTAACCCTCGCCCGCCAATTGGTCAGCCATGTGGCGGATGTTGTCATTCAAGCCCCACCATTCATGGATCACGATGATGCCGGGCAACGGATGTTTGCCATGCAACGGTTCGCTGAAATAGCCACGCACCGGTTTGCCGTTGACCGTGGCATACACCACCTCGGCGCCATGCACCGGCTGTGTGGGCTTTTGCAGTGCGATCGGACTCGCCATCGGTGCATCGTCGGCGTGCATGGCGGCCATGGCCAGCAGATACTGCTGATTGTTCATGGCCATCACCGGCGAGACAACTAATGCCGCCAACAGCAGGATGGATGCGATCAATAATAAATTGCGCTGCATACTTTCACCTCCGAGGTTCATTCGCCGCAGTACACACAACCGGAAGTACAGGTTTCAGCGATCACTACTTTACACAAACCCGGCAACACCGACCTGAGGTGCTCCCAAATCCAGCGCGCCAGCATTTCGCTGGTGGGGTTTTCCAATCCCTGAATTTCATTCAGATAACGATGGTCGAGCGCTTCGAAAACCGGCCGGAACGCTTCCTTGAGATCGGCGAAATCCATGATCCAGCCAGTATCCGGCTGAAGTTCACCGCTGATGTGGATTTCCACGCGGAAGGAATGGCCGTGCAGACGGCTGCACTTGTGGCTGGCCGGCAGGTTCGGCAGCCGGTGGGCGGCTTCGATGTGGAATACCTTGAAAATTTCCATGCGGGTGCTTGCTCACAGGGACTTTACTCCGGACTATTCTAGCTGAGATGGTCTCGGGGGAACCCCAGGGTCGCTGGCCGACACTGCCCACAAGTACACCGCTTGCGCGCTCAGCGGCGGAGCCGTATGTTGGCAGGCATCGCCCGCACCGATTCCATCCGCTCGGATCGCCTATCATGGAAATCAGTTCTCCCCAGGGAATCCGTTCTAAACTCGAGCAATTGCGTTTGGAACACCGGGACCTGGACATCGCCATCAGCCGCCTGGCCGAGGATATCCATACCAATGAATTGCAGCTCAAACGTCTCAAGAAACGCAAACTGCAGATCAAGGATTACATTGCCAAGCTCGAAAGCCTGCTTATTCCCGACCTCGACGCGTGATTGATCTGCACCTGCATTCCCGCGCCTCCGATGGCAGTCTCACGCCCTCAGAACTGGTGCAATTGTGCGCGGCACGCGGCGTGCAGCTGCTGGCGCTGACCGATCACGATTGCCTGACTGGCCTGCCGGAAGCCCGCAGTGCCGCGCACACCGCCGGCATCCGCTGCGTGAATGGCGTGGAGATTTCGGTCACATGGGAAAACAAGACCCTGCACGTGGTCGGCCTGAACATTAATCCTCAAAACCCGGAACTGCTCGCGGGATTAGCGCGACTGCAAGCGACGCGCGCTGTCCGTGCGCAGGAAATCGGCCGGCGTCTCGGCGTCCGTGGAATCCACGGCGCATATGCCGGCGCACGGGCGCTTGCCGGCAATAACAACGTGACCCGCACACATTTTGCCCAATGGCTTTGTGATCAAGGTCACGCCGCTACATCTCAGAAAGCGTTTCAACGTTTTCTCGACCGCGGCAAACCGGGTTACGTACCGACCATCTGGGCAAGCATCAAAGAAAGTATCGGCTGGATTCACGCGGCATGCGGCAAAGCCGTGCTCGCGCATCCGCTCCGCTATCGCCTCACCCGCGCCAAGCTAATGCAAGCGCTGACGGCCTTCAAACAGGCGGGCGGCGACGCCATGGAAGTCATCTGCGGCCACGGCAATCGCGATGACATTGCCACCGCCAGCCATTACGCCACGCGCTTTGAATTGATGATTTCCGTGGGCTCGGATTTCCACAATCCGGCCTCACCGTGGAATCAGCCGGGCATCGAAACACCCCCGCCGGAGAATCTCAGACCGGTGTGGGAGTGCTTTTAAATGTGTTGCACGTTAGGAACGATCGTCACGGTCGCGATGCTGAGAACATCCGATAAGGCCCCTGCCATTGGGTGCTAGCCCGTGGCAGTCACCACCTCGCCCGACAATGTGAATATTTTCGCCTCCACGAATATCTTCACCAGATCCGCGTCCAGCTTGCCGTGCTTGGCCTCGTCTTCCAGTACCACAAACGCGCGCTCCGAAGGCATGGATTTCTTGTAGGGGCGGTCCGCGGCGGTGAGCGCATCGTAGATATCCGCCACCGTCATCAACCGTGAAGGGAACGGGATATCCGCCTGGGTGCGGCCGCGGGGATAACCGCTGCCGTCGAGCTTCTCGTGATGTGCGCCGGCGATCTCGGGGATGGCGGCCAGGTCCGCGGGCCAGGGAATGCGCCGCAGAAAATTGTAGGTGTGTTCCACATGGGATTCGATCTCGCGCCGTTCCTCGGGCGTGAGGCTGCCGCGCGGAATAGACAATACCCGGTGTTCGGCCTCGGTCAGCAGTGGAATATCCTGCTCCGACAGCGTGTAGCTTTTCGCGATCTTCAAGACCTTGCTGGGTTTGCTTTTCAGCATATCCGGTTCGTTGGCCTCCTGGATGGCCGCCCAGTAGGCGTCCAGCGCCGCCAGTTTGCCCTCCAGCTCCTGCTCGATGCTGAGCAGTTCCTCGTGAGAACTCATGCCGCTGCGCAACATCACCAGTTGCTGCGCCAGCGCGCGGCGCTTGAGGCGTTCGATTTCCAGATTGATGCGCTCGCGGATCGCCTGGTAAAGCTCGGGGGTGAGCTTATGGGCTTTCACCAGCACATGCTCGCGCACCCCGATCTTGCCGAAATCATGCAGCAAGGCCGCGTAGCGCAGCTCGCGCAATTGCCGGGCGTTGAAATGCATGCCGCGAAAGCGCGCCACTCCGGAACGCGGCAGGGCTTCGGCCAGCCCGGTGGTCAGGCGCGCCACCCGGAAGGAATGGCCGCTGGTAGCCGGGTCGCGCTGTTCGATGGCGGTCACGGAGGCCACCACGAAACCCTCGAACATATCCTCGATGGCCAGCAGCAAGCGGTTGTTGTCAATGGCGACAGCCGCCTGGCTGGCCAGGGAGCGCAGCAGCGGCAGTATCTCGTCGTTGAACGGCAGGGTTTCGCTGAGGGTGACTTCCGGGCTGGTAAGCCGTGCCGCCGGATGGCGCTTGCGGTTGATGAACTCGATGCCGCCGATGATTTCCCCTTGCGGGATGCGCAACGCCACCGCATACAGCGAGCTGGTGCGATAACCGAAGCGCTGGTCAAAACTGCCGTTGAACCGCCAGGGCCTATCCACCGGCGGCGCATAGGCATCCGCAAGATTGATTTCCTCGCCGGTGACCGTCACAAAACCGGCAATGGAGGTCAGGTCCAGGGGCAGGCGTTCTTCCTCGAAGGGGAATTGCACCGATTCGTTCTGCGCCAGACGCATCACCAGTTCCGAGGAGCCATCCGGGTGTTTCTCCGTGAGAAAAATGGTGGCGGCATCGCAGCCCGCGAGACGCCGCGCTTGCGTGAGGATCAGTTCCAGCAACGCCTGATGGCTGCGCTCGCTGGACAAGGCCACGCCCACGTCCGTGAGCTGGCGCACCTGCTGCCGCTGACGCGCCATGGTCGCCGCCAGTGACAAGGTGCCGGCCATGGCCGCCATCGGCCACTGGTTTGAAATCCGCACCTCGCCCGTTTGCGCCACGGAATCGTCCACAACCACGATGGCATCCGGCGCGGCGGCCTGCCATTGGGCACGCGTCATCCCGCCGGCAAGCAAATTCGGCGTGAGACACAGCACCGCGCAGGTTTGGGTTTTAAAATCCGCGGGGGTTTCAATAAACAGCAACTGCAATCCGCTGTTTGCGAATCCTGCAAGCTTGTCGTTGGGAAAATAACCGGATTCCGCCGCGACCACAACCATGCTCGAAACGCCGCCGCCGGAGGTCATGCGGGCTGGGTTTCAGAATCTGCCGGCCGCCACTGCGCCCGGGTTCTGAGCAGATCATCCACGCAAACCGTGGCTATCAGCAGGTCCTCGCGCGGCTCCACATCCCCGGATTCCGGCACCAGCCAATCCTGCCTCGGCGTTTGACGCGCACCCAGAGTCCCGAAATTGAACAGCTTCGGGTCGGCCAGGTGCGAAGGCGCCACGTTTTGGAGGGCCGCAAAAATGGAATTGGTGCGGCCGGGAAACTGGCGTTCCCATTCCGCCAGCATGTCCTTCACCGCCTTGCGCTGCAGATGCTCCTGGGAGCCGCACAGATTGCAGGGGATGATGGGGAACTCGCGGTGCGTCGCGTACTTGGCAATGTCGCGTTCCTCGCAATACGCCAGCGGCCGGATCACCACCTGCTTGCCGTCGTCGGATTGCAGTTTGGGCGGCATGGCTTGCAGCTTGCCGGCGTAGAACAGATTCAGGAAAAAGGTTTCGATGATGTCGCCGCGGTGGTGTCCCAGGGCAATCTTGGTGATGCCATGTTGCGCCGCAAACGTGTAGAGCGCGCCGCGCCGCAGCCGCGAACACAAGCCGCAGGTGGTCTTGCCTTCCGGTATCACGCGCTTCACCACGCTGTAGGTATCCTGTTCCAGGATGTGGAACGGCACGCCGATTTTCGTCAGATACTCCGGCAGTACCTGCTCCGGGAAACCGGGCTGCTTCTGGTCGAGGTTCACCGCCAGCATCTCGAACGCCACCGGCGCGCTCTGCTGGAGCTTCAGCAGGATATCCAGCAGCGTGTAGGAATCCTTGCCGCCCGAGAGGCACACCATCACCCGGTCGCCGGCCTCGATCATGTTGAAATCCTGGATGGCCTTGCCCACATTGCGGCGCAGGCGCTTCTCCAGTTTGAGGGTATTGACAGAGCGTTTTGTGACGGCGGTTTGCATACACATTCTGGACAGGTAACGCAGATTCGCGTCATTCTAGCGGTAAATTCCCCAGCCTTTCAGCTTCGTTGTCATGTCTATGTAATAAATAAGGAGATCGCACGGTCCCAAGCTTACATCCAGGAGCCTCTATATATTATGAAATCAACCCGCTGGACCATGTTGATTCCGGTCGCCGCGCTCGCAATACCCATGACCGCCGGCGCCGCGCCACAGATCATCGAAAGCGGTGTTGCACGGGTGAACCTGCTGGAGCTCTATACCTCCGAAGGCTGCAGCAGTTGCCCGCCGGCTGATGAATGGCTCTCCAGCCTCACACATGACCAGCGCCTGTGGACGCAACTGGTGCCGGTCGCTTTCCACGTGGATTACTGGGACGACCTGGGCTGGCGCGATCCATTCGACAGCCATATCTATAGTGAACGCCAGCAACACCTGGCGGACCGCGTGGGCGACGGCGTGATCTATACGCCTGAGTTCGTGTTGGATGGCAAACCATGGTCCAACTGGTTCAACCTCAGGCCTTTACGCTTGCCTGATGCAGCGAATGCAGGACGTTTGAAGCTCGTTGTCGGCGGTGCGCGCATCACCGCACGCTTCATCCCGGTAAACGCTGATTACAAATACCTGGAATTGCACATCGCAACCCTGGCGTTCGGTGTCGTTACAAAGGTGGGCGCCGGCGAGAATGCCGGGCGTACCTTGCGTCAGGATTTTTTGGCGATCGGCTATGAACAAGGCCTAATGGCAGCGACTGCATCAGGATTTACGGTTGCAATGCGCTTACCGCCGAGCATCAAGGTGCGGGCTTCACACTATGCACTGGCGACCTGGGTCTCGGAGCCTGGCGACCCAGCTCCTATACAAAGCACGGGCGGCTGGCTGGACACGATCCCATCCAACCTACCTTAAGGGGCTTTCGATCTTGTACCGTTTGAGCACATACTTGAACAATCGCTTACCGCCAGAAACGGACCGCGGCCAGCTACCGTTTCCCAGTCATTTCGCGCGTCGTCTGTTTTGCTCGTGACCTGTCAGGCCGTGCAGTAGGCGCAAAACTTGTTGCCATCGAGGTCGCGAAAGTACGACATGTAAAACTTCGGGGCGCGTTCGCCGGGAGCGCCCTCGTCAGCGCCGCCGAGCGCCAGAGTCCTTGCGTGCAAGGCGTCCACTGCCTCCCGCGTATCGAAGCGGAACCCGAACATGCAGCCATTGCCGACCGTCGCTGGGCTTCCATCATAGGGGCCGAGCACCACGAAGCAGTGACTCCCATCCTTGCCATAGACACGGCCGCCGGAAGGGTGCTCGAACATAGGAGTAATTCCAGCCGAACCAAGGAGCGCGCCGTAGAAGGTCTTCGCTTCCTTCAAATGGTTCGAAGCTACCGCGTAATAACCCAACATTGCCATCTCTCTATCTCCTCATCGCAGCGGCTGCGCTTTTGAGGGTGACTGGAACGAAGTTTAATCGCAGCGATGTCGTCGCCGCTCGCGTGACTGTATTGCATATAAATAATCAAATACTTACGCGCATAGGCACTTGGAACACGCTGATATACGGATCGGGTACCACCGAAATACGCAGCCCAGACCGCACACAAACCATGATTGTTTATTCGACGTTTATCTGGAACCGCCTACCCTTATCAAAAAGCGCATTCAGTCCCGTATAGCACACCCCAGCATCTATGCTAGTCTATGCCCAGATGCAACCCCGCAATCCAGTCCCAGGCCAAAGGAGCCATGTCATGTTGAGAAAAATTGCGATTTTGCTTGCTGTGTTTGCCGGTCTGGCGTGTTCTGCCACGGTCTTTGCCAAAGCCAAGCCCGCGCCATTCCCCCTGATCCAAGGATACGGTACGGTAAAACCGCTGCCGGCTACCTCGCCACAGCCCAGCAGGTACAAGATTTACAAGGTGATATTTGATTTGACCAGTGCTGGCGATGCCGGCAAGGTTAACCCTGGTCTTGAAGCCGTCGCGCAGGCGGTCAACGCGTTCGCCTCCGCCGGGGTCGCCAAGAAAAACCTCAAATTCGTGGTCGTGATCCACGGAGCTGCCACGCCGATCGTGATTGAAAGCGGCGGATACAATACCCGTTTTCATGTTGCCAATCCAAATTCTGACTTGATCAGCAAGCTCACGGCCGCGGGAGTGCAGCTGCTGGTGGATGGCCAGGCCCTTATCAAGCATCAGATCGAAGGTGGTGAGGTAAATTCGAATATCGAAGAGACCCTGTCGGCACCCACCACACTGGTTATTTACCAGGAACACGGCTATCAACTTTACCTGCCGTGATCTGCCCTGCCGATAAGCACGGAGTCAGTCTCTAGAATGAAATGGACTTGACCGGCAAGTAATCGAAAATAATCAAACCAGGCGGCCCGCTCCGGGGGCCGCCATTTTTATATTTCCTTCAACGTTCATGTCCGACATTGTCCTGGCGTATAGTTAAGGTCAAGCACACCCTGGGGTTGAACGCGCGAACAGCGGTCTGTTGCCGTTGATCGCATACCTTGTCCAATGGAGGACGCACAATGAACCCAATAAAAATTATTGCAATCCTGCTGATAGTTGCCGGCTTACTGGGACTGATATACGGCGGATTCAACTATCAAAAATCCAGCCATGAGGCCACCATCGGACCGATACAATTGGCGGTGAAACGTGAGGGCCATGTGAATGTGCCCCTGTGGGCGGGCGTGGGCGCCATCGTGCTCGGCGGAGTGCTGCTGTTGCCGGGCCGCAATAAATAATGCGCCAGGACGAATAGCTGCAATATCTTTGCCTCGAATCCCATGCTAGCGGAATTTTCCGGAACTGCTTACAAGACAGCTCCGAACAGAGCTCCGACACCCGCGGTCACGCCCATAGCCAATGCACCCCAGAACAAAATGCGTATGGCGCCCTGCATGATGGGCGCTCCACCGACATATGCCGCCAATCCACCGAGCACCGCAAGGCACAGCAAAGATCCGCCGGCAACGCAAAATGTGAACCACATTCCCGGGGCGATAATCGCGGCCAACAGGGGCAGGGCCGCACCGGCTGCAAAACTGCCGGCTGAAGTCAGCGCGGCCTGAAGAGGTCGGGCTTTGACGGTGGCGGAGATACCCAACTCATCGCGGGCGTGTGCGCCCAATGCATCATGGGCCATGAGCTGCTTGGCAACCACTGTTGCAAGCGCTGGCTTCAGTCCACGACCGACATAGATTCCGGCGAGTTCCTCGACCTCATAATCCCGGTCTGCCGCGAGATGCTTTTTCTCAAGCGCGAGGTCCGCCTGTTCAACATCAGCCTGTGAACTCACAGAAACAAACTCTCCGGCAGCCATCGACAAAGCGCCCGCTACCAGTCCAGCGACCCCGGCAACCAGAATGCTGCTGTGAGTTCCATGCGCCGCAGCGATACCGAGGACCAGACTGGCTATCGAAATAATGCCATCATTGGCACCCAAGACCGCCGCGCGTAACCAGCCAGCGCGTCCTATGCGATGCTGTTGTTGGTGGGCAGTATCTGTGTGAGCAGTGTGCATAGCTTGGCCAAACCCTCATGTCCTCGATTCATGGTACATGGAGAGCCTTGCATCTCGCCAGCCGTTTGGCGTATGCAGATGTTTCTCTGGCCTGTTCACAGGCGACGAATGCCAGCTTCCGGCCGACGGCCATCAGCCAAATTTCCCCGCTGACATTAACCGGTGCGCCGGGTGATCATGCACTGATCAGGTGGCCTCCTCCGGGAAGCGCCTTTTTTATATTTCTTTCAGTATTTCTCGCCGCAGATTTTGCAGGCGTATAGTTAAGATCCGGAACATTCAGGGACTGCACTTATGGAAAACTCAAAGATGATTGCGGGATTGGTCGGACCCAGCATGCTGTTGGCCGGGGCACTCGTGCTGCTGAACATGAACCTGTTTCCCGGGATGGTGGCGGAAATCACGCGTAATCCACTGCTCGTCGTCCTAGCGGGTTTCATAACGTTCGTGGTTGGACTCGCCATCGTGCGTGTGCACAACCGCTGGACAAAAGGCTGGCCAGTCATTGTCACGATCATTGGCTGGATCTGCATCCTCGGCGGCTTGTTGCGCGCCCTGTTCCCGGTCCTGGTAGCGCAGATTGCTGTCCGAGTCATCCAGGTCCCAGGCATCCTGCCCGTCGCCGCGGTAATTCTGTTGGCCCTCGGCGCCTTCCTCTCCTTCAAGGCTTACCGCCGCGGGTCATAAGTCATATCTACATACGGATATAAGATTTAAAGCGTGTACGCGTTAATACGGCCTCAGAGATGGGCCAGAGAGTTGCTATCGGAAGCTGAGCTTCACATATTCAGCTTTTCACTGAGGGTTTTGCATTCCCCGCCTGCGACAGCAGTGAACCTACCATCGCGGAAAGGTCGCCCATATTCGCCGGCACCACCGTGACGGTGGAATTCTTGGCGATGAGTCCCCATTGCTGCACCCACTGCTGGCCAAGTTGATAATGCAGCGCGTCGGCGCCGCCCTCACCGGCGACGGCTTTGCCGATGTCGGAAATCGCTTTGGCGGTGGCCGTCGCCACTGTGGCGATGGCCTGGCCCTGACCGTTGGCGCGCAGGATGGCGGACTGACGCTCGCCCTCGGCGTTGTTGATCTGGCTTTGCTTCTGGCCTTCCGACTGGTTGATAGCCTGCTGGCGCTCGCCTTCGGATTTGGCGATGGCGGCGCGCTTCTGGCGCTCGGCGGTGAGCTGCAGTTCCATGGCCCGCTGGATCTCGTCCGGCGGCGTGAGATTGCGGATCTCGTAACGCAGCACCTTCACGCCCCAACTGGTGGCGGCCTGGGTAAGTACGTCCACCACGCCCCGGTTGAGCGTGTCGCGCTGTGACAGGCATTCGTCCAGCGCCAGCTTGCCGACTTCGGCGCGCATGGTGGTCTGCACCAGCTGCACCACCGCGGTAATTACATTGCTGGTGCCGTAGGCGGCGTTCTGCGCGTCGGTGATCTGATAGTAGAGCACGCCATCCACCGATAGGCGGGTGTTGTCCCGGGTGATGCACACCTGCTCGGGCACATCCATGGGGATCTCGCGCATGTCGAAGCGGTAAGCCACGCGGTCGAAGAAGGGTACGATGAGCTGGATACCGGAAGTGAGCACGCCGTGAAACTTACCCAAGCGCTCGATGACCCAGGCCTGCTGCTGCGGCACGATGCGCACCGCGCGGATGATCATGACCGCCGCCCACAGGATGATGAGTAAACCGAAAACTGCGGAAATGGAAATGCCCATGAACTACTCCTTAATCAGTGAAAGTATGCTTGTCAGCCGGTAGCCTTGATGCGCAGCCGCGAGCCGTCCCGCGCCACCACTTCGGCGCGGGCGCCGATCTTGGGCCGCTCGCCGCCCTCCCACACCGCTTCCCACAGGGAGTCGCGGTACTTGACCTTGAGATTGCCGTTATTGTCCTCCGCCACCGTCACCAGCGCGCCTTTGTCCATGTCGTCCAGACGGCTGTTGGTGCGGCTGGCCTGCAGGCGCCGGCGCAGCAGGTGCGCCAGCGGTAGCGCAATGACCGCCGCCACCGCGAACACGATGGCCGCCTGCCACCAGACCGCGGGGTACAGCCAGGTATAAAGCGCCGTGGCCAGCGCCGCGAACGACAAACCCGCCAGATAAAAAGTGAGGGTGGCCATTTCCATGATCGCCAGGATGACCCCGGCCGCCAGGAACACCAGCGACATCCAATGATCCATGCGATTCTCCCGAGTGAAAATATCAATGTCTTATGGACCTAATCATACCGCGCTGCTGGTGAGCACGGCGGGAAATTCTGCTGCCGCTAGAATTGCCGCTTGAAAACCAGCTGCACGCCGTGACGCGCGCCGCTGGTGGCATAGATGCCCACGGAACCGGTGCGGTCCAGGTAATAGGCAAAACCGAAATAGGCGCCGGTGGAATGGGCGGCGGAAAAATCCTGACGGCCATTGATGGTGCCGGTATCGTTTTCAGTGCCGTCGAAATGCTGGTAATAGCCGCCTGCCGACACCCGCCAGCGCCACAGGCGCAATACCGGCCCCAGGGAAACGAAACTTGAGTACCAAGTGACGTCCGCCTGCTGGTTCTGCCCCTGGTAACTCATATCGTGCCAGGTGTAACCGGCGTGGAAATCGAGGTCCCAATAATTGCCGAGCATGGGCCGCCAGGCGACGAATAGTCCCAGGAACGGGCCGTAGCCGCTGGCGAGCGCATTGAGGGCGGGGTTATTTACGCTGGCGGTCATGTAACCGCCCTGCAGGCCGAAGCCCACATCCGGCGCCAGCGGCTGCACGAAGGTGATGCCGTAGCGGCTGATATCCGCCTGATGATTGCTGCCGGCATAGGCAAAATCCGTGTGGTAGCGACCGAGATCCACCGATGAACTCATGCCCGGCGAATAGATGTCATTGTCGTCCGCGTGCGCCGCTTGCGCCAAACACACACCCGCCAACAGCAGCAACATCAGGGCTTTCCGCATGGCTTGATACCCGCTGGCCGTCTCAACCGTAACGCAGCTTGAGCGCCAGCACCACCAGCGTCAACACCAGGGTTACGCTGTTGGCGAGCGTCACCGGCAGATCGTGTATCAATATGCCGTAAATCAGCCATAAGGTAATACCGAGGGCGAACAGCGCATACATGCCGAGCGAGATACCGTGGGTATCGTGGGTGCGCAATGAGCGATACGCCTGCGACAAGAACGAAACGGTGGTGAGAGTTGCCGCCGCCAGACCAATGAGGCGTTCCAGGCTCATGGCGTGTCGTGCTCGTAATCCGCTGATACGGTCTGATCCACGCCCGCCGGTGTTTTTAGCGCACGCAGGACCAGCGTCAAGATAATAGCGATCCCGATATTGACGGGCAGCGAATACAGCGCCGCATAACCCGGCACGGTCAAGTCGCCGACATGCAATGGATAAATAGAGGACTTGAAATGCTGCGTGGCCACCATGCCGGTGCCCAGTAACATGCCGGCGAGCCAGCCCAGCACCAATGCCCAGCGGTGCAACCAGCGCGTATACAGGCCAATAACCACCGTCGGCAGCGTTTGGATGATCCACACCCCGCCCAACAATTGCAGCTGGATGGCATATTTTCCGGGAAGAAACAGGATGAACGCCAGCGCCCCGAGTTTCACGATCAGCGACATAAACTTCGCCATGCGCGCTTCCTGCGCCGGCGTGGCCCCGGGCTTGAGGTATTCCTTGTAGATGTTGCGGGTGAACAGATTGGATGAGGCTATCGACATGATGGCCGCCGGCACCAGCGCACCAATGGCGATGGCGGCGAAGCCCACGCCCGCGAACCAGGCCGGGAAGGAATGCAGCAACAGCGCCGGCACCGCGAAGTTGGGGCCGTACTGCTTGAACCAGCCCGCATAGGCGGGATCGTGCTGCACCCCCGCGGCCACCGCCATGTAACCCAGGAACGCGATCAGCGCCAGCACCAATGAATAGGCCGGCAGCAGCGACATGTTGCGCTTGATGACTTTGCGGCTGCTGGCGCTCAATACACCGTTCACGCAATGCGGATACAGAAACAGTGCCAGGGCCGAACCCAATGCCAGGGTTGCGTAGGCGCTGTAGGTGCCAAGATTGGCGCTTGACGGCGGCTTGAGCAGCAACTTGTCCGCGGGAATGGCGGCGAAAATATGCGCGTAACCGCCCAACTGCATGGGAATGACAATCACCGCGGCGATGATGACTATGTAGATCAGCAGGTCCTTGACGATGGCGATCAGCGCTGGCGCCCGCAGGCCGCTGGTGTAGGTGAAAGCCGCCAGAATCACGAAGGCGATGATCAGCGGCAGGTCGCCCACCACTCCGGTGCCAGTGAAGCCCATGGCGGCGATCACCACCTGGATGCCCACCAACTGCAGGGCGATGTAGGGCATGGTCGCCAGAATACCGGTGATGGCCACCACCAGCGCCAGCAGACCGCTGTCGTAACGGCCGCGCACGAAATCCGAAGCGGTCACGTAACCGTGCTTGTGGGATACGGACCACAGCCGCGGGAACACCACATATACGAACGGATACACCATCAAGGTGTATGGCACGGCGAAGAACCCGATGGCACCGGCGCCGAACACCAGCGCCGGCACTGCGATGAAGGTATAGGCAGTGTAGAGATCACCACCCAGCAGGAACCAGGTCACCATGGTGCCGAAACGCCGCCCCGCCAGACCCCATTCATTCAGATGATTGAGGTCCGCGCGCCGCCAGCGGGCCGCCACAAAACCCACCACCGTTACCAGCGTAAACAGCAGAATAAAGACGATCAGCGCCGACCAGTTCATTCAAACTCCTGTTTTTTCTTATGTGTACACCGGACAAAGCAAAAAATCACAGCGCGCGCTTTCTCTTGAATCCCTCTCCCACGCGGGGCGGGAATCGGGATAGAGGGTGGCAGCGCATTGAGGGATATTTCCTCAGCAACACTTAAACTTTATTGAAATACGCTGCGGCCGTAATAATGGCCGTGACGATGATCCAGGCAAACTGATACCAGTAGAAAAACGGGATGCCGAACAGCGCCGGTTCCATGCGGTTGTACAGCGCCACCCACAGCACACCGCCGTAGGGCACAACGAATAGTACGACGTACCAGCAGGCGCGTTTAACTCGGGTCATGTCGCGGTCCTCCCAAATGCGGCGGCCACTCAAAGGTAGCGGCTGGCCCGGCAAAGTCAAGGCAGCAGGCTGTCTTGGTTGCTCACGACTCCGGCCTCACCCTCGCACATCCGGGAATCATCAAGTAGTGTAGAGCAGGTTTCTTCGCCGGAGACTGCCATGAATTTCCTGCCGCAAGTAATCGTGTTCCTGGTTGCCGCGTGCCTGGCCGTGCCCTTGTCACGCAAATCCGGTTTCGGTTCGGTGCTGGGTTACCTGATCGCCGGCGTGGTCATCGGACCCTGGTGCCTGCGGCTCATCACCAGCGTGGATGCGATCTTGAGTTTTTCCCAGATCGGCGTGGTGCTACTGCTGTTCATCATCGGGCTGGAACTGCAGCCCTCGCGCCTGTGGGCGCTGCGGCGCACGGTGTTCGGCATGGGCGCGATACAGGTGTTGGTAAGCACCGCACTGCTGACGCTTGCGGCCCGGGCGCTGGGGCTGGAGCTGGTGCCGGCGCTGGTGGTGGGCTTCGGTTTGTCGCTGTCCTCCACCGCGTTCGTGCTGCAGATGTTGGCGGAGAAGAAGCAGCTCATGGATCACCACGGCCGCGCGGCTTTCGGCATTCTGTTGTTCCAGGACATAGCCGCCATCCCGGTGCTGGCCCTGCTGCGTGTATTCCACGCTAGCGCATCGCTGCACCAGACGCATTTGCTGACTTCCATAATCATCATAATCATGGTTGTGGCCGTATCTGTGAGCGGCGGACGTTATGTGCTGCGGCCGTTGTTCCGTTTCGTCATGCAGTTCGGCAGCCCGGAAATCTTCACCGCCAGTGCGCTGCTCATCGTCATCGGCGCGGGACTGATCGCCAACAGCATCGGCTTGTCCATGGGCCTGGGCGCTTTCATCGCCGGTGTGCTGCTGGCGGATTCCAGCTACCGGCACGAACTGGAAGCCGACCTAGAGCCATTCAAGGGTTTGCTGCTGGGTCTGTTCTTCGTGGCGGTGGGCATGTCGGTGAATCTCGGTTTGTTGGTGCATATCCCGCTGATCGTTATCGGCGTGGTGATCGGCATGCTGGCGCTCAAGGGTGTGGTGTTGTACGGCATGGCGAAGCTCTACAAGCTACCGGATGCGGCGCCGCGCAACCTGGCCTTCGATCTTGCCATGGGTGGTGAATTCGCTTTCGTCATTTTCAACAGTGCCGCAGGTTATCAAATATTCAGTGAATCCCTGGTGGATTTGCTCAACCTGGCGGTGACGCTATCCATGGCTGCCACCCCGTTGCTGGTGCTTTTCAATGAAAAGGTCATCCAGCGCTTCCAGCAAGAGAATGCGCCGCCGGAGTTCGACCGCATTGATGAGCCCGGCAACCCGGTGATCATCGCCGGCTTCGGCCGCTTCGGCCAGGTTGTAGGCCGCCTGCTGCGCATGAAGAAGATCCCCTTCACGGCACTGGAAGCCGACCATCAACAGGTGGATGTGATCCGCCGCTTCGGAAACAAGATTTTTTATGGTGACGCCTCGCGGCTTGACCTGATGCGCGCCGCCAAAGCCGAGCAGGCAAAATTCCTGGTGCTCGCCATCGACGACGTGGAAGCCTCGGTGCGCGCCGCCGCCATGGTGCGCAAGCATTTCCCCAATCTCACGATCCTGGCCCGTGCCCGCAATCGCTACCATGCGCACCTGCTCATGGAGCTGGGCGTCAAGATCATAGTGCGCGAAACCCTGTTCTCCAGCCTGAGACTCGCCGCTGACCTGTTGCAGAAACTGGGTTTGAGCGCCCAGGAAACCACCAGCAGCATCGATACGTTCCAGAAATACGATGAAGCGTTGCTGCAGCGCCAGTTTGCAGTGTTCCGCGACGAGAACAAAATGATCCAGACCACCAAGGAAGCCGCCGAAGAACTCCGGCACCTGTTCGAGGAAGACAGCCAAAGCGACGAACCGGTTGCCGCATCAGCCAAAGGCTCCAGCGCGTAGGCCACCGTGCCTGTGGCGGGTACACCGATTGTTTTGTTAGCGTTTATGCCAGAGTTCTGAACCTGATGCAGCCGAGCGTTGCTTCACCCTAACTTGAATAGTTCAGCTTCGGATACCAATCCTTGCCCCGGCCCTCTGGGGTGACATCCAACAGATTCCACAGCGGCCAGATCATGTCCACATGCCGCGGGTTCTGGCCCTTCTCGGCAGGTACGAACATCAATTCGGATGCCCAGAAGTGACGGACTTTGCCATTGTGTTTCACAAACACATTGAGTATCGGCCATTGTTTGCCGCCCGCATCTTCGCCGTGATAATCGTGGTTGTAGCTGTTGTCCGCCGATGATAACAACTGCACATGCCGCCAGCCGCGTGCGCGCGCAAAATTGAGAATGCGTGGCAACGGCGATTTTGCCACCACCGCCAGGTTCACGCGCTGACCGACATGCATGGCGGCGCCATCCAGCGAATCAATGATCGAAGTGCAACTTGGGCAAGGTTGCGCCATGGCCGGGCCATACATGAAGCTGTAAAGAATCAGCGTATCTTTTCCGGACGCAAACAGCTCCGAGAGCCGCACACTGCGCACTCCCATGAGCGGGTCCACGCCCTCGAACACATAATCCTGCGGCACAGCGCCGCCTGCCGACAGTTTACGGCGCAGGGCGGCCACCGCTTCCACCTGTTTGCGCAAGGCTATTTCCGCTTTCAACAGACGATTGCGTGCGTACCGGTAACCCGGGGTTTCATTTGGAAAGCGGCTGGCGGCGCTCGCCTTCGGTTTGGAAACGCGGCCCGCGGTCCGTTGCTTGCGCTTGGTTGTGGCCATAGCAGATCTCCGCATATTTATGCTTGACGGTGCGAAAAGAATACTCCTGTTATGAAACCTTCTGAATCTATTGAACGGTGCCGGAGATAGGCGGCTGTGTGCGCCGCAGCAGCCGATTGCGCAACGCCCATTCAGCATCGGCCGTCACCGTTTCCAGGAAGCGCACTTCCTCGGCCACCTGCACCGCCAGCGGCACACCGTCGCGGTAAAGCACGCGGTTCTCCCCTTGCACCGGCACGCGTGCACCCGGCGTAACGATGCCCACCAGATTCAGGACATCGGCGGCCGCTACGGATAACAGTTCTCCGGTCTTTTCGCGCCGGCGGGTTTCGCGCAGCGCACCCACGGCTTCGGGCAGCGCGAACTGCTCGCCCGCGAAACCATCCACGAAGCGTCCGCCGCGCACTTCGCCGCGGGCTTCGAGCCTTCTATATATATAGAGCAGCTCGCGCCAGGGCGGCAGGCCGCTTTCGCGCTCCAGCACCTTGCGGAATACCACGCCGTAGCGCCGCAACAGTACTTCCGCAAGATGCGCAAGCGCTTCGCTGTCCACGGGCGCATCACCGCTGACGGCGCGCGGCGGTACCAGCGACCAGCGACCCGCCTCATTCACACCCGGCGGCTCACCGCGTCGCAGACGATAGCGGAAGGAGCGCGCCAGTGGCGCGCGCTTGGCGGCGGGCGTGATGAGGGCGCGCAGACCGGCGAAACTATCAGCAGTGGCCAGCCCGCAGGCGGCGAGCTCGGCCAGCGCCGCTTCAAGCTGCGTGCGCAGCAGGCCGGTTTCGCTCACCAGATCGGCAAAGAACAGAGCACCGCGATGCTTGAGCGCCTCATGGACTGCGCGTGCGCCGTGGGAAAGATTGAGCGCACCGTCGTCCGGGGAATCGGCAAGCGCGCGCCAGTGTGGCAGTGCCTCGCGTGCAACAAAGCTGATGGGCGTGGCGCGCACCGGCCCGGCATGATGACCGTCACCGCCGTTGTGCGGCGGACTCAGCCGCAGCCAGGCCACCGCGCCGCCGGCACAGAGCTGGTCCAGCAAGTATGGCGCGTAATCGCTGACGCGCGCGGGCAGGATGTCCGTCTCCCAGGCAGCAGCCGGCGCCGAGAAGCCCTCCAGTTGTTCCAGCGCGGCGGCGAGGGCCACCTGGCCTTCGGCGCGCTCGCCGGTTACGCCCTGCCATTCGAACAAAAAGCGCAGATAGTCGGCCGGTACCACCGGTTCGATCTCGCTGCGCAGGCGCTTGAGGGTGTAGCGGTGAATGCGCGCCAGCAACCGGCGTTCACACCATTCGGTTTCCGAGATGCCCGGTGTGAACCACCCGCGCATGACGGAGCCTTCGGCTTCCAGCGCCAAAAGAGCCGGTTCGATTTCATTTGCCGGAAGACCAAACAGCTCCGCGAGCGCCGCAGCGGTTATCGGACCGGAGGCTTCCAGACGGCTGCGCACGAGTTCGCGCAGCGCGCTTTCGCGCGACAAGGTTTGGCCATCCGCTTCCGCGACCGGCTCAATCACCGGATCGAGTGCCGCTTCGGGATAAACCGCCAGCAATTCCTGCAAGCGTTCGGCGGCGGCCCAGAAAGTAGGGTCGGCATTCAGCCGCACCCGTGTGGCGCGCTTCGTAGCAATCAGCTCATTCAAAAGAGGCTGCCAGGTTGAACTGTGTCTGCCCTCTTCCTCTGTAAGAAACCCCAGCACTGTGAGCGCGTCATGTAACTCGTCAGCGTCGCGCGCCTCGGGCCAGATCTCCGCGCGCACCCGCGCGATGGTCTCGGGATCGAGCGCCGCCAGCGAACCGCTTTCTTCGAGACTCAGCACGCCGCGGGATTGCACCGCCAGCGTGCGGCGCTCTTCCGCGGGGGCGTCGTCCAGGAACGCATACGGGCGTGCCGATAAAATCTCCTGGGCCAGGGGCGAAGGTGCGGCCAGATCCCGCGCCACCACTTTCAGGGTGCCGTCCTGCAAACCTTCGAGCAGCCGCAGAAATCCGTCGGCGTCCATGACTTCGTGCAGACAGTCATTCAATGTCTGTCGTACCAGCGGATGCTCCGGTACCTCGATGGCGCCGCTGAGATTTTCCGCACAGGCTAATTGGTCGGGAAACACCACCGCCACCAGGTCCTGGGCGTCGGCGCGCTGGAACGCGGGCGGCGTGCGCCGGCCGTTGCGGTTGCGGCGCACCGCCAAGGCCGTGGTGGTGACCCAGCGCCAGCGGGTGCCGAACATGGGTGCCGCCAGCACTGCCTGCTGCAGCACGTCCAGTGCCGTCGCCGGACTCAAGTAGTGCGCCGGTTCTTCGAGCGGGAAGCTGTGGGTCGGTCCGAGTGACAGCACGATGGTGTCTTCGAGTGCCGCGGCCTGCAATTCAAAATTGAATTTGTGGCAAAAACGTTTCCTGAGCGCCAGCCCCCAGGCGCGGTTGACGCGCGCCCCGAAGGGCGAATGAATCACGAAATGCTGATCGCCGGCCTCATCGAAGAAACGCTCGAACACAACCGTGTCCTGGGTAGGCAGCACCGACAGCGCGGCATGGGCGGTCGTCAGATATTCCGTGAGCTGGCCGGCGGTGGCTGCATCCAGTCCCAGGTCATGCGCCAACCAGACGCTCAGGTCCTTACCGGCTGCCAACTGTTCATTGGCGGTGGCGCGCAAGCGCGCTACCGCGGCCGAGAGTTCCGCGCTGCGCGCCGGCGCCTCGCCGAACCAGAAAGGAATGTTGGGCGGCGCGCCCTTGGCGTCCTCCACCAGCACCCGGCCCTGCTCGACCTTGAGCATGCGGTAGCTGGTATTGCCCAGCTGGAAAATGTCGCCAGGAATGCTCTCGAAGGCAAAATCCTCGTTGAGGGAACCGATGCGCAGGCCCGCAGGCATGAGCAGCACCTCGTAATCGAACTGATCGGGAATCGCGCCGCCGTTGGTGACCGCCACGAGCTTGGCGCTGCGCCGGCCGCGCAGCTTGCCGTTGACCGCGTCGCGATGCAGGTAGGCGCTGCGCCGCCCGCGGCCGGTTGAAAAGCCCTCCGCCAGCATGCGCACCACCTCGGTGTAGTCCTCGCGTTTCAGATAACGATACGGCCAGGCGCGCCGTAGGCACTCAAACAGTTGCGCTTCATCCCATTCGCGGCAAGCCACTTCAGCGACGATCTGCTGCGCCAGCACGTCCAGCGGCGCATCCAGCACCCGCAGGGCATCGAGTTCGCCGCGGCGCACGCAATCCAGCAATGCCGTGCATTCCACCAGATCGTCCCGCGACAGCGGGAACAAGCGGCCTTCCGGCAACGCGCCCACGGCATGGCCGGATCGGCCGACGCGCTGCAAAAATGCGCTGATGCTGCGGGGCGAACCCAGCTGACACACCAGATCAACGTCACCGATGTCGATACCCAGCTCCAGCGAGGCGGTGGCCACCAGCGCCTTGAGTTCGCCGCGCTTGAGGCGCTGTTCCGCGTCCAGCCGATGGGCGCGCGCCAGACTGCCGTGATGGGCGGTCACCTGTTGCTCGCCGATACGCTCGGCCAGATGCCGCGCAGCGCGTTCCGCCAAGCGGCGGTTGTTGACGAAAATCAGCGTGGTACGGTGGGCACGGATCAACTCCGCCAGACGCTCGTAGATTTCCGACCAAATCTCGTTGGCCATCACCGGCGCCAGCGGCGAACGCGGCAACTCCAGATGCAGCCGGCGCTCACGCACATGGCCGGTATCGATGATAGTGCAGCTTGCGTTTGCACCGGTGAGGAACTGCGCCACTTCTTCGATGGGTTTCTGGGTTGCGGACAGACCGATACGCACTGCGGGTACCGCTGTCAGCGCCGCCAAACGTTCCAATGAGAGCGCCAGGTGCGCGCCGCGCTTGTTGCCGGCGAGCGCGTGGATTTCATCCACGATCACAGTGCGTACGGTGCTTAACATTTTGCGGCCGGAATCCGAGGTCAGCAGGATGTACAGCGATTCCGGCGTAGTCACCAGAATGTGCGGGGGGGTGCGGCGCATGCGCTCGCGCTCCGCTTGCGGGGTATCGCCGCTGCGCACCAGCGCGCGGATATCCACGTCCGGCAGCCCCGATTCAAGCAGCTGGTTACGGATGCCTTCCAGTGGCTGCTGCAGGTTCTTCTGGATATCGTTGGACAGGGCCTTGAGCGGCGAGATGTACAGCACGCTGCATTCGTCCCTCAAGCCATGGGTCAGTCCTTGCTTGATCAGGTCATCAATGGCGGCCAGAAATGCCGCCAGGGTCTTGCCGGAGCCGGTGGGCGCGGCGATGAGTGTATCCCGGCCTTCGTGGATGGCGGGCCAGGCCGCAGCCTGCGCTTCGGTGGGCGTGACGAAGGTCTTGCGAAACCACGCAACGGTGGCGGGATGGAAATACTCAAGTGCCATGAGCTACAAACTACACCCGGCTGGGCCGGCAAACCAAGCGGTGTATATCACAGGATAAGTCGGACTCTTGACTGTATTTCCAGCCGCTGGCCGCCGCGCTCGATCAGCAGGTTTTTACGGATACCTACTTTTCCCTGTAGCGCGTGCACGATTTCCGCCAGGGTGGCGGTCTGCGCATCGAGCCTGCCAACATGCAACAATCGGTCGCCTTTGTGAATAGCGGTCATGCCCGGGGCGGTTCCGGCCACCACATAGCCCCTATCTTTGAGCTCCAGTATCACAGGCACCATGTTCAACGGTTTATCACGAATGCCAGCCGTGTGTTCCAGATATATCTGATCTCCGGGATAATCAATATCCACACGAAAAGCCTGCAACACATTGCCGGCGATGGAGCCGATGACGGGTTTGCCTGCAATCTGGGACATAAATTTCTCGTAGGCATTCACGGGTCTGGAAACGGCGCCGACATGTTTCAAAGCGAAAGGGCCCCACTGCATGGCGGCGATGCGCAGCATCTCATAGTGGACTTCGCCGGGCCCGACCAGCATGTTGGCGGGACCGTACGCTCCACTGGCATGCGGCCATTGAGGATGCTGTTTTGCCCAGATGCCCAACTGCGCCGCCGAGATCATGCAATAGGTGCCGCCGGTATCCATCAGAAAATCGTGCGATGCACCGTCCACCGCGAGCGTCACCACCGGCATGCCTGCGTCGCCGATGTAGGTCTTGACGGGAATGCCTTCGGGTTTTAAGGCATGGGGAGTCGCAACCGTGAATTTCCTTGCTGGATAATCGAATACCACCTGATAATGGCGCAATGCGCGCGCCGGGAAAGCCCCTTGTGCGTCGGTCCCCTGCAAACCGCCGGCGGCCTTGATCACGATGAACGCAGCCACGCCGGTAAGTGCAAGCACTCGGTGATCCAAGCTGAAGGTCGGAAGGTTCGCAGGCGCAAGCGCGCTGCCTCCTTCCTGGAACGGCTTGCCGGTAGTCCTGAGTCCCAAACGCTTTGCCAGTGATTCAGTCAGCAAAATAGCGCCGCCGCCCGTATCCACATAAAAATGCGCTTTTAATCTGCGCCCATTTGAACCTGTGATTTCAAAATCCACATAGGGACGGTGGTTTTCAACCACCATCGGCACCGTGACATTAAAAGGTGCGGTCGGCGTTGCGGCCGTTAATGCGCGTGTCGGCACAGATATCATTAAGGTCGCAATAAAAAATGCCGTGAACATCCTGAATGATTTCATCACCGTGCCATTCTGTTTTGAAGTAGAGTATGCGTGCATTGGCAATATTCCAGAGCCCACTGGGTGCCGAAATCCGGCTCAGTATATAAAGGGAATCAACCGCTTGGTTCGTCGGCAATAGTCACGGTATTTTTGATCGAGTGAAGCGCTGAGCGCCGTTTCTTCTTCGTGAATGCGATACAGATACACCACAAGAGAAAGCGCCATGATGATGAACAGGCTCAACCAATTGCCCAGCGCCAGGCTCCAGCCCAGGAACGCGATCAGCGCACCCAGATAGCTTGGATGGCGGATATGACGATAAAGGCCACTGTCCACCACCCGGTGATCAGCGAACACGGCCACGTTGGGCGTGTGGAACCGGCCAAGTTGGGCGATGGCGATGGAGCGCACCAGGATACCGATGCCCATGACAATGAGCCCGGCGATCTGCACGGGCACCGTGGGGCGGATGACGCCATAGGGTGTATAGGCAATATAGATACCTACTACCCAGGCAACCATATTGCCCAGCATGATCGCCCACAGGGAAAAGCGGTCGCGACTTTCGCTCTTGGCGGACTTGCGGCGAAAAACTACCGCGCCGTCAAGGAACAGCCACAGAAAAAACAATACGATGGCGGTCCCGCGCAAGGTCCACATCTCAGGTCTCCTGGTTGCTCATTCCACGCAGCGCTGTAAACGCAGGCCCCGAAGAATCACGGGGCCGGACAGCTAACGCCGGTGCCGCCGAGACCGCAATAGCCGTCGGGATTCTTGGCGAGATACTGTTGGTGGTAATCCTCGGCGTAGTAGAACTCACCGGCCGGTTGGATCTCAGTGGTGACGGCGGGATGGCCGGCGGCAATCAATGCCTGCTGGTAACTTCGCAGTGATTCTGCAGCGGCTTTCTGCTGCGCTGCACCGAAAGTATGGATGCACGAGCGGTACTGGGTGCCGATGTCGTTGCCCTGGCGCATGCCCTGGGTGGGATCGTGGGCTTCCCAGAACAATTTCAAGAGCTGCGCGTAACTTAGGAGCTTGGAATCAAACACCACGCGCACCACTTCCGCATGGCCGGTGCGGCCGCTGCACACTTCCTCATAGGTGGGATTAGGCGTATAGCCACCGGCATAGCCGGCGGCAGTGACATACACACCCGGCTGCTGCCAGAACTTGCGCTCCGCGCCCCAGAAACATCCGAGACCGAACACTGCCTCCTGCAGGCCGGCCGGAAACGGCGGCTTCAGGGGATGGCTATTGACGAAATGCCTCTCCGGCACCGGCATCGGCGTATTCCGGCCCGGCAGGGCCTGGGTTGGTGACACCATTTTAGTTTTAGCGGACAGACCAAGCATTGTGCATTCTCGCAGGTGGCAAGCCCGGGATTTACGCTTCTACTGAGACCGTATCATACTGCCTTTCATTTCAATGGTTCGAAAACATCCAGGGACTCCCTATGACCGATATTAAAATCGCCGTGGTCACCGGTGCCAACCGCGGTCTCGGTCTGGAAACCGCCCGGCAACTGGCGCAACGTGGGTTCCATGTGGTGCTCACGGCCCGCAAGCCGCAGGCCGGTGCACAAGCGCTGCGTAACCTGCAGGCGGAAAATCTCAGCGTGGAACTGCGCAAGCTGGACGTCAACTCCACCGAAGATGCCCTGGCGCTGGCGCATCACCTCCGCGAGCACCACGGCCGTGTGGATGTATTGGTGAACAACGCCGGCATCTTACCGGAATCCTCCCGCGAGGCCGGCGCGAAATCCACCGATGCGCTCAAGGTCTCGCCGCTGACGGTGATGGAAATCTTGAATACCAACACCCTGGGCGCGGTGCGGCTCATCCAGGCGTTGGCACCGCTGATGCCGGAAGGCGCCCGCATCGTCAACGTATCTTCCGGCATGGGTGCCCTCAACGACATGGGTGGTGGCTATCTGGGTTATCGCATTTCCAAAGCGGCACTCAACGTGGTGACGCGCGTGTTCGCCAACGATCTCGCTGACCGCGGCATCAGCGTGAACTCCGCCTGTCCCGGCTGGGTACGCACCGATATGGGCGGGCCAGGCGCCAGTCGCTCCGTCGAAAAGGGCGTGGAAACCATCGTCTGGCTGGCCACTTCGCCGCGGCTCGCCGGGAGCGGTTATTTCTGGCGTGACCGCAAGCAAATACCCTGGTAGTGCGTCTCTACTTTGGAAAAGTCGTTTTGTTGGAGCTGGGTGCAGGAGTCCGGGATGTGGCTGGCAGGGTCAACCCATTATCGGCCGCCTCGCGCAACAGATAATCATAAAGATAACGGTAGCGTTCCGTGGGGTTATTGCCAAACAGCGGATCCTCGATACGCACCGACTTGCTGCGGATATCCTTCCAGTCATACGCACGCAAGGTCAGCAGCGCCGCTGGAAACAGAACCCGCTCCTCGGTCTCCACATGTAGTGCCTGGATGGCAAGATAATGCCGGCCGAACTCCAGCAGGCGCGAGGCTGTATGGCTATCGCCTTGCTGCATGGCGAGCGTGAGTTCAATCAGGTTGTCCTCCAGTGCATATATTTCCTGGTGCTGCTGGTGCAGCTGTTCCACCTCCTTCTGCACCGGCGCGCCGCGAGCCAGCAGCTTTTCGAAGATGAGTTCTTCCTTGGGATGGTGCACCACACTCGGAAATTTGCGCATGTAGTAGAGTGCGTTTGCCAGCAGGATGAGATCCGGATTTGCATGCCGCTCAAGCAGATCCAGTTGCATGCGAATCAGGATAATCACCCTGCGCATATCGGCATGTTCCCGCCGCAATTTATCGATGATGGGGTTGACCCGCATACACGCCTCCGAACCCAGCGACACACTTTAATATAATATAGACTTTACCGGGGCCAGCGGCATGCAACCAGATCAGATGGGGATCCACAAAACTGCTGGGCTCGCAGATCGGGGCGTGGCATGCGCCCGGCAAACGTCAATTTTTACTGCGCAGACGCGGCTTTCACGCCCTGCATGAAGATTTCCGCATCAAGATTGTGCATGCTATGGGTCGGCAGGCGCTGCCTTGCGCCTGCATCCGGCGCCCAAGACTCAAGCCGCGCGCAAGCTCTTCAACGCACTGCCCCAGGCGATAAGCTGGCCGAGCATCAGACTGACTTCCGCCTCATGTTGCGGAGCGGGTTTGAAGACGGAGAAGTTCTCGAAGTCCGTAAACAGCGACAACATCACCTGGGCACGCACCGTGGCAATCTGCAATTCCGCCATCACCAGCCGCAAATGCTCGACGGCTCGGGCGCCGCCGGCGCTGCCGTAACTCACAAAACCGGCGGCCTTGTTGTTCCATTCCTGATAGAGAAAATCAATCGCGTTCTTGAGCGCCCCGGAAGTGCTGTGGTTGTACTCTGGCGTCACGAACACAAAGCCGTCGAATGAGGCGATCTTTTTCGCCCAGGCATGGGTGTGCGGCTTGCCGTACTGGTGCAGCGAGGGCGGAACAGGTTCATCCAGGTGCGGCAGATGGTAATCGGCAATATCCACCAGCTCGAATTCGGCGTCCGTGCGCCGCTGCGCGATTTCGTAAACCCATTTAGCCACGGCCTCGCCGTTGCGGCCCGGGCGCGTGCTTCCGATGATAACGGCAACTTTTGGTTTCATTTGCTTCTCTCCGGTGTTGAACAGTGTTTTTCAAGACATGATCCCCGACCCACCCGGCATAGCGGAGAGGGTGCCGAGGAAACCGTCAGGCCGCCAACTTCTCGGCGTGAATGGTCTCGCGTACCTTGGGGCGCGCGGTCATGCGATTCATGTAAGCCTCGATGTTCTTCCACGGGCTCAGGTCCACGTTCAGGAAGTTTGTCCAGTTCAGAATGGTGAATGCATAAGCGTCCGCTACCGTGAACTGCTTGCCCATTAAAAACTCATGACTGGCCAGATGCTTGTCCAGCAGCGCAAAGCGGTTTTTCAGTTTATCCAGGAATATCTTCTTCGCGGCCTCCGGCATGTCGCCGTTAAACAAAGGGCTGAAGCCCTTGTGCAGTTCGCTGCTGATAAAGGTTAGCCATTCGATAGTGCGGTAACGCTCCATGCTGCCGGGCGCGGCCAGCAATCCGGGCTTGCGGTCGCCCAGATACTGCAGGATGGCTGCGTCTTCCGTCAGCAGCGAACCATCTTCCAGTTGCAGCGCCGGCACATAGCCCTTGGGGTTGATCTGGTAATAGTCCGTGCCATCGGCAAGCCTGTGGGTCTTGAGATCCACTTGCACCGCCTCGAACGACAAGCCGAGTTCGCGCATGACAATGTGCGGAGCCATGGAGCAGGCGCTCGGGGAGTAATACAGTTTCATAACAGGACTCCTTTGATAGGGTTTCAAGAATTAAGTCAACACTCGCGTGTGGAAAGAACTAATTACAAGTCACAGGCTCAGGCCGCTTCAGCCTGATACGGCGGATAATCCACGTAACCTTTGGCACCACCCTGGTAAAAAGTATTCTGGTCCGCCCGGGCAAGTGGCGCCTGCATACGAAACCGTTCTACCAGGTCGGGGTTGGCGATGAACGGCATGCCATAGGCCACCAGATCCGCCTGACCCTTGCGAATCACTTCGTTACCCCGTTCCCGGTCGTAACCGGTGTTGGTGATGAGCGTGCCGCGATACACCGTGCGGTAATGCTCGCTTACGTTGGTTACCATGTTGGCAATGGCGGAGAGATCGCCTTGGGACTCGCGCAAGTGCAGATAGGCCAGTTCATAACCTGACAATGCACCGATGACAAAGTCGTAGAGCGCGCGGGTATCCGAATCCGCCGGCACGTTCCAGGTATTGGCCGGCGACAAACGCACGCCCACACGCTCGCTGCCGATGGCGTCACTCACCCCGTCCAAGATTTCAAACAGGAAGCGCGCGCGCTTGGGGATATCGCCGCCGTACTCGTCGGTGCGCCGGTTGCTGCCATCACGCAAGAATTGTTCGACGAGATAGCCATTGGCGCCGTGTATCTCCACGCCATCGAAACCCGCCGCCATGGCATTAGCAGCTGCCCGCACGTAATCCTGTGCGACGGCCCTTACTTCCGAAGTTTCGAGTGCGCGTGGCGTGATCGTGTCCTTGAGGCCCAGCGGCGTAAACGACTTGGTGTTGGGATTGATGGCCGAAGGCGCTACCGGCAGCGTGCCATTATGAAAATCCGGGTGGGAAACATAACCCACGTGCCAGAGTTGCAGGAATACGCGCCCGCTGCGCGCGTGTACGGCCTCTGTCACTTTCCTCCAGCCGCGGATCTGCGCCTCCGAATGGATGCCCGGTGTATGGATGTAACCCACGCCTTGGGGAGAAATCTGGCTGCCCTCGGTGATGATGAGTCCGGCGGAAGCGCGTTGCGCGTAATATTCGGCATGCAGTTCCGTGGGTGCCCGATCGCGGTTGTAGGCGCGCGAGCGCGTCATGGGGGCCATCACCACGCGGTTCGGCAACTGATAACACCCGAGCTTCACCGGGGTCAAAAGCGGCTGTATGTTCATCGATAGCTCCTATCGGTATTCATAAGTTTTTGCATATTTAAATACTTCGATATTTAAAACCTGAAAAATCCCCTTCCGGGGTGCGCCAGGCATTTATTTTTTACAAACTTTTTTGCAGAAAGTCCCCCAATGCCTTGAGCGCCTGCTCATTACGCTCATAGAAGGTCCACTGGCCCTCGCGGCGGGCGACCACCAGCCCGGCCTGTTCCAGGATGGCCAGATACTGGGAAGCGGTGGACTGGGAGAGGCCCAGTTTGGCCTGGATCTCACCGACACACACCTTGCGGCCGCGGGCACTGCCCGACGGACACTCGCCAAAGTGTTTGCCCGGTTCCTTCATCCATTGCAGGATTTTGAGCCGGGATTCGTTAGCCAGTGCCTTGAAGATTTCGACCTGTTCCATGGCGAGTCATTATATCGAATTTTCTCGATATGTCAATATTCAAAATGCATGCAGATACGTTCTCAGCATCCTGATTAGAACTGATCCTCGCTCAAGGCCAGCACCCCTACAGCGCCGCTGACGATGGATTCTTTGAGAGCCGGCGCCCGGGTCAGTTCGTGGTCGGCATAGAAACGCGCGGTACCGAGCTTGGCCTTATAAAAAGGGGCGTCGCCCGCGCCGGTATCAAGTTTTTTCTGTGCAATCAAGGCGGCGCGTGCCATCTGCCAGCCACCGCTGACGATACCGACCAGCATCAGGAACGGCACCGAACCGGCGGCCACGGCTTTCACATCGCTGAGGTAGTGGCTCACCAGCCAGTTCATCGCTTCTTCCAGTGCCTCAATGCCCGCGGACAGCCGCGTGCCGATGGCTTTCAGCATCTCGCCCTGGGCGTTTGCCAATTCTTTTTCGGTAGTGCGCATCATGCCGATGAGCGCCTTGGCGGCCATGCCCTGGTCGCGGGCAATTTTGCGGCCGATCAAATCCTTCGCCTGAATTCCGGTGGTGCCTTCATAAATGGTGCTGATACGCGCATCGCGGAAATACTGGGCGGCACCGGTTTCCTCGATATAGCCCATGCCGCCGTGTACTTGGATGCCGAGGGAAGTGATATCAATGGCATTTTCCGTACACCAGCCTTTGACCACCGGAATCATCAGATCCACAAAAGCCTGCGCTTGCGCTCGCTGCTGCTCGTCGGGGTGACGCAGGGCCCGGTCCAGCCCCGATGCGGTCACATAAGCGACCGCACGCATGGCCTCGACGCGCGCCTTCATGCTCATCAGCATGCGGCGCACATCCGGGTGATGGATGATGGTCACCGGTTGGCCATGGCGTGCACTGATATCGGCGCTCTGCACCCGCTCCTGCGCGTACAAGCGTGCCTGCTGCCAGGCGCGATCGGCGATTCCCAACCCCTGCACACCCACATCGAAACGCGCCAGATTCATCATGATGAACATGTATTCGAGTCCGCGGTTTTCCTCGCCGATCAGATAGCCGACGGCCCCGCCTTGCTCGCCGTAACTCATCACCGCCGTGGGGCTGGCGTGAATGCCAAGCTTGTGCTCGATGGAGGCGCACTGCACATCATTACGCTTGCCGATAGAACCGTCGGTATTCACCAAGAACTTGGGCACCAAGAACATGGAGATACCCTTAACCCCGGCGGGCGCATCCGGAGTGCGCGCCAGCACCATATGAATGATGTTCTCCGTCCAGTCGTGTTCGCCGTAGGTGATGAATATCTTCTGGCCGGTGAGTTTGTAATGATCACCCACGCGCAGCGCGCGGCAACGCACCGCCGCCAGATCCGAACCCGCCTGGGGTTCGGACAGATTCATGCTGCCGGTCCACTCACCGGAAACCATTCTTGGCAAGAAGTATCGCTTCAGTGCCTCGGAACCACTCAGGAGCAACGCTTCCACGGCTCCCTGTGTCAACAACGAACACAGCGCGAAGGACATGTTGGCTGCCTGCCACATTTCCTGTAACGGCGCGGATAGCAGTTGCGGCAGGCCTTGACCGCCGTATTCCGCCGGAATGGCAAGCGCATTCCAGCCGTCCGCCACAAAACGCGTGTAAGCCTCCTTGAAGCCCTTGGGCGTGGTGACTACGCCGTCCTTGAACTGAGCGCCTTCCTGATCCCCGGAAGCATTGAGCGGCGCAATTACATCGGCGGCAAACTTGCTGGCCGCGTCCAGCACCGAGTCCACCAGTTCCGGCGTGGCCTCGTTGTAGCCTGGAAAGCGGGCCACGCTTGCCAAGTCCGCAAGTTCATTCAAGACAAACCGCATGTCGCGCAGAGGGGCGGAGTAGCTGGCCACATGGGCCTCCTGGGAAAATGAATATTTCGGAGCGCAGGGTCATTTTCGGGCAAAAGCCGCGCCGGGGAAAGTCTACCTGACCCAGATCAGCGCCGTATCGCCTCAGCTGGACTATCTTTGTTAATGCAACGAACACAGAGCACAGTATGCCCGCCGCCAATGCCAAGATCGCCGAACTCTTCAAGCGCTTCGCGGACCTGCTGGAGATCGAGGATGCCAACCCGGTGCGTGCTCATCGCAACGCGACGCGGGTGGCGGCTGGCTACTCCCGAGGCATGGCGGAGCGGGTAACCGAGGGCCGTGAGCGACCTCAGGCGCTGGTCGGGCCTTGGCCCGAAACGCATCAAACTGCTGTTTCAGGGCCTGAAGATCACGGGTGATCTCCACCAATGCCCACAGCATTGCGGGCCTCGCCGACATGCATTTCGGTGCCGATCAGGCACGGCGCGCGTGGCTGGAGACTGGCGATGTGCTCGACACTTTAGCGCACCGCCAGTTGCTGCACGCCCTGAAACGTTAGTCCCGGACAACAGCAGCCGCGTCGGTTACCAGCTGATGAAACAGCGAGGACTCCCTCTTGTAGAAACCCTCGGTGTGAAAGGAGTCCTCGAGTTTCAGGCATTCATAATCCAGATGATGGCACAGCTCATGCAGGAAGGTACGCAGAAAACTCCTGAACGCCACCACCTGTTTGCGTTGCGCGGTGCGCATCCATAAGGTGATCTTGGCGACCTTGAGTCTGCCTTCCACGCCTGCATAAAAACCATGCAATTCGCCGTAATCATTGGAGGGCCTGACAGCCATGACCTTGATCTGTACCGGCGGTGCCTTGAGTTGCAGTAACATGCCGGATGCCAGTTGTTTGCAGACCGCCTCCACCACGGCACGCTTGTTCGTCCTGAGTGCCGCCGCCAGTTTCTCCGTCATCGGCCACAGCAGCATCGGCTCCGGCAGCACGATGACTTCGATTTTGTCGCTGGCAAGATAGATGCGCTTGTTCTTGGCGCTCAAGCGATTGTAATAGTTAAAAACCATAAGCCATTATGATAACCGCATGAATAAAAAACTCCTGCTGGTACACGTGTGTGGACGATCCGCGTTGACAGGCGTGCTGTTCTTTTTCCTGGTGGCGACGCTATTGCAATTCCTGCGCCCGGACTACAGTTTCATGGGCACACCCCTGAGCTTCTACCTGCTTGGGCCTTACAACGGCTGGCTGCATGCGGCCTTCTATGCACTCGCGGCCGCCATCGTTTTGCTGGCTGTCGGCTGCTACGCCGGCAGCGCTGCGCAGGCGCGCAGCGCCATAACCCTGGTGCTATTCATACTCGGCGCCGTCGGGGTGGTGGTGACGGCGCTCTCGCCCACCGATACCAACGATCAACTGACCGTACACGGCAGCATCCATGTGTTGGCCGCGGCACTAGCCTTCATGGCCACCAGTTTCGGCATGCTTATCCAATCTTGGGGCTTCCGGCAGGATCCCGCCTGGCGGCCGCATTTCCGCCCGGCCCTGAAGCTGGCGGTGTTCGAGTTCATGGTGTTGTGGGTTTATGCCCTGGCCCACATCCCGGCCCGCGGCTTCATGGAAAAGCTCACCATCGTGCTGATCCTGCTATGGCTCGGCCAGACGGCATACTGGCTGAGCGCGCCTCGCCGACGGTGATCGCCGTTATACTTTCCCATCCCACCCGACAGTCGCGCATCCCATGAGTCGCTGGCGTCCGCCATCACCTAAATCCTCGCCCTACATCACCCAGGAAGGTTACCTGCGCCTCGCGCAAGAGCTGAAGGAACTATGGCGGTGCCGCCACGAAGTGGTGCAGGCTTTATCCGCGGCGGCGGCCGAAGGAGACCGTTCCGAGAACGCGGAATATATTTACCGGAAGAAACAATTGCGGGAGCTGGACCAGCGCATCGGCTACCTGCAAAAACGCCTGCCCGCACTGCGGGTGATCTCCGGACCGCCACCGGATATCCGCCATGTGTACTTCGGCGCCTGGGTAACCATTGAGGACCAACACGGCCGGCAGATCCGATACCGCATCGTGGGAAGCGACGAGCTGGACCCGGTCAAGGGTTACATCAGTGTTGACTCGCCCATGGCCTGCGCCCTGTTGAAACGCGCGCCGGAGGATGAGGTGCGCCTGCTGACGCCCGAAGGCGAAGTGCACTATTACATTACTGCGGTGTGTTACCCGCAGGACGCAAGAGAATAATTCCAGGCACTTTCCGCTGAGGGCTTGAAACGCCTGCGTCGAACCCCAGGTCAGCAGCAAACACCATCCAAGACCGATATCCGTCATGGCCGAACCCCTGCACATTGCCTGTCCGAACTGCGCGGCCGTGAACCGTGTACCCGGCACCCGGCTCAGCGATGGCCCCAAATGCGGCCAGTGCCGCGCACGGTTATTTGACGGCGTCCCGCGAGCCGTGCGCGATGCGAATTTCGCGGCTCTGGTGCAGCACACCGATCTACCGGTCATCGTGGATTGTTGGGCAGAATGGTGCGGGCCCTGCAAAATGTTTGCGCCAGTGTTTGAACAGGCCGCCAAGTCACTGGAGCCGGATTTCCGCCTGCTGAAACTCGATACCGAGGCCAATCCGCAGACCGCCACCAAGCTCGGCATCCGCAGCATTCCCACACTCATCGCATTCCGCAACGGGCGCGAACTCGGGCGCACGGCGGGCGCCATGCCACTGGCCAGATTTGTGCAATGGGCAAAACAATTTGCCGGTTGATTGAAGTTTAATCAGCGTTTCCCGCGGAAAAGCTTTTGCAGTTCGTCCTTGGCCTGATCGGCCGCGCTGTGATCCGGCGCCTGCCAGGCATCCGCACGCGGCTGGAAGTATTCGCAGAAATTGGCGCGCTGCTTGTCTTTGGGAGGATCGGCACGTTGCTCGCTGCAGCATTCGGCCTTGCGCGCATCGAAGAAGCCGCAAAGGCGGCACACATGCAGTTCAGCGCGGCAGGCCAGACACTCGGAAATCCGCGACAAGGGCATGGGCACATCCTTGAGGGCTGTACCGCATTTCCAGCAAACCAGGGCGGTGCCTATGCTGCTCACGCCCAGGCGGCTTTAGTGTCCGTGGGCGCATGGTAGTAATCACTGTCTTCCGAAAATTGCTGGATCAGTTTCTTGAGTTCTGTCTGGCGCAATTCCGTGGTGGATACCGGCGCGCAGTCTTCGCACATGAGATCTTCGCACGGCTGGCGTGAATACAGCCAATAATGTATGGCCCCGGCCAGCAAGCCGTCGGCGATATCCCACATATCGGCCTCGGGATGCTCATCCGCGAAACGATTGGCCAACTCCACAGCCTGCTGCGCGGCCGTGTTGAACAGGGAAATTTCAGTGTCCATAGTCTCGAACCAGCCGCATAAAAGAGGGCCGTATTCTACTCCCGGAGACGCGGCTGTCATAACTTCCGGTGCGCGCCGGATCAAACTGCCTGGGTCCGGTGCCGGTAATCTACCTGGCGCGCGGCCAGATATTCGCGGATGTATGTGAAGCATTCCGCATGCCGCCCCACGTGCTCGGGCGGATGCACCCCCGGCTCGCGGAATTTGCCTTGCAGCAGCAAGTTGGCGGCGGCGGCACAGGTGAAGCCGGTGGTGCGCGCCATCGAGGAGAAACCGGTCACTGGATCGTACTCGTCATGCATTTCCCACACATGCCGCAGGTGTTTGCCATACTCCACGCCTTCCACCGTCACGCGCATGACTGTAAATTCCGGTTCGCCGGGTTCGAGCTTCCATTGATCCAGCAGCAGCTTCACGGATAAATCCAGCGGCCGCACTTTGGTGTCGTTGATCTCGACCACGCTATCGGCAAAAAAGCCCGCCTGTTTCAGCGCTTCAATGAGCGCCACATGCCCAGGATAGCGCAGGGTTTTCTCGGCCATCTCCGGGATATGCGCCATGGTCTTGAGCAGCGAGCGCAAGCCATCGGTGTTGAAGGCCTCGAGTGTGCCGAGGCCTTCGAATTCCAGCATCTCGCGTTCCGTGAGTGCCGGCAATGTCACTACCCGGCCATCGCGCTGCAGGCGCGCCGGACGAGTGTATTCCTCGATCACATCAATGGGTGAAAATGGCGCCTTGTAAAAGAACGGCGGTTTGGGATGCTGCGGCAATCCGCCGACCAGGCACTCGAAACGCGAGACCTGCATATGTGCGTCGTGATAACCGAGGATGAGATTGTCCATGCCGGGAGCAACACCCATATCGACCAGCGCCGTAACGCCCCTGAGTTTGGCAAGCGCATCCAGTTCCAGGGCATCTTCGGGAAAGAAGGAAATATCAGCGACCTGTTTGCCGGCCTCCAACAGCGCCTTGAGAGTGCGATAACCCATGAACCCCGGCACTGCGCACACCACCAGTGCAAATGGTTGTACGTAGGCCGTCAGGGCGTGCGCATCGCCGATGTCCAACAGCCGGGTCTTGAGGCCGCGTTTCGACAGCCGCCCCAATGCCTCGTCATTCAGATCAGCTGAGGTGACGTCATGTTGTCGCGCCAGGTCCTGGGCGATTACACCGCCGACCATGCCGGCGCCGAGTACACAGATGCTCATACACGTTTTCTCTTTAAGTTATATCCGTTGGACACGCGCCCATCTTGGTGCAAGACAGCAGGCGGTTGCAAACTGGTTACCGATAAACCCCGCATTTCTGCTAACCTAGGACAGCCGCCAACCCACGCAAATTATCCGGACATATACCCATGGCCAACGAAACCAAAGACCTCAACATACAAATGCATCCGGAACAGCTTTATCAGGAGGAGGTGTTCACCGACCGCAGCATCGGCACCATCCAGCGGCTCACGCCGGTGACGCGCGACGGCGGTCCCGATCTGACCCGGCCGGTCATCTACACCGGACAGACCCAGATACTGACGCCCATGGGTACCCTGCCCATCAGCTTTGAGATCGAAGCCAAATCGCTCAAGGAAGCAGCGGATAAATTCGGTGACGGCGCCAAAACCGCCATCGAACAGACCATGAAACGGCTGGAGGAATTGCGCCGTGAAGCCGCTTCCTCCATCGTTATCCCCGGCAGTGGCGCCGGTACCCCTGGCGCCATCCCCGGCGGCGGAAAAATACGGATACCGTAGCTTTCTGTGCTGTCATTCCCGCAGCCACGGGCCTCCCTCCTCACGGTTACGCTTCGAGAGCCGCCGCTGCTGCCAGCAGATCACCTGCCCAATGCCCGTGCGGTGCCGCGCACGCTTGAATCCCGGTGGTATTGAACAGCGAGATGCCCGCTCTGAACCACGTGAACCTGGGGCAGCCGAAGGCCGTGCCTTGCGTGCCATTCGCTGCCGGACGGACGCATGCAGAGATTCGCAAAATTTTGTTCCCAATCCGGGAATTTCGTTGGTTCGTTACCAGCAAGAAGCACTGCCCAGCCTGCGCCTAGCCGGCGGCAGTCTGCACTTGGCGCGCGAGCAAGAGTCTGTCCGGATGGCATCGCGCGCCGACCGAATCTATTGCGAATCTCTCATTGCCATATTCAGGATGCAGGGGGGCGCCGAAGAAATAGCGTGCTTGAAGCGGAACCAGTTTGCGGGGTGTTGAAGCATAGCATCAGACTAAGCTCCGCTGGAAACAGGAAATTTCTTATTGATTCGCCTTACCGGCGAAAACCGGTACCTGCAATGCCGGTTTCTACGGATTTCCGCGCCACCCGCACGCCGGCAGATGCTTCGCAGGCATGATAGGAAAATCATTTCTCAGGACTTTCCTGGTATTGGATCGAGCGCGGAACCTTTCGGAATTAAAGTCCGCGGCACAGGCTGCGCGTCAATTCGCGCGCAGCCTAGTGGCCATCAGTTCAAGGCCGATGCGCATGTGTGATTCCTAGAGATCACGGCTGCCAGGTAGCACGCCTATCGTCCTGGGCCGTCGCCATTATCTCCACCGTCTTCGTTGTCTCCACCGTTAAAGTCGTCCTCACCACCACCGAAATATAAGCCGCCTATGCCGTAGGCTCCTGGCCCCCAGCCATAGTTCCAAGGCGAATAGCCGTCATTCCAGCCATAACCGAAATGTGTCTGCGCCTCGGGTCGGTACATACCGGAGCGGTTGGGTACAACAGCACAACCCGCCAACGCCAGCAACAGCACCACTGCGAGCCCACGTATTGCATACAAGGTTTTTGTCTGCATCCTGTTCATAAAACACCTGCCTAAGATTGCATCTACTTTGTGATGACAGGATTCACTCTACTCTGCGGTGCTGGCGGAGACCGGAAGTGAACGACATTTAATGCCTGATTCATGTTATTGGCAGCAGGTCGTTTCGACGGTGGCTAGGCCTGCCGTCGGTTAATGTGCGTGTGACGACAGGCGGTGGATAACGAGCCGGTGTCGCCAAGCGGCGATCCAAGGCCTGACTGCCAGCGGCCCTTGGAAGAGATGCGCGCATTGCCTATACTCAGCTACAAAGTTCGCATGCGCGAACAGTGCAGCTGGCTGAGTGCCGTAACCCATCAACCTCAACCGTGGGAGTTAAACACATGAGCAAAGGTATGGATCGGAAGAAAGAAACCAGGAAAAAACCCGTCAAGAGCATGAAGGAAAAACGCGCCGAGAAAAAAGCCAAGAGAGAGGCCCGGGGTTTTTAATTCTCTGATACCTGAATCTGCCAAGCTATATCGGCGCAGATTCGGCGGTTGAGATTCCCCTCAGCGGTATAGATTCTGGGTTTCTTCCAGCGCGGCGTTACCGGGACAGAGTTCCGCATACGCAAGATCCCGCAGCGCTTCGCTGACGGTGTTGCTGATGTCGTGCATCTCGCGCTGATCCTCATCGATGTACAGCAAGCCGGTGACGATCTCACCGCGTTTCTGGTGTTCATGCAGATAGCTGTAGGCCTGGGCGCGATTGGTGGGGTTGTAATCCTTGGAGACCTTGCGCAGCACCACGGTGCTGCCGTCATGCAATTCCACCGGCATGGCCTCGCCGTCGTCATAGGCGGTACGGATCGGCTTCTTGGATAACACAAAATCGGCGTGCACCGCCGGATGGTAGAACTGGCGGGTGTGAGCATAACTCTTGGTGGAGTCCTCGTGGTCGTTGAAGGTCACGCAAGGTGACAACACATCCAGCATGGCAAATCCGTTGTGCATGATGCCGGCCTTGATGAGTGGCACCAGTTGCGCCTTATCGCCGGAGAAGCTGCGCGCCACGAAGCTACCGCCGAGGGTGAGTGCCGCGATCACCGGATCAATGGGCGGCTGCTGATTGACTTCCCCCTTCTTGGCCTTGCTGCCGACATCCGCGGAAGCCGAGAACTGACCCTTGGTAAGACCATAGACGCCGTTGTTTTCGATGATATAGAGCATGTTGAGATTGCGGCGCAGCACGTGTATGAATTGACCCAGGCCGATAGACAGGGAATCCCCGTCCCCGGAAATGCCGACATAGTAAAGATTGCGGTCGGCGGCGTTGGCGCCGGTGGCGATGGACGGCATGCGGCCGTGGACCGCGTTGATGCCGTGGGCCTGCGACAGGAAATAAGTGGGCGTTTTGGAGGAGCAGCCGATGCCACTCATCTTGGCGACTTTGTAGGGCTCAATGCTCAGCTCCCAGAACGCCTGGATGACCGCTGCGGTGATGGAATCGTGGCCGCAGCCGGCGCACAGAGTGGACATGCTGCCTTCGTAATCTCGTACCGTGAGTCCCAGTTCGTTGCGCGGCAGCTGCGAATGGCTGACTTTGGGTTTCTGCATGAAGCTCATGCCGCGGCCCCCTTGGCAAGCGCATCGCTGATGCCGCTGACGATGCCACGGGAATCAATCGGCATACCACCGTAATGCAGAATGGAAATAAGCTTGTTCCGGTCCACGGTGGTTTCCAGCAACAGCAGCGATTTCAGCTGAGCGTCACGGTTTTGTTCCACTACGAAAACTTGTTCGTGGTGAGCCAGGAATTCCTCCACTTGCTGACTGAAGGGAAAGCCACGCACCCTCAGGTAGTTTACCTCGGTGCCCTCGCGGGCCAGCACGTCCAGAGCCTCGCGCACCGCGCCGTCGCAGCTGCCGAGCGACACAATGGCGGTCTTCACGCCTTTCTTGCTGCGTATCACCGGCGTTGGTACCAATTGTTTTGCGGTATCGTGCTTGCGACGCAAGCGATCAAGTACGTCCTGATAATCCGCCGCGTCTTCGGTGTAACCGCCATGGCGGTTATGGCCGGAGCCGCGCGTGAAATACGCGCCACGCGCGTGTACGCCGGGGAAGGTGCGGTAGCAGATGCCGTCGCCGTCGTTGTCGGTATAGCGATGGAATATCTGCATGTTCTCCAGTTGTTCCTTCGAGTACACCTTGCCGCGATCGGGGGCATACTTCGGATCCCAATGGACTTTCGGAATCATCCAGTCGTTCATGCCGATATCCAGATCGCTCATGACGAATACCGGTGTCTGCAGACGCTCAGCCAGATCGAAAGCCGTCACCGCGAAATGGAAACATTCCGCCGGATCCGCCGGAAACAGCAACACGTGACGGGTATCACCATGGGAAGCATAGGCACACAACAGCAGGTCGCCCTGCTGGGTGCGGGTGGGCATACCGGTGGATGGGCCCACGCGCTGCACGTCGAACAGCACCGCCGGGATCTCGGTGTAATAGGCGAAGCCGATGAACTCGTTCATGAGCGAGATGCCGGGACCGCTGGTGGGTGTAAAGGCACGCGCGCCGTTCCAGGCGGCGCCCAGCACTATGCCGATGGCCGCCAGCTCATCCTCCGCCTGCACAATGCAGTAACGGTGCTTGCCAGTCCCACGGTCCACACGGTAGCGCTCGCAGAATTCCTTGAATGCATCCATAAGCGAAGTGGAGGGAGTGATGGGATACCAGGCACCCACGGTGGCGCCGGCAAATACGCAGCCCAATCCCGCCATAGTATTGCCATCTACCATGATGTAGCCGTCGGTGGCATGCATGGGCTCAAGTCTGAGCGGCAAGGGACAGTCGCAATATTCCTTGACATAGTTGTAACCGAGCTCAATGGCCTTGAGGTTGCCGGCGATGAGCTTTTCCTTGTCAGCGAAGGTTTCCTTGAGTAGCTGTTTGATCACGTCCATATCGATATCCAGCAGCGCCGCCAGCGCGCCCACATAGCAGACATTCTTCATGAGGATGCGGGCGCGCACGTTCTCGAACTGCGCGTTCACCAGCTGCGCCAGAGGAATGCCGATGAGAGTGACGTCATCGCGCGCCAGTTGCTTGTCCCGCGACCAAGTGGAATCGTAAATAAGGTAGCCGCCAGCACTTACGTCTGCCAGATCCCGGGCGTAAGTCTGGGCATTCATGGCCACCATGATATCCACCCGGCCGGAGCGCGCCACATAGCCCTCGCGGCTCACGCGGATTTCAAACCAAGTGGGCAGACCCTGGATGTTTGAAGGAAAGAAATTCTTGCCAACCACCGGAATACCCATGCGGAAGATGGCCTTCATCAACAGGCCGTTGGCGCTGGCCGAGCCGGTGCCATTGACATTGGCGATCTTGATGACGAAGTCGTTGCTGCGTGATGGCATGCGGTTCAGGCGCGGCGGCGCACGGGCGCCGCGGCCGGTGAGTCGCTGGCGTAGGGAATCTTGAGGGTGGATTTCTGCATGTCCCAGGCGGCGGTGGGACAGCGCTCGGCGCATAGTCCGCAGTGCACGCATTGGTCCTCGTCCTTGACCATCACCCGGCCGGTCTGTTTCAGCGCCACGGATACATACAGCGGCTGCTGACGATTGTCCGCGGGCGCCTTGAGGCGCGCGCGCAGTTCATCCTCCTCGCCGTTGGTAGTGATGGTCAGACAGTTGGTTGGGCAAACGTCGATGCAGGCATCGCACTCGATGCACAGCGGCGCGAAAAACACCGTCTGGATATCGCAGTTGAGACAGCGCTCCACTTCCACCTGGGTCTGCTCGGCGTTAAAACCCAGTTCCACTTCAATATCAAGTTTCTTAAAGCGTTCCTTGAGGCTCACATGCGGCACCAGCCGCCGCACTGCCGGGTCGAAACTGTTGCTGTAGCTCCACTCATGGATACCCATCTTGGTGCTGCTGAGATTTATGCCATAGGGTGGACGCGCGTTGAGGTCTTCTCCCTGACAATGTTTGTGGATGGAGATGGCCGCCTGATGTCCATGTTCCACTGCCCAGATGATGTTCTCGGGTCCGAAGGCTGCATCACCGCCGAAGAATACTCCGGCGCGAGTGGACTGCATGTTCTGCTTGTCCACCACCGGCACATCCCATTGGTCGAACTCAAGGCCGATGTCACGCTCGATCCAGGGAAACGCATTTTCCTGGCCGATAGCGAGCACGATATCATCGGCGGGATAGAACTTTTCGCCAAGTATTTTGGATTTCTGCCTGCCGTGATCGTCGTAGTATTCCAGCACTTCGAAAGTCATACCCTTGATGCGGCCGTTCTGGAGTACAAATTCTTTGGGTGAATGGCACTGGATGATCTCGACGCTCTCCTCGACGGCGCCTTCCAGTTCCCAGTCGGAAGCCTTGAGCTGAGTGAGCGGTTTGCGCGCCATCACCTTTACATTGTCGGCACCGATCCTGAGGGAAGTGCGGCAGCAATCCATGGCGGTGTTGCCGGCACCGATGATGAGTACCTGTCTGCCGACCGAATTGACATGTCCGAAAGCCACGGATTCCAGCCAGTCAATGCCGATATGGACATGCGCGGGGTCATCATAGCGGCCCGGGATTTCAAGATTCTTGCCGCGGGGTGCGCCACTACCCACAAAGATCGCGTCGAAACCCTCTTGCAATAACCCCCGCATGCTGGTGATCGCCTGGTTCAGGCGCAGGTCCATACCCATGTCCACGATCATGCGGATCTCTTCATTCAACACGTTGGCCGGCAAGCGGAATGCGGGGATGTTGGTGCGCATGAGCCCCCCCGGCTCATGTTGCTTCTCGAACAGGGTCATTTCGTAACCCAGCGGCAGCAGATCGTTGGCGACCGTGAGAGAAGCACACCCGGCGCCGATGCAAGCGATGCGCTTGCCGTTTTTGCGTTGCGGGATTTGCGCAAGGCGCTCGGCGATATCGTCCTTGTAATCTGCGGCCACGCGCTTCAGCCGGCAGATGGCCACCGGCTTCTCGTCCACACGCCCACGGCGGCAAGCGGGTTCGCAAGGTCGGTCGCAGACGCGCCCCAGAATCCCGGGGAATACGTTGGATTCCCGGTTCAACAGGTAGGCGTCGGTGAAGCGGCCTTGGGCAATGAGGCGGATATACTCAGGTACATTGGTATGGGCCGGACAAGCCCACTGGCAATCTACGACCCGGTGAAAGTAGTCGGGATTCGAGACGTCGGTTGGTTTCACAAAGGCTCCGTCAGCGGGTTTCAGGGGTCGCGCTAATCGCCGTTTCCCCCATGGAAAACGGCCGACGATGCCTACGCCCTACTCAAGCTAGTTAAGCATAGACTACTGTAGTGAAAAGAATAGTCCGGTGGTGCGCAAATTGTAGAAATTTACGCCGGGCACGGCATAAGTCCGGTAGCTGGTCATCAACCACCCGATTCCGCCCTCATACCTGGGATGGTGCGTTCATTTCTGCTGGCACGTTTGTGCGCATACATGGAACGATCCGCCTCGTGCAACGCGATATCAATATTTTCCACGCTACTGAAATTCGCTGTGCCGACGCTGGCCCGCAACTTGATGAGCGCGCCCGTATCGGTCACCTTCAACGAAGGCGCGCTGGCGATGAGTTCCTGTATGCGCGGGCCAGCGATATTCGCCAGCGCGCGCGGCATGACCACCAGGAATTCATCACCGCCCAGGCGGTAAAGTTTATCCGATGGCCGCAGTCCCGAGCGCAGTACCGAGGCAAAATGCCTGAGTAGCGCGTCGCCGTATTTGTGGCCATAAACGTCGTTTACATCCTTGAGATTGTCCATATCAAGGACCACCAGGGTACCGAATGTACCTTTAGCATCCTCAAGCCCGGCACCCTCGTTGAAGGCACGACGGTTGTAGGCGCCAGTCATGGAATCCAGCAACGATTCCCGCAGCAACTGTTCGTGAGCGATACGCAATTCGTGGTGGGCGGTATCGATTTCGCGTTTGCTATCCTCGAAAAGCACCAGCACCATGCCAAAGGCAAGCAGCATGCAGAGCGTCAAATCGAGATAATAATTTGGGCCTTCCAGCAAGCTTTGCAGATTCAGGCCTATGTGCGCCTCCGGAATCACGGCATCCAGCAGCGCCGCCATGTAAATCAGCCACAGCCCCAGGGTCGCAGCCAGTACGATGCCGGTGGTGCGCGTGCCCAGGCTGCGGCGCGGCATGGGTAAGGTCAACATGGCCACGGTGCAAAAGGAATATACCACCACGTTGCACAGTCCCTGCCAAAACATGATGGCGTGCAGCGTGGGCGAAAACGCCACCGATATCAGGGTGATTGCACCGACCACGGCCCACAACCAGCGCATCAAGCCAAACACCGGATGCGCCACACCCTTGAGGTAGAGCAGCGTGCCCCGCAACAGCAGCACCAGAAAGGCAAGTTTGCCAAACTGGTAGATTAAATAGCAGATACCTGGCCACCCGCCCAAACCGGTATCGCGAGCGGCAGCCGACGGCAATAGGTTATAACGCACCGCCAGGGCGATCAGCGCCACGGCAAATGCCAACCAGGCATTGCTCCAGGCAAAAAAATACGGCCGCCGACCAGCATGACGCCGCAGCAGCATAAACAGCAAAACCAGCAGGACGACGGCTGCCATCTGGCTGATAAGTCCAAAGCTCATCAGCATCTGCATTCCAGAAACCTGTTTCGCCCCCAATGCTGACTCCCTGCACCAAACCCGAGGCCAAAATGCCTGCTTATTGAAAAATTCTAAAGATGCTTCAGCCGCCGGATGATGCCCCTGACATAATCGCCCTACAAGGCCGCTCATCGGCATAACTGTACCGTTGAGGCTATACCGCCCCTAGACAGCGCGGCGCCGATTCTGCACACTTGAATTGCCCTACTCAACATAAGGTAGCCTGGCAGCCAGCGGGAGGATGCGGCTCAAGGGAGACCGGGAGGCTTGATGGCGATCGCCACCATGGCGGATACGCTTGTACCCAGCCGCGACGTCGGGCTGTTGGTCAAGGCGGAACTCACCAACCTCCTCTATCACAATACCCGCGGCACACACCTGGCCGGCATTATTGTTGCCGTATTGTTGGTAGCGCTCTTCTGGAACACACCTCTCAGTCATGTAATCCAGATAGCCTGGCTGGTGTTTATGCTGATCGTAGAGATCGGCCGTGGACTGCTAAACCGCGTTTTCAATCATCGCAGCATTGAAGCTGTAAATGCGCCCCTGTGGGAACGACGCTTCCTGACGGGTAATCTGTTGACTGCCTGCGGCTGGGGCCTGGCGGGGATATTGTTGTTCTCCTCCGTGGACGTGGCACATCAGATGTTCCTGGCTACAGTCATCATGTCAGCGTGTGCCCTGGCGATGCCGGCCTTGGCCCCTTCCCTCCGGGGCTATTCAATTTTTCTATTCATGGCGGCGCTACCACTCATGATACGACTGGCGCTAGCCTTCGATGTGGTCCGGTTCGCGGCCGCGGTTCTGGCCTGCGTCATGCTGGCGCTATTGATACGCATGTCCATCGGCATGCACAGACGCTTGGTAGAGCAACTGAATATCCGATTCGCTTTCGCGGATATCGCTGACGAGCTGCGCACTGAGATGGCCGACCGCAAGCGTGCCGAGGAACAACTGGTGCAGCTCGCGAATTTTGATGCACTCACCGGCCTGCCGAACCGCACCTTATTCGAGCAAAAAATCGCCAATGCCATCACCCGCGCACGCCATGGTGATGCCCAACTGGCGGTGTTATTCGTAGACCTGGACAGATTCAAGCATATCAATGATTCATTGGGTCACCAAACCGGCGATCAGGTGCTGAAGCGCGTGGCACAGCGCCTGAAACGTTGCATAGGCGACCGTGATACGGTTGCGCGCCTTTCCGGAGATGAATTCATCGTACTGGTAGAGCATGTGGACAAACGCGAAGATATCGTACGTCTCGCGGAACGCATACTGCGCACCCTCGCCAAACCCATGATGCTCAACGAAACCGAGTTGCGCGTTACCGGCAGCGTGGGCATCACCCTGTTGGCGGCCGATAGCCCCGATGCCAAGAGTCTGCTCGCCAATGCCGACACCGCGCTGTACCGCGCAAAACACCGGGGCCGCAATAGCTACCAGTTTTTTACTCCCGATATGCACGAGGCCGCGCTAAAGCGCCTGAAACGTGAGGTGGAATTGCGCAAAGCACTGACCCGCGGTGAACTGGTGCTGCACTATCAGCCGCTGTTCAACCTGCCGAATGGCGACATCATGGGCCTCGAGGCCCTGCTGCGCTGGCATAGCCAGGAATTCGGCCTGGTGGCACCCGCCGAATTCATACCGCTGGCCGAGGAAACCGGCCTCATCATTCCCATCGGTGAATGGGTGTTGCGTGAAGCCTGCAAACAGGCGGTGCGCTGGCGTGGCGTTTACGGCGCCGAATTCCACATGGCGGTAAACCTTTCAGCGCGCCAGTTCACGGTACCGGATTTGGCCGGCATAGTGGGGCGTATCCTCGGCGAAAGTGGGCTGCCGCCCCAGGCTTTGATACTGGAAATCACTGAAAGCGTGACACTCGCCAACGAGGAAAGTAATCTCAATGAACTACACAAACTCCGTGGTATGGGTATTAGCCTGGCACTGGATGATTTTGGTACCGGTAATTCCTCCCTGGCTTATCTCAAACGTTTCCCGATTGACGTGCTCAAGTTGGACCAGAGTTTTGTGCGTGATGTGGCCTTGAATCGCGAAGATGCCGCGGTGGCGCGCGCCACCATAAAACTCGCCAATTCCCTCGGCCACCGTGTGGTGGCGGAAGGTGTGGAGAATGAAGCCCAACTCAAGTGGCTGCAGATGGAAAGCTGTCCACTCATCCAGGGTTTCCTGCTAAGCGAGCCGCTGGACGCGCATGCTTGTGAGCAACTCATTACAGCCCGGGCACGGACCACTAATCCGCCGGTATCGGAGAAAGTCAATTAGAAGTACGTTCCAAAACTCGGATTGAGCGCTGCCGCATCTGTTAACATGCAGATTCGCACGTCAGATTCGAAGAGTGCGCGCCCATGGGTTTTTTCCATGATTCACTGAAATTCCTGGATCCGTATCTGGCACATTACGGTTATCCGGTGATTTTTATTGTCATTTTCATCGAGAGCTTCGGAGTACCGGCACCCGGGCAGACGTTGCTTATAGCGGCGGCGGTCTTGGCGGTGCACGGCAAGCTCAACATCATCCTGGTGCTGCTAACGGCATTCCTGGCTGCCGTCATTGGCGATGGCCTTGGCTATTGGATCGGGTATCGGAACGGGCGCCGGCTGATTTTGCGCTTCGGCAAATATCTGCGGATCGGCGAACCACAAGTACACCGCATGGAGATCGCGTTCGAGAAATATGGCGGCTGGTTCGTAACCTTTGCGCGTTTCTTCGAGCTACTACGCCAGGTGAACGGCATCGTCGCAGGTGCCGCTGCCATGCCCTTCCGGCGCTTTCTGCTATTCAATGCCACCGGCGCACTACTGTGGGTTAGCGTGTGGGGCATGGGCACCTTCCGCCTGGGCCGGCACCTGCAAGGGTATGCCGGGTATTTCGATGAGGTCAGTCTGTATTTCATTGTGGCGCTGATCGTGGTGCTGGTAGCCCTGCTACTGTATTTCGCCGGCCGCCACTGGCACGATCGCTCTGGGTAATCCGATGTCCACCGACGCAACCTGCAGATTGATGCGTCGGCAATTACCATAGCGTGTTCCTGAGCTATACTTCCAGCGAGGCAATCCGTATCTCGGGAAACGCTCCATGAAAAAACTCTTAATCACGTTGCTCGTCACCCTAATGTTCACCGCCTGCGCCAAAGCGCCGGAAAAGACCGTCACTATGGAAGCCGGAACCCCGGCGGGCAACCAGGCCGTCATCAAGGCGGCGCTCAAGCAACTTACGATTTCGTGCATAGGTCTGAACCAGAAATCCTACGACCTGACCAACTGGCATGCCACCATCGCCTCCAACGGCGGCAACCCCTACAACTACCACACCGAGACCTGGGGGTGGAACAGGTGGATCGAGGTAACGGTGGAAGTGCGCCCTAACGCTCGCGACCTACCCGAAGAATGGAATGCGCGAGGTCAAGTACTCAAATACGACCTCGGCGGCGGCTCCCAGCCCGGCATAGATGGCAAGACCACGCTCTCGCAACTCATGTGCAGCACGCTGCCGGTAAGCAACGATCCGCAAAACCCCGATACCTTCCTGTCAGTGCCGGAAATGAAAGTACTCGATCAGTTAAAGTGAAGCTGCCGACGTCTGCCCAGTACCACGGGTACCGGACGTTAATCAAAGAAAGCCGGGGGGTTACCTGTTCCGGCTTTTTAATTCCAAAATCCGGAAAGCTGCCAATTGGCGGTATGCTGGTCCCGATTTTTCGGAACAATGGGATATGTACAAATACTCCCTGCGTGTGACCACCCTGTTGATGGCCATATCCGGCATGGGGCTGCCGGGCAGCTCTCTGGCCCAGGACACTCCTCCGGCCGGTACCTACACTGCGGCCGCCGCCCCCGCCCCCCGGGGGCCACAGCCGGAACAAGCCGGCAACGCCGTATTGGCGGTAGGCACGGTCACCGCCACCAGCGCCACCGGCCGCCGCCAATTGCGGGATGGGGATGCCATCTATTCCGGTGATGCCATCAGCACCGGCGATGACAGTTACGCCGACCTTGACTTCGAGGATGGCGGCCGCATGTTGCTGCGCCCGGACACCGATTTCCAGATCCAGCGATACCATTACGACCCCGCCGCCCACGGCTATGCTCTGGCAGTGGCTCAGGTAACGGCATCTTCAACACCGCCGCCGGCATCTCCACAACCAACCGAGGTGCAACAGCGACATGAAGGCGCCTTCTTCCGGCTCATTAAGGGCGGGTTCCGGGCCATCAGTGGATTCATCGGTCATGTGGAGCACCAGGATTACGCCGTGGACACGCCAGTGGCGACCATCGGCATCCGCGGCACCGGCTACGAAGTCCGCTATTGCGCCAATAACTGCGCGCCAGGAGAGCAGGGTCTCTATACCGGCGTGGATAAAGGCGCCATCGCCTTGAGGAACCAAGCGGGTGAAAGCATCACCACCGCGGGTCATTTCGGTTATGTGGAAAATCGCACCGCCTTGTTCCGGCGGCTGCACCACCCGCCGCGAGCTCTACGGCATATGAATCTGCCGGCCCGCTACCGGGAGCGTGACCGTGGAAACTTTCGCCGCATTCAGATGCGCCGCCAATACCGCTGGCGGCAGGCCGCTGAACGCCGGCGGAGACTATGGGATCCGCGCGGATTCCGTGCACGCAACGGATTGGCTAACATCCGTCATAAGGAAAGTGCGCGACTACATCCAGCCGCCCACACTCGAAAGAAACGGAAACCTAGACACCATGACAAGAGACGAGGCTAAGAATGGCGCAGAATGCCATTGAGCAACCCTGCCCTGCCTGCGGGAAACCCACGCCTAAAGTATCCCACTGCGCGCATTGCGGAGCATTTCTGAACCGATCCGGGTCGCGCAAGCTGTTATCTTCGGAAATGCCCGGAGCGGATTACGGCATTTTTCTCCTAGCTATCCCGCTGATCGCTATCGTGGGATTGCTGATCGTGGCGCTCGCGGCCCATTCTTTTCCAGGACTGGTATGGCTGCTGGCGCTCACTGCAGTGATTACTGCGGGGTTCGCAGCCGGCGAAATCTTCCAGTCGCCAAGCGCCTGGGATTCCGGCAGCCCCCTCAAATCCATGTTCACCTGGCTCGGGCTGGTTGCGATCGTGTGGCCCGTGGGTTATCCCGCCTATTTGCGTGAGCGGCGCCGCTTCAAGTTGGGTAACTGGTTGCTGGGCGCGCTCATCGTGGAAGCGCTGTTCATCACTGGCGCCACCCTCGCCGCCGTGATCACCGTCACGGACTACGGAAAACTGCCGCCGCAGACAATCGCTCAGGAACAAAAGAATCAGGTGCTATTTACCGCCGATCCGCACTGGATACCCGACCCGGACGATATCCAGGTGGTGAAAACCGCGCACCTGGATAACTGTGCGGGAAAAACCGTCGAGCAGGAAGTCAACGGCTTTTTCGCTTCACCCCAGTGGCAGGCCGGCGCCACTTCCGATGGCCGTGACTTCGTGAATGTCAGTGGTATCGTGACTTATCAGGGCAAACCCGCGACTGCCGTGTTTCAGTTCGAGATGTTTAAAGACAAAAGCGGTTTCAAATACCATGCATTCACAATCAACGGGGTGCCGCAATCGATTTATGTGGCGGCCTTCACTCTGGCGCAGATGTGTGCCGGTTGAACTGCGCCTGACCAGGATTTTCTATTTCTGCCTTTCCGGATTTGATGGCAGTGTAGTCCCGGCCTGAAGATAATCGGCCTCTCCCAGCTGGCTTACGAGTGTCTCCAAGTCTGTGCTGAAATAGCGCAATATTTCCGTTATCGGATCCGGAAATTCCTCCGCCAGCACGCTGGCAAATTCCGCGCCCAGTTGCCGCGCTTCTTGCGCATGCGTCTCTCCCTGCCAGTGGAGTCCCAGGTCCGGGATCGCAAAACTGTTGACGCCGGGTATCTCCCGTCCCCCGCCCACTCGCTGCCGGCTCCAGGCGATGCTTAAATCCGCGCGGCGCCGCGCCTGCTTTAGGCCGGGTCCCGCCAGCAGTTGCGCATACACGATGCTATCCATTTCGCCCGCCATGTGCAGCGTCGTCGGCATGCTCAGCACCGGAGCGGCAATCTCCGGCAGCCGCATGCGGGTCACCTGACCCCAAAACGCTCCGACATCCGCAATCTCCACCCGCCCGCTGCCGAGCAGCATCAACATGCTGGCATAGGTGATGGGGCTCATTTCGGGTATTCAGGTCACCGGCCGGCCGGCGTAGGGCTTGGAGCAGCTCTGCCGCCAGCGCCAATTGTTGATGTAGGCTTTGACAAGCGCCGGCGCGTTCCGGATATACAGAAGATTTTCGGCGTTGTCATAGGCAGCCGAATAAGTGAAGTTGTAGGAGCCAGTGATAAGGCCGTTGTCATCAATGATCATCACTTTGTTATGCGCAATGTTCACCGCCGTGTCTATCCACACGGGAATCTGCATGGCGCTGATGACTGATGCCACCGGCTCGTGCCCCTCATACCATTGGGTATCGGTTTTGTCGAGAATCACACCCACGTCCACACCACGCGCCTTGGCTCTCCCCAGGGCCGCGAGAATCCGCCGGTCGGTAAAACCGTAAGCCTGTATCAGAATCCTATGTCTAGCTGCAGCGAGCGCCTGCAGGATCAATACCTCGCCATCTCCTCCCGGGGAGAAAGCCACCATCACCTGGGCGGCGTTCAGTGTAGCGGGGATTTGTGCCGGACGCGGTAGCGTACAGGACTCAGATAGTTTGAAGTGTTGCGAATAATGACGCGCCAGTGCCGGCATCGAGGCAAACAATGCCGCGAGCAGCAATATATCTATCACGAACCTGCCACAATATATTCGCATGCGCTCGCTCGCCCTGAGCCGATCCAACTATGGGCCGCCCTATACCGGCATGGATGCTATATTAATCCATCTGCCCGGGGGACCCATAAATGGTTGGTTTTCGGGCTGCAATAGCGTATCTCGCTTTTCAAAAGTAGTCACGGTCCATAACTTCATGAATATCTTATTCGTGCTTGCCCATAATGACGATGAATATTTCTGTGCATTGCGCATGCAAGAGGAAATCCGGCTGGGGAATCAGGTGTTCATCGCCTACCTCACCTATGGCGGCATACAAGCTGAGAACCCAGATGTCCGAATAAGTGAAAGCATCAAGGTACTGAGAAAATTTGGAATTGACGAAACCGGTATGTTACTGATCGGCCACAGGAAAAGTATCTTCGATCTGCATTTGCACGAAAGAAGCGTTGATGCCTGTCAGGATCTTGATGAGCTTCTAAAGAATACCGCCATCGAACGTATCTACGTCATGGCCTGGGAAGGCGGGCACCCGGATCATGATGCAAGTCACATGATCGGCGTGGCATTTGCCCGCAAGCGGAATCTGCAATCACAGATATATGAGTTTCCGGCGTATAGCCGCTTTCACGTCATGACTCCGCTGCAAACCAGCTCTGCATTATTGACAACCAAGGCGAGCCGGATGGATGCTCTTAAAACCCTGGCTTCGGGATTCAGTTACAAAACTCAGCGCCGGACATTTATCGCCATGTTGCCGGGTTCAATCGTGCAACTGCTGGTATTCGGATATCAGAATTATTGGCGGGTGCCAGATGAACGGAATTACCGCAACCCGCCACATGCCGGCAGATTGTTCTATGAGAGGCGTTTCAAAATCTCGTTTCAGGAATTCGCCAGAAATCTCAGGGCACTCGGTTCATTAACGTCTGGAGACCGGTGACTGTATTGCACGTAACCCTCACCCAGGAGGCACTGCTATCACGGATGCCGGCGGGAGTCTTGCCATCAGGCGCAGCCGTCATCGTGACCGGTTTTGTTTCGAGAATCTAGCCCGGCCTAAGCACGCCTGACGGCAACGAAGGCTCACTGATTTCGCCGATCCAGCGAGATACTTTCGATAATTTACCGGGACAGATAAGTCGCGCGCCAAAGCCGGTAAGTCTGCCGGATTATCTGAGATAATCACGCGGATTTGAAACATTCTAGTCGGCAGAATAACGAGGGTAATGCGTGATCCAGATCGAGGGCTTGAGTTTCCGCTATCCGGGGGCAAAACACGATGTTATCCGGGAATTGTCCCTGCGGATCCGGCAAGGGAGCTTATTCGGTTTACTCGGGCCAAACGGCTCGGGCAAAACCACTCTGATCTCAATCCTGACCGGCCTTTTACCTTTGTTGTCCGGGAAGATCAGCATTGACGGCAAAACCCTGCCTGGCCAATTGCAAGATATCCAGGCGGGCAGCGCTCTGGTGCCTCAAGAGTATGCTTTTTATCCGCGACTCAGCATCATGGAGAACTTGCTGTTCTTCGGCGGCGTGCTGGCAATTCCGGCCTACGAATTGCGCGGCCGGCTGACCGCAGCATTGGCAGTGGCGGGCCTGGAGTCTTTCGAGTCAGTCCGGGCCGAGCATCTGTCCGGCGGATTGAAGCGGCGGCTCAATCTGGCCATTGGACTTCTGAACCGGCCGCAGCTGTTGTTCCTGGATGAACCGACCGTGGGCATAGACCCCCAGTCGCGGCATTTCATCCTGGAAGCCGTCAAACGCATCAACGCTCGGGGCACCACGGTGGTTTACACCACGCATTACATGGAAGAAGCGGAGATGTTGTGCGACGAAATCGGGGTGCTGGATGATGGCCGATTATTGGCCTGCGGTACTCAAGAACAACTCCTGAATAACACGCACAGCCGAGAGTTGATGGTCACGCTGACAACGGCACCCACTGTACAACAGAGTGGGATACTGAACACCATCCCCGGACTCGAAATCATAAACCGCGAGTTGCGTATGGCGCATTGCACTGAAGCTGATTTGAAACATTTGATGAAGCTGTTGGCTGCCGAAAGACTTGATATCTGTCGCTTAAAGTATGGTTATCGCAACCTTGAAGAATTGTTCTTGCAGATGACCGGCCGGCAACTGAGAAATTAACATGCCTTTATTCGCATTGGTCACCAAGGAATGGAAGCTGCTTTTGCGCGACTGGCACGCCTTATTGTTGCTGTTCGCAATGCCGGCGGTGTTTATCCTGGTGATGTCGCTGGCTTTGCAGAACAAGTTCGCCGAGCAACAGGGTGTGAATATCCATTATTATCTGGTGAATAAGGACGGCAGCCCGGCCAGCGAAGCGCTGGTAAAGAGACTCAGTGCAATCAAGGATTTCAAGATTCTATCGTCAGACGCATCCGCGTCAGAACTTATTGACCAAGTACGCGACGATCGAGCTCAATTTATGGTACGCATACCACCGGGTTTCGGTAAAGCCATGCAAAACACTGAGCCGCTGCCAGTGCAGATGCTGGCTGGGCCGGGCGTCGAACCGGCAATGTATATGCTTTTCGAAGCGGCATTGCGCGCGGCGCTGGTGCGCGTGTATCTGCAATACGCGCTGGCCCCGCTTAAAACGCAGGTGTCCGACATTACATCGGCCGGCCATACGGGCTTGAATCTCGATGCCACGGACAAGCTATTGCACGCCCAATCGCTTTATCAGGTGGATGGCAGAAGTCGCCGTCCTTCCTCGGTGCAGCAGAATGTGCCCGCCTGGCTGGTATTTGCGATGTTCTTCATCGCCATTCCACTGTCTACCACCTGGGTGCAGGAGCGGCAGCAGGGCACCTATGCGCGTTTGCGCAGCATGGGCTTGAGCGCAAAAGATCTGTTGTTGGGAAAATTACTGCCGTATCTCGGCATCAACCTGCTGCAAGTGGGGCTCATGCTGGTGGTCGGTATCTTGGTGGTGCCCTGGTTTGGCGGTCAGAGGTTGACACTGGGGCATGCGCCATTGGCGCTGACTCTTATGGCGCTGGCGCTGAGCTTCGCATCGGTGGCCTATGCGCTGTTGATTGCGAATTTGGTATCCACCGGCGAACAAGCCACGATTTTCACCGGCGTGGCCAACCTATTGATGGCCGCGGTCGGCGGTATCATGGTGCCGCGTTTCCTGATGCCACCGGTGATGCAGACATTGAGCCAGTTTTCACCCATGGCCTGGGGACTGGAGGGCTTTCTCGATGTGTTCCTGCGACAAGGCGGACTCGAGGCGGTGGCGCCGCAAGCCTTGCGGCTGTTTGGCTTCGGTCTTGCCTGTCTGGCGCTGGCGGGCCTGCGTCTTGCCAAGCAACGAGGAAAGGCATGATGGACAGGGAACAGCTCAAACTCGAACTCAAGCAAATGATCATCAAGGAATGTGAGAAGGATTTGCGCCCGGAGCAGATTCCGGATGATGCCATACTCATCGGCAGCCAGGGCAGTCTGGCTCTGGATTCCCTGGACGCCTTGCAGATCGCGCTGGCGGTCAAGCAACACTACGGCAAACGCATTGATGGCAGCAATCAGACACGGGCGGCCTTGACCTCCGTCAACAGCCTGGCGGATTTCATCCTCTCGGATGCTGCGCCCTGATACCCCCGCATGGCTGGCGCTTACATTCGGGGAGTGGGTTTGAGTTGCGCGCTGGGTGAGGACTCGGAAAGCTGTGTGTCCGCCATGCAGCGCAGGCAGGTGCAGCCTGTGCGGTTGCGGCTGGATGAATTCGACGAACCCTTGCTGATGCCGTATTACCGGATTCCGGATCGCTCGGAGCTGTTTGATGCCGGGCGCTTCGAGCGTCTGCTGCCCCCGGTGGCGCGTGCCGCGGTGGCGCAGGCCGGACTGACAACCGCGGAAATCCGCCGGCTGCCGATGTTTATCGGCTCTTCGTGTTTCTCCATCGGCCTGTCGGAATCGCGTTACGCAACGGCATTGACGCAGCAACCGGAGACCGCGATACCGATGCCCTTATGCGGCTATCAGGATATCGCCGTGATCCTGCAACGCACACTTGGCTGCGAAGGCGATACTTACACCTACAACACCGCCTGCACTTCATCAGCCAATGCACTCTTGGCTGCGCTGCGCATGATTGAATTGGGCTGGTACCGGCAGGCCTTGGTGGTCGGTGCGGAACTGGCCAATCGCACCACGCTGGCGGGTTTCTCGGGTTTGCAGATCGTGGCAGAAACGCTGCAGCCTTTTGATGCGGCACGCAAAGGCCTGTTGCTGGGAGAAGGCATCGGTGCGGTGCTGCTATCAGCGGAAACCGATTCCGCAAGCCGCCTGCGGGTAATCGGCGGCGCCAGCAATTGCGATACCTGGAGCGTCACCACTGCCAACACCGACGGCAATTCCGTAGCCAAGGTGCTCAATCAAGTCTTGCATCAGACGCGTGTGCAACCGCAACAAGTGCGCGGCATCAAGGCGCACGGCACCGCCACACCCACCGGGGATGCGGCGGAAGCTCGTGGATTGCAGCAGGTATTCGCCAGCCTGCCGCCGGTGTCGGCACTCAAACCTCATCTCGGACATACGCTGGGCGCCTGTTGTGTGAACGAATTGATTTTGTACGCTGGCGCATTGCTGCGTGGTTTCCTGCCCGCCACCCCCGGATTTGAAACACCCGACCCGGTGCTCGGCGTATATCCACTCAAGACAATGGATGCAGCGCCGGATGGTCACTATCTGCTCAATCATTTCGGCTTCGGCGGCAACAATACCGTGCTGGCGCTGGAAAAAACCGCGCCGTGATCAAAATAGTATCAGCGAGTCATTACTTGCAGCCGGTGAATGACGATGCCGCGCTGACGTCGCTGGAATCCGCCTTGAAGGATTTGTGCCGTGAGCCGTTCCGGCGCATCGATCGCTTCATCCAACTGGCGCTGCTGGGTTCGGCAAGCTGCGCGGCCGGCCGGAAGCTGCGGCCGAACTGTGGGATTTATCTCGGCTCCGGTCTTGGACCCATCGGTAACAACATCGTGACCCAGGAGCAATTGATACGCGATGCAGAAATTCCCAAGCCCTTCAATTTCATCAATACCCTGGGCAGCAGCGCCGGCTTTTACGTGGCCAGAAACCTGGGCTTGCAGGGCCAGAACTTTTTCATCTCCCGGCGCGGCGCCAGCCTGCAAGCGGTGCTGAGCGCGGTGATGGCGGACATGCTCCTCGGTTTCGTCACTCAGGCATTGGTGGGAGCGGTGGAGGAAGTCGCGCTACCGCTCGGCACGCACCGTCTGCGCCAGCACTTACCCCAAGATATACTGCTGGCTGAAGGCAGCCATTGGCTGCTGTTGCAGTCGGGCGCAGGTGACTCCCGATCGCTGGACTTGCAACGTTTCGCGGAATTTACGGCGCTGGAGGATTTCCTGGGATCGGCCTGGCAGGCGGGCGACCGGCTGTGTTGCGCCACCAGCATGGACAATCGCGTGGCTGACACCTTGCGGCAGGGTTTTGCTGCGGGAGCCTTGCCTGATGCGGATGGTGCATTTCACGACAGCCTGGAAGCGGCATGGCTTGCGGCATTTGCCGCCGGCAGTGAGCCGGGAAACTTATTTCTGGTAGACGGACATCGGCAACGCGGCTGGTCCTTATTTCACCTCGGCGCGTAGCCGTTTATAGATGCGCGCTTCGCGCTCCGCGCAATCCAGCAATTGATCGGCCAGCAAGCCGTAATCCATTGGCATGCGGCCCTTGCACATTTTCGCGGCGTGCAGCGCAAAGCGTCGCCATTCGTCACCCACCGCGGTTAATTCATCCGCCATGGCCGCGAGCCCGGGCTTGCCCAGCACGCCGGCGGCTTCCTGAAGAAAGGATGCATACAAGAAACGGAACCCGGCACCACCAGTACCGATTTCTTCCTGCATGCGCACCATGTGGCCCAGCAGCAGCTTGTTGTGATGCTGTGCGCGCGACTGCAGATTACGTATTTTGCGCGCTACCATGCGAATACCGTGCACCCCCAATATCGGCACCGGCACGTACAGCATCATACCGGTGGTGTAGAGAATCGCCTTGCGGATGGCGCGCGGCAGATCCGGTTTGGGTGGAATGTATTGCGGATAGTAAAGCAAGCCTTTGGGCGCCAACACACCGCGCGTAAAGCGGGCCTTGCGCAGAGAATCTGCGTCGCATTCGACCCGGATATCAATCACCGGATCGCTGATCAGGTAATTATTGCCGTGTTTTCCATACACCACCAGGTTGTGGGCGTTGAAATGAAAGCGCATATCCGGTGGAAAATAAGACAACCAGAACGCTGACGTTTGTATGCCGACCGCCCGTCCCCGGGACAGATACTGATCGAGTGCCTGCATGCCGGCGGCCGGTTGCCGGAAGGTTTCAAAGTGCATCTCGATGCCGAGGCGCCGGGTTAGACCACGAATAATGCTGCCGGGCGGCATGCGGTAAGCGAACAGCGGCAAACCGCCGAATTTTATGAATGGCAGGTAGGCGAATCCCAAGCCGGCGGCAATGCCAAAAGCCATTGGCTCGGAGATCGGTAGGTTTTGATGGCGCAGCAGGGATGCAATTACGCCGCTTTCGCAATGCGCACTTTGCCGGTGATCGAAGGGAATCTCGACATCCGGCGCGACTGACGCGGCGTTCATAGTTGATCCGGGAGCACGTCGAGCTGGGCCGGCGCCAGCCCCAACGCCTCGGCGTAATGCTGTCTGCATCGGTTAGATAGCTTTTCGAACACCCCGGGCCTGAGATGGCGGCGCACTCGCCATCTGAAGAAACCGGTACTTTGGGCCAGGAGCACAAGATCCATGCGCTGGCGGTACATGTGATACTCGAGCGCTGAACCAACGCCCTGGCGGGCACGCTGCCAGGCGGCGGCGGCGCTGTGTTGGAATTCTGCTATCGCCTGATCCAGAACGATTTCCTCGGCTTCCCAACCATTACAGGGCGTCGGCACATAGCGGCCCTGTTCATCCAACGCGTACAGCACCTTGCTGTGGCCCATGAACGCCTTGGCATTCTGCTGCGGAACCTCGTTTTTTTTCATTTTGCCTCAGGACTGAGTCTTGCCATCCGGACCGCAGACAGTGAGATACATCCAGGCCGTGCTGAAACGGCCGCTCTCCGGAATGTAGCACAGCAGACGATGGCCTGGTTTCAATCGGCCGGAATGGAACAGTTCCTCAAGCAGGACATAGATGGAGGCCGCGCCGATATTGCCCTTGGAATACAGGTTGGTGAACCAGCGTTCGAAAGGCACATCGAAACCCGCCTTGCACATGTGTTCGTGGACTTTGTCGCGGAAATAATGCGAAGAATAGTGCGGCAGAAAGAAATCAACGTCCTCGGGTTTCAACATTTTCAGTTGCGGAATATCTCGTAGCGGCCGTTCGACGGTGTAGGCCATGACATGCTCATTGAGCTGCTTGACATCCTGTTTGAGCGTGAAGATAGAGCGTTGCGCCCATTCCGAGGGGTCGTATTCCGGCCAGCCTTTCAGTCTCCCGTCCTCCAGTTTCTCGGCGCCGCCATACATGCAGGCCGGTTGTTCATTGGCGTAGGAGCGTTCCACGATCCAGTCAATCCGCAGCGACAGACCCTGGGTGGCGGGTTGCGGTTCAATCAGCGCGGCGCCCGCGCCGTCGGACAGCATCCAGCGTATGAAATCCTTCTGAAATGCCATCACCGCCTGCTTTTCCAGCGCTTCGATCTGAGCGTCGCTCTCGACCTGGAAATTCCTGGCATGCATCACCGCCGAAGGCATTTCCGAGCCAGCACTCACTGCGTGCCGGAACTCCCCACCGGCTACGCCGAGCATGGCGTATTTGAGCGCCGTGGTACTGCTGATGCACACGCCCGAGGTGGCCACGGTTTCGCAGGGCGGAATACCGAGTTCGCCATGCACCATACTGGTGTGGCTGGGCACCAGTTGATCGGCAAAGGTGGTTCCGCAGGCGAGCAGATCAATCTGCTCCAGCTTGAAATCCTCGCGCACCAGCCCGCGCACGGCGGCGGCGGTCAGTTGAGCGTTGCTGTGGGTGGCTTTGCCGGTCGCGGGATTAATGGCGTAGTAGCGTATTTTGATGCCGTTTGAGCGCAGGATGATGCGCCGCGCGCGCGATGGACGGCCGCTGATCATGCCCAGGACCAATTCCATTTCATCGTTGCTGATGGGTGCATTGGGCAGGAATGCGGAAAGATTGGTGATGTATGCCTTGCCTGTCATGGTCCTGTTCCAATTTCGTGGCCCGAGGGTTCACTGAAATAAGCCGTTTGGGCGGCAATGCGTTTGCGCAGCAGGGGCGCCGCCAAGGTCTTGAGCAAGGCGCTTAAGGGCAGCACCGTGACCAGCAGCGCGACCAGAAACACAAAATAGATGGCGACTACAGGGCGGCGGGTCCAGGCGCCCTGACGACCCAGCGCGCGCAGCAGTGCGCCCCAGACGAGGAAGCTGCGCCGAGCCGCATGTTCGGTGGCAATCAGGCGCGTATTCACTTTCACCGCACCGAGGCCACGCAGCAGGCTCGCATCGAGTGGACGACCCTCGCTGAGTACCCGCGCGATACGCTCTCCGAAACGACGGCAGCCAAGAATCTGTTCCGGTTTGACACCCGCGCGGGGGATCAATCCGCCGAAAAGCGGGCCTTTCTTGCCGGTCAGCACCCAGATCGGCGTGGCCAGGAAACTGCCGACGCTGCCGGCTTCATCCACCAGCACCACGTTGCCGACCAGGCGCGCGCCGCACACGGCCAGCAGTTTCTTGGTTTGTTCCTGGGCCATGAGCCACATGTCCCGGCAGGCAATCACGGTGACCACCGGCGCGTCCTTCAGCAGCGTCCGTGCCGCCGGGCTTTTCAGGAACGCGGTGGCAGGCAGAGATGGTGACAGGAACCAGACCTGATAACCGAGGATGATCAAATCGAAGCGCTGGCGTTCATCCAGACCCAAGGGCTCAAGCTCGGGGGGGTCGAGGTAAATGGCTTCCGGGAAAGTGTCGAAGAAACGTATGAATGGCCAGGGAAACGGGTAGCTGACCTTGGGTCGCAAGACCAGCTGGTGCAATTCGATGTCGTCGACTTCGGCCAGTGGTGCGCTCAGATGTCGGAGTACGTCGCTTAGCTGGCCGCTCTGGGAATAGTGGACGACTAGAACCTTTTTTTTCATCCTCTGCCGCTGTTGTTGAACGCCTTGCATGCCGACCCCTGGTACTTGTTATGTCAGCGTTTGAAGATCAGGCTGGTATTGATGCCGCCGAAGGCGAAGTTGTTGCTCATGACATGTTGCACCTCAAAGCTGCGCCCGTTGCCGGTCAGGTAATCGAGTTGGGCGCAGGCCGGATCCAAATTATCCAGGTTGATGGTGGGGGCAAACCAGTTATCCCGCATCATCTCGATGCTGAGCCATGCTTCCAGGGATCCGCAGGCGCCCAGCGCGTGACCAAAATAACTCTTGAGTGAGCTGATGGGAATGGACTCGCCGAACACCTCGCGAGTCGCGAAGGACTCGGCGATATCACCGCGATCCGTGGCGGTGCCGTGAGCGTTGACGTAACCGATAGCCGCCGGTGGCAAGCTTGCGTCTTGCAAAGCCAGCCGCATTACAATGGCCATGGTCTCCGCCTGTGGCTGAGTGATGTGGGATGCGTCGGTATTGCAGCCAAAACCGATTACTTCCGCGTAGATGCGCGCGCCACGCTGCCGGGCATGTTCCCGTTCCTCGAGGATCAGGGTGGCGGCACCCTCGCCCACCACCAGCCCATCGCGGTCGCGGTCGAAGGGTCGGGGTGTTGTATGCGGTGCATGGTTGCGGGTACTGGTGGCGAACAACGTATCAAACACGGCGGATGGCCCAATGCTCAACTCCTCGGCGCCGCCGGCGATCATCACCGTCTGTTGACCATGTTTAATAGCCTCATATCCAAAACCAATGCCCTGGCTACCGGAAGTGCAGGCGCTGCTGGATGGGATAATGCGACCGGTGATGCCGAAAAACAGACTGATATTCACTGCGCCGGTGTGGCTCATCATCTGCACATAGGTGCTGGAAGTGATGCCATGCACTTTGCCGGTAGTAGCCATGCGGCCGAACGCCACCACCGCTGCCGCGCTGCCAGAGCATGCGCCATAGGCGATGCCGGTCTGACCGGACTTGAGCACCGGATGATTGAGCAGGCCCGCGTCTTCCAGCGCCAGTTCCGTGGCACGGGTGGACATTAGCGCCACCGGCCCCATGCTGCGCATCGTTTTGCGGTTGTAATGCGGTGGTAGTTCAAAGGCGGCAACCGGGGCGGCCAGGCGGGTATTGAGATCCTCGTAGCGATCCCAGTCTTGCATGTGTTGCACACCGGAACGGTGCGCGCGCAAGTTGGCGCCGATGGTTTTCCAGTCGTGCCCGAGTGCCGTCAACCCGCCCATGCCGGTCACCACTACGCGACACGTCACAGTATGCCCCCATTGACGGAAAATACCTGGCGGGTGATGTACGCAGCACCCTCGGAAAATAGGAACCCGACCAGTGCCGCCACTTCCTCGGGTTTGCCCATGCGCCCCATGGGAATCTGTTTGAGCATCTCTTCCAGCGGTACACCGTCAAGCATATCGGTCTCGATCAGGCCCGGGGCCACACAGTTCACGGTGATATAACGGCTGGCCAGCTCCACCGCCAGGGCTTTGCTGGCACCGATGATTCCAGCCTTAGCAGCGCTGTAATTTACCTGCCCGCGGTTGCCCATAATGCCAGACAGGGATGCGAGCGTAACAATGCGCCCGCCCTGGCGCATGCGCACCATGGGCATGGTGAGTGGCCGCAACACATTGTAAAAGCCGCCTAGGTTGGTGTTAATGACGCGCCCCCAGTCTTCCGGCGACATGGCCGGAAACACATTGTCGGCGGCGATACCGGCATTACACACCGCGCCCCAATAAGCACCATGAGCGGTCATATCCTTTTCCAGCGCCAGGCCCGCTTGAGCGCGATCCGCGATATCGAAAGCCAGGATAGTGGCATTGCCACCGAGGTCGCGTATCTGCGCGGCGACGGCTTCGGCCTTTTCCAAACTGCGGTGGCAATGCACGGTAACGGCGAAGCCGGCTTTCGCCAGCTCCAGAGCGATGGCCCGGCCGATGCCGCGGCTCGCGCCGGTCACCAGAACCCGTTTGGCGGTACTCACCGGCTCACTCCTCCCTCGGTCTGAAACACGGTGACGATGGCCTTCACCAGCACTTCGCCGGCGCTGACAATGCTGCACTCGTAGGCTCCCAGACCGGAAGCATCCAGGTACAACCGTTGGGCGTGTATCTCCAGCAGCGAACCCTCTGGAAAACACGGCACCACGGGCGCATAGCGGCGCGTGCCCAAGAGATAACCTACCTGCGGCGACCGGTTTTCCCGGCGCGCCTCCAGACCCGCGTGCAGACCGATGGTCTGGGCCATCAATTCAATGCCGACCCAACTGGGTACGCCGGATTGTTCCGCGGAGAAAAACGGGTGTGCGCGGAGCATGCGGGCCGCGGCAATCACACCCTCAGCGGTTTCCGCCAGTATCTTGTCCACCAGAATGGCGCTGCCGCTAAGGGGCAGCAATTCTGCGACCGCTGGCAATGACCCCTCCATGCTTCAAGTCCCCAATATCAATGTGGTGTTGCTGCCACCGAAGGCGAAGGAATTGCTCGCCACGACATGGCAATCGCGCGGCGTATCATCCTGCCTGCACAGACTGAGCGGAGCAAGTGCGGGATCCCGCTCACCATCCCAGACATGTGGCGGCAAACGTGTGCGGGCCGCATTGTTGGTCAGCAGCAGCCAACAAAAGGCCATCTCGGTGGCGCCGGCGGCGCCCAACATGTGGCCCACCAGCGGCTTGGTGGAGCTGCAGGGCAACTCCAAACCGAACACTCGCGCCACGGCATGGCTTTCCATGAAATCGTTTTGAATCGTGCCGGTACCGTGCAGGTTGAGGTAATTCACCGCACCGGCATCAAGCTCCGCATCCGTGAGCGCAGCGCGCATGGCGATTTCCGCGCCCCGGCCTTCCGGGTCCGGCCCGGAGATGTGATAGGCGTCGGAGGATTCCCCAACACCCAGCAGGCACACCGGCCCCGGCTCCCGCGACATAATGAACAGCGCCGCACCTTCCCCCAGGGTGATGCCGTCACGGTTACGGCTCATGGGATTGCACACATCGCGTGCCATCGATTCCAGTGCCGTAAAACCATTGAGCGTGAGCTGGCACAGGGAATCCACGCCGCCCACAAGGACCGCGTCACACACGTTCAGGTGCAGCAAGCGGCGCGCAGAGGCGAACGCCTTGGCGCTGGAGGTGCAGGCGGTTGAAACCGTCCAGCTCGGGCCGGTGATTGCGAGCGCGCGCTGAAGATATTCCGAGGGACTGCTGATCTCCTGCTGCCGATAATCAAACGCGCGCGGGAATACGCCGGTTTGATTGCGCACGCGCACCGCCTGTTCGCCCTCCAGAATGCCTGAGGTACTGGTGCCGAGCACGATAGCCACACGCGCCGCTCCGAAACGATCTAGCAGCGTGTTAATCTGCGGACGAATCTGTTCCACGGCCGCCTGCAACAGGCGGTTATTGCGGCTATTGTAATTGGCGTATGTCGGCGGGATAGCCGGCAACTCCTCCTGAACCGCCGCGACCCGCAGCCTGCGCCCCGGCAGCAGCTCGTCGCACGCCACAATACCGCCGGAGGAATTCAGATACAGGCCAGCACGAACCTTCTGCGCGCCGCTACCCAGCGCATTGATGAGACCGAGCGCGTGCAGATAGGTGCGCATCAGGGTTGCAACGCTGCTTGGCCGGCTAGAGGTTGCATCAACACCGACAAATTTGCCGACGGAATGTCGAAGCGGATGACGGCCTGCGTTAGCGGCGCGGCGCTCATCTCGATACGGACGACCAGATGACCCCGCTGGAAAAACTCCCGCAATCGCTTGCCGTCAGTGGTTGTTGTTTGTGTGAGCGTCAAACCCTGTAATGCCGGTTGTAATGTCCGCTGGCCGGCCGCGACCATTTCCAGCATCGCGATCAGCAGATCGGCACGCTGCCGCCCATCGGCAGGTGCGCTGCGCAGATTGTCGCCATCATAGCTGACCGTGAACAGACTGGGACCAAACAGGCTGCTGCCCGCCAGCCGGATTACCTGTGAATCGATATGCAACTGGCCGATGAACATCTGCCGTTTACCGTTGTGGTCAACGGTGATCATGTGGACGCCGTCCAAGGCCGGAAGCTGCGCTGGCGGCAGTAGACAGACGTGGCTGTCGCGACCGAGGGCCACACAGTTGACTGGAGGCACACTGGCGCAACCGGCCATGAACAGCAAGATCAATGCCAAACCTGTGAACTTCGCCTTCATGTTTAAGTGGTTTCCCGTGTGTCCGGTGCAATTGAAAGCGGCGCGCTCAGGTAGCTCGCCAGGATGCCTATGAGCGTGGCCAGACCAAAGGCGTGCAGCGCGGGAATCGCGCTGAAGGCCAGCAGGCCAAACGAACACAGAGTGGTCAGAGCCGCGAGCGTCACTCCCAGGGCGGTGGAGCGGGAACCGGCACCTTCCCGCAGGAACACGGTGTAATCGCGGCCTACTCCCAGCACCAGTATCAGGCCGACAATCACGAAAATATTCACCGCCACCTGCAGCCAGCCAAGCACGCCCAAGGTCACCGCCAGGGACAGCAGCGGCGGGTACAGCATTCGCAGGGTATTGCGCCGCCCATAACGCCAGATGAGCAGCAGCGAGATCAACACATAACCCGCCACCACCAGCCAGGTGGCGCGCCAGCGTATCTGCCGGAAAATGCCGGTGAGGCGCTGCAACGGCGCCACGAAACTCACGCCGGGCACCTGCGCCGCGGCGTTTTCCAATCCCCGAGCTGTAGTGTGCGGCGCCATCAAGGTGGCGATCAGCGCCAGTTGGCCATCCGCGCGCACCACAAACTGGCGCAATTCCGGTTCCGCCGCTAACAGCGTATGCGGTGTCAGTGGCGCATGTGGATCGTTATGCCAGTCGGTTTCCAGGGTATTCACGTATTCGGGAGGCAGACCGATGTGCGCAAATGCCCGCTTAAGCGCGGCGGGATCACGATAGATCGTCGCCCAAGTCTTCAGGTCCATCTGCTGTCTCGCTTCGGAAGGCACAAAGCGCGACAGTCCCAACACGGTCGCGTCGGGAAATTCGGCGCCGGTGACTTTGAACAAGATTTCTTCTCGCTGCAAGGCTTGTTGAATATTCCCGCCTGCAATCAGAAAAAATCCCAACGGCGCTATCTGTCCCAGCAATCGGTGAACATCCTGATCGACGTTGAGCAGGGGCTTGGGGAAATTCTGCAAGTCACGCACGTCGTCGCTGGTGTGCAATTGCAACCATCCGGGGATGGCTAACAAAAGCACTGTCAGCGGCACAATTTGCCGCCAGCGACTGGGCTTGCACGCCAACAGCAACAGCCGTTGCGGGCATTGCAGCAAATGGGCGAACCGGAGCGCCGGCCGCCGGCGCAGCAGCAGTGGAAACACCAGCAGTACCGTGGCATAGGATAGGATCAGCCCCACGACTGAGAAGATAGCGATCTGGGTGAGCGCCGGAAAACCGGCCAACAGCAGGAATGCGAAAGCAATCACGCCGGTAATGAGTCCCATGGTCAAGCCCGGCAGTACTGAATTGAGCGTGCGTTCCGCCGGGCCTTCGCCGAACCAGTGCTCGGCAAAATACAGGAAGGCATAATCAATGGCGATCCCCAGCAGCGTGGTGCCACACACCAATGTGAGAATGTGCACCGACCTGAAACAGATGACCACCGCAGCGGCGCCTGCCAGCACGCCAGCGCCCACGGACAGCAAACCCAGAATCAAAGGTTGCAGACTGCGGAACGCCAATAGCAGCAACAGCGCGATGAATAGCATGGATGCCGCCGTCAGCCAAAATACTTCCTGGCGTGCTTCGCTCTGGGCCGCGGCCGAGAACAGTGCGGCGCCGGTGGCCAGCAGCTTGCAATTCGGGCATTGGGCTTTGACCGCGCTGCGCACCGCCGCCACCGCGCGCGCTGCATGCGTGGCCCCTGGCTCCCCCAGGGCCGCTTCCGGCAAGCTGGCGCGCAGCAGCAAATAGCTTTGGCCGTCGCGCTGCGCCGACATGAACGCACCGTCAGGCGTGAAGTTTGGATAAGGTTGCGGCAGGTCCATGAGATAGCGGCCTAGATAACCGCCGGGATCGGTGCCAAATACACCCGCCATGCCGGCAGGATTGGCAAACTCACCGGCCACGTCATTGGTGAAGGTGCTGATCGGATCTTTATGGAGTTGCTGCTGATCCGCAGCGGTTAGGAAACCATAATGGTATTGGCGATAGAGACCGAGTAAAGCTTGAGCGCTTTGGGCGGGATCCGCCAACGGCAAACCGGCGGCCGTGAGCGCGATTTTGGCGGCCTCGGCACCCTGATGCGCTTGTGCATAATCCGTCGCACTTACTACCAGCAACAAATCGCGCAAGAATGCCGTCTGGGTACGCTCCGTAGCCGCGTCCAGGAGCGGCGATTGTTGTGTTGCCGGTAACAGATCCAGCAGATTGGTATCCACCGGTGCGCGTAAATCGAGCCGCATGGCGGCAATCCCGCACAGCAGTGTCAGCGCAACAATCCAGATCAGCGGTTTTATGAGTGCCGTGACCCGTACACTCACGGCGCCTCCGCAGTGACTTGCGCGTCAAGGAAGTGGATATCTATCCGGCCGCCGGAAGTTTCGTCAATACGCAGAAATTGGGGGGTACCTGCTTCGATGACGCTAATGTGCTTGATGGCCTTGGCCATGGGTCCGGGTTTGGGACTGAGTTCGATACGCCGGCCGACCTTGAGCGCCGTGATCCGCACATCAAAATAATGTTCCAGATCCGAAGTGTCGCCTGTCAGGGCGCTGATGAAGATGTGCCTCACCACCGCGAGCCAGGGCGCGTGTTCCGCGTCCAGACGCCGCACAGAGCCATCGGGCAGCTGCTCCTCTACACCGGAGGGGCCCATTTTGAACACATAGTGATAGGGCGCAGTTACCTCCCAGAGAACGCCGCGCACGCGGCTGAAAGCCACCTGCCCACGTGAGACCAGTGGCTGATTGAAGCCGGGCAGGGTACGGGTCTCGACGAAGCGCGCGCTGAAGGATTTTGGCGGCGTAGGCAGAGGCACAGCCGCGGCGCCGGCCACCGCCGAAGGTACGCTGGCAATCAATAGCAGTGCACAGAATAGTTGGGTAGCCATGGATTTCATGGAAATCATAAATGCGCCTTTAGGCGTTCCAGGAGTATGGGTGGACTGACCAGTTGCAGTTCGTTGTTGCGGACATCCACCGCGCACTGGACAGTGGTGCCGGTGGTGAGACGCGCGCCGCTATGCAAATCGCGGATCAGGTAATCAATTTTCAGGCGGTTTTCCCATTCCATGAGGGCCGCGCCGACCATAATTAATTGACGATAACGCACTGCCTTCACAAAACGCACCCGGGTCTCAATAATTGGCCACATATAATTCGAAGCACGCATCTCGGCATAATCATAATTAATCATGCGCAGCAGCTTGCTGCGAGCCGCCTCGAAATAGCGGAAATAATTGCCGTGCCAGACCACTTGCATGGCGTCCACGTCCTGAAACGGCACTTCCATTTCCACTTCGGCGCACAGCAGTGATTTTTTTATCATGGCTCGGTATACAGTCGCCAGCGACGCTGCTGAATGGCTGCACACAAACTGCGCAGCTCGCCTTCCAGCGGCCGGTCTTCATCCACGAACGGACACAGTGTGAGCACATCTTGCTGTGTAACCCGGATGGGTTCGCCAGGCTGGCCAGTCAGTAGCGATTGCGTGCGCATACGGATTTCAATGGCTTGGCAAACCGCAGCGAGACACGCGGCCGCCACTTGTTCGGTGAGCTCCAGCACCCGCAGGGCATCGCGGGCGGCGATCGTGCCCATGCTGACCTTATCCTGGTTATGGCATTCGGTGGAGCGCGAGAACACACTGGCCGGCATGGTGAGTTTGAGCGCCTCTGCGGTCCAGGCGGAAACCGCGATCTGTACCGCCTTGAAACCGTGATTGAGATGGGCGCGTTCGCCGCCGGCGCCGGAAAGATTGCGCGGCAGGCCGTTGTTGAAGCGGCTGTCCACCAACAGCGCCAGTTGCCGGTCGAGCAAGTCGGCGATATTGGCGACCGCGGTTTTCAGGCTGTCGGCCACAAAGGCGATATGGCCGCCGTAGAAATGGCCGCCGTGATAAATGGCGCCGCTGTCCGGATCAATAATGGGATTGTCGTTGGCGCTGTTGAGTTCGGTCTCGATGTCGCGTCGCATCCAGCCAAGCGCGTCGGCGAGTACCCCGATCACGTGGGGTGCGCAGCGGATGGAATAGCGATCCTGCACACCAGAATTGCGCTCCGGGCTCTCGCTGGCAAGATCGGTGTAAATCCATGCCGCCACCCGCTGTTGGCCCAGGTGCGGTTTGGCCGCGAACAGCCCCGGCGCGAAATGTTCACGGTTGCCTTCGATGGCGAAACTCGCCATGGCGGTGATGCGGCTTGCAAGGCGCGTCAGGTATTCGGCCCGCTCCCAAGCGAGACAGGCAAGCGCGGTCATCACCGAAGTGCCGTTCATGAGCGCCAGGCCTTCCTTGGGTTTGAAGGTCAACGGCTTGAGGCCGGATTCCTTGAGCGCTTCCGCGGCGGCGCACACCCGCCCGCGGAAATACACTTGGCGCTCGCCCATAAGCGCGGCCGCCACGTAGGACAACGGTGTGAGATCGCCACTCGCGCCCACCGATCCCTCCTCCGGGACCAAGGGGATAATGCGGTGCTGGAGCAAGGCGTGCAGCTGCTGCAAGACCTCGAAGCGCACGCCGGAAAATCCAGCGACTAATGACGCCAACCGCGTCACCAGGATGGCGGCCGCCGCGGGTTCGTCAAAATATCGGCCCAGACCACAACCGTGATAATGGATAAGATGCAACGGCAATTCATCCAACACCTGGGGCGGGATGTTGACGGTGCAAGAATCGCCGTAGCCGGTGCTCACGCCGTAGATGGGCCGGCCGGCGGCGATATTCTCGGCAAGAATCCGCGCGCCGGCGTCAATACGCTGGCGAAATCCGGGCACCGTGCTCAAGCTCACGCGCGCACCACCTGCCACCGCGCACACATCGGCGATGCTCAGTGGTCGGCCACCCAGCGTCAGGGCGCGGGGTTTAGGCGAGTGTTTGCGAACTTTGTCCATGGGTACCCGTGTGGGGATTGCTGACGCCGCGGGGGCGGTTTGCCTCGCGGCGGCAATCCGCCCAGAAATCGTAGAAGTTGTACCACTGCAACGGAAAACGCGCGGCGTAATCCGCCAACCTGGCGGCATAGCGATCCACCAATGCCTGCAGGGCCGTGTCCCGTCCACGGCGCGGCAGCCGGATGTGTTCCGCGAAGGTTTCCAAGTGGATAGTGTAACCGCCATCTTCGGCCAGGCAGAAAAAAAGATACACCGGGCATTCGAGCACGTGTGCCAGTATGTAAGGACCTGCCGCGAATGGCGCCGGCTTGCCCAGGAAATCCGTCCGTACCACAGGGCTTTCGCTGGACAATGGGGTACGGTCGCCCACAATCACCACCAGCTCACCCGCCTCCACCTTGTCGCGCAACATCATTGCCGTATCAGCGCCCAATTCCTGCACGTGAATAAGCCGCAGACCATAGGCGGCGCTTGTCTCCTCCAACACCGTATTGGATTTGTAAGCGTGCTGGGTATACACCAGGGCATTCACTTTTAGGCCCGGCACCTGGGTGGCGAGTGCGCGTGCCATCTCCAGATTGCCCAAGTGAGCGCTGATGAGCAACACGCCGTGGCCGCGATTCACGGCGGTCACCAGTTGATCGCGTTTTGGAAAATGCATCGTCACCTGTTGTGGGTTACGCCAGGCCGCCAACATGTCCAGGTTGGCGATAGCGAACTGCCAAAAATGCCGGAAGCTGTTGCGCCAGTTGGGACGCACATCGCCGGCGCAGGTGTGTGGCTGCACGGCCGAGAGAAACTGGCGCGAGGCGCGACGTGCCCGCGGATTGGTGATAAAAAAATACGTCACCACGGGTAGCAACAGGATATTACTGACCCGCCGGCCAAACCATGCATACACCGTACCGATGATACGTATGCCGAGAACGCTGCCGCGTTCGTGCAACTGTGCCCAGTGAAGCGCACGTCGTTTCAGCAGTTTGCGGCGCAGCAGCATGGGTACGCGCGGCAGCATGCCGAGGAACAACTGTGTGTGCATCCAGGTCATACGCGCATTATCGGCCAGCAGCCGAAAGTGGGAGATTCCATCTTGCGGATAACGCACCCGTGTCGACAGGAACAGGCTTTCGACGCCTACCCAATAGAGCCGTACCATGACGTCGGTATCGAAATCCATGTGTCGCCCGATTTTTACACGCTTGGCCAATGCCAAGGTCGCTGCTAGTGGATAGGTACGAAATCCGCACATTGAATCCCGGAGCTGCAACGATAATGTCTCGAACCATACGCATATATGGGTAATATAGCGGCCGTAGAAGCGTATTCGCGGCACCGAATCGTCAAAAATCGGCAGGCCGGAAATGAGCTTGCCGGGATATGCCTGCGCCTGCGCCAGCATCGCCGGCACATCTTCCAGATCATGCTGGCCGTCGGCATCCACCTGCAATACATGGGTGAACCCCTGTTCTGCGGCCCGCACTAAACCGGCAAGCACTGCGGCCCCCTTGCCGGAATTCCTTTCCAGACTCAGGCATTCGACATCCGCACGTTGCGTGACAATCGTGCGCAAGACGTTCTTGGTTGTCGTATCGCTGCCATCATCCACCAAGATACACCTCAAACCGTATGCGCCCAAACGCCTCACGATCTCATCGAGGCTGGCGTGGTGATTGTAAACAGGGATGACCGCACAGGCTTTGAATGTCATATGGATATGGAAAACTTCAACAGGCCTGACGCGAAGCTGGTTTGTTCATCACGGTACTCAAAATTCACGGCGCTGTCAGCTGAGTGCCGCACCAGCAGCAGCGTGACATGCCGCCCGGGACCGATGGGCCGTTTGAACTTGATCTGTTCGAGAGAGCACACGTTGGGGCCATAAGCGAAACTCTGCCGGGAGAAATACACCGCCCAGGCGATTTGCACCACGCCCGGGAGAATGGGGTGCCCGGGAAAATGTCCCGCGAACCATTTGAGACCTGGACGAATTTCCAACTGCAGGCTGGTGCTGTTATCCATCACTTTCCTGTTCGATACGATTGGCAATTCCATCAACCGCGCTCCGTGAACAGCGCTTGCAGCCGTGCACTTTCGATCTTGCCCATGGCATTGCCGGGCAGACTCTCCACGAAACGCCATTTGCGCGGCACCAGTACCGGTTCGTACCAGGTACGCAGCATTTCCAGGAGCAGCTTGCGTACCTTCTGCGCTCCGGCTTGCTGCAGTTGCCGGCGGCCGGCGGCACTCAAGACCACCACTGCACCCACCGAACTGCGCTTGCCTTTCAGTACCAGCAGGCGCGCTTCACTCACGAACTCATGCGCGACAAGATGTCGTTCCATTTCCGCAAGCGATACACGCTTGTCCTCTACTTTCAGCACGCTATCGGCGCGGCCGTGCAGCAAGAAACGCCGTTGCGCTAGCGCTTGCCCCAAATCACCGGTCTCCACCCAGTCTGCCCGCCAGGTCCACGGCGAGCGCACTCGCAAAAGTCCGGGGGTATTTCCGGGCGCAGCTATCTCCACACCCGTGAGGCAATGCCATGGAGTCTGGCCCACCTCGGGTTCCCAATCGCGCCAGGCGATACCACCGGTTTCGGTGCTGCCGTACACCTCAATGGCCGCACGGCCCGATTCGTTCGCGATTTTTGCGGCCGTCGCTTCCGGCAATGGCGCACCGGAACTGAACACCGCCCGGAAAGCGTCTGACGGTTGCAGCCTGCCGAAATCCGTAACCCGGGTAAGGAAGGCTGGGCTGCTGACCATCAGACAACGCCCAAAGCGACTGGCAGCCGTGTTGAATTCAAACGCTTGCTCACAGGTAGGCGCATAGAATGGGCGACCCGCCCACAGGGGCCAGAGGACGCGGAACAGCAGCCCATATAAATGGTGATGGGGTACCGTGGCGAGTACCACCGCATCGCCGAGCGTTTGCCCCCACTGGACTTCCAGTGCCGCTACCTCGGCACGCAGTTGCCCAAGTAATTTGTCCACGCGCTTGGGCCGGCCGGTGGAGCCGGAAGTGTAAAGTTCGATAAGGAGTTCATCGTCCAGGTCCGTACCGACCGCTGTCCCTGATTCAGTCACAGCAGCCACATCCAGGGTCACCAACGACGGGAAACGCGTTGGCTGATCCGTGAGTACCGCCGCTGCCTGCGCTTCCGCCACATTCGCGGGTCCGCTCGCCTGTGGAAAGATCAGGGTCTTGCGAGCCCGGGCCAGCGCCAAGAAACCCACCGCAAACCAAAACGTGTCGTCACACACTAACGCCCAGCGCTGCTCGGGACGTTGCCGCAGATGCCGTGCGATACCAGCCACACGCGCGTGGAAATCGTCCGCCAGCAGCTCGCCGTTCCCAGTATAGGCAACTACTCTATATTGAGTGGCGGAAAGCTGAGGCCGCTGACCGGAAAACAAAATGATTTTGTCGGCTGCGTTCATGGGTGCATCCGCACCCGTCGCACCCGGCGACGGACCATGTATTCCACCACGAAGGTCGTGCCAATCAACAAATAGGCAAGCAATCCATTGTACAAAGTCCATGTGGTTAGGGAGCTGTAAAGCGCGGTGTACAGCGCGATTAAGGTATTCGCCAGCAGCACAGCGCTCCACGCCCAAGTAACGCGGTATGTATAACGAACAGCTTCCGGACCGAATTCATCGCTGCTGCTGGCGCGGGCGATACGCTCCACCAGTGACCTGCGCGTGAACAGCGAAATAAAAAATACCAGAAAGAAAGCAGCGTCAATTGCCACTGGATAGAGCCGCAGGTGGTTCAGGCTTAATCCGTGGGTGAACAATACCGCGATGGCGGCCAACAACAGGACGCTGGCAAGAACCAACCAGCCCCTTGGACGCCGGGGTTTCCGCCAGGTTTTAAAGAGCATGCGCAGTGCCAGCAGCGTCAGTACACCAGCCATCAGGAACTTGGGCGCAACGTGGCCAGCAGCAAAATATACGGCCAGCGGATAGGCAAGCAAGGCCGCGACGATCAGCGCGATAACGGCCGAACGCGTCATTGCGGAGTGGCGATCAGCTTCTCTATGATGTGCTGGATATCCCCGACGGTGCGCGCGCCTTTGAAATCCTCGGGGCTAACCTTGCGACCGGTGATTTCCTGCAGCTTGATCACCAAATCCACCGCATCAATGCTGTCCAGATCCAGATCCTCATACAGCCGTGCATCGAGCGTAATCTTTGCCGGGTCCAGCTCGAACTGTTCCACCAGGGTGCTCTTGAGTGTCCTAAAAACGTCTTGGGTATCCATAGGTGTGTCTCTCAGGATGCTTGCCGCTCGGTAATGAACTTTGCCAGATTCGCCAGAGAATAAAAATGCTGGCGGGTTTCGGCGGAAGTGGCATCCAGGGTAATGTGGTAATGCTTCTGGATAGCGACGCCCAGCTCCAGGGCATCAATGGAATCGAGTCCCAAGCCGTCGCCGAATAGAGGCGCCTGCGGATCAATGTCCGCCGGAGTCACGTCCTCCAAATCCAGCACCCTGATAATGAGTTGCTTCAATTCGTCAATTAGCGTGTTCATAATGTTTGATCTGTTCCTGGAAGAAGCTTTGCAGGGCGCGGGTGGCGCGGCGCACCGCCACTCCCGGCAACGGCGATGGCTGTGCCACGAAATCGCCCACCGGACGCGGCGGAAAGATTTTCACGCGCAACACCCAGGGATGCTCCGGTACCTGATACCACTTGGTGGTTTTGAGCAGCGCGGGCGGCGAACAATGCATGACCACCGGCAGGATCTCGAGACCACCGCGCACCGCGATCTGTGCGGCACCGCGCTTAAAGCGCAGCGGTTCACCGGGTGTCGTGCGGGTGCCCTCCGGAAACAGCACCAAAATCTCGCCGCCGTGTACAGCCTGTATGCAGGTTTCGATAACGCCCACTGGATCCCCATTACTTATATAGCCGGCCGCAATCACGAATGCACGCGTAAACGGGTTGCGCCACAGACCGCTTTTTATCACACAATCCGCCATTGGCAAGAGCGAAAGCAGTACTACCGCATCTAGATAATTGGGATGGGTAGCCAGCACCAACCGGCCGGATGCGTGTTTGAGCCATTCCCGGCCCTCCACCTCTATGCGTCCCAGGCCCAGCCCGTGGATCGCCGCCAGCAGCACTTGGAAAGCCACGCTCACCAGGCGGCGCACCCGTCCGCGGCGGTTGGCTGGATTGCCGGGCCAGAGCAGGATAACGGGTAGCACCGTAACACCCACCAGCACGCAACCCACTCCAAAGCCAGCAAAACAAAATCCGGTGCCCAAGGCACGGTACCAATAGGCCAGCTTCCTAAGCATGTCCGAGCACCCGCTCCAGTTGCCAACCGGGTTGGCCCGCATACAGTCTCTTCAGAGGCGCATCTTGCACCAGGAAATCCCCAAGTGCCATTTCCAGGCCTACTCCGGCGTCAACATACATAAGCGATGGTTTGCCATCTGTAACACCAAGCAAAAATCATCCCCTGCGGAGATTCAATTCATCCGGCGCCACATAGACCCGGCAGTCCGGCGATGGGGGTTCGCTCGCTTAGATCACCCGCACCGCAAGTGCGCCTTCCATCAGCAGGTCAAGCCCTTCGGCGGCACCGCCGCTAAGGCCGAAGAACCAGCCATTTAACGACAAAATCACAGGACATGATTATACAGCCGGGCTAAATCCCTTAGGTGTTTACCAATGGAACACCCATGTTTATAAATTGACCCAGGTAGTTGTGGAGTCCATTCCAAACATGGCATTTTAATGTCCAATTTTCATCTACCGCAAGACATAGCGTGTATTTGTGGAATGTGTTCGCAGGTTTATGGCGGGCAGCCCTATTCATGCTCACCGTGCAGGATGCGTGGGCGGGGAAGAACAAGCGGATGCAAGATCGTCACACTCAATCCCAATACCACACCCATCTCCATATCGATTGCCACATGCTGTTTGGTGGCCAAGGTGGAATAGATAATCCCCACACACCAACATCCATTGAGGATACGTAGGATGGCGGGCGCACCCAACTGCTTAAGCAGCCGGTACAACCAGATACCGGTAAGGACCGCAAACGCCACATGCAAAGAAGGGCAGGCATTGCCCGAAGCATCCACCGATTTGAGAAACTCAATAGATGGATACTGCGCCCAATCTATATCCGGTTTTGGAATAGCCGTAGGCCAGAAAAAGAAAATCGCGAACCCTGAGAGGCTCAGGAACGTGACCTCTCTGAGATAAAAGAGCAATTCGCGCAGGCTGTAGAGCAGCATGGGAACCAAGGAGATATATAGCCACAAAGACGCATACAATCCCACACTCCAAGGCTGGAAGCTGATCAACCGATCAAGGCTGGTCAACGGAATTACCGTTACCGGAAACATCGGATGCCTGAGCAACCAGAAATAGCCCACCATGAACAATGCTATGTAGCCCGTAGTACCCAGCATTGTGAGCAGCCAATGCGACTTGATTCTTAAAAAAACCTGCCGTGACCAGCTTGTCTCGCGGGGAGGTTCAGTCATTTCTGGGCGGCCAGACGCTGGAAACAGCGGCAGTATTTATTCTGAGTGGTGCGGGGCCAATAACCATAGCTCAGCGTTTCAAGTATGCGCACTTAAGCGCTCCAGTTGCCAACCCGACTCATCCGCATCCAATCTCGCCACCGGCACATCATCCACCAGGAATTCCATGAGCGCCACTTCCGGGCTCGACCCCGTCGCCATACCGCGTCCTGGCGCCAGCTGGCAGAGTGGTTGTTTGCCATCGGGGACAGTCAACAACAATCCCAATGCAAATACCGGGGCATCGGATTCCACATAGATCCGGTATTCCAGCGGTGGGGTTTCGTCCGCATAAACAACCAACACGGCAAAGGCACCTTCCGTCAGCATACCGACGCCTTCCAACACTGCTGCCGCCATGGTTCTGGGGCCAGCCGCCAAGGCAGTGGCCGGACTTCTATCGGCGCGTGCAATGGAAAACAGGCCTGCCGAACTGTTGTGCACTGACAAACTGAAAGCTGCGGGCGAGAGCGGTTGGTCCCGGGCCAGGCACTCCAGCAGCTCCACGGTGCGGACCAGGGAACCATGACGCGAAGCGAACACCAATGGCAGGCCAGCATGACCCTCAGCGCAATGCCAAGCCACATGCAGGGCCATACGGCCGACGCGATCCAGACGCCGGCGCAGCAGCGCTGGCAGGAAGCTCACGTCGGGTTGTTGCTCCGGCGCTTCGAACCGTGTTCCCCTGATCCAGGCATGCCAAGCCGACAGATCCTGTACACCCGGAGCCCAGGCGGACCAGCGGCTAATGCAAAATCTCCCAATTCCCTCAGTCACTGCCTTCCCCGATCATCCGCGACTACCAAGCGGGGGTATTGTGGCATAGACCGGTCTGCTGTCATCAGGTAAACAGCTTCTCCCAAATGTTGTTCACGTTAAAGTCACTGGCATTAGCCGCGCGCAAAACTGCAAAACGTATCCAATTCCAATTTCTCTCGCGAACCCGGCAGCGATATGCGCCAGGCTGTAAATGCCGGTAGCGGCAACGCCGCATGGCCAGCGACTGCCAGTTGCCAGTGAGTATCAATACCCGCCGACCAGAACCGCCAGGGACCCTGCAGCCCTGCAGTCGTGCCAGTGAAGACCGGCGCCGAGCGCAGATCAAATCGTGCCGCCGCAAGACCCTCCCAGATGGAGAGGCCCGCTGCCTTGCAAACGGCTTCCTTGAGCGTCCAGTAACGGTAAAACAGTCGTGGTCGCTCAGGCGCGGCCACCTGTGCAAAATGTGCAGCTTCAGCGGGTGTAAACACTTGCTGCGCATACGTGATGACTGAACGCATACACACCCTTTCCACATCCATGCCCGTTGGAATCGTCGCGATAGTCAGGGCAACCAGGCCACGACTGTGACTCAGGCTCAGATGTATGGGCGCCTCCGCATAGGTGATATTTCCCTTGCTACCCGTGCGCAGCTCCTGCCCGTTGACGTGGGCAAGAACTTGCGGCAGCGCCTCCAATACCAAGGCCCGCCCGGCCAGCCACTCCAGTCTGCGCCGCAGCGACGTAAACCGCCGGTAACGAACTGACTCTTCGGTATGCAGACGGGGAAGGTAGACTGTTTCCAGGCGTGCGAGGTCAGTCGCAGTTACCTGGCAGGTGTATAGTTCAACGCCATGAGCCATACCGTTATACCTTGTGGGTGGATTCTATAGTCAAGGGAATTAACGGGCGGGGTTAGTCCGGGGTATCCAAACGCTCGGGCGCAGGAGCGCCGATGCGTCTTTAAAGATTATGCTTTTTATCCCAAAACAACGATATCAGATTCAAATGCGGGAGGCGACGTATGCGGGGTTGTTTCGAGCGGTGTCTTAATAGCCCTCGGCTGTGCGACGGGTGGGTGATATGAACCACGAGCAGGCAACTCGCATCGATGACGAACGTTGCGATGTATTGGTGATTGGGGGCGGTCCCGGCGGCAGTACCGCGGCTGCTTTGTTGGCCAGACGCGGATGGTCGGTCATACAACTGGAAAAGGCGCGCCATCCGCGTTTCCACATCGGCGAGTCTTTGTTGCCCATGAACCTACCGGTGCTGGAGCGCCTGGGTGTGCTGGACAAGGTACGCGCACTCGGCGTGTACAAGCCGGGTGCCGACTTTGAAGCTGACAATGCACGCGGTTACAACGTCTATGCGTTCGTACGTGCACTGGGTAATAGTCCGCCACACGCATTTCAAGTCTGGCGGCAGGATTTTGATCAGATGCTGTTCGAGCATGCGCGTACCCAGGGCGTGGATGCGCGTGAAGGCGCAGAGATAATATCTTTGGAACAGCGCGCACCGCGCGATTCGCTGGCTGAGGTCCGTGTAGAAGACGGCCGTACGTACCGGGTGCAGGCCCGCTATGTGCTCGATGCCAGCGGCCGCGACGCCTTTCTTGCCAGTCGCAAGCGGCTCAGACGAAAAAATGTCGAACACCAGAGTGCCGCGATCTTCGGTCATTTCCGCGGCGCCATACAGCGTCCCGGCAATGACGCCGGCAATATCAGTATCTACAATTTCGAGCACGGCTGGATGTGGATGATCCCCTTGCCGGATGGAGTGATGAGTGTCGGAGCGGTGTGCCGCCCGGATTATCTGAAGCGGCGCCGCGGGCGCACCCACGAGTTCCTGTTTGATACGCTCAAACTCAATCCCGCGCTCTGGGCGCGGCTCGGACAAGCCACCCTAATCGGCAACGAAGTGCGCGTCACCGGCAACTATTCCTATGATGCCAGTACCATCGGCGGTCCCGGTTGGATGTTGGTGGGAGACGCTTTCGCTTTCCTCGACCCGGTGTTTTCTTCAGGCGTATATCTCGCCATGAGTGGAGCCGAACAAACCGCCGCAGTGGTTGATACCGCGCTGCATAAACCGGAACGTGAAACGGCGCTGCAACAACGTCTGGAGCGTCGCCTGCGGGCCGGCATGCGCCGCTTCGCCTTCTTCATTTACCGTTTCAATTCACCGGTGATGCAGAAAATATTCCGCAATCCGCGCAATCTCTGGAATGTCGAGCAGGGGATAATCTCGATGCTGGCCGGCGATTTGTTCGATTCACGCAGGGTATGGTGGCGCTTGCAGTTCTTCCGCCTGATCTATGCCGGGACCGTGCTGTGTAACCTGAGGCGCTGGCATGCCGAACATCGTTACCGGCTGGCGCAGGCGAAAACGGATTTCAGCGGTGGCACCACGCCGGTGGATCCGGCCTAGATGCATGCATGGCCGCTTGAGGTCAAGGCGGTTCGTTTATCTGCTTTCTCTTTAATCACATTTCTTTGTTTCATATTGTGTGCCTTGGCACCGCTTGCAGCACATGCGTCCGGGCAAAGCGAATCGCAGACAGCGCAACTTGAAATCGGCCTCGGACTTGGCGGCATCCGTTTCCCGGATTATCCGGGCGCGGACGAGCACCGCACGCTGCTGTTGCCGTTTCCATATGTCATCTATCACAGCCGTTACCTGGACGTGAACCGGGATCAGGTACGGGGAAAATTGCTGAGTGGCAAGCGTCTGTCCCTGGAAGTGGATTTCGCCGGTTCGGTGGCTGTGGATTCATCCCGCGACCATGAACGCCAGGGCATGCCGAACCTGGACTGGATCGGTGAAGCCGGACCGGCACTACGTTACCGCATCTGGAACAATTTCAAGGAAACTACACAGGTATTTGCTGTATTGCCGCTGCGCGCGGCTGTCGGCGCGCATGCGCTTACTTTGCACCACCGCGGTTTCGTGTTCGCGCCGCGCGTGGAACTCGTGCATCACGTGGGTGACGACACTCATGGTTTCAGCATTGATTCCGGCGTGTCTCTCATCTACGGCAGTCAGGATTATTTCCAGTACATCTATGGCGTGGCACCGCAGTACGCCAACCCGGAACGCCCTACCTACACCGCCCCCGGGGGCTACGGCGGTTACACGCTGTCAGTGGGCGGCAGCCTGCACCGCGGAGATCTGGTGTACGGTTCGTTCATCAGCTACACAAGCCTGGCCGGCGCCAGCTTCGTCAACAGCCCGCTGGTAAGCCGCACCCATGACCTGACATTCGGCGTCATGCTCGCCTGGATTTTCAAGCGCAGAACCCACTGAGTATCGCCGTTTGACGCACCTATGCCGTCGCTCCCGCTCAAGTAAATATAGACGATCTCTTTCTGGAGCGTGTAAGTTAGAATGAGCGCTCGGCCGCGCCGAGGGGAACCTGCGTGATCATCAAACCCAAAGTTTGGCACTTCATCTGCACCACGGCCCATCCGGTAGGATGCGAGATGAACGTACTTGAACAGATCAACGCCACGAAAGCCCTGGGTACGCGCACCGATGGACCGAAATGTGTATTGATAATCGGTGCCTCCACGGGTTACGGTCTAGCCGCCAGGATCACGGCGGCTTTCGGGTTTGGCGCTGCCACTCTCGGCGTGTTCTTTGAGAAGCCCGGCAGCAACGTCAAAACCGGCTCCGCGGGCTGGTACAACTCAGCAGCATTCGACAAGTTTGCCAAACAAGCTGGTTTGCAGAGCAAATCCATTAATGGCGATGCTTTTTCACATAAAGCGCGTACCCACGTAATCGAGCTAATCAAGCGGGAAATGGGTGGCCAGGTCGATCTGGTCATTTATTCGTTGGCGGCTCCCGTGCGTCGGCTGCCGGATACCGGAGAGCTCATCCGCTCCGCGCTGAAACCAATTGGCGATGCCTATACGGCAAAATCCATTGATACCGATCGCGACATGCTGGTCGACGTTTCTATTGAGCCCGCAACCGAGCAAGAGATCCGCGACACCATCGCTGTCATGGGAGGCGAGGATTGGGCCCTCTGGATCGAGGCATTAAGCAACGCGGGGGTGTTGGCAGAGAACGCAAAGACCGTGGCTTTTAGCTACATCGGCACGCAAGTCACCTGGCCCATCTACCGGCATGGGACCCTCGGCCGCGCGAAGCAACATCTCGAGGCCACCGCCAAGGCCATTCGCAAACGTTTCCTGACTCGCGGTCTGGGCGCTTATGTTGCGGTAATGAAATCTGCCGTAACACAAGCGAGTGCCGCAATCCCGGTAATACCGCAATATCTGGCCGTGGTATTTCGAATAATGAAGGACAAAGGACTACACGAAGAGACCATTGATCAGCAGAATCGCTTGTTTCGGGAATACCTCTACCCACACGATGCCCGACCGCCTGCAACCGATGAACAGGATCGCCTGCGATTGGATGATTGGGAGCTGCGCGATGACGTACAGCGGTCCTGCAAGGTGTTGTGGCCGCAGCTCAGCAACGCAAACCTTTTCGAGATCACCGACTACGCAGGATACAAACAGGATTTTCTGCGATTATTCGGCTTCGCCAGGCAGGACGTCAACTACGAAACGGATGTCGCTACCAACACAAGCTTTGACTGTATTGAACTTTGATCATTCCCAGGGGTATTCACACCGCCCTGGCAACTTCGGATCTGGGCAGTACCTGGGTTTTGTCCGGCTGGGATGTGGTTTCCTCAATGGCGGCGGCATCCCCCGCAGCCGCGTCCTTGTCGCTCACCACGCAATTGCGCCCGTGTTTTTTTGCCATGTACAGCAGGGTTTCCACCGACAGCATGGCGCTGGCGGAGCTTTGGTTACGCGTGGGTACCACGGTATGCACACCGATGCTCACGGTTACGGTCCAACCTGCGGGCGATGCGGGGTTCATCAGATTCAGGCTCTCAATATCCTGGCGCAGTCGCTCCGCGATCGTGCGGCCGTGGCGTTCGCTGCAGGCGTAAAGAACCACCAGGAATTTCCCGCCTTCATAGCGCGCGGCAAGGTCACCGGGGCGTTTCCGGTAATGGTGGATGACGGTCCCCAGCTTGCGCAGACAGATATCGCCGATGTGGCGGCCGAGATGGTCATTCAGGAGCCGCAGATAATCCGCATCCACGAGCAACAGGGTCAATTCCGCCTTGTCGCGCTGCGCCCTGGCCCAGGTGTTGGCATAAAACTCATCCATGCGCCGCCGGTTCGCGAGTCCGGTGAGTTCATCAACCCCTGCCAGCTCCACCATTTCGTCATTCAGCAGCCTCACCATCCTGCCATGCAGAAAGCTGCGACGCGCTTCTCTTTCCAGACGATAACCTGCATAGATCCCCACCAGATTGATGACCACCAGCTGGGCTATCAGCAGCCTATCAGTGGCGCCGGAGAACGGCCCACCCAGGAACACGCCAACCAGATAAAGGCCGGTCACCAGCAGGGCACACGGCAACCCATAGCCGAGGCGCATACCGGAAATCACGTAAATATAGAACAAGATGATGAATAGGCTGAGTGTGTAACCTTGGGCGGCGGTTTGCGGATAGAGAAATATTGACAACCCTGCGCCGGCTCCCGCCGCCACGACCGCTGCGGCGTAAACCATCTGCAACGCCGCATCGCGCTTCATCCAGAATGCTGCTCCTAGAGCGGCCGCGATGAACGGCGCAGTCAACATATAACGGATCAGCCACAGGGCATTACGGACCGCAGGGTCGAGATGCAGATCAAGAATCCCAGCCGCTAAGTACAGAACCAAGCCGAATGCCAGAGTAATGCGCATACGCACGCGATGATGGTGAGCATAGGAAAGCAGGAACAGCCTTTCCAGCTGTTTGGAGAACCGCGGCAGAAAAATAAATTTAGCCAGTAGTCGGGCTACTTCCTGTTTCTCGTTGAACTCAGGTGTGCTGGTTTCTTCGCTAGGCGTCTTGGTCGTCATTATCAACACTCTTATAGAAGCATCAGGCGGGATGTCGCGGACAAATTCGGCGTTTCAGCATCCAAATGCTGCCGCCTTTCGGGTCATAGCACCGAGGCCGGACAAAATCGGCATTAGATCCGAATCTACCGCATCCTTCACAATATAGGCATCCACTCCCACGAGTTGCGCGCTTTCCCGATATTCCGGTTCATCGTAGAGGGAAAGCACCACTACCCGTGGCGGGTGTAAGCCGTTTTTCAAGCGCTTGGCCACCTCCAGCCCGCTCATGTCCGGCATGGCAAGATCCACGATCACCACATCCGGGTTGAGTTCCGCAACCAGCATTAAACCGTCGCCGCCGCTGTTAGCACTGCCAACGACTTGGATTCCAGGTTTTCGTGACAGTTGTTCCGACAAGGTATTGAGAAACAATACATTGTCATCCACCAGCACTACTCTCATAATCACCTCATGCCGGCGATGTGCACGTTCTCATTTCGGGCATTATTTCAAATAAATTGCCGAGCAAAAATCTTACACCCGGCTATGAGTAATTCTGAGGTTCAGTTTGTAACTCGACGTATGGCAACACCATCGGGGAATCCCCTAAATTCAGCTACGGTTTAGGGCTAGAATAACCGCGGGTAGATGATATAGTCATTATCGTGCTCTGCAAAATCAGGCCACCGGCAGTTCGACGCGTATTTGCGTGCCCCGCCCTGGAATCGAGGAGATTGCAAACCTGCCGCCCGCGAGCCGTACACGCTCCTCCATGCCTAGCAGACCGAGGCTTTTGCCTCGCAAAGCGCTTTGGCGGGCCGCTTTCAGCTTGAACCCACGGCCATTGTCGCGGATTTCAAGTACCAAGTTCCCGTCTACGTGATGTAATCCCACCTGAACTTCCTGCGCATTTGCATGGCGCAGTACGTTTGTCAGTGCGCTCTGCAAAACCCGGAAACAGGCAGTTTCCCGGATTGCTGACAGGCGCGGCAAATTCTTTTCTATGCTTAAAACCGTCCTCAAACCGGCGGGTTCAACCCGTTCCCGGATATACCAGCGCACCGCTGGAGCCAGCCCCAGGTCGTCCAACACCGACGGCCGTAAATTCAACGACAAGGCACGCACCTCCTGTGCAAGGCCGGTCATGATGGCAGACGTATTCTTGATTTGGGACGCCAAGGCATGTGGGTCAGTTTGGTGCGCCAAATCCTTTAGGCCGAGCAATGCTGCGGTCAATCCCTGACCCAGTTCGTCATGCAGCTCACGGGCCAAGCTGCGGCGTTCTTCTTCCTGGGTTTCCAGGATGCGCGCCGAAAGTTGCTGCATCTCCTCCAAATAGGTCTGCGCGCGCCGTTCCGCTTGCTTGCGATCCGTCATATCCACCCCCATACCGACCACGCACTGCTGTCCCTGCCACTCGAAATGACGCGCCACATAGTAATAAGGAATGCGCCTGCCGTCTTTACAATAAAGTTCGGTCTCACCTTCCACACCCATGCCGTTCAAAATTTCCCTCACTGTTTCGCGATGGCTGGCCCGGCGGTCCGGAGGTACGATATCGGCGGAACGGATTCGCCCCATTTCCTCCATGTCGTAGCCCGTAATCTCTTCCATCTGCCGGTTCCAGCGCAGGAAGCGCCCCTCGGCGTTGAATACGTAAAACACACCCGGCAGGGTGTCCAGGGCATGGAAAACGAAATTGCGCTCTTCCGCGAAGCGCTGCTCGGCCACCACTCGATCACTGACATCATTGAGCATGACCAGGAGATTCCTGTTATCCAGCCGGTGAACACTAACCTCAACGTGCACGCTCCCGCCGCTCTTATGGCGTATGCGGGATTGAAAGTTCAGGTATTCACCGATGGCTATCTGCTGCACGCGCTGAATCGCAGCAGCATCGGCTGGATCCACTAGAGCCGTAATGTGCATACTTAACAGTTCAGCGCGGCTGTAACCGGACATGCCACAAATTGCCTGGTTGGCGAAAATGATCTCGCCTGTCGGCCGGCGTACCAGAATCCCCAGCATCGCCTGTTCCACCAGTTCGCGGTAGTGGCGTTCGCTTTCTTCGAGCCTGCGCTGCGTTTCCAGCCGCTCGCTGATATCGCGCTGAATGGACTGGATATCTCCATTTTTGAGCCGCATGGTGGTTACTTCGACCGGAACGTTATGGCCATCCTTGTGCCGCATCCAGGACTCAAAACGCGCTGATTGCCCGATCTGCAACCGGTGCCCGCGCAGATTGGATTCGGCCACCAAATCTGTGACCCGCATCTTCAACAATTCATCACGGCTGTAACCTAACATCCGGCAGAAAGCTTCATTCACGAATGTCAGATCGCCGTTGCTGCGCCGTACCATAATGGTGTCGGAGAACCGTTCCACCAGTTCCCCATAGCGTTCCTCACTGGTGTCGCGGGCGCTCTCGGCGGCACGCTGGGCCGCAACTCGCGCCTCCAGATTCTCTGCCATGCCATCCACGCCACGGGCAATGACTCCGATTTCCCCGGGGCTTTCCGCAAGACCGGTGCGCGCACCCACTTCACCCGCGCCGATGCGCCCTAAGGTCTGCAACAACGGTTGTACGCGCCGGGTGACAAATGCCGTGGAAAACCACCAGGCAGACACAAGAATAAACAGCATAATGGCGGCAATGATCGCCAAGTCGCGGGCCAGCGGCAGAAAAGCCAGACGTTTTACGAAGCCCTCATCTATGCCGCTGGCGATGTAAATTCCGGCTCCGGCTACATCAGTACTTAGGTACCGCAGGGCGTAAAACCGCATCTTTCCGTCAATTCCAGGCAGCGCGCGATTGAGGGTGCGCTTCGAACTTTGTATTGCCTTGAACAAAGCAGCTCGTGATTGATTGCTGCCGGTGAAACCTTGCGCCCTTGGGTAGTACATCAGCACCGTGCCATCGGCGCTGAATATCGTTATCTGGGCGTAGTGGGAAAAACTTATCTCGTCAGTGGGGGGCTCCAATGTCAGAGGTGACGCCGCTGCGTTTATTGTGCCAATGAGGTTGCCTTTGCCGTCAAAATGCGGCATCGAGAAAATCAGCAGCCCATAATGGGTAATACGACCCTCCGGGATCACATCGCTGGTAAATCTGCGTGTCAGCATCACACGCTTAAACCAGCCGCGGTCGGACACATTGACGGGGTGGGTAAAGGGCACTGCGCTGCAGACAACATCGCCGTGCTGGGAAATCACGTCCAGATTGTCATACGCAGGCATGTGCGCGCGTAGCGCTGCCAAGGCACGGCCGCACTCCGCGGCCGGGGCATTGATTGCGGGTAATGCCGCCACGACCAATAACAGGTCATGACTCTTCGAGGCCAGACTCTGATAGCGGCCGGCGATCGCATCGGCCGCCAGCCTGCTAACACCATAGGCATAGCTGATTGAAGTGTGATACCGCTGAATAGCCGTGTAGGTCGCGAGCACCATGGCTGGCAGGATACATATCACCACCAAAGCCAACAGAGAGGCACGCAGACTCGCAGGCCAGATTAATTTCATTCGGCAGTCTTCATTTTTTGAATGATTACAGTCCCGATAACGCTGATAGGTTAGCACCCGCGGAAATTCACCCGCCCGCAACCACAATCCCGCCGCCCATGAACCAGTATCCCACCGGCCTTACAAAGGCTCCCTAAGTCCCTACCAGATTAATCCCTAATAACTTCCGGGGATTGCCCAACTGTGCATCCCGGCCCCCTTTGCTATAAATGACCCTGCGATTTTAAGGGCCAACCCGTTAAAAGGCGGGGACGCAAAGTCACCGATCTAAAGGGCCCGGACCCCAGGATGGCGGAACCACCGCGAGCAGACCTTCGGCAGCGACCACGCTCCGATAAAACCTCCGGCCTCTGGTTCCATCCTCCATAAAATAAAGAGCCCTGTGTTTCGGGATCGCGAACTTGCGCACATGTGCATCTTTGGAGGAAAGCCAGGTGCCCAGACATTCTCTTTTTTGGCTGTTGTTAACTTTGTCGGTAACACTGGGACTAATGCCTATCGCGGCCTCGGCGAATACCGGCCGAGGGCAATTCGTGGTTTCCGTAAACGTCATCAGAGAATGCCACATCGGCATGCAGAACTTAGCCAGTGATACGCCGGCCGCCAGTCCGAGTAGCACCGCAGCCCGGGGTGCGGTGACCTTGAGCTGCTCCAGAAATACCGCCTATGCCGTGAGTTTCGGCTCAAGGGTCAGTTCTGACAACACTACAGACTCCGAAAGCGTAGCCGGCGTGGGTAACGGCACGGCCCAGGTAATACCCGTTTATAGCCAAATGCCTCTCCGGCGCAGCAAAGCAGACGGTACACCGGCCGAGTCCCTGGTGATGACCATCAATTACTGATCGCTGTCTTAAATGAAGCGATTGCGCCGCGCTTACTTGTTTGAAAGCGGGGAAAGCCGCGCGGCATAATGCACGAGCGCCGCAGCGTTGGGAATTCCCAGGCGTTCCATGAGTTGCGCGCGGTGACTCTCAACGGTCTTGACACTCACTTTGAGCTCGAAAGCGATCTGCTTGACGTTCTTGCCTTCCGAGATCAGATGCAGGATCTGTTTTTGCCTCGGAGTCAGGTGCTGTATGTAGCCTGGCTTGCCCGCGGCTTGACTAAAATAGTCTTCCACTACGCGCTTGGAGATGGCAGCGCTCAAAAAAATACCGCCGCGCGAAACCGCTTCTATAGCCAGCTTAAGTTCATCCGGCGTCGCCTCTTTCAATACGTAGGCGGAAGCACCGGAACTCAACGCTTGCGCCACATATTCTTCGTTGGCATGCATGGACAGAATGATTACACGTATGTCAGCATGCTGTGCATGTATCTGCGCGGTGGCGTCCAGTCCGTTTATCTCACCCATTGCCAGGTCCATGATCACAATGTCCGGATGCGCCTTGACGGCCAATTCCACCGCCTCCCTGCCACTGGAAGCCTCTGCGATCACCTGGACATCGGCCAGTGTCTGCAGCAGCTTGACCAAGCCTGCCCGGAAAATGCTGTGATCATCCGCGATTAAAACCGTGATCATGGGTACCCGCCTCTGCAGTCAGCCGCTCCGTCATCCGATACTATCCTCGGGTTTCAGTATAGTGCATGAGGTCAGCGGGTATTGGGGAATAGTGGCCGGTATGCCAAAGGCTGCGGGCTTCCGTCGGCAATGCCGCGGGAAACGGGTACACACTAATGCCCTGGTTACCCCGTGCCCAGTGCTACGCTTGGAATCCTTCAGCGGGAGAACCCTTATGAGCAAGCTTGCGGCATCGCCTGAACCGAAAAGTCTCGAAACTCAGCCGACGCCTGGGTCTAAAGTCGTCAGTTATCCCGCCCGCGATGCGGATCTGGGCGGTGGCCTCACAGTGGTGCGCGCCTTGCCGCTCCGGCAACACCGTCTGGTGGGCCCCTGGTGTTTTTTCGACCACTACGGACCTCTGTCCTTCAGTAACCGGAAGGCCATGGACGTGGCACCGCATCCGCATATCGGCCTGCAAACCGTTTCCTGGTTATTCGATGGGGAAATACTGCATAACGACAGCCTGGGTTGCACGGGCATGGCACGCCCCGGTGAGCTGAATCTCATGACCGCCGGCCACGCCGTCGCTCACGCGGAGGAAACCCCGGCCCGGAATTCGGGAAAACTCCATGGCCTGCAACTGTGGGTGGCGTTGCCCGACCGGGAACGCCAGCGGGCGGCCAGTTTTGATCATTACAAAGACCTGTCGGTGCTGGAGCCGGGCGGCGGACGCGTACACCTGTTCATGGGCGAACTGGCCGGCCAGCGTTCCAAGGCACGCGCGTTCTCGCCGCTGGTGGGTGCGGAACTCAAATTTGAAGCCAACGCCAAGATGCGCCTGCCGCTGAATCCCACCTGGGAGCACGCGCTCGTTATCATCAACGGGGAAATCGGGCTCGAAGGCAAACAGCTGATCCCCGGCGCACTGCATTACCTCGGAACCCAGCGTAGCGGGATCGAACTCAGCACGAAAGATCCGGCACGCGCGGTGTTGATCGGCGGCGCGCCATTCGGGGAGCCCATTATCATCTGGTGGAATTTTGTGGCACGCAGCGCGGGGGAAATCCAGACGGCGCGTGAAGATTGGGAACAGCATCGCCGCTTTGGGGAAGTCAAGGCCTATAAAGGTGCACGGCTCACAGCGCCGTCCTTCAGCGCGCGGCCCATCGCCAGTCATTGAAAATAGCTGCGCCGCGAACGGTGTGTGCTTCCACGACAGCTCCACGAACCACCACACGGCTGCTCATTCACAGACGGCAGAAATAAATGATGGCCAGGGGCGGGTGAAGCTATAAGACGAAAGCATAGCTTTGGTCTGACCGAACGGGCGGCCACGATGGCCGCCCCGGAAAGGCGAGAGGAGCAGGATAGTGGAGCTCGCCGGCGAACCACCGATTCAACTGGCGTTCAATTCCGCCATCGAAAATTGATTGACGCTTGGTAAAAAAGCATATTAATCGATTGAACGTAAATGGCGGCCAGGGGCGGGCGAGGCCGATACGGCTGAGCGGGCAACCAGGAAGGTTGCCCTGGGAAGGCACGCACAGCAGGGATAGCGAAGCGTGCCGTGCGAACCACCGATATTTAACCGTTCGATTCCGCCCAAATAAATTCTGACCACACTCAACGTGGCCACGCACATCGTCTGTTGCAGTGTATTAAGGTGGTGGCCAGGGGCGGAATCGAACCACCGACACGCGGATTTTCAGTCCGCTGCTCTACCAACTGAGCTACCTGGCCTCGTTTTTGCGACACACCTCAACACTGATACGTCCCTGTGACACTCCCAGCTCGGCATCCCTGCCTCGCGTTCGGCCGGATCGAGATGCCACTGGCATCTCGATGGAAGCACCTGCCTCACCCAACTGAGCTACCTGTCCAGAAACTGAGTGCAGGAAACAAAACAGGGGGCGCTATTAAACCGGCAGGCTGGCGCCGGGTCAAGGGATTGACTGTATTTTGACAGATACCGATGCGGCGACTAGGCTTCGGAAAAGAGACAAATTGCGGTAGCGCATGAACATCGCCCCACGTACCCAGCCGATGCCGGTCTTTGACTGCACGCAGCGTGTACTGCGCTATCAACAGGTGCGCGATGTCACCACGGGGCTCTGCCACAGTCTCACGCCGGAAGACATGGCGCTGCAGAGCATGCCGGATGCGAGCCCGGCGAAATGGCACTCGGCCCATAGCAGCTGGTTTTTCGAGCACTTTCTGCTGGCACCGTACCTCAAGGACTATCGGCCGTTCGATCCACAGTTCAATTATCTGTTCAATTCCTATTATTACACTGTCGGAGGCATGCACCCGCGGTCTGAGCGCGGCCTGCTGTCCAGACCCGACGTCGCTGAAGTGGCGCACTACCGCGCGCATGTGGATGAGCATATGCATAAGCTCCTGGACGCGCGCGGCCGCGAGCCGGAGCTTGCGTACCTGACGACACTTGGGCTAAACCATGAACAGCAGCACCAGGAACTGCTGCTCATGGACATCAAACACCTGTTCGCGCGCAATCCGCTTCAACCCCGATGGCGTGCACTGCCGGCGCCGGTATCCACGTCCGCCTTACCGCTGAAATTTATTCCCTGTCCCGAGGGTCTGTTGCCTATCGGCCATGCGGGCAGCGATTTCGCCTTTGACAATGAGACCCCCAGGCATCGGGTATTCATTCAGGCCCACGCCCTGGCTAACCGGTTAACCACCAACAATGACTATCTGGAATTCATCCGCGCCGGCGGTTATAGCGCGCCGGCGCTGTGGTTATCCGACGGCTGGGCCAGCGTGCAGCGGGAGGGCTGGAACCGGCCGCTCTATTGGAATCAGGACATGACAGCGGAATTCACCCTGGGAGGCGAACGCGAGTTGGATAGCCACGCACCCGTGTGCCACGTGAGTTATTACGAGGCGGATGCCTTTGCCCGCTGGGCCGGTGCGCGCCTACCGACGGAAGCGGAATGGGAAACGCTGGCCGCCGACCGAGCCATCGAGGGCAATTTCATGGAACAGGGCCGCTTCCATCCGCTCGGCGCATCCGCTGTGGCCGAACCGCCGTATCAAATGTATGGAGATGTCTGGGAATGGACCATGAGTCCCTACACCCCCTATCCGGGATTCAAGCCGCTGGCGGGGACGCTGGGCGAATACAACGGCAAGTTCATGGCTAATCAAATGGTGCTGCGCGGCGGCTCCTGCGCCACACCTCGCGAGCATGTGCGCGCCAGCTACCGTAATTTCTTCTATCCACAGCAGCGCTGGCAGTTTTCGGGACTGCGGCTTGCGCAGGATGCCTAAGATGCAGATATCCCAAACGCCTTCGCTTACCCTGCACGACTACCATCCACGCGCAGCCGATATGCGCGAAGAAATTCTCAGCGGTTTACACGCAACGCAGAAGATCCTGCCTTGCAAGTACTTCTACGACATGCGTGGATCACAACTGTTTGATGCCATTTGCGAGCAGCCGGAATATTATCTAACACGCATCGAGCTCGGCATCATGGAAGCCCGTGTAGCCGACATGGCTGCAGCCCTGGGGCCGCGGATTCTGCTGGTGGAACCGGGCAGCGGTAGCAGTCTCAAGACCCGGCTCCTGCTGGATCACCTGCACCAGCCCCGCGCCTATGTGCCGGTGGACATTTCGCGCGAGCACTTGGTGGCCGCCGCCGACCACCTGAACCGTCTGTATCCGGAACTGGAAGTCCTGCCGGTGTGTGCGGACTTCAGTCAGCCGTTCGCGCTGCCGCCGCCGCGCCGTGCTGCCGTGCGCACGGTCATCTATTTCCCCGGCTCCACCATCGGCAATTTCGAGCCGGCTGCGGCGATCCGGCTGCTCAAGCAGCTGCGGAGGCTGGCAGGCCCCGAGGGCGGCCTGCTGATCGGCGTAGACCTGCGCAAGGACCGGAACGTGCTGGAGCGCGCCTACAACGATCAGACCGGCGTCACCGCGGCCTTCAACCTCAACCTGCTGCGGCGTTTGAACCGTGAATTACAGAGCGACTTCGACCTCAGCCGTTTCCGTCACCTGGCGGTGTACAACGAGGCCGAAGGCCGCATCGAGATGCACCTGGTGAGCCTGGACAACCAGTCAGTACGGATTGCCGGTGAATCCTTCTGTTTCCGTGAAGATGAATGCATCGTCACGGAATACAGCTACAAACATACCCTGTCCGGCTTCGCGGCGCTGGCAGCCAAAGCAGGGTTTGCTGTGAAACAGGTATGGACCGACGACCGCCGCTGGTTTAGCGTTCAATACCTAATACCAAATTAAGATGGCCAAAAAATCAAAATGGAGCAGAGATGTCCTGGGGAAATCACGCTACTTTCGTCGGGATACACAGGGATCGCTCTATTTTCATGGCCAAAAAACCTGGTATCAAATCAACCACTCAAAGGCACAGCATATTCTTTTCTGGCTTTTTATTTATCAATTATTGACGAATACCTCTTTTGCATTGATTTTTTTATTTTTTATCCTGTACAACAAGTTCCTTTGGGTCATTCTTCTTCTTTTCGTGGAGTTTTTATTCGGCTTCTTCGTTCACTGGCATTTTTTGAACTGGCTGTCCACTGACCTCACCCCACTTGAAGATTTACCTTCCACCGCTTGGAAACAGTATTGGGCAAACGAAATCCTGTGGATAGATGGCCTGTGGTTGACATGCTGCTTTATCACCCTATGTGCGTGCACAGCGGTCGGTCTCGATGCTGCATTACACGGTTATTTACTGGTGGGGATATTATTTTTTATCTTTTTCGTAGCCGTCAGTATTGTACTTGTTTACCGACTCATAAAAATAATTCACTTCAAAAAGAATCAGTCAGAAGGTGAGACATAACCTTCCGGTTTCTTTGCGCCACCACCAAAAAAGAATTTCTCCATTTCTTCCGCCAAGAACTTACGCGCCTTGAGGTCAAGGGCGGATAAGCGGTATTCGTTGATCAGCATGGTTTGATGTTGCAGCCATTGCTGCCAGGCCTGGCGGGAAACGTTTTCGAAGATCCGCTGGCCGAGCTCGCCCGGCCAGGGTGGACGCTCCAGACCTTCGAGCTCTTCACCCAGCAAGGCGCATTTGACGGTGCGTGTCATTCCGCGGTTCTCCTGCCTGATTCTGCAATTGTCCGATAAGCTTCTTCACCGGCGCCGCCAGGCCGACGCGCAAGGGCGCCCTGGGGTCATACCACGTGCGGTCGGCATCATCAGCGATACCGGCGGGTTCTGAAACCTCCAGTCGCAGCGGCTGCATGTCCAGATGAAAATGGCTGAAGGTGTGCCGCAAAACCGGCCAGGGGTCAGGTGAATATGCACGTACGTGCAGATGCTCGCGGCACCAGTCCACAGTGTTCTGGTCCAGCGGCATTTCCGGAAAGCCCCACAGGCCGCCCCAGAGTCCGGCCGGTGGACGTCTTTGCAGCAACACACGGCCGTTGCAAGTGATGAGCAGCAGGCGGGTGCGGCGCACCGGCAGCGTCTTGCGCGGACGCGCCGCGGGGAAATCCGTCTCCCGCCCGAAAGCGTGGGCGCGACAATCTGCCGCCACCGGGCAAGCATCGCAGCGCGGCCGGCTGCGGGTGCACAGGGTCGCGCCCATATCCATGATGGCCTGGGTATACACAGCCACGGCTTGCGGCGGTGTGTGTTGTTGCGCGAGAGCCCACAGTTTTTGGGCGACGACCGCCTCACCCGGCCAGCCTTTGATGCCATGCAAGCGCGTCAGTACGCGTTTCACGTTGCCGTCGAGGATTGCATGGCGCTGGCCGTAGGCAAGCGCCATGATGGCGCCGGCGGTGGAACGGCCGATACCGGGTAGCGCGGTCACACTTTCAAAATCCGCCGGGAATGTTCCGCGATACTCATCGCGGAGGATACGGGCGGCCCGGTGCAGATTGCGCGCCCGGGCGTAATACCCCAGCCCCGACCACAGATGCAGCACCTCATCCAGCGGCGCGTTGGCCAGCGCGCGTATATCGGGGAAGCGCACCATGAACCGCCCGTAATAGGGAATTACGGTGCTCACCTGGGTCTGCTGCAACATGATTTCCGAAACCCACACCCGATACGGCGTCGGCTGGTGCTGCCACGGCAAGTCTTTGCGGCCGTGGGCGCGGTACCAGCGCAGCAGCAGCGGCGCCAGTTTGAATTCAGGGCGCTTGGGTTTGGTTTGACGCGGCATGTTTGTCAGTCTCCACCAACGGCGGCAAGTGGGCGCGCTCGCGGGCGAGTTTTTCCACGCCCTCCGCCATATATTTGCCTTGCGCCCGCATCTCGCCTTTCATAAAGAACGGACCGATGAGCGGTGGAATCCAGAAATCCGGGACAAAGGTTACCTCCCAGTGCATGCGCGTGCCGTCACCTTCTGGCTCCAAGCGCCAGGAGGAAGAAGACATTTTCACATTACTGCCCTCAGGTATCACTTCCGATACGACCTCTCGGGGTGTAAGTTCCATCACCCGCTGGGTCTCCTTGATGTTGTGACAGAAGAACAGCACACAGGCATGGCTTTCGACAAACACCAGATAAGTATGCGCATCAATCTGTTTCAGTATGCGGCTCTGACGAATAGCGCCGCTGAGGCGCGTGAGGTGATTGTAGTCGGTCAGCACTTGATACACCTGGGCTGGCGGAGCCGCGAGGTAGATATCGGCGCTCAACTGATAACGGCCGTTATTTTGGGAAACCTCGAACGAGTGGAATTGCGCTGCCCAGGCATTGCCAGTCAGCCACACCACCGCAAGCATCGTCAGGAATGTACGTCGCACCCCAGCCTCGCTATGCTCACGGACATGGCACTCAGTTATCCAGGCGGATGTAGGATATCTTGCAATTTATTCTTGAGTTTTCCCTTGAGATCTGCTTTTTTCTTGTTGACTGCACTTTCCACGCGCATGCGTACCGCGCCGCTCAAATCGGGCCGTACGCTCAAATTGGACAAGGTGCCACTGATACGCACTGGAATGGTGTTGCCAGCCAGCCCGCCCAGATCCGATCGGGCGCCAAGTTTCGGCGTACCGGTGAGACGTGCCGTGAGGCGGTAATCCAGCGTAAGTTCCACCAGATCCAGTTTGCCTGCGCCCGTGAGATTCATATACGGCAGGCTGGCGGCAAAATCCCGGTTATCCAGCACCCCGTGGTTGATGGTCGCGCTGCCGTGCATATCGGCGAACTCGGTGCGCTTGGGGGCCGGTGGTGGTGGCGGCAGATGCTTCACCAGCGCGTAGGCGCGGTCGATGGCATCCCAGACATTCAGGCCTTCGATGGTGCCATTTTTGAAGGAAAAGTTCATACGCCCTTCCAGGGTGTGGCGGATTTCGCCCACCGTGGGGCCGAGCCCGCGCGTTGCGATGTGCAGGTTCGCGGTGCCGCTCAGACGATTGACCTTGAATAGATCCTGCACCAGCCCACCGGCCTGTACGTTATGCAGGGTGAGATCTTCCGTGACGATGGGGGTGTCGCTGCTGGCGTCAATCTGCGCCGTGCCGCTGAGCGCACCGCCGTAGAGCTGTACGGTCAGGGGATTGATGCGCACCAGCCCTTGATGGGCGCTGACGCTCACTTCCGTGTTGCCGGCATGGACATTGAGCAGCGTGAGTTGACCGATTTGTAGTTGGCCATCAAGATTCAGGCTGCGTAAAGTGCGCACCGGAATACTTACCTTATTGATGTCGGTAGTTTCGCGCGGTTGGGTTGCGGTGGCGGCTTTCTGTGGCGGCAAATAGCGGTCGGCGTTGACCTGGTCGAGAGCGAGGTTGAACGTCAGAGTCTTGGTTTTGAAATCCTTGATGGCGGCGGTGCCGCTGAGGGTGGTGTCATCCAGTTTGAAGTTGAGATTCTGCACGCTGGCGGAATCGGGTGCAGCGATGAAGTTCAGGGAGCCCGAAGCCTGGGTCAGCGCCTGCGGATCGCGGGTATCGGCGAGTCCCCCATGTCCCAGAGCTTGCAACACTGCGCGTGGTGAGAACGACGCCAATTTAAGACTGCCGTTGAAGTGTGGGTCTTTCAACAGTCCTTCACCCTCCATATCCGCCTGTGCCTTAAGGCCATAGGCGCTTGCCGATAGACCGTTGAGCGCCACCGTGCCCACATCCATGTTCAACGCCGCCTGCTGCCACAACAGCTCCGCGTTGACATGACCACCGGGTACCGCGTCGCCATCGGCGTCAAGATCGAGCTTGGCATTGCTGAGGGTATAAATCTTTTTAGTCAGGTCCGCGATCACCGTCCCCTTGAAGGAGGCATGCCCGGTAAGCGATGGGTTAGTGCCGGTGAAATCGAAATCGGTGTTCAGGCGCAGTGGTATTCCGGATGCGAAGGCGCCCATGTCCATGTTGAGATTGCTGATTGTATATTGCTGATGCTTCTGGGCATCGCGCCAGCGCAAGCCGCTGTTGCTGAGATCCAGGCCCTGTATACGCAGGGTTGCAAGCGCGTTGGACCTAGTGTTATTGCCCTGAGATTGCGCCGACGATCCCGAGTTCTTCAGATGGTCGAGGATATCCTGCCAGTTATTGCGGCCATTGGCGTCGCGCTCCAGGTCGAGATCCAAGCCGTCGAGCTTGATCGTACCGACTTCGATATGGCCGCGCAGCAACGGCCAGAAGCGCACGTGTACATCGGTCTCGTTGATGCTGGCGAAAGGCGCATTCCCGAAACCGGGTGCATTACTGAGAGACATGGGTCCGATCTCAGCGCCCAACCACGGGAAAATGGATAGCTTGATATCACCCGGCATGCTGAGTTCACGGCCGGTCTTGTCGTTCACCAGTTTCGCGATCCGTGGCTTGAAATCGTTAGGACTGATGATGAACGGCAACACGATCGCGATGACGATAATCAGCGCGATGACCACCGCGATGCTGATAGCGATGATCTTCAGGGGCTTGCGCCGGTTTGCGATGAGTTTTGTTGTGCCCGGGTTGGCGGTTGAATTCGGCTTGGTCGGCATGGCAACACCTATTTATCGGTGACTCGAATTTGGTTGGCTTGTGTCTCTTACATCCAACAGTTTGAACTGCCCCGGTAGCGAAGTCACCACCCGCCGAGAACCTCTAAAAACTGCGGCCGGCGATGGACCAAGCCGGCACTCAAACCCGACCGCCGCTGGCATTCAATCCAGATCGAGCGTCTGGGCGACGAACGATACGGGCGGTGGTCAAGCCTAGGATGGCGCATCACGGTGCTGGGAAATTTGGAGCGGGTGATGGGAATCGAACCCACGTTAGCAGCTTGGGAAGCTGCAGTTCTACCATTGAACTACACCCGCGGGCAGCGCCCATTCTAACGATACTCATTTACCTGTCAAACGCCCGACACGCGCGGCGTGAGTGCGCTAAAATTGGCCATCGCGGGCTACCAACGTGCGCCGACATGCAAATTCTCGTCAATGGCAATGCTACCGACATAGCCGAAACGCTCACCGCCCAGGATCTGATTCAACGGCTGGAGCTCGGCGGCAAACGCATCGCTCTAGAAGTGAACGGTGAGATCGTACCGCGCAGTACCCACGGTGGCTATTATTTCAAGAGCGGCGATAAAATCGAGGTCGTTCACGCCATCGGCGGAGGCTGAGGGCGATGACGTTGCGGAATACCCAGTCAACCGCAAGGCTGAATCGCGAACCGGGGTCACTCCCCCACCAAGAACAATTAATCGCTTGCGCAGGTTAAATGGAATGCAGATGAATACACAACCCAAGCCATCCACTCCATCCACCGATGTCTTCACGGTCGCCGGCAAAGTCTACCGCTCGCGCCTGCTTATCGGCACCGGCAAATATAAGGACCTAAATGAGACCCGGCGCGCGGTGGAAGCCAGTGGCGCGGAAATTGTCACGGTTGCCATCCGTCGCACCAATATTGGGCAAAGGAAAGATGAGCCGAACTTACTGGAGGTGTTGCCACCGGGACAATATACGATTCTTCCCAACACCGCCGGCTGTTACAACGCCGATGAAGCGGTGCGCACCTGTCGCTTGGCGCGGGAATTGCTCGACGATCACCGGCTGGTAAAGCTGGAGGTGCTGGGCGACGAGAGAACCCTCTATCCCAACGTCACCGAAACCTTGAAGGCCACGGAAATTCTTATCAAGGAAGATTTCCAAGTGATGGTTTACACCAGCGACGATCCGCTGATTGCCAAACGACTCGAGGAACTGGGTTGCGTGGCGGTCATGCCCCTGGGGGCGCCCATTGGCTCCGGTCTCGGCATCCGCAATCCCTACAACATACTGAGCATCGTCGAAAACGCAGGCGTCCCAATCCTGGTGGATGCGGGCGTGGGCACCGCTTCCGATGCCGCCATCGCCATGGAACTCGGCTGTGATGGCGTGCTCATGAACACCGCCGTAGCCCACGCCAAGAACCCGGTGCTCATGGCCGCCGCCATGAAAAAAGCCGTCCAGGCGGGACGCGAAGCCTACCTCGCCGGACGTATTCCGAGAAAGCGTTTTGCGTCGGCGTCATCGCCTCTCGAAGGGTTGTTCTTTTGAGCAGGCACTAACTGCACCGCACAACCAATTCCCGGCATGCAATCCCTAGAACCCCGACGCGCTATACGCAGTTTCGTGTTGCGCCAGGGCCGCCTTACCGCCGCTCAGCAGCGCGCCCTGAAAGGTCTACTGCCAAAATACGGTCTTGACCCGGCCGCCGGGACCTTCGATCTGCCACGAATTTTCGGCCGCCATGCACGGCGTACGCTGGAAATCGGCTTCGGCAACGGCGCTACGCTTGCGGAACTCGCACGCCAGCATCCACATGAAGATTTTCTCGGCATCGAGGTCCACCGTCCCGGCGTGGGCCAGCTGCTGATGACGCTGGACCTTGAACAGATCAATAACGTGCGCGTGGCGTGCGCCGACGCGGTGGAGGTATTGCACCAATGCCTGCCGGATGACAGTTTCGATGCGCTGCTGCTTTACTTCCCGGACCCCTGGCCCAAGAAACGCCATCAGAAACGCCGCCTGGTGCAACCGGAGTTTGTGGCGCTGGCGGCACGGAAACTCAAGTCCGGTGGCCAGTTGCAACTGGCCACCGACTGGCCGGAGTACGCCGCCCAGATGCTGACGGTGGTATCCGCCAGCCCGGACTTTACCAACACCGCTGCCGGAGGTGGCTACGCGCTGCGACCCCCGACACGGCCGCTCACCAAATTTGAACGTCGAGGTATCGGCCTCGGTCATTCGGTATTCGATCTCAGCTTTATAAGGTCCTAGCCATTGCGGGCTGGCCGGCCTTCTTCTAGGCTGTGGCCAGTTGGGAGAAGTGATTATGGCGGACGGGGATAACGGCGGGGTCGGAACGTTGCTCGGCTGGACCGGACGGCGCAGTCTCGGTGTCGGGGCATATCTGCTGGATCTCGCCAGCTTCATCATCAATGCCCTGCGTGAACGCGGCGGGCACCAAAATTATTTCAATCGTGCGACCCTGCAAACGCTGTTTTCCCAGATTATTTTCACGGGTATTGATGCGCTGCCGGTCGTCACGCTGCTGGCCCTCGCCATCGGCGTGTCCATCACTTCCCAGATTCTGGCCCTCGGTCAGACACTCGGAAATGAGCACGGCGTGCAAGTCATGCTCGCCAATGTCATTGGCATGGAGCTTTCACCGCTGCTGACCGCCATCGTGCTCATTGGCCGCTCCGGTTCCGCCATGACCGTGGACATAGGCGCCATGAAACTGCACGGCGAAGTCGAGGGCTTGGTGCTGCTGGGTATCAACGTCAATCACTTCTTTGTCACCCCGCGGATTTTGGCAGCGGCGGTAGCGCAATTCACCCTCGCGATTTATTTCGCCGCCATTGCACTGTTCGGAGGGGTATTGCTGGATAACCTGATTTCTTCCGTACAGTACACCCATCAGCTGGGGCGTCTGGCCGCCGTTCTGCAGCCCGAACAACTGATTGTGTTCGCACTCAAGAACCTGTTGTTCGGCATCGTCATTGCCGGGACCGCGTGTTTTCACGGCCTGCGCGTGCGCACCTCGCCCACGGAGTTGCCGCAGCAAACCCAACGCGCCATCGTCACCAGCCTGGTACTGGTGTTTTTCATGGATGGCCTGCTGGCCATCATTTCCCGATGAATGGCGATACGCTGATCGTCGCTGCGGGCCTGCGGTCGTTCGGCGGCGGCGATAGGGTTTGCAACCTTGATCTGGAAACCGTGGGCGGGCGCATTGTATGCCTGGTGGGGCCGGGTGGCGGCGGCAAAAGCATGTGGTTGCGCATCCTCGCCGGCATAAACCCGCCGGCGGCCGGACGCTTGCGTCTCCTGGGAGCAGATATCCCCAATCGCGACACCCCGGCTTGGCGCCAGTTGCGTTGTCAGGCCGCATTCATTTCCGCGGGCGCCCCGCTGTTGTCGGTAGTGGATGCGCTCAATAACGTTATGCTGCCAGCGCTCTATCACCGGCTGGGCACACCCGATAGCATACGCAGGCGCGCCAAAGAGACGCTGGAGTTCGTGGGTTATAGCGGCAGCCTTGATGCCCTGCCCGCCCATCTCAGCCAGCATGAGCGTTTGTTGCTCGCCATCGGCCGCTGTCTCATGCTCTCACCGCAACTGCTATTCCTGGATGAACCGTTTCACATGACCGACGATGCTTGCCGGCGGCGCGAAGCAGACATTTACCAACGCTTGGCCCGTGAACGCGGCATGACGGTATTTGTGGCCACTCATAACCTGGGTTTCGTGAAGCGCTATGCCAGCGATATCGTTTTCGTTCACACTCAAGGGGTGTGGAAATTTGACAGCTGGCAGGCATTCGCGCAGGCGCCACTGGCCGAGGCGCGTGCTTTCCTGGACGCGGCCGCATAGTGAGTCAACAATCATGAGTACAACACCTCCGCAAGGCCGCGTGCATTACATCCACCGCCTGTCCTATACGACGCGCGAGCGTTTGGTGGGTGCCTTTGTGATATTTGCCATCGCCCTGTTGTTTTTCGCGCTGTTGTTCAACCAACAGACGCAGCGATTTTTTGCCAGGAAATTTACCTTGCACGCCTATATGCAGAATGCCCAGGGCATCAACACCGACACCCCGGTGATGGCTTCCGGCCTGTTCGTGGGTAACGTGAGCGCCATCGCCGTCACCTCCGACAACCGCATCGCCATCACCATGAAAATCCTGGAAAAATACCACCGGCTAATACGCATGGATTCGCACGCGGAATTGAGCAAGCTGTCACTGCTCGGTAATTCCGCCATCGACATCAGTGTCGGTTCCCCAAATCAAGCCCTGATCCCGGACGGGGCCACGCTCCCGCTGCAGGAGCCGCTGTCACTGGACCAGATCATTGCGCAGGTGGCGCCGGTGTTGGAAAACGTGAAGACCACACTGGCGCGCATCGACGAAATGAGCCAGCAGATAGACCCGCGCAAGGTGAGAGAAGTGGTGAACAATCTGGCGGCGGTCAGTGCCAATCTGCGCAACATCAGCGCGCAGGTGGTTTCCGGCCAGGGCACCGCCGGCAAACTCATCTACGATAAGACCACTGGCGAGAGTACCGCTGCCGCCATGCAAGCCCTGGCCGCTACTCTCAAGCAAACGCAGGCGAGCTTAAAGAGCGTTCAGCCCTTGCTCAGCAACGCCAATGCCGCATCCGCCGATCTGCCGGCGCTCATTGCCCAGAGCCGTAAACTGGTTACCCAACTCAACACCACCATGGGTACCGTGAACTACCAGTTGCAGGCGCTGCCGGACATGGTGGTACGCACCCGTCAGATCCTCGACAACACCGACCAGACTCTGCAGGCTATCCAGAACACCTGGCCGATCTCTTCCTCCGTGCCCAAACAATCGAACACGATGATCACACCGGTGCATCCACCCAATGACTGACAAAAGCGCCCTTCAATTGTGGGAGCGGTGGTCACCATCGCGATCCCTCCGAAATCGCGACCGGCATAGCCGCCCCCATTTGCCTGTTTTCATTGGCGTGCTACTGGCACTACTGCTCACGGCTTGCGGCAGCCGGCCCACGCGTCAACCGGCTGTGGTGATGGACAGCGAGAATGACATGGCGCTTGGCATGCGCGCCTACCAGGACACCGATTACACGCAAGCGCGCAATTATTTTGCGCGTGCGCTCGCTCAATACCGCAGCGTGGACGCGCGTGCCGGCGAACTAAACGTGCTGATTGATCTTGCCGATAGTGCGCTCGGTCAAGGTGAATACATGGCAGCGCGTGATTATCTCGGCGAAGCGGACAAGCTCGCCGTCAATGAAAATTTCGCCGCTCTCGGGCCACACATTGCACTTCTGATCGCATACGCCGACATGCAGGCCGGCGACACTCAGCCGGCGGCGGCGCAACTGGATGCACTGCTCAACGATCCGACCACGCCCGCCGATATCCGGCAAGCGGCGCTGTTCGCACGCACGCAAACTGCCTTCGATCTTAAATCAGCCGATACGACTGCGTGGCTGGGCAAGCTGGGCGCGACTCTCGGCAAAAACCCGGACGCACTCAGCACTGCACGTTATCAATGGCTCCAGGCCATGGCGGCACGTAACAATGGCGACCTCCAGCAAGCCACCGCCTTATATGCAAAGGCCCTGAACACCTACCGTGCGGTCTATTACCGACCCGGTATCGCCGCGACCCTAGAAGAATGGGCCGACCTCTCGATGCAACAGAAAAATTGGAATGCCGCGAAGAACCAATTGCAACGCGCCCTTGACGTACGACTTTCCATGTATGACCGCACGCATTCAGTGCGGGACTTGAAAAAGCTGTCACAAATGGATACAAAACTTGGTGATACTGCCGCTGCTGTGCAGGATGCAGAGCTTGCCACATATCTCAAAGACGGTGGCGATCCGAATCAGTTGTCCGTTCAACTGCAGCCGTAACATGGTGGCTATTTAGAAATAATCATTCGTTCTGAATACATTCACGTGCATGGGAACATTCGCAATCCTCTCGGTGCTCGGTGCCATCATTTACCTTGTGTTTCGGTATAAGTGGCCTAGCCGCCAGCAAATTTCGACTGATTATCTACCAGAAACTTTCATTGTGCTGGCTATTGAAACCACCGGGCTAGACGCCACATGACACGAAATAATAGAAATTGCTGCAATCCGTTAGCGGCAGCAGCAGCAAAGTTGAAGGAACTTACGTAAGCTAAAGTGCGTATTTAATGAAACCAGCAAGGTTTAGAGGCGCGCTTGGAATCCCTGTCGAGTCCGCCGAACGGCGCAGCACACACGGTGCATGGGCGAAGCCAGGATGGCGAGCCTCAGCAGCGGTGCAGGGATGCACCGGCTGCGAAGCCCCGAGCGAAGGCAGTGCGCAGGGAAGTCACGTAGCAACCCGCGCTCTGGGGGAATGGTTTTAGTGACTTTTGCCGAAACAAAAGTCACCTGCCGTACGGGCGCGGAAGCCCGTTATCTTGAATAAATGGCGGCGAAAAGTCGTGCATTGGAAATGTCGGCAAAGAATTACCGGCCTACAAGAATACCCCCTTCCTTCCTTACTCTCCTGAAAGAGGGAGAGGGGACAAGGATGGAAGCCGTCTAGCTAAGGAACCCCGCGCGCACGCCATCAATCACAAACTGCACCGCTAGCGCCGCCAGGATCACGCCGAGCAAGCGTCCCACCACGTTGGCGCCGGTCTCACCCAGGAGTTTCATGAGTCGTCCTGCCAGCAGCAGGCACAACAATGTAATCCCCAGCACCAGCAGCAACACCACGATCATGCCGACAAAATATACCGGATGCCCGCGGGCCTCGCTCACCATCAGCAGAATGGTGGCCAGCGCGCCGGGGCCGGCGATCAGTGGGAAAGCCAGCGGAAATACCGAGATGTCCTCCTTGAAACGCGCTTCCTCCTCTTCCCGGCTGGTGGCGGAACGCCCGCCAGACTGGCGAGCGAACACCATGTCAATGGCGATCAGGAACAACAGGATACCGCCGGCGATTTTAAAGGCCGGGATGGATATTCCCAGAGCCTTGAGCAGCCAGTCGCCGATGAAGGCAAAGATCAGCAGAATCAGGGCGGCCAGCGCCGTACCCTTGAAGGCCATGCGCCGGCGGTGGGCAAGACCGCCGCCACGGGTTAGCGCGCCGAACATAGGGGTGACACCGATGGGATCCACCACCACGAACAGCACGATGAACATGTTGACGAATTTTTCCAGCATTACCGGCTTGTTCTGTACGCTAAATTGTGAATGTTTACACACAACTACCCATGCAACCTGGACTCGTTCTTAAATAGTATCGGACCTTGATGCCGTTGTGTATGCGCGCTGGGCATCCCCACTTGCTTTACCTGAATTCTGGTTCTATAACATAGACGCGTGCCGCGAGATGTTCGGCGGTATCAGTATCCGGTGCCTCACCCGGCACCACAGCCGCCAGCATTCTCAACGGCACGGCTGTTTGCAGGGTAGCAACGTTTGGGATGGAGCGTATTGCCATTTGAAGTGTTATGGAATCTGAACCATTAAAACCTGCTGTCGGGGAATGGTACGCTGATCTACAGGGTGTCACCTTTGAGGTGGTGACCGTGGACGACGAGGACGGTACCATCGGCGTGCAATATTTTGATGGCACCCTGGAAGAATTGGACATGGATGACTGGGAAGAATTGCGGGCCAAGCCGGCGGATCCACCGGAAGACTGGTCCGGCTCGCTGGACATCGAGCGCGAGGATTACGGCGTGGATCTGGAGGCGGATCAACATGAGTTGTGGGCGAATCCTCTCGATCACCTGGATCAATAAGCTCGCGAAGTCATAAACCGCTCAGTCATCGCGGTTGAAATACGCCACCACCATATCCTCCTCAATCGCGATTGGAAGCCGTTCGAGTGTACGTCCTGGGCACGGCCCGGCCACACATACACCGCTGGCGGGATCAAACAGCGCGCCGTGGGCCGCACACATGATGAGTGATTTGTCCCGGGTCAGGAAGACATCGGCTTTCCAGTTGAGGAAGTTGCCGGCGTGCGGACAAAGATTGTGATAGGCATGCAGCGAGTCGCCGCGACGCACCAGGAACCATTCGTCGGGAAAACGCGCGCCCGGAGGAGAGAAGCCAAGCGCACCCGGGTCGGGGATATCCGTCAGCGGACAGATGACGTGGCGTAAGCTTTCCGGCATATTCACGGCCAAGCGGATACTTTGCAAGCCTTGGAATTTTCTTTTATCGTCAACGCTCCATCCTGAATGGTCACACTATGTTCGCCACCCCCGACGAAGCTGAAACGGCATTTTACACGGCCTTTGCCAATTCCAATCCGGAGGCCATGATGACGGTGTGGCTGGCGAGCGATTCGGTCATCTGCGTGCACCCCGTGGGGCCGAAAATCACCGGTCATCAAGCGGTGCGCGCCGCCTGGACGGAAATGTTCCGCGGCGGCACCGGCCTGCGTTTCCGGTTGGCGGAAGTCAGCCGCACCCAGGATGCCTTGCTGGCCGTGCACGTGCTTCATGAATACATCAGCGTGCCCGGGGAAAGCGCCGAACGCCAGCCGATGGTGGCAACCAATATCTACCAGCTCACCCAGGATGGCTGGCGCATGATCCTGCATCATGCCTCCCCCGTGGCCATACAGAACCAACTTGAAAAACCCCAGGGGCGTTTGCACTGAAACATGCCGTTAGGCGTTTCGCGGCGCGTTGCGGAATTCAGTGTCGTCAATACGCCGGCGCAGCAGCACCAGCAATACCAGTCCCGGTATTGCCAGCAGCGCACTCACGATAAACAGCGTGCTCCACCCGGCATTCTGGGCCACATAACCGGCCGGTGGCCCCAACAAGACCCGTGAAATTGAATCCAACGCCGACAACAAAGCGAACTGGAATGCCGTGTAGCGGTGATCGCAGAGCGCCATTAGGTAGGCGATGAACGCTGCCGTACCCATGCCCCAGGCCAGGTTCTCAACGCCTACGGCCACCACCAGTCCCAGATAACTGTGGCCGATCAGCGACAGCACCAGGAAGGTCAGTATGGATGCGCCCTGCAGGGTGCCAAAATAAAATAAAGACCGGAATAACGACAAGCGCGCCATCAGCACGCCGCCCACAAAGATACCCACGATCGTAGCCGCGATCCCGAATCCCTTGTTGACTACACCCACATTGGTGGCGGTGAAATGCAATCCCTCAATCAGGAACGCATTGGTAAGCGGCCCCGAGAACCAATCGCCAAACTTGTATAACACCACCAGTAGCAACAACCACAAAGCGCCGCGGCGCACTACCAGTTCCAGCAGAGGGGTTACCACGGCCTCCGTGAGCGTTCGCGGCGGCACTACTTTGTTCTCCGGTTCAGGCCCGATACAAGTGGGAACCACAGCGGCCAGCATCAGCAGAGCCATTAACAAATAACTGTTACGCCAGCCGATACGGTCCGAGAGGATCAACACCAGTGCACCCGCCACGATGATGGCAAGCCGATAACCACCCGCCTGTACGGCCGCGCCCAGTCCGCGTTCGGCGGACCGCAGAATATCAGTGAAATAGGCGTTATAGACGATGTCCTGGGATGCGGAAGCAAAGGCCAATGCAAATGCCAGTATCCCCATACGCCAAGCGTGGCTCAACGGGTTGGTGAATGCCATCCCCGCGAGTATCACCGTGAGTATCAATTGCGCCAGTAGAATCCAACCACGTCGCCGGCCCAGGAACGGCGGCACGTAGCGGTCCATAAACGGCGCCCACAAGAACTTGAGAGAATAGGGCAAGCCCACGAGCGCAAACCAACCGATGGTGGAGATCTGTACGTGTAATGTGGCCAGCCACGCCTGCAAGGTACTGCCGGAGAGCGTTAAGGGCAGCCCGGAAGAAAAACCCAGCAGCAAAGTGATGCCGATGCGGCGGTTCCAGCAGGTGCGCACCAGTACCGTAAACGAATTCGGCTTCGACGCGTGTGCTTTCAAGGGAATATTCATAGTGTGCAGTCGTAATCCATGATCAGCGGTGCATGATCGGAAAAGCGCTGCTCTTTATAAATGCAGACTTTTTTTGGCGCATGTTTGAGTCCAGGCGTGGCTATCTGGTAATCAATGCGCCAGCCCACGTTCTTGGCCCAGGCTTGGCCGCGATTGGACCACCAGGTGTATTGTTCGGGACGTGAATCCAGCGTGCGAAAGACATCCACGAAGCCGGCCGGCCCCAGCAGCTCATCCATCCAGGCGCGCTCATGCGGCAGGAATCCGGAATTCTTCTGATTGCTCTTCCAGTTCTTGAGATCAATTTCCCTGTGGGCGATATTCCAGTCGCCGCATAAAATGTATTCGCGCTTCCTGCGCCGCAGGGATTTCAAATACGGCATGAAGACTTTCAGGAAACGGTCCTTGGACGCTTGCCGCTCGGGACCGGCGGAACCTGATGGCAGGTACAAAGACACCACCGACAAATGCTTGAAACGCGCCTCCAAATAACGGCCTTCGTTGTCGAACTCCGGAACTCCGAAACCGGTAATGACTTCGTCCGGATGAGTGCGGGTGAATAGTGCCGTGCCGGCATAGCCTTTCTTCTTTGCATCAAAATAGAAACAATGATGCTTGTCCGGTCGGAACGCTGGATCGGTGAGCTGATCTTCCTGTGCCTTGGTCTCTTGCAGGCACACCACCTCGGCACGCTGCCGCGGCAACCACTCGAACAAGCCCTTGCGGGCGGCGGAACGGATGCCGTTGACGTTCAGAGTGATGACACGCATACCTGACCCCGGGAAAGGAGCGTGTATCATAACCGAGCGTTTCGCCATTACCGGAATCCCTCCATGCAGGATTACCAGCGCGAATTCCTGGAATTTGCCCTCGCCCGCGGGGTGCTGCGGTTCGGCGAATTCACCCTCAAGTCAGGCCGCAGGAGCCCATATTTTTTCAATGCCGGGCTGTTCAACAGTGGCGCGGCACTGGCAGCGCTGGGGCGCTTCTATGCCCGTACCATCGTGGATTCCGGCATGCAGTTCGACATGCTGTTCGGCCCTGCCTACAAAGGCATCCCGCTGGTATCCGTGACGGCCGCGACCCTGGCTGAGCATCACGGTCGCGACCTGCCCTGGAGCTTCAACCGCAAGGAGACTAAGGACCACGGTGAAGGCGGCCTATTGGTAGGCGCGCCGCTGCAAGGCCGGGTGTTGATTGTGGATGACGTGATCACCGCCGGCACTGCCATGCGCGAATCACTGTCCATGATCCGCGCCGCCGGTGCGCAACCGGCGGGTCTGGTGATCGCACTCGATCGCCAGGAGCGCGGCCAGGGTAAGAAATCCGCCATCGCTGAGCTGCGTGACACCGAAGCTATTGAAGTGGCCAGTATCGCGCGGCTTGAGGACATCATCGCTTGGCTGCAGGGCCGCACGGGCATGGCCGCCTGCCTCGTCCAACTGCAGGAATACCACCGGCGGTATGGCGCCTGAATCTTAGCAAGATGTTGAAAAAGGCCATCCGTGGCACTTTTTTGACTCGAAAACCGAAAATGCGATTTCCGGTTTTCTCCATTTTTCAATCAGTTGGACTGATTGAAAAATGCGGATACCTCCCGGTATCCGACTAACAGGTTGTTTCTCAACAACCTGTTAGAGACTCATCCGCGGGCGATGCTATACTTTGAACTCAAATGTGCCAGACACGCTTGGCATTAACCACATGAAACTACGACCATTTTCACTCGTCCTGGCAGCGATTCTCGCCGCGACCCTCATGGCAGGCGCGCTGGCGCAGGACAAGACACCGAAACTCTACAAATGGGTGGACAAGAGCGGCATCGTACATTACGGCAGCAGCGTGCCGCCCGAATATGCCAATCAGCAACTGGAAGTGCTCAACAGCGAGGGTGTCACTGTCCAGACAGTGGCTGCCCCCAAAACCGCAGAAGAAATTGCCAAGGACAAACAAGCCAAGGCTGAGGCAGCAGCCAAAGCCAAGCAGGAACAAGCGCAGCGCGACAACGATCAGATGCTGCTGGACACCTACACCTCGGTCGCGGATATCGAGCGTGACCGCGACAGCCGGCTCGCCGCCATAAATTCGCAGATCAAGGTGATCAATGGTTCCATCAGTGGTTTGCAGGGTATATTGACAAACTATCAACGGCAGGCTTCACAACTGACCCATGCCCACAAACCGCTGCCTGCTGCCCTGAAGAAGAACCTGGACGACACTCAAGATCAGCTGGCTATTGATCAGCAGTTATTGCTCAAGCAGCAACAGGAGAAACAGGCCGTTCATGATCGCTACACCGCGTATATCAAGCGTTATCAGCAACTGACCGGGCAGAATCCCTCCAACGGCAGCAGTTGAACTTCAGCGTACATTCGCTGCTATCCCGGCGAACACGCCGACACAGCGACAATCCTGTTGCTAGGCGCGACCGGAATGACCAAAACCACCGGCGCCACGTGAGCTCTCATGGAACTCAGCCACGATCTCGAACTGTGCGCGCACCACCGGTACGATAACCATCTGCGCGATGCGTTCCCCCGGCTGGATGATAAAATCACTGCGGCCGCGGTTCCAGCAGGAAACCATGATTTCTCCCTGGTAATCTGAATCAATCAGCCCCACGAGATTGCCCAGCACGATGCCGTGTTTGTGGCCAAGCCCGGAACGCGGCAACAGCATGGCTGCGTAACCGGTACCCTCAATATGGATGGCGATGCCGGAGGGAATCAGCACGACGTCGCCGGGTTGCAGAGTCTGTGGTTGCCTGAGACAGGCGCGTAAATCCAGGCCGGCGGAACCCGCGGTGGCGTATTCGGGCAGCGGATATTCCTTGCCGATACGCGCATCCAGAATCTTCACTTTTATAGTATGCATACAGCCCATTGCAGACAGCCGCTAAATTAATAGACTTAGCTTGTTAATGAATTCAGGAATGTCCTGGATAGTGCTCGGCGATAAGCTGGATGAGCCGCCGCGCCAACTCCAGTTTTTGCCCGGCGCCCAGACCCACAGCGCCATCTTTCCAATAGACAGAAAGCACATTGTCATCGCGGTCAAAACCGCGGCCGCGACCCACCCAGTTGGCGACAATCATATCCAGACGCTTGCTCGCCAGTTTGGCGCGCGCATGGGTTTCGAGCCGTTGCGTCTCCGCTGCGAATCCCACGGTAAATGGCCGCGGTACCCGCGCAGCCACTTCCGCCAGAATATCCGGTGTTTTTACCAGCTTCAGTTCCAGGTTGTCACTGCGCTTCTTGATTTTCTCCCGGGCCGCTACCACTGGCGCATAATCAGCCACTGCCGCGGCGGCGATGAAGATTTCGGTGTTCACCACTTCACGCATGACCACCGCGCGCATCTGTGCCGCAGTTTCCACGTCCACGCGACGCACATCCCTGGGCGTCGCGAGCTGTACTGATCCGCTCACCAAGGTGACTTGGGCGCCGGCTTCGGCGGCGGCGCGCGCCACCGCAAACCCCATTTTGCCTGAACTGCGGTTGCTCACGTAGCGCACCGGATCAATGGGTTCACGCGTGGGCCCGGCGGTCACCAATACACGCAGCCCCTTGAGCGGCACGCTGCTCTCACCCTTCAAGGCAGCGACGATTTCCGCCGGTTCCAGCATGCGGCCCATGCCTATCTCGCCTTCTGCCAGTTCACCCGAAACCGGACCCAACAACCGCACCCCGCGGTTTGCAAGCCGCTGGATGTTTTCCTGGGTAGCCGGATTCTCCCACATGACCCAATTCATGGCCGGTGCAATGACGAGTGGCGCTTCGGTGGCTAAACACAGTGTGGTCAGCAGGTCATCGGCATGGCCGTGGGCAAGCCGCGCCATGAAACTGGCGGTGGCCGGCGCCACCAGCACCGTATCCGCCCAGCGCGCCAACTCGATATGTCCCATGGCGTGCTCGGCCTGCATGTTCCAGAGTTCCGTGCGCACACTGTGGCCGGACAGCGCCTGAAATGTCAGCGGCGTCACAAAGCGCTGCGCGCCCTGGGTCATGACCACCTGCACTTCGGCGCCCATTTCCCGCAGACGCCGCACCAAGTCCGGGCATTTATACACCGCGATGCCGCCGGTAACGCCCAGCAAAATGTGTTTGCCAACCAATGCCATGCCTGTACCTCAAAAAGGACCTACAGATTACTCCACCGACAGAAACGCACCAAGCATACCGGGCCTTTGTTACACTACTTGCGTGAGTACGCCGGGAACCTGATTTAAGAGTGGTGAAGCACTGGTGGCTGCCAACCGCTATGGCACGGCGGAATTCACCGAGGGCTTGGAACTCCTGAAAAAATCGGCGCTGGCGGGTTTACCGAAACGCAAGTGACGCTCGAGCATGTCCATGCGCAGGTGCATTTGCTGCCCAATGCCTTCCAGGAAGCCGCACGTTGGTACCAACGTGGCGGCCCCGATTAGGGACATCCCATGGCTCACATGACTCAGGGCCGGCTCGCGGATCTTTGCATGCTCGGCCGTGGAGTACTGCAAAACGATGCGCAAGCGTTTAACTGGTATGCGCGCACCGCTTTGCGGGAACAGTTGCTGGCTGAATTAGCCTCGATATGTGAATTATTTCGGCTTGCGCCGTAAATGTACGCGCGCGAACTTGCGCTTACCCACCTGCAGCACGTAGGTCTTGCCAACAGTGAGTTTCAGTCCACGTTCGGAAATTTTCTCGCCGCCCACGCGCACTCCGCCCTGTTCCAGCAGGCGATTGGCTTCGGAGGCACTGACTACCAGCCGGCATTGCTTCAACAACTCCGTCAATAACATGTAGTCATCAGTGGCGGAGATGTCGTGTTCCGGTATAGCTTCCGGCAATGCCCCCTTCTGAAATCGCGCCACGAACTCCACCTGTGCGGCACGCGCGGCGGCGACGCTATGGAAACGCGCCACGATCTCTTCCGCCAGCCGGAACTTGATGTCGCGCGGGTTGGCACCTTCTGCTATCTCATGCTTGAATTTCCTGATTTCGCTCATCGGACGAAAACTCAGGAGTTCGAAATATCGCCACATCAGGTCATCAGAGATGGACATCAGCTTGCCGAACATCTCTCCCGGCGGTTCGTTGATACCGATGTAGTTCCCAAGAGACTTGGACATCTTCTGCACACCATCCAAACCCTCGAGTATCGGCATGGTTAGGACGACCTGCGGCTTCTGGCCATAGTGTTCCTGCAGCTGACGTCCCACCAGCAGATTGAACTTCTGATCGCTACCGCCGAGTTCCACATCCGCCTCGAGCGCCACCGAATCATAACCCTGCACCAGCGGATACAGGAATTCGTGGATGGCAATGGGTTGACCGGCGGCATAACGCTTGCTGAAATCGTCCCGTTCCAGCATGCGTGCCACGGTGTGTTTGGCGGCGAGCCGCACCAAGCCGGCGGCCCCCAGTTTTTCCATCCAATGGGAATTAAATTCGACGCGGGTTGCAGTGGGGTCGAGGATCTTGAAAATTTGTTCTCTATAGGTTTGGGCGTTGTGCGTAATCTCCTCCACAGTCAGCGGCTTGCGAGTGATGTTCTTGCCGCTGGGATCGCCGATCATGCCGGTGAAATCGCCAATCAGGAAAATCGCTTGGTGGCCAAAGTCCTGGAATTGGCGCAGCTTGTTGATGAGCACGGTGTGGCCGAGGTGCAGGTCCGGCGCGGTAGGGTCAAAACCTGCTTTGACCCGCAACGGCCGGCCGCCCTTGAGGCGTTCGGCCAGCTCGGCTTCAAGCAGGATTTCGTCGGCGCCCCGGCGGAGCTCCGCCAGTGCGTCAGCAGGCGTCGGCATGCCCAGTTCTCCTGAAAATAGCCGCGTAAAGCTTAGAACCAAGGGAGATTTTTCACTTATCCCCATGATTTGGCATGGTTTTAGGGTTGACCACCAAGGTCCGGCAAGTTAGTGTTACCCGGCTTCGCATACCGGATGGGGATCGTGACCGCAGCCAGCAGTCAACTCAGAGTGGATTATAAGCCAAGCGGAGAGGCGTACATCGAAAGTGTACGTCGGCCGCAGGTGCGTCGCCGCTTCTGGCTGCTGCTGGCAGTGGCCGTGGCCAGCGGCGGCGTATTCCAACTATTCAGCGGGCCACTCAGCGCGGGCCATGACAGCCGTGTTGCGCTTGCTGCCCCCTCCGCCCAGCCAGCAGCAACCTCGCCTACCAAAGTTGTGCAAGACACGAATCCGGAGCCGGTATCCGCGACAGCCACCGCAACCAAGAGCGTTACCGGAACCGGTATTGAAACCACAGAGCTGATGGTGCGCCGCGGCGACACTTTGGGACGGTTGTTCGCGGAACATCACCTGAATTCTGCCGACATGCGCGCCATCCTGGCAGTGGGTGGCGACACCACCCGTCTGAAACACATACATCCCGGTCAGGTGATCACTGTCGGCCATGATGACAGCGGGCGGATACTCAACCTCAGTATGAAACTGGACGATGCCCACAAGCTGGAAGTGGCGCAGACGGCAACCGGTTACCAAACCAGCATCGCCGCAATCCCCACAGAAATCACGCTTGCCTATGCCCACGGTGTCATCGAGAACTCCTTGTTCGACGCCGCCACGCGTGCGGGTTTGTCAGATCCAGTCATCATGCAACTGATCCACCTGTTCGGCTGGGACATCGATTTTGCCCACGACATCCGCAGCGGTGATTCTTTCACGGTGCTGTATCAGAAAATCCACCGCCAGGATGAGGCGATCACCGATGGCCCAATTCTGGCGGCCGAATTCGTGACTCTGGGCAAGACCTACCGCATCGCACGCTTCACCGACCCTTCTGGTCACACGGGTTACTACACGCCCGATGGGCGTAATGTCCGCAAGACGCTGTTGCGTGCGCCGCTGGTCTACACACGGATCAGTTCGGGTTTCAGCCTGCACCGCATGAATCCGGTGCTGCACATTGTGCGCCCCCACTATGGAGTGGATTACGCCGCGCCTACCGGTACGCCCATCATGGCGGCCGGAGACGGCCGCATCGTTTTCCGCGGCCGCAAGGAAGGCTTCGGCCGTTGCATCATCATCAACCATGGTGACGGCTACAGCACGCTGTACGCCCATATGTCGCGTTTTCGCAGCGCCTTGCACGATGGCAGCCGTGTGAAACAAGATCAGGTTATCGGTTACGTGGGCATGTCCGGGGAAGCCACCGGGCCGCACTTGCATTATGAAATACTGATGGACGGCGTTCCACGCAACCCGCGTACCGTGAAACTGCCAAGCGCCAAACCTCTGCTGGCTAAATACCGGCCGGACTTTACCCGCACTCTTAGCACGCTGCTGGCGGAAATGAGCAACGGTGGTGAAACCCGCATTGCCAGCGCCGCCAGCAACAGCACCGGCAAGGTCAGTACCGCTCACTGAACGCGGATCGAGCCAATTAAGACGTGAGTGACTACTTCATCGGCCTGATGTCCGGCACCAGCAGCGACGGCGTGGATGCCGCGCTGGTGGAATTCACACCGGCGCCACGTTTGCACACCAGCCATTTCCTGCCCTACCCGCCGGCCGTGCGTGCGCATGTGCTGGAGTTCGCAGGTGGCCGTTATCAAGGCGATGCCATAGACGAGCTGGGCAGGCTGGACACCGAATTGGGCGAATTGTTTGCCACTGCGGCGCTTGCGCTCATGAGCAGATCCGGGGTTACACCCAGTGGGGTTCATGCCATCGGCAGCCACGGCCAAACCGTGCGGCACCGTCCCGGCGGCCCGCACCCGTTCACGATGCAGATTGCCGATCCCAATATCATCGCGGCGCGCAGCGGTATCGTTACCGTAGCGGATTTCCGCCGTCGTGATGTGGCACTGGGTGGTCAGGGGGCGCCACTGGTGCCAGCCTTTCACCGCGCGGTGTTCGCGGATCGTCTGGAAACACGTGTCGTGGTGAATATCGGTGGTATCGCCAATATAACCGTGTTGCCCGCTACAGGTGGAGCGGTGAACGGCTTTGATACCGGCCCCGGTAATTTGCTCATGGATCTATGGAGCCACGAATACCTGCATAAACCCCATGATGAGAACGGCAAATTCGCGGCATCCGGCCGTGTCGATGCAGCACTGCTGCAGGCACTGCTGGCGGACGAGTACTTCCATCGTCCACTGCCGAAAAGCACTGGCCGCGAATATTTCAATCAGGCGTGGCTGGCGGAAAGACTGGCAAACACAAAGCTTACATCAGCGGATGTTATGGCAACGCTCAGTGAATTAACTGCGCGCTCCATCAGCGAGGCTGTCATACATCAAGCACCGGGTACAACGCGGATATTATTGTGCGGCGGCGGTGTCCACAATGCCTATCTATGTGAGCGTCTGGCCATTCATCTGTCACACTGCACAGTGGTCAACACCGGCGATTTCGGCATCCCTCCCGACTGGGTGGAAGCCATGGCGTTCGCCTGGCTGGCGCGGGAAACCCTTGCTGGGCATCCCGGCAATTTACCCGCGGTCACCGGCGCGCGCCGGCCAGCGGTTTTGGGGGCAGTTTATCCCGCGTAAGTGACAACGGGCGCCGGGTGCCTGTTATTTTTCGCAATGCCGGCTGAATCAAACGCTGAACGATGAACCGCAACCGCAAGAAGTGGTGGCATTAGGGTTGCGGATGACAAATTGCGCGCCTTCCAGGCCTTCCGAGTAATCAATTTCCGCTCCCGCCAGGTACTGGAAACTCATGGGATCCACCAGCAGTATGACGCCCTCGTTCTGCACCTGAGTGTCACCCTCTTCCACATTCTCGTCAAAGGTAAAACCATACTGGAAGCCGGAGCAGCCACCGCCGCTGACGAATACGCGCAGCTTGAGGGCGTTGTTACCTTCTTCCTCGATTAACTGCTTCACCTTGTGCGCGGCGGCAGTGGTGAACACCAGCGACGGATTTTGCAATTGAGCCTCCATAAAAATTTCGTTCGCGACCCTCAGTCAATAAGCAAAATTATACTCCAATCAAACACCGGTATTCCGTGGATTGACGGGTACACTCTCCTCGACGGATTTCTGATGGCTCAGAGCTAATATTGGGCCGGCGGGTTTGTGCACCATCTTGCCGTCCACGGTGGCGCCCACGGTCATTTCGATGAGGTTGTAATGCACATCGCCCGTGATCCGGGCTTCGGCCCCTAATTCAAGCCGTTGTTCCGCGTATACATCACCCTCCACGGTGCCGTTTATGGTCACATGCGGTACGCGGATCTCACCCTTGATGACACCATGTTGGCTCAGACTGAGCATGGATTCAGGGCCGTTGCCGGCACTTATATTGCCGCGGATGGTGCCGTCAACGTGCAAACCGCCGCTGAAATTCAAATCACCATCGATCTCGGTATTACGCCCCACCAGTGTATCTATACGCACCGAGGGACGCGGATTTTTTCCACTGAACATCTTGCTTACCTCCTAACCGCTTATGCTTTGCCATGCAAAATTCTGCTGAACCGGCCCATGACCGTTTTCCATCACCGTGACTTCCACCCTGCCAGGTGTGAAACCGTCGGGAAAAATCGCGTCGCCTTCCAGGTTTTCGAAATATTGGAAAGCGAAGTTGAACGATGGGTTGCCCTTGGGCGCGATACTGCGCGCATCGAGAATCACGGGCTTGCCCCGTTCGTTGCCGTATATCTTTATATCAACGTTACCCGTAACCATGAATTCCTTGGTCCGCACCTGAATTAATACCAGGTGATAGTGGTATAACCGCGGCGCGCCGCCACGCGTAAACTTGAGACTCTGCACGCGCAAACCTTCCTCACCGGTGACAGGAGAAACAATACCTTTATAGAAGGCTAGTTCTTCTTGCACATTGAGCAGCTTTGTCTGGAGCGCCTCCAAGGTTTGTTGCACCTGCTGTCGCGCCGAGTTATCTACGTCACGTTCACTCTGTAACACCACGATCTGTTCTTGCAATTGTGAATTCTTCTGAGTCAGTACTTCGATGCTGTCCTGCAGTTTGGCCGCCGCCATTCGATCATAACCGGCACGGGATTCACCATAAAAAAAGGCCGAGAGAATGAGAATGATAATAATTGCAACGGCGAGGCCTGCGCCGAGCCATACCTTGAATGGCTGGTGATGTCTAACCACAAGTTTTTTGAGCATCTAATCGGAATCCAAGCTTGGAACGGACACGCGGCTATGGTACCCGTTGACCGGACTCTAGACTACCTTGACATACACGAAGATTGCCTACTTACTGCTACAATTTGACGATAATCAGATTACGAGCATGCAAACAAGCCTTACAGGCTTTTATGATCAGTTGTCATTCGCCCAAATATTCTGGCAGGCAGCGGTAATCAAGTTGCCTATGTGGTCAGGATGGAGTCTCGTTGATGGTGTGGGTTCTGGCGTTTCATATCATTTTCATGGTCACCTGGTTCGCAGGACTTTTCTACCTGCCGCGGCTGTTCGTATATCATGCCGAGGCAAGCGACGAGATAAGCTTGCGGCGCTTTGAGGTCATGGAACGACGGCTGCTCATCATCATGAACATCGGGGCCACCGGTACTGTCATATTCGGCCTTTGGCTGCTGCTGGACTGGTGGCTGCCACCGCCCTTGTGGCTGTATGTGAAACTGGCGCTGGTCGCATTGTTGATTCTATACCATGTCTATTGCCACAAGCTGCTGACGGATTTCAAACACTGTGCTAACCGCCACAGCCCGGGTTTTTACCGCTGGTTCAACGAGATTCCGGCGCTCTTGCTGATAGCCATCGTCATCCTGGTGGTGGTAAAGCCGAAACTGTTCTGAGTCGTACTGCGGTCCGCACACAAAAACGTGCCCGCTACTCGGGCTGTTTTGTTAACGTGTGGTTTAGGTCTCAGGTTTTCCTGGGAATAATTTTCGGTGCGCAGCGCTTGACTAAGCTCCAGCTGGACTTCCAGTCACTTGGACGTTAATCATTGCTGTCGAGGGATATCCAAAACAATTGCTGCGGGAATTCTGGGTCTGAAATAGGCGATTACTTCGCGCAGCAGCGCTGCCATATCCATCTCCGACGCTTTATGATTTGCGGATGTCCTCGCCCCCCTATAAAACTGGCCTGCGCCTGTAGCAAGGCAACTGTCTGCAACTCGCCAGCCCGCCCGATAACCCCTTAGCCCAATAGCGGATGGATCAGGCGCTTTGTGCATACGCGGCCTGTGCGGCAGGGTACGACAGGATTTCGGCTGCTAATTGCATTAATGCAAATGATAATTATTGACAATATCAAAACCAGGGCTATATACTTATCTGCAAATGAGAATTACTCGCATTTAAAACGAGGCATTGAGCGGCTTCGGCCGGGTTACCTGTCGTTTTCATCGAGGAAACCGCATGTCCCTAGGGCTTTCTTCCCTTACCCTGTTGGTGGCGCTTACCGCGCCCGTGCTGGCCTTTGCCGAGTCCCCCACGGTTGAGCTCGTTATTCACAACCAGCAATTCACCCCCCAGGAACTCCCCCTACCCGTCGACACCAAGATCAAACTAGTGGTCCACAATCAGGACAGCCTGCCAGCGGAATTCGAAAGCTATGACCTCTCCCGGGAGGTGGTGGTGCCGGGGCACAGTTCGGTGACGGTCTTCATCGGTCCCCTCTCTCCCGGCCGTTATAACTTCTTCAATGATTTCAATCATGCGGCCCAAGGCTGGGTAGTGGTGACCGAACCCGCCACTCATCCCGCTCACTGACATATGCTCGCCACTGCCATCATTGTGTTTCGTGAGGTGCTGGAAGCGGCACTGGTAATCGCCGTTGTGCTGGGCGCAAGTCGCGGCATCGCCCATCGTGGTTGGTGGGTCCTGGGTGGCGTTGTGCTGGGCACACTTGGCGCCGGTGTGGTAGCGCTGTTCGCCGGAGCCATCGCCGAAGCGTTTTCCGGTACCGGACAGGCGCTGCTGGATGCAGTGATCCTGTTGATCGCTGTGGTGATGCTCGCCTGGCACAACATCTGGATGAGCAGTCACGGCCGCAAGTTGGCGGGTGAAATCAAGGCAGTGGGTGCCGCGGTCCAGACGGGCAATAAAACATTGGCGGCGCTGCTGGTGGTGTGCTTCACCGCGGTAATGCGCGAGGGCTCGGAGGTAGTGCTGTTTTTATGGGCCATCGCCGCCAGCGGCGGGCATGAATTCGGCATGAGCATCGGCGGTTTCGCGGGCCTGATAGCCGGCGTACTGGTGGGCGCGCTGCTCTATCGCAGCCTGTTGTTCATCCCTATCCGTTATTTCTTCACGGTCACCGGCTGGCTGATCCTGCTGCTCACCGCAGGACTCGCCGCCCAGGCGGCCGGCTTTCTCAACCAGGCGGGCCTGTTACCGGCACTGGGTAATGGCCTGTGGAACACCTCCCACATTCTCAGCCAGAGCAGCATCTTGGGCCAGTTGCTGCATATCCTTGTCGGTTACATCGCGCGGCCCTCCGGCATCGAGCTGGTGTTTTATGCCGGCGCACTAGTCACGATCTTGTCACTCATGCAAGCCGTGAAACACCAACACCGTCCACCACCGGCCCGACCAGCTGCGCCCAGCCAAATGGATATCAGTCCAACCGACCCTTAAACGCTGCTCGCGTCTGTTACACCCGGATAAATCAGAAAGGTTCTTTTGCCGGTAAATTTGGAGAACTACGTGAGAACCTGGACAAGGACAATACCCACGATTCCCAAACCGAAGCGGATTTTCAGTATCCTTTTGGCAAGCGGGGTATTACTTGGCGTCTGCCTAACACTCTGTCTGCCAGAGGCTCAGGCAGATGATTTCTTCGTGTATTCGCCTTACGTGGTGCAAGGCCAAAGTGAACTGGAGTTGCTCGGCCACGGTTTCCAGGACAGCCGCCCGGCAGTGAGCGGCGAGTACGCCTACCAGTTCTCCGCGGCCCATGCTTTCACTTCCTGGTGGAAACCCGAGGTATATTTCGGTGTCTACCAGCACGTCCCCGGTGGACCGCAGACGCTGGTCGCCCGGGAGTTCGAGAATCTCTTCCAGCTCACGGCACCGGGCGAATACTGGGCAGACCTGGGCTTGCTCGCCTCCTATGAGTACAAGACCCAGCCCGGCGATACCAGCGTACTGGAGTTCGGCCCGCTCATGGAGAAGCGCGCCGGACGTTTCGTGCACCGGCTCAATCTCATCTGGGAAAAGCCGGTCGGCGCAGGCGCGAGCCGCGGCTATGCGTTCCGCAGCGCCTACAGCCTAAGCTATCAGTGGTACCGCGGTTTCGCGCCGGGCGTCGAGGTATACGCGCGCCCTCACGACAACGCTTATCAGATTGGCCCGGTGTTCTATGGGGAGCTAGCCAGCGCCAAAGGCAACGAATTGGAATACAGCGCCGGCGTGGTGTTAGGCGCCAACCGCAGTGCGCCTGACCGGGCCTTCGTGCTGCGGCTGGAATACGAATTTTTCTGACCCGGTAGCCGCCCACTACCCGGCAGCAGGGTTACCGTGTAGTTCAGCTACAATGACAATTCCGCCGCTGAAATCCGTATATGTCATCACAACAAAGCCGCTTGCATATTCGCCCAGTACGTAGTCATGAACCAGCACTTGTGCTGGGTCTGATCCGCGAACTGGCTGAATATGAGAAACTCGGACACGAAGTCGTTGCCACAGAGCGCGATTTGTATGCCGCGCTGTTTTGTGAAAAGCCCGTGGCAGAATGCATCATTGCGGAACTGGACAACGCCGTAATTGGCTTCGCCTTGTTCTTTCACAATTTCTCCACCTTCGTCGGCAAGCCGGGACTGTATTTGGAAGATCTGTATGTGAAGCCTGAATTCCGCGGCCAAGGATTCGGTAAAAAGATGCTGGCGCATCTCGCGAACCTGGCCGTGCAACGTGACTGTGGGCGCTTCGAATGGGCGGTGCTCGACTGGAACGCGCCCGCAATCCGCTTTTATCAGCGCCTGGGCGCGCAGATGATGGAAACCTGGAAAATCAACCGCCTGACCGGCGAAGCATTACTGCGGCTTGCGGCCGAGGCCGGGGATTAAAATTTCAGGGAAGCCCCAATTTACCCGTTATTCCGACGAATGCCACATTCGGCCTTAATCGCTGCTCGTGGATGCCTCACTCTGCGGGAATAACTGTGCTGGAATCAATTTCAATTGGAGTCGCCATCCTGGTTCACGGTGTCGGTAGCGGCGCGTCATTGGGTAATATCAGCGGCGCCAGCTCCGCAAGAGCCCGCCGATAGACGCGGCGCTTGAAGAAGATAACTTCCTCCAGTGGATGCCAGTAATCCACCCAACGCCAGCTGTCGAATTCCGGCATGGCACTGACATCCAGGCATACTGCCGTGTCATTGCCGGTGAAACGCAGCATGAACCAGATCTGTTTCTGGCCGATGCACAACGGCACCAGATCGCGGCGCTGATAGCGGTATGGAAGGCGGTATCTCAACCAGCGGCGGGTACAGCCCAGTATCTGTACGTGCTCAGATCCCAGTCCGATTTCCTCACCGAGCTCGCGGAACAGTGCTTCTTCGGGAGTTTCATGTTCCTGGATACCCCCCTGGGGAAATTGCCAACCGGACTGGCCCGTGCGCCGCGCCCAAAACAGCCGGCCGGCCCCATCCGCGAGGATCATGCCTACATTGGCACGGAAACCCTGCGCATCGATCAGCCCACCCGCAATTCCAGCCGCATACACGCTCATGCCTCCAGTGTTCCATAGATACAAGGGCGCTGGCAAACTCACATGGTTGTGCTGGTCCCTGGATTTCTTTAACCTGCCGCCCTGCCAACACTTGCGGATTTCCACGGTGCAACTCGCGCTCTTCGACCTGGATCACACTCTGCTGGATGGCGACAGCGACGTTCTCTGGTACCACTATCTTGCAGAACAAGGCGTGGTGGATGCCAAGCGCTTCACAACCAAACGAGCGCACTTCTCAGCCGACTACCGTGAAGGCCGGCTGCAGGTAGAGGATTTTTACGCCTTCGTGCTAAAGCCCCTGGCGGACAATCCTCTGCAACAGCTTCAGGCATGGCGGCGGCGTTTCGTGGCAACCTGCATCCTGCCGCGCATCACCGCAGCCGCGCGCGCCCTGCTTAATCGGCATCGCGATGCGGGCCACACACTTGCCATTATCACCGCCACCAACCGTTTCATCACCGAACCCATCGCCGCGGAACTCGAAGTGCCGCACCTGCTAGCCACCGAGCCTGAATATGACGGCACGCGCTTCACCGGCCGCGTGCTTGGTACACCCTGTTTTCGTGAGGGCAAACTTCTGCATCTGCGTGCATGGCTCTACAGAGAAAACCTCAGGCCCACGGAAACCTGGTTTTACTCCGACTCCCACAATGATTTGCCACTCTTGGAAAATGTGGATCATCCGGTGGTGGTTAATCCCGATGTGCAGCTGACAAAGACCTCAGAAACGCGTGGCTGGCCAATCATGCACATGCGCCACACAGCGACTATTTCCGCAGCCTGAGCCATGCAACAACGTCTGCACCCCTTGCTGTTATTGAGCGCCCTGACAGTGCTCGCGCTGAGCGCTTTGTGCGTAGCGCTCGCTGTCGGCAGCGTGCATTTGCCGTTGCACTCGGTGATGAGCGCCTTAGAGGGCGGCGGCGATCCCCTCACGCGCACGTTGGTGCTGGAATTGCGTCTGCCGCGCGCCCTCACGGCCTTCGCCACCGGCGGCTTGCTGGCGCTGGCCGGCGCGCTCATGCAGGTGCTACTGCGCAACCCGCTGGCGGATCCATATATTCTCGGCGTTTCCGGCGGTGCCGCGGTGGGCGCGTTGCTGTCGCTGCTGCTGGGAATGGCGGGATTCTGGGTCAGTGGCAGCGCTTTTGTGGGCGCGCTCATCTCCATGCTCATCGTGTTTGTCCTGGCCCACGGACGCGGCGGTTGGACGCCCACGCGCCTGCTGCTCACCGGTATCGTGGTGGCTTTCGGCTGGGGCGCCGCCATCAGCCTGCTACTGGTGCTATCCGACAATGCCAGCCTACGCGGCATGTTGTTCTGGCTCATGGGCGATCTGTCCTACCGCAGCAGCGGCTGGTTGCCACTGATGGTCGTCATCGCCGGCCTCGCAATCTGCCTGCCGTTCGCGCGGCATTTGAACGTGCTGGCTCGCGGTGAAACCCTCGCTGAAGCACTTGGCATTTCCGTGCGGCCTTTTACCATTGCTATTTACATCGCCGCGTCGCTGTTTACCGCCGTGGCGGTGACTGAAGCCGGCGCCATCGGCTTCGTGGGATTGGTAATCCCGCACATGCTGCGATTGGTATCCGGCAGTGATCATCGCACGCTGTTGCCGGGCGCGGTACTTCTGGGCGGAAGTCTGCTGATGCTCGCCGATACCCTGGCGCGCACCCTGGTGGCGCCCGAGCAGTTGCCGGTGGGCGTAGTAACCGCCGCCATCGGCGTGCCGGTATTCCTGTATCTCCTGAATCGTGCACGCGGACCGTTATGAGCGCAGCACCTTTGCTGGAAGCCCGTGCTCTCACCGTCGAAATCTCCGGTAAATATGTGTGCCGTAACTTCAATCTCGCCCTGTATCCGGGAAATTGTGTTGGAGTATTGGGCAGCAACGGTGTGGGAAAAACCACCTTGCTGCATAGCCTGGTGGGCCTGCGCTCTGTGGATAGTGGTGAAATTTTTCTGAACGATGTGCCGCTTAAAGCGTTGCCGCGGCGCCGCATCGCGCAGCAACTCGGCTTGCTGATGCAGCAACAGGAAGATAGTCTGCCCGCGACGGTACTGGAGACCGCGCTCATCGGCCGACACCCACACATCGATTTCTGGCGATGGGAATCCCACAGCGACGTGAATCTGGCGCGCCGCGCGCTCAAATTGGTAGGTCTCGACGGCCTGGAACAACGTGCCCAGACCCAGCTCTCCGGCGGCGAACGCCGCCGGCTGGCCATCGCCACCATCATCACTCAGGATCCGCAGATTTTCCTGCTGGACGAGCCCACGCATCAATTGGATCCACATCACCAATTGGCGCTGCTCGGATATTTTGCCAAGTTGGCGCGCACCAGGAACCGCGCCATCATCATGAGTTTGCACGATGCGAATCTGGCGGCGCGCTTTTGCGGCCAGGTAATGCTGCTGTTCGGCGACGGTGAAATGCAGCACGGCAGTGTGGATGATACCCTGAACACTGAAAACCTTAGCCGCCTGTATCAGACGCCCATGGTCCCGGTAAAATGGTCCGGCGGCACTGCTTATCTTCCGGGATAATGGCACCTGACGTGCGTCACCTGATGCGGTATCCTTAGTTAATCCTTCGATCCCGGCCGTTCAAACGGGCGTGTTTTTCACCGACCAAGAGGCAAGAACATGATCAAGCTGAGCCGTTTTGCAAAATTCATTTTCATAGGCACCGCCAGCGCACTACTCTTCGCGGGTCTCGCCGCCTGTTCGCACAAAGGTTCTTCCAATGCCAAGCAAGTGCTCATGGCCTGCCTCGCCGTCACCAACGTTCAAGCCGGTAAGATATTGGGAGGTCAGCTTGATGCGATGATGCTCTCGGGAGAGAATTCGCCCATCCATGTGTGCGAATACAATGATTCCAAGAATGAGACCTTGGGTCTCCTGCAAATAACCGAGTCCAATTCCAAGGATCCGGCCGCCGAACTGGCGGCAGACGCGGCCCAACAAAAAGCCTTATTCAAACAGAACATCACGCCCATTCAGATTCACATGGCCGATAGTTTTGGCCCCGGCGCGTTCTACCTTGACAACACCCAAGGCCCAACCGCCACCTCGGTGCAACTGCACCTCATCGAGAATGGTTACAAGATGATGGCGCAGGTAAACAACCCGAAGGATTTTCCCAGCGGGGAGAAACAGGCTGCCGCCATTGCAAAGCAAGCGCTTACCAGTATTGATAACAAGAGCGCCTTCAAGGCAATCTGACGATAATGGAGCCTACCCTCCCTTGCATATAGAGGGAGAAGGTGATTGAAACCGGTAACAACAAAGCCTCGTCAAAGCGGAGCTTTTGCTTGTTCAAATAGCCGCTGAGTTGTCCTCGTTAGCACCTCGTCAATAGGGCAGCTGGTCTAGGCTCAGCGACCATCAAGACATAAACATGCTTGACATGAGGAAACCACGCCTCTAAATTGACTATCGCCTTGAGGCGTCATCCTGACGGATGACACTCGGGAAGCCGGTGCGTCATATGACAATGCCGGCGCTGCCCCCGCAACGGTAGGCGAGCACAAGTCTGTCACGAAGCCACTGCGCGTGAGCGTGGGAAGGCGACAGACCGGGGAAACCCCGCTCGCGAGCCCGGAGACCGGCCTGAAGGCAACGGTATCGGCGTTGCGGCGGGCAATGCACGGGCTTCACAAGCCACGTCTTTCTCCCCACGCCGTTGTTTTCACTGCTTGCGTGCAGCGGGCGTGCTGCGCGGGGAGAATTTCATGTACAAGTCTGTATTCATCGGCGGCGCGCTCGCGCTGCTGAGCCTGCTTTCCCTTTCGGTACTGGCCGACGACGACACCAGCCTCGGCACCCCCATCACCGTCACCGCCACGCGCACACCGCTGATTGCGGATCAGGAAGTGGCGCCCATGATTGTGATTACCGCCCAGCAAATCCAGTTGAGCGGCGCCCAAACTATCGCTGGCTTGCTGCAGCAGTACGCGGGGCTGGACGTGGCCAGCAACGGCGGACCGGGCCAGCCTACCTCCGTTTTCCTGCGCGGTACCGACAGCAACCAGACGCTGGTGATGATCAACGGCGTAAAGATCAATCCCGCCGACGGCAGCGGCGCGGCATTGCAAAACATCCGGTTGAATGACGTGGAACGCATCGAGATTGTGAAAGGTCCACGCGCGGCACTCTACGGCTCGGACGCTATCGGCGGCGTCATCAACATCATCACCAGGCAGGCCACCCGGGGTACCCACTACGGCGCCTACGCAGGTGCCGGCCGTTACGGCACCTACGACAGCGGCGGTCATTTCGATGATGGCCAGGGCCACAGCGCCTTCGGCGTGTCTGCCAGCGATTACCACACCGACGGTTTCCCGGCGGTGGCCGGCACTGACTTCGCCAGCGGCAACAGCGACCGCACCTGGAACGCCTACGGCCGCACTGAACTGGGCGGCGTGGCGCTCAAGCTCAATCACTGGCAAAGCACCGGCAATACCCAATACACGGATTTCTCCCTGAATCCGCCTTTTGCCCTGGCCCCGTTCGATGAGACTTTCCAGAACCAGGTCAGCAGCGCGAACCTGGCGGGCCAGTTTCTGTCCGGCTGGCGCAGCAACCTGAATCTAAGCCATATGCTCGACGAGATCGGTCAGTTGCAGAATGATCCATACAATCCATCGCAAACTCCGGATTTTGTGCGCACGCAGCGCAACGTCATTGACTGGCAGAACAACATCGCGCTGGGCAATGATCAGTTGCTCACCGCCGGACTGTATTCCGAGGCGCAGCACGCCGCCTCGCAATCCTTTGGCCTTGGTTACGATGCGCCTGACCGCATCAATGCGCTCTATCTCGAAGATGATCTCAAGCTGGGCAAACATCGTTTGGTGCTCGCCGGCCGCGATACCCATGACCAGGCGTTCGGCAATCATCTGACCTGGAACGCCGATTACGGCTACGACCTGACGGCCGACACGCGTTTTACAGCCGGCGCCGGCACCGGCTTCCGCGCCCCCAGCGCCACCGAACGCTTCGGCTTTGGCGGCAATCCGAACTTGCAGCCGGAAACCTCCCGGAATCTGGAGGTGGGTGTGCACCAGAAAATCGGCGATACCCAGAGCATCACGCTGAGCGCTTTCCAGAACAAACTCGATAATCTCATCGAGTTCGTGGTTACGCCCAGCAATCTGAACGGCGAAAACCAGAACATCGCCCGCGCCCGCGTGCGCGGCCTGGAGGCGGGATATCAATTAACCCAGCACTCTTGGTCCTGGCGCACCAACTTGATTTTCCAACAGCCGGAGAACCGGGACACGGGCACGTTATTGCTGCGGCGCTCGGAACGCACGCTGACCACTGCGCTTGACTGGTACAACGACCACACCAGCCTCGGTGCCCACCTTATCGTCACCGGTCCGCGCAACGATCTGGATTTCAATACCGGCGCGCCGGTCACGGACGCGGGTTACGTGCTCGCCGGCGTGACGCTTCGGCAACGGCTCGGTCACGGTTTCGCCATCAGCGGCAGCTTGGAAAACCTGCTCGATACCCACTACCAAACCGCCGCCGGTTACAACACTGCCGGGCGTTCGCTGTTTGTGCGGGTGGAATATCAATCGAGGTAGAAGCGGTGAATTTGTGGGAGTGGCGATCTCCGCCGCGATTCCAAAACCTCGCGGCAAATATCGCTGCTCTACAATACCCGTGGCGGAGCTAGAATAAGCGCCTCCCATCCACTTCAAAGGGATCGCCATGCAATACACCGATGCCACTAATCAAATCACCAAAGTCGAACAGCAAACCCAGGAGCTGGCGCAGCAGTTGCAGACCTTCGCGCAGAAGCTCAGCAGCCAGGCGCCCGACCCGGCCACCGGCAAGGAATGGATCCTGGACCTCAAGCAAATTGCCGTCGATATGCAGACCCAAAATCAGACTTTGGTGATGATGATTAACCAGATGGCGGAGCACATCCACGACCTGGAGCAACAACTGGACACCCACCCCAATCCCACCGTGCAGGCGCGCGGTTGGAGCAACCAGATAACGCCGCGCGGCGGCGGTTTCTGGGGCAATGTCACCAGCGGCCTGGGTATGGGCGCGGGCTTCGGTGTAGCCAATGCGCTCATCGGCGGCATTTTCAACGCGCTGTAATAGCGCCGCTTTTGCCTTGCTGTCTTTTGAAAACACACGATATATACTATGGTATATACCAAATACTTGGAAGGTATAGCCATGAGCCACATCGCCAAACTGTTCTCCAACGGCCGCAGCCAAGCGGTGCGCCTGCCCGCGGCGTTCCGTTTCAAAGCCAAGGAAGTGTATATACGCCGTGATCCGAAAACGGGCGATGTAATCCTGTCAGACAAACCGGCAACATGGGAGGGCTTTCTCTCCGCACTGAAATCCGCCGAGGTGCCAGCTGACTTCCTGGATGCGCAGGAGCGGAGCCAAGGCACACAGGATCGTGATCCGCTGCGGAGTCTGGAGAAGTGACACGTTACATGCTCGATACCAACATCGTGAGCCACCTGCTCAGGTCGCATCCGCGTGTAACCAGACGGCTGGTGAAGACGCAGATGTCGGCCGTTTGCATATCCTCAATTACCAAGGGTGAACTGCTGTTCGGGCTGGCAAAGCGCCAGAACGCAAAATCATTGAACACGCTTGTTTCCGAGTTCCTGAATCGCATCGAGGTGCTGCCCTGGGACAGCGTTACTGCGGAGCAGTATGGGCCGGTGCGCGCTGAAATGGAGCGAAAAGGAAAATTACTTGGGCCGCTCGATATGCTTATTGCCGCGCATGCTCTGGCCGTGAAAGTGACCCTGGTGAGCAGCGACAAAACATTTCGTCAAGTTGCGGGTCTGCGCATAGAAGACTGGACTGTGTAATTGGATGCCGGATCTCAAGCAGATCGCCATCAATGTACAGATTCAGAACCAGACGCTGATGGCGCCGCGCGGTGGCGGTTTCTGGGGCAACGTGACCAGCGGCTTAGGAATGGGCGCGGGCTTCGGCGTCGCCAATGCCCTCATCGGCGGGATTTTTAATGCCCTTTAGACGGCACAACCTTTGCTAACACAACGAAGTTTCGCTAATAGGGGCAACGCCAATGGCTAAAGATAATCGTTTCATTCAAAATCAAGTTTTCGTGGGTCTTCCGTGGAAGAATCGGGAAAAATACGACGACATAATTCATAAGCTTGAAAATAAATATCCACTGTATTTTGCAATGGTTGGACGCGATGACGGGCAAAATGCAGAAGAGCTTTTGAGTCTTATAAAGCAAAGAATTGAATCTTCCAGCTTCGCTATTTTCGACGCAACAGGTGGAAATGCCAATGTGTCACTTGAATATGGTTATGCCGAGGGAAAAGAAATTTCCCGTGCCATCTTTTTAAGCGCGCACAAAGCGGCAGCAAAATCCTCTGCTATTAGCCCAATAATTTCGGATCTCACAGGAAAACGCAGGATCCAATACAAGACGGAGAAAACGTTAGCAAGGGAACTACATAAATTTTGTCGTGAACATGACTACACAAAGCGATTCGAGAAAGAACTGTCCAAAATCCTCAAAGGAAAATCAAAAGGGGATAAAAAGAGCGCTCGTACGCTCGCAATAAAGGTAATAAGAGCCCTAGATGGAAAACAACAAATGCGTCGTGCAGAACTCATCCAAAATCTTCAGGCAAAAGGTTACAGCAATGATGATACTGATGAGATGCTTAAGAAACTTAACAGTGCTGGCCTAATCGATTGCACTGTAGGCAGATACTCTGATGTGTACATCGCTTAATTCATCAATCAGAAAATAATTCTTGGTTCAGGCATCCAGTCGGATGCCGAATTTCTGCTGTACCGAATCCCGAATGCGCTGCGCGAGTGACCAGATTTGCGCACCGCTGGCCTTGTAGCGATTCACCAGCATCAGCGCGTATTTACCGGGATGCACTGGACACATTCGCCGACGTGCGACGGACCGGCCGACATACGCGGCGGACCGCACGCACGCCACGCACAGGTTTGAAGCCCAATTGCAGGCCCAAGGCTTTGGCCACTTTCATGATCGTGTCGAAGCTTGGATTCCCCTCGCTGGATAACGCCTTGTACAACCCTTCACGGGTCATGCCCACCTCCCGGGGAAGCTGGCTCATGTTGCGGGCGCGCGCCACATCACCCAGCGCATGGGCGATGAAACTGGCGTCATCGCCGCCTTCCTCCATTACCGCTTCCATATACAGTGCAATGTCTTCCTCGGTCCTGAGGTAGTCGGCCGTATCGTAATGTCGGGTCTTCCTGGGCATATGCTTGTCTAGCTGCAGTGACTGATTCGAGACTACACCGCCGCATGCACTGTCCTGACTTCGCGCTTGATGCGTGTACCGTTGTCTATTTCTGCCACCCGCAGGTCATACGCGGTCTGCAGGTTCAGCCAGCTTTGTGCGTCTCCGCCAAAGTAACGCGCCAAGCGCAAGGCCGTATCCGCGGTCACACCGCGGCGCTCACGCACGATGTCGTTGATACGCGTCGCCGGCACCTTGAGCGCATTGGCAAGTGCGTTGGCACTCATTTCCAGTGGCGCGAGATAGTCTTCCCGAAGAACTTCGCCCGGATGAACCGGACGCATACCATTCTTGAACATGATTCCACCATCAGTGATAGTCCACGATTTCCACTTGCTCCGGACCCTCCCTGGTCCACACGAAGCAGACCCGGAACTGGTCGTTGATCCGGATGCTGTACTGACCGGCGCGGTCGCCCTTCAACGCCTCCAACCGGTTACCGCGCGGTGCTCGAAGAAACTCCAGCGTCGTCGCCGCATCCAGTTGAGCCAGCTTGCGGCCGGCCACCTTGGCAATGGCCGAATACCGGGCCGACTTGCCGGTCTCGAACAGCAACTGCGTTTCCCTGTCGCCGAAGCTCCGGATCATGCGAATAACGTATAACGTTTAGCGTTAAACGTCAAACCTCGGCCCGCCCCGATGGCTACACTGGCTTCCGGATTCGAGGCACTCGAAATACACCCCTTACATCGGCAGTATGTATCTGTGTGCCCATTATTTACTCACAGAATCCTTGGCTCCGGCTCCAGTTGGACGCCAAATTGCCCCTGCACCGAATCCCGGATGCGCGCGGCCAGCGACCAGAGCTGCGCGCCGGATGCCTTGCCATGATTCACCAGCACTAGGGCGTGCTTTTCGGATACGCCCGCGTCGCCTTCGCGGAAACCTTTCCAGCCGCAGGACTCGATCAACCAGGCGGCGCTGAGTTTCTTGCCGTCGGGCGCGTTGAATACCGGCAGCCCCGGATGCGCGGCCTGCAATTTTTGCGTTTCCTCGTTTGCAACCACCGGATTCTTGAAGAAGCTGCCGGCGTTGCCGATGACCGCCGGATCGGGCAGCTTGCGCAGGCGCAAGCGACAAACGGCATCCGCGACGTTCGTGGCAGTGGGTTGAGTGACGCTCATGGCGGCCAGCTCTTCGCGCACGCCCGCATAGTCGAGCTTGAGCGGTGCATTGCGCTGCAACCGCAAGGCGATAGCGGTGATGATCCAGCGCTCCGGTTGCTGTTTAAATACGCTGTCGCGATAGCGAAAGCCGCACTGTTCGCGGCTCAGGCATACGCTTTTGCCCGTTGTTCTGTCGAAGGCTTCCACGCTCAACAGCGTTTCCGCCACTTCCACGCCGTAAGCGCCGATGTTCTGGATAGGCGCAGCGCCTACCCGGCCAGGGATCAGCGCGAGATTTTCCAGACCGCACAAGCCTTGCGTTAGCGACCAGCGCACCAGTCCATTCCAGTTCTCGCCCGCCGATGCGCGGATACGAGCGCTCGCGCCGTCATCTTCGAGTATTTCAATGCCGCAGGCAGCGACGATGATTACCAAGCCGTCGAAATCTCGTGTGAACAACACGTTGCTGCCGTCGCCCAAGACCAGCAGCGGTTTACCGCGAACCGCGGGCAGCGCCAGCAGTCCCGGCAGAGCTTCGGCAGCAGTTACTTCTGCGAGCAATGTCGCGCGTGCCGGCACGCGGAAGCTGTTGTGCCGATCGAGTGGGGCGTCGTTGATCAGAGTGTAGGGTGAACTCATGCTGGCAGCAGAGGATACAGGAACCTCCCCACTCTTCTCCCTCCCTCTGAAGAAGGAGAGAAGATAATGAATGGAGGCCCGCGTTTTACTGCACTTCCGCGGTGCCGACGTCGCGCGGGTCAGCGGCAGCGCGAACCTTGCCGGTCCGGTAATCCCAGGTAATGGACTGCATGTTGCCGTAGGGATGTGTCTCTCTCAGTGTGTAGCCCATCTTTTCGAGTCCGGTGATCTCATCCTTGGTGAACGCCCCCGGCTCGTAGAACACCGTGTCCGGCAGGTACTGCATGTGGTAGCGCGGAATGCTGACGATGCTTTGGGCGTCGCCGCCGTTGAAGTAATCGAGCGTGCCGAGCAGCACCATGCTGATAATGCGGCTGCCGCCGGGTGTGCCGAGAATCGCCAGGCCGCGTTTGGTGTACAGGAACGTGGGCATCATGCTCGACAACGGGCGCTTGTGCGGCGCAATGGCGTTGGCGGAATTGCCCACCAGCCCAAAGCCATTGGGCACGCCGGGCTTGGAGACAAAATCATCCATTTCGTCGTTCAGGATTACGCCGGTATGCGGCGGCATGAAACCGGACCCGAAACGGAAATTCACCGTGAAGGTCGCGCCCACCATGTCGCCGTCCTTGTCCATGACCGCGATACTGGTGGTGTGGCGACTCTCCGGCGCCTCGGCCGTCACCGGCGCGAGATCGCTGCTCGGAGTGGCGCGGTCCGGCAGAATCGCGGTGCGCAAACCGGCGGCGTAATACGGGCTCAGCAGCCGGGCCAGCGGCATCTTCACGAAATCCGGGTCGCCGAGATATTCGGCGCGGTCGCGGTAGGCGAAGCGCATGGCCTCGATGATGAGGTGCTTCTGCATCAGGGCGCTGTCGGCAGCCAGGTCGTAACCGGACAGGATATTAAGCGCTTCCAGCATCACGATGCCGCCGGAGGACGGCGGCGACACCGTGACGATGCGCATGCCGCGATACTCGCCGCTGAGCGGCGCGCGCAATTTGACTTGGTAATCGCGCAGGTCCGCAAGCGACCAGATGCCGCCATTGGCGCGCACCGCGTTCACCATTTCCTCGGCGAGCTTGCCGGTGTAGAACGCCGCCGGGCCGTGGCGCGCGATCAGTTCCAGCGTGCGCGCAAGGTTTGGCTGTTTCAGCACATAGCCGCTGGGCGGCACCTGGCCGTCGAGGTAAAACACTTTCCAGGCCGCCGGCCATTGCTTCAATTTCTGTTCGCGGCTCTGCAGCATCGCATGGAACATGCGATCCAGCGGAAAGCCGTCGCGCGCCAGCTTGATGGCTGGCGCCAGATCCTGCGCTAACGAGAGCTTGCCGTAATGCCGGTTGATGTAAGCCAGGGCCGCGACTTCGCCGGGAATCCCGGCGGACAGCGGCCCGTTGAGCGATGCCCCGGGAATCACATTGCCGTTCTTGTCCTGGTACATGGTGGCGGTAGCCGCCGCCGGCGCATACTCGCGGCCATCCACCATGACGTCCTTGCCGGTCTTGGCATCATGCAGTAACCAGAAGCCGCCGCCGCCGATGCCGGAACTGTAGGGCTCAACCACCGCCAGCGCCGCGCTTACCGCCACCGCCGCGTCGAAGGCATTGCCGCCCTCGGCCAGCACCTGCATGCCGGCCTTGGTAGCAAACGGCTGAGCACTGGCCACGGCGTCGTGGCCCGGCTTGAGCGACGCGGCCGACGATGTCAACGGCAGGATCAATAAACCGAGCAACACGCCAAGTCTGGTTTTCATTTATTTAAAGCCTCGTTTTATTAACGGAACGCAGTCAGATTTTACCGGTCAGGTGCCGGTATTTCGCCAGCAATGCCTCGTGGGTTTCGCGGTGATCCTCATCCAATGGAATGCAGTCCACCGGACAAACCTGTTGGCACTGGGGCGTATCGAAATGTCCGACGCACTCGGTACACAGGTTCGGATCAATCTGGTAAATTTCCTGACCCTGGGAAATGGCGTGGTTTGGGCACTCCGGCTCGCACACGTCACAATTGATGCAGGCATCGGTGATCTTAAGCGCCATCTCGATTCCGTGGAAATTCAGCGCGCTAGTTTAGCGCTTCTTGAGCTTGACCAATTCTTTCATGACCGCTGGATGCACGAACTGCGAGACGTCGCCGCCAAGCGTGGCGATTTCGCGCACTAGACTGGAGGAGATGAATGTGAACTGCTCGGCAGGCGACATGAAGATTGTTTCCACGTCCGGGCCCAGATGTCGGTTCATGGCTGCCAGCTGAAATTCAAATTCGAAATCCGAGACCGCGCGCAGGCCGCGCAGGATCGCCTTGATGCCCTGCTTGTGAGCAAATGCCACGGTGAGTTCCGCGAAACCGCAAACCTCCACATTCTTGATGTCCTTGAGCGCGGCGCGCGCCAGCTCCACCCTCTCCGGCAGTGGAAACGCCGGCGTCTTGGCGGGATTGGCGGCAATAGCAACCACCACCCGATCGAACAGCCGCGCCGCACGCCGCACGATGTCAGTATGGCCGTTGGTGATGGGGTCGAAAGTGCCGGGATAGAGAATGCTGATGGGCATGCGGTCTCCTTATAACGCCTGTATAGCGGGCTTTTCAGTCTTGGGCAAGTTTTGTGGTTGTGCAGCGCGCCAAGGCAAAACCCACGCGGCCTGCATGGCTTTCACGAATTACCTCCCAGGTATCCGGTAGTTGCGGCGCAAAACCCGCGGGATACTCCGTATAGATGTGAGCCTGAGGGGCCAGCCAGCCGTGTTGTTCCAGGACGCTTGCAGCTTCCGCCAACAACGAGGATGTGAAGGGCGGGTCCAGAAACACGATATCAAACGCCCGCCTCGGACCGCGCAAAAAAGCCAGCGCCTCGGATTGCAGTACTTCGCCATTGGCGGCATGCAGGGATTCGAGGTGCGCGCGCAGAGCCTCCACCACCTGCCGCTCCTGGTCTATGAACACCACGCTTGCCGCCCCCCGCGACAGCGCTTCCAAGCCGAGTGCGCCGCTGCCGGCGAACAGATCCAGGCAACCAGCTCCCGTGATCCGGTTCATTAGCCAGTTGAACAAGGTCTCCCGCACCCGGTCCGGCGACGGCCGGATACCCGGCAATGCCGGAAACTTGAGCCGCCGCCGACGCCATTGCCCGGCGATGATGCGGAATTCATTTTTATAGCCGCGACCAGGATTAAACATACGGGAAATCCACGGAATTCAGCGGGTTGACCAAATTCTGCGCGCCGGCGCGGGCCTGCTTGCGTGACGGCGCATCTCCAGCGTACCCTAAATCGCCGTTTATGGAGGAAAACAAATGAATAAGCGCGCGCTGGTCCTGCTCACCACCCTTGCCCTGATTCTTACCGCTTGTGTCCATGGCAATAATTCCACTACCAACACCAATGGCAGCCAGAGTGCGGCTTTCCAGGCGAGCTTCGCGCCCCTGGGCGGCATCGGCCCGTTTCCCAACGATCTTTACTTCAATCATTCCGATGGCACTCCAAATACCACCGGTACCCTGAGCATCCCGGTGCTGGCGAGCGGCGCCGGCAATCCGGCCAATGCGCCGACCCTGGCCATGAATCATTTGGACGGCTTCGGTACCCAATCGGTCGTCAATGCTTACTTCACGGAGTCGCTGGACGCCAAGAGTCTGAATACCAGTGACGTATTGGTATTCAAGGTCACGGCTAACCCTCAGACCAAGGTCATTGACTACACCAAGGGTGGCACGCCGCTGGTACCGGGTGCTGATTGCAGCGCAGCGACCACCGATTACACCGTCGGCGTATCCTCCGCCAGCGATTCCGGCGACACGGTGCTCAACATCATGCCCTGCAAGCCGTTGGCAGGCGGCAGCACTTATCTGGTCGTTCTGACCAACGGTATCAAAGACATTAACGGTGCCGCCGCCGCTCCAAGTGCGGATTACTCTCTGATTCTGACAGCCGATCTGCCGGTGCTTAGCGGCGGCAGGATGGGCACAACCGGCAACCCCCAGCTTGACCAGGTAGCACAATTCACCATACCGCAACTGCTGGTAGCCGCGGGTGCCGGCATCAATCCCCAGGACATCGTGCTGACCTTCAGTTTCAGCACCCAATACATCGGTGCGACCTTTGCCGCCTTGGAGGCCAATACACCGGCCGGCATCGGCACACTGGCCGATACCGGACTGAATTCCAGCAATGTGCTTCCCCCGGGCGCGTCACCGGGGTATGCGGAAATCTATGCGGGTACCCTGAAGATTCCCTATTACCTGTCAGTGGCCACAGCCAGCAATCCCGCGCCTGCATTGACCGGCTACTGGCATACAGCGTCCGGTGGTGACACCACGGCACTGAGTCCCATGCCGGCTGCCACCACGGATGTCACCATTCCAATGCTGGCCACCCTGCCCATACCTAACAATGGCGCCAACGGCGGCTGCCCGGCGCCAGCGGCTCCGGCGAGCGGTTGGCCGGTGGTAATCTTCCAGCACGGTATTACTCAGAATCGGGAGAACGTGTTTGCCGTAGCCGATGCCTTGGCCAAGGCTTGCATCGCAGCCGTGGCCATAGACCTGCCATTACACGGCATTACCGACACTTCGAGTAACGTTGCCACCAATCCGTTCTACGACAATCAGCTGTTTGCCGGTGGTCCGGCTCAAGCACTGGTAACCGGCGAGCGAACCTTCAATCTGCCGGAAGTTACACCGTTCTTCCCGACTGCCAGCAGCACGGTTGCGCCTTCCGGCAGTTACTTTATCAACCTCGGCAGCCTGCTGACCTCACGTGACAATCTGCGGGAAGCGGTGGCTGACCTGATCTCCTTGCGTAAGGGTATCCCGAGCATCACTGCTTTCGGCACCGCCAATACCCTGTTCGACGGCTCACAAATCTCGTTCGTGGGCCATTCCCTGGGCGCCATCGTGGGCACCACTTTCCTGGCGGTAGACGGCAGCCATATCCTGGCAGCCACACTTGCCAATCCCGGTGGCAACATTACCCAATTGCTGCTGAATTCCGTGAGTTTCGCGCCGCAAATCAACTCGGGATTGCAGGCTGAGGGAATTGTTCCAGGCACCCAGTTTTATGATGACTTCTTCAGGGATGCCCAGACCGTGATTGAGAACGGCGATCCGGCAAACTATGCCGCGCTGGCTGCAGTCAACGATCCCATCCATATGATTGAAGTCGTGGGTGGCTTTGGAAATGACATCTGTAACGTACCGGATACTGTAGTGCCCAACAGCAGCACTCAATTGCTCGCAGACCTGATGGGGCTCACGCCGACCAGCAGCAGTATCGGTCCTGGCCTCGCGCCTATTCACGCGCTGGTGCAGTTCACCGCCGGTACACACGGTTCGCTGCTATCGCCCGCGGTGCCGTCATCCGCCTGCAACGCGGATGCCGCATTGTACGGAGCGGTGACTTTGGAAATGCAGACCGAGATGGCCAACTTCATGGGCAGCAATGGCCGTTATCTGCCGATCAATAACAATCCACCTGGCCTCATCAAATGACCAGATGAAACCATAACCAAGGGGCGGCTGCGGCCGCCCCATTTTTTTGCGGCCCGCTGCCAATGCTAGGATAGCGACGCTCCCGGCATTGCATGGCAAATGAACCAACCCGCTACCCACATTAATTTCGTCAGCAAGCTACGCGAGCGGCTGCAGCGCGCGGCCCTGCGCATCGCACCAGGCCGGACAATTGACGACACGTTACTGGAAGAATTGGAAACCCAACTACTCCAGGCGGACGTGGGTGTGGAAGCGACGCGCGCGATTCTCGAGCAGTTGCGAATCCGCGCACGCGACAGCGGGCTAAAGGATGCGGATACGCTGCGCACAGCACTGGTGGAAATCATTACTAACTTGCTGGCGCCGGTTGGGCAACCGCTGAGAGTGGAAAGCGCCGGTAAACCCTTTGTCATCCTGGCGGTGGGTGTGAACGGCGTGGGCAAGACCACCACGCTTGGTAAGTTGGCGCAGCGCTTTAAATCCCAGGGACTCAAACTCATGCTGGCCGCCGGCGATACCTTCCGGGCTGCCGCGGTGGAACAATTGCAAACCTGGGGCGCGCGTCAGGACGTGCCGGTTATCGCGCAGGCAGCCGGCGCCGACCCGGCGGCCGTGGCTCACGATGCCTGGTTGGCGGCTAAATCCCGCGGCTGCGATGTACTGATCGTGGATACCGCCGGACGGCTGCATACCCAGGGCAACCTTATGGAAGAACTGAAAAAAATCCGTCGGGTGCTCGCCAAGCACGATCCGGCGGCGCCCCATGAGTGCTTGCTGGTATTGGACGCGGGCACCGGCCAGAATGCCTTGCGCCAGATCGAACACTTCCATGGCACGGTGGGGGTGACTGGCCTGGTCATCACCAAGCTGGACGGCACCGCCAAAGGCGGTATCGTGATCGCCGCGGCGCAGCGTTTCGGCATTCCTATCCGCTTCATCGGCCTGGGTGAACAGGCCGGTGATCTGGGGGAATTCAATGCGCGCGGGTTTGCAGAAGCTTTGGTGGGAGAATCACAGGCATGAGGTATTGCATCTCCAAAAGATTTTTATACCCCTCATCCCCACCTTCTCTCGCAAGGGGAGAAGGAGCAAGAGATTGCTGTTCTTAAACGCGCGTAGTAAAAACCACCCTCTCCCCTAGTGGGACAAAGGCTGGGGTGAGGGGTTGAGAGAATACACGGAAGCTTTTGCTTCCCATGCACTTTATTTGTCCGAAGATGAATCCATCCCAGAGGCGGAACAACGACGGTGATTCAATTCAACGAAGTCAGCAAACGCTACGAGGGCGGTAACGAAGCCCTGGCCGGCGTGAGCTTAAGCATCGAGCGCGGTGAGATGGTGTTCCTCACCGGCCCTTCGGGCGCCGGTAAAAGTACCTTGCTGAAACTGCTGGCCCTCATTGAGCGGCCGAGCCGCGGTCAGATCATCGTCAACGGCCAGAACCTGGGCGGTATCCGCCGGCGCCAGATACCCTATTACCGCCGTAAGGTCGGAGTGATTTTTCAGGATCACAAATTGCTGCCTGAGCGCACGGTGTTCGACAACGTGGCGCTGCCGCTCACCATTGCCGGCGTGCTTCACCGGGAAATCCCCAAGCGCGTGGGCGCGGCCCTGGAACTGGTGGGACTATCGCACAAGGAACACGCCCTACCGGTGACTCTCTCTACCGGTGAGCAGCAACGCGTGGGCATCGCGCGCGCCGTAATCAGCCGCCCGCCCATCCTGATCGCCGATGAACCCACCGGCAATCTGGACCCGGATCTGTCCTTCGAGGTCATGCAATTGTTCCGGCGCCTGAACCAGGTGGGCATCACGGTATTGGTGGCTAGCCATGACCACAACCTCATCCGCCGCCTTGGCCAGCGCTATCTGAGTCTGCGCGGCGGCCGCATGGTGACACCGGAACTCCAGGGAGACGCGCATGCCGAGCGCGCGTGACGACGGCATGCACGGCGCGCATCTCAGCCGGGGTACACCAGGCCAGCGGCTCAATGCCTATTTCCTGCACCACCGGCAAATGCTGCTGGCAGGGCTCCAGCGGCTGCGACAGCATCCGCTGGCCACCTTCATGACCGTGGCGGTTATCGGCATCGCCTTGGCGTTGCCTGCCGGCACCCTGGTGCTGGTGAAAAATGCCAAGAATGTGAGCGGCAATTGGAAAGGCGCGGCGCGCATTTCATTATTTCTGAAACCGGGACTTAGCGACAATAGGGTTCAGCAGTTAGCCATGAGCGTACGCCAGCACGCAGGCGTGGCTTCGGTGCAAGTCATCACCGCCAACCAATCCCTGGCGGATTTTCAGCAACGTTCGGGATTCGGTGATGCCCTGAACTTGCTGGGCAGTAATCCGCTGCCCGCGGTGCTGGTGATCCAGCCTACTGACGACGATGCCACACCGGCGGCGGCCCAACAGTTGGGCCAGACCCTGGGTGAACTGCCGCAGGTGGATCAGGTGCGCATGGATATCCAGTGGCTCGAGCGCCTACAAGCCATGCTGGAAATACTGCGGCGTGCGGTGGTCATTATCGCGCTGCTGCTGGCGCTCGCCGTGGTGTTCATCGTGGGTAACACCATTCGCCTGGAAATCGAGAATCGGCGCACGGAAATCGAGGTGAGTAAACTCATGGGCGCCACCGACCGCTTTATCCGCCGACCGTTCCTGTATCACGGCGCCTGGTATGGCCTGGCAGGCGGGGTGCTAGCCTGGTTCCTGGTGATCATCGCCCTGCTGCTTATGGCTGGGCCTGTGAGCCATTTGGCGAGCCTCTATGGCAACCAGTTCAGCCTCAGGGGACTGGGTTTTGGCGGCAGCCTGGAGCTGCTCATGAGCGGCATCCTGCTGGGCTGGCTGGGTTCCTGGCTGGCGGTGGCCCGCCACTTACGGGCCATAGAGCCGACATAATAACCCATTGAAATTCAAAGACTTAACAATCATAACCGAATGGAACTCTGCTTGCTATTAGCACTCTAATGCTCGGAGTGCTAACATGCTCCTCGATTTTTATTAAGGAGGTTTCCATGGCGCATACCGCCCTTTTGCCCCGTTCTCAACAGCTGATTCTCGCCGGCCCTACTGGTAGTCTGGATGCCTATATCCATGCAGTAAATGCGGTCCCGGTATTGAGCGCACCGCAAGAGCGTGCGCTGGCGGTGCGTTTCCATGAATCCGAGGATCTGGACGCGGCCCGTGAGCTGGTGCTGCACCACCTGCGTTTTGTGGTGTACGTGGCGCGTGGATATATGGGCTACGGTCTGCCGCTCGGCGACCTCATCCAGGAAGGCAATATCGGTCTGATGAAGGCGGTCAAGCGCTTTGATCCGGAAGTGGGTGTGCGCCTGGTATCTTTCGCAGTACATTGGATCAAGGCAGAAATACACGAGTTCATCCTCAAGAACTGGCGCATCGTCAAGGTGGCCACCACCAAGTCACAACGCAAGTTGTTCTTCAATCTGCGCAGTTCCAAAAAACGTCTCGGCTGGATGAATCGCCAGGAAGTGGAAACCATTGCCCGGGATTTGAAAGTGTCACCCGAAGACGTGATGGAAATGGAATCCCGTCTCGCCGGTCAGGACATTACTTTCGACATCACACCCGAGACTGAAGACGAAGACAGCCGCAGCGTGGCGCCGGCATCCTATCTGACAGCGGATAATAATGCCGATCCGGCGCTGGCGCTGGAACGCACAGATTCTGAAACCAAGGGCGAGGCGCAACTGCAGCGGGCGCTTGTCAAGCTCGACGATCGCAGCCGCCACATCATGCAGCGCCGCTGGCTGGACGAAAACAAGGCGACCTTGCAGGAACTCGCAGGTCATTACGGGGTATCGGCAGAGCGCATCCGCCAACTGGAAAACAACGCCATCAAGAAACTCGGCGTACTCATGGCCTGAACGTTCGCTCGCATTAAAAAATTAAAACCCGGCAGCCAGCCGGGTTTTTGTTGTCTGTCAGCTGATATCAGGCAAAATATGGACATCAATTTCGGGGAACAATCAGCATGAAAGCACAGAAACATCCGACTGGGCAATGGAGCCGGCCGCTGCGGTTGCTACACCTGCTGCTGGCTATCACCGTGACAGCGCAATTGTTCATCGGCAGTTTTATGTATAGCCCCCATCACGGCCGACCGGACACCTTTGGTTTTGAGGTGCACGAAATTCTCGGCTTCACGATCCTGGCTTTAATATTGCTTCACTGGCTCTGGTCATTCACCCATCCGAATGAAGGCCTGCGCCACCTGTGCCCATGGACCCGCATCGGACTGCGTCGCGTGCTTACGGAATTCTGGCAGGCTGTACGCTACCAGCAACTACCGCCGGATGGGCCAGGCAGGGAAGGCAGCTTGGCAGGCTTCGTCCACGGCTTGGGATTGCTGGCCATCACCGGCATGGCCCTGACAGGTGCAGCTTTCTATCTGCTCCGTATGGGCGGTGCTGGCAGCAATCCCCTCGAGATTATCGAAGACCTGCATGACACGCTGGCGGTGATCAGCTGGCTTTACTGGGGCGGCCATTTAGGCGTGACCGTGCTCCACAGCCTCTTCCGTCACCCCACTTTCATGCGGATGTTTAGCCTGCGCGATTGATGGTGTTGCGCGTGAGTGCTTGCGATTATAGCTGCTTCACGCCCTGACCACGATCAACGGTGATCCAATGCGCACCATCCCGAGACACCTGAATCTCCACATCTACCTCGGTGGATGATGTATAGCGGTAGACGATGCGCTCGCTGATCTTCTTGCCGTGATCCTTATCCTGACCGTATTCCATCCAGGTATTGCCCGCGATAGTCATCTTTGAGATGAAAGGCCGTGAGCCGGTCTGGCCATCGGCGAATAACTCATAATGCCAGTAAGCGTGGTCTTTGCGGTTATAGGTGTCCACCACTAAGGATTTTACAGTTTTGCCGGACCACACATTGGCGAAGCTGCACAATAGAAACACCCGATCGTCAGACCAGCGGCAATCCTCATTCCAAGTCCAGTTTCCGGCCTTGCCGAATGGGGTTGCCAACGTCTTGCCGTGAAATTCCCAATGGCCCACGAAGATATTCAGTTTCTGAAGTTCCGGTGAAAGCAGCTGGTTGTCCGCCGCAACTGCTGTACTGAGCGCACAAAAGATGACGAACATTGACAGGAATACGATGGGCTTCATAGTAATTCCTCGAAATTGCGTGTCTGGAGAAGTTTTAATTGAACGACATTTGCTGATGATTATTGCACAAATTACATGGCTGAAAAACATTGCATTCGCCGCGCCTCAACCCTTATCCGTCAATTTCAGTTTGCGTAGGCCGAGATACAACGGGTAACTGATAATCAGGCATACCAATGCAATCAATGTGTGGCGCTGGTCGCTAATGACTACGCCTGCAAGAAACACCAACCCGATCAGGATCGCCAACAGTGTCGTCCACGGATAACCCCAGGCCCGATATGGGCGCGGTTCGGTAGGCTTGCGTAATCGCAATACGATCAAAGAGCTGTACATCAGCAGGTAATTCACCACCATGAATACCGCGATCACCCCCAATACCGCATTGAAGGTGCCGGAAAGCATGAACACACAAGCGACCCCAGTGCCGAGCAGCATCGCGATTGTCGGTGTTCCACCGCTATTCACGGTGGTCGCCTGCCGCATGAACAGCCCGTTGCGCCCCATGGCCAGCAGCAGGCGCGCCGAGATCAGGATTTGGGCATTGATGGTGCCCAGCAGGGAGACCATAACGATGGCGGTGATGACCTGATCGCCCCTTTCGCCGAACAGCGCGCGGGCCATAAGACCGCCGACGAACGGTGCATGCACCATCCTGGAGATCGGCAACACCCACAGAAATGCTAGGTTGAGCAGCAGATATACGGCAATGATTAAAAACACACTGCGGAAGATCGCACGTGGAATGTCGCGGCCAGGATCCCGCAGTTCCTCGCCGAAAAAACACACGTAAAAAAAGCCGTTATACGTGAAAATGATACCCTGCATGGCGAGGATCAAGGCGACTATGAGTCCAAAACCATGCGGTACCGCGTGGGTAGTGACACTGGTGAAGACTGGGTGGGGCATCACGAAGGCGGCAACAATCAGGCCCGTGAAAGCCAGCATTTTGATCACCGTGACGATGGCCTGGACGTAGCCGCCCCAGCGCACGCCCTGCCATTGCAGTACCACCAGCACGAGCAGCACCGCAAACCCGACAGCCAGCGCACGGCCCGCCAGTGCCGGCACCAGCACCGGCATGTAATCGCCGATGAGCAGTGACAAGGCCGCCTGTACGGCACATACCTGGACCCAGTATGTATAACCGACGAAAAATCCCGCGTAGTCGCCCAGTGCACGGCGTGCGAACACATAGGGACCGCCGGCACGGGGTATCATGGCGCCCAACTCGGAAAACACGGTGGCGCCCAGCAAGGCATTGAGCGCGCCGAACACCCAAATGCCCATGAACAGCCATGCATTCGGCAGCAGCGCAGCGATATCGCCGGGGGTGCGCAGGATGCCGCCACCGATGGTGGTGCCGATGCCGATGGCCAGCGCAAACGCCATGCCGAGCACGCGCAGCAGATGATCGTTTGATTGGGGCCTTTCCTGATTGCGCCGACGGCTGGTGTTCATCACTTGCCGAGCGCCGTTTGCGTATTCAAGCTATTCACAAGAGGGTAGATTACGCTGCCGGTACCAGTTCACTTGTTCCAGCCGTCATCGTCTGAGTATTGTTGCTGTATTTTCGCAGCAACGCTTGAAAGCGCTCGTCGTTGCGGATCGAATCCCAGGCCGGATCGAGCTTGAGCAACGGCACCGTAACAAATTGGCCCGCGGGCGTCGCCAGCAGCCGATCCAACCCGGTGATCGCCTGGTCAACTTGGCCCACCTGGGCTTGCACCGCCGCCAGATTTGCCAGAGCTCCCTGTTCGCGTTCCACGCTTTTGGCTGCCTGCATGTTCTTGAGAAACAGTTGCGCCTGGGCAAGGGCTTCCCGGGTGCGCCCCAGTCGCGCATACACCCAACCAAGATCGCTATTGATTCTTGCCCACGGTTGCGGCTGTTTGAGCGCCATTTCCAACAGCGTGGCGGCACGCTGGTAATGCAGCCGTGCCTGTTGCCGGTCCCCGGCTGCCCACTCCACATCCCCAAAGAGCTCTTCTACTGTCCAGCGACTGCGGTCGTCCAGGTTCTGGGATAACGCCTGCTGCAATACATGGCGTGCGCCGCCGTAATCCCGGCGACACAACATCAAGTAGGCAAGCGTCCAGGAATATCGAAATTCTGCGCGAACCGCGGTGGGCGCAGCCTCCAACACGGCCTGTGCCCCCTCCAGATCGCCGGCGTAGATATGCACAAGCGCAAGATCGCTCGTGAAAGTCGCGGAAGTGGGATCCACCCCCAGCGACTGCTTGAAGACCTGTTCGGCTTGTCTGTAGCGGCGCAGTTCCCAATAGGCGGCGGCCAACTGGACCAGAATATTGAGATTCCGTGGATCGAGCAGTGCCGCTTTTTGATAGGCCTCGGCAGACGCATGGAACCGGCCCAGATGGAAATAGGTCGTGCCCAGCCCATACAACGCGCCCGCATTGTTTGGCTCAAGCGCAAGGGCAGCGCGGAACGCGGACAGGGCACCGTCCAGATCCGTGAGTACATACAGATGGTAATAGCCTTGGGCCAGTTGCGTCGCCACAGTATCGGGCGCCAACGCCTCGGCCCGCGCCACAGACTGTTTTGCCTGCGTGGCCAGTGGTCCCCGATTGACGCCGAAAACCGGCGAGGCGCTCCAGGCCATGAGTGATTCGGTTTGCGCCAAACGTGCCCAGGCGAGGGCAAATTTGGGATCCTGCGCGACCGCCGCACGGTAGTTGCTGACCACGGCCTCGAAATCCGACGCCTTGAAACTCTCGTACGCGCGGCCCGTGAAATACTCGGCCTTGAGGAACAGATCATAGGCTTGCGGGTTCTGGGTGGGCGCGGTGCTCAAGCGCGCGGTTTCGGCCTGAGTCAAGCGGGCATTCAACGCGACCGCCACCTTCTCGGCGACTTCACCTTCTACGCCGAAGATGTTGTCCAACGTACGCTGGTAGCTTTCGGCCCAGATGTGCGCGTCGGTGTTCGCGTCTATCAACTGCACGTTGATCAACACCTGGTTGCCGACTTTCTGCACGCTGCCTTCCAGGATGGTGGCCACGCCGAGTTGCTGCGCGATGATTTTAAGATCGTCAGGATGGGCAGCGTACTTCGCGGTCGAAGTGCGTGCGATCACTTTCAGGTCGCCGATGTCGGCCAGCCTGGTCAGGATCAAATCCTGCATCCCGTCAGCAAAGTAAGCATTGGCTTTATCGGTGCTGAGATTCTCGAACGGCAACACCGCGATGGACTTGGCGGGAATGCCAGTGGCTACCGGCGGTGCGGGGGTAGTTATTGGTGTTGAGGCTGCATGCGCTTTGGCTACCGCTTCGGCCCTAGCATGCCGGGTATTCACCCGCCACAAAAATGCGCCCGAGATCACCACCAGCACCACAATTACCAGGGTGAGGACCGACCCCAGTCGCCAACGAAGATGTTGCCAACGGGAATACCTAGCGGGATTGTCCTTCGAGGGCGGAATCAGCATCCAGCCCAGCACCAGCACCACTGGGAACAGCAGCGCCACCGCTACAATCAGGATCAGCACGCTCTGACGCGGCCAGCCCAGATCGGGAAACACGCTGTTGGCCAGTTGCAGCAGCACCCACGCACCAATGGCGTACACGCTCGCCACCCGGAAGATGTGGTGGCGCTTCAGACGGGCCATGAAACTTAAGGGTTCATCAGGCATGGATTATCACCCGAGCTCAAGCCCGTACTGCGACATTGACATATAGCCATATCTCAGGTATGGTTTCCCATATGAAAACCACTCTCAATATTGATGCTACCGTCATGGCCAGGCTCCGGCGCGAGGCCGCGCGTCAGCAGCGTACCATGTCCGAGCTGGTCGAGGCCGGACTGCGCCTGCTGTTTCAATCCAAACGCTCCGGGCCTGAACTGCAACTGCCGGAACTCCCCAAGCTCCGCAGTGGCGGCCACAGCGTGGATGTTGCTGATCGGGATGCACTGTTTCAAACCATGGACGAACGCTGAGTGTTTGTAGTTGATACCAATATCCTGATTTACGCTGCCGATCAGGATTCCGAATTTCACGAACCCTGCCGGACACGGCTTGAGGGCTGGCGGCGGCAGACCTCTCCCTGGTATTTGACCTGGGGCATCTGCTATGAATTCCTGCGCGTGAGTACCCATGCTCGCGTATTCCGAAAACCCTGGCCGGTCACCGACGCCTGGAGATTTCTAGACGCGGTACGGGCCTCGCCCTCCCTCAATATCCTGCTGCCCACCGAGCGTCACGCTGACATCCTGCGGGAAATGCTTACCGAACTACCACAACTGCGCGGCAATCTGCTGCATGATGCCCACACCGCCGTACTCATGCGCGAGCACGGCATCGAACGCATCGTCACGCGGGACACGGACTTTCATCGTTTTCCCTTCGTCGCGGTGCTGGATCCGCTCGCCGCCTGATCCGCCGCCCCGGTGCCGCCGTACTTCTTCAGCAGCGCCAGGAAGGCGGGATCCCGGTGCAGCGGGTCCCAGATCGGATCGAGGCGCAGCAACGCGGCGATGTCGCCGGGAGTGCATAGGATACCCCCGCCGATGGTGGTGCCGATGCCGATGGCCAATCCGAACGCCACCGCCAGCCCGCGCAGTAGATGGCCTTGGGGAGTGGCGGCGAATTTCACGCCAACGATATGCATCCAAGCTCTTGGTTAGGGGAAGTTCACTATCTTACGAGGTGCGCGGCCGCGTAGGCCGCGACTTCGACCCTGTTTTCGTGCGCATGATCCGCTTCTACAACGGACTTTCTGTAGGAGCCGCCAATGCACAAGGATGTGCAGGTGCAGCGTGAACCAGGATGGCGGAAGCCGCCTATGGCCGCGACTCTTCAAGATCGAGCCTGCAAGGCGCTCCTACAATCAAACACATCACGGCAAAAATACAGCACTGTCGCGGGCGTCAATGGGACGCGGCGGCCGCGGGCGCAGTGCCGAGCGTCACACGGAGCCAGACTATACCGGGAGCATTTCAGGCCGACAATCGGGCCTGTTATGTCTTTGAAACGACTGGCAGCCCAAGGACGCGGTTGCGCACCACGGGGTTTATCCGTGGTGCGTGAATGCACCCTACAGAGAGAAAATCAGAGGGTGTAATGGCCGAACGGCAAGTAGTGATCCACCAGCAGCAGGATAAAGAGCGCGGTGAGATAGACGATGGAGTAGCGGAAGGTGCGCATGGGCAATGTCGGATCCCGGCTGAGACGCAGGGCGAAGGCATACACCAGGAAAATCCCGCCAAGGATCAGCGCGCCCGCCAGGTATAGCAGCCCGCTCATGCCGATGAGATAAGGCAACACACTCACTGCCACCAGCAGCAGGGTGTAAAGAATAATCTGCATCACCGTATAGGACACACCGTGGGTGACCGGCAGCATTGGGATATTGGCCTTGGCATAATCATCCTGCCTGTGAATCGCCAGCGCCCAGAAATGCGGCGGGGTCCATACAAAGATGATCAGGCACAAGAGCAGTGCGCCCGGCGCCACATGATCCGTGACCGCCGCCCAGCCCAGCACCGGCGGCGCGGCGCCGGCGATGCCGCCGATGACGATGTTCTGCGGCGTGGCGCGCTTGAGAAACGCCGTGTAGACCACGGCGTAGCCGATCAGCGAGGCGAAGGTCAGCCACGCGGTCAGCGCGTTGACCCCAAGCCCCAGCACCAGCATCGACAGCACGCCCAGCAGCAGCGCGAACGCCAGCACCTGCGTCGGACGCAGCGCGCCGGTAGCCAGCGGTCGATGCGCGGTACGCGCCATCAGGCGATCGATGCGCTGGTCGACCAGATGATTGAGCGCCGCCGCCGAGGCTGCCGCCAGCCAGATGCCGGCGAGCCCCAGCAGCAGCGGCCGCCACGGCGGCACGCCGGGCACCGCCAGCAACCCGCCGATCAGCGCCGTGAACACCAGCAGCGCCACCACGCGCGGCTTGGTCAGCTCCAGATACGCGCGCCAGTGCCGCACTCAGTGCTCCCGCTGCGCGGGCGGGCGCTGCGTGCAGGCCAGCAACCAGACCATGGTGAACAGCAGCAGCGCGGCGCCGGCGTTGTGCGCGGTGGCCACCGCCAGCGGCAGGCCCAGCACCACGTTGCCGATACCCAGCAGCACCTGCGCGCACAGCAGCACCGCCAGCATGGCGCCCTGCTTCTTCAATCCCGCGCGCGCCGCGCGCCAGGCCAGCCACAGCCCGTAGGTGAACACCACCAGCGCGCCGATGCGGTGGGTCATTTGGATGGCCGCGCGCGCGGCCTCGTCGAGGATGCCGCCCTCGTAGTTGACGCCGATGTCACGCCACAGGATGAACCCCTGGTGGAAGTTCATCGCCGGCCACCAACTGCCCGCGCAGCGCGGAAAATCGGTGCCGCAGGCCAGTGCCGCGTAATTGGTGCTGGTCCAGCCGCCCAGGAAGATCTGTCCGGTCAGCAACAGCAGGCCCAGCACCACCCAGGGCAGCAGCCTGCGCACGCGCGCCTCGCGCGTGCCGGCGCCGCTCAGCCGCAGCGCGGCGTAGGCCAGCAGCGCGAACGTGCACATGCCGCCCAGCAGATGACTGGTGACGATGGCCGGCTTCAGCAGCAGCGTCACCGTCCACATGCCCAGCATGGCCTGGAAGATAATCAGCCCCAGCGCCACGCTGAGCACCTTCCACGGCGCCGCGCGGCGCAGCCGCCACGCGGCCAGCACGGGCAGCGCGATGGCGATCGCGGCCAGCGCGCTCGAGTACACGCGCTCGC
>DAHUYB010000037.1 GCA_027315405.1 Gammaproteobacteria bacterium | reverse complement strand
GTAGCCCGGGGAGATCAGGCCATCGGCCATAGCGCCACCTGCGTTCACTTGGAATACGTAGGCAAGCTTCTTCTGGTCGAAGGTATCCAGCACGATCATGACGTTGTCGTCGTTGGACTGATCGCCGTCTCGTTTCAGGGTGTGTATGGCGATCTTGGATGGGTTGGGATCGGTGCACACGATGCGGAAGTAGAGGTGCCGCTTGCCGCGCAGAAGACGCACCGTGGTGGTGAAGGGTGTGGGCGCGCCGGGAAGGGGGATCTGCTGCGTCAGGCTAATCAGCGGTGCGCTCTGCCAGACCTGCTGATTGAGTGTGCCGTCCAGCACGATTTTGCCGGATTTGATTCTAGCCTCGACCACTGGCAGCGCCTGCGATGCAGGCGCCGCGTGAAGCGCTCGCATTGCAAGCACCGTGCTGATTAACAGACACAATACGATCCTCTTGAGGAACCGCATGAGCTTCCTCCGAACATTCGGTAGCTGACAGGGGGTGGGGTTGACCCGATTTCGTGGACGGTCTTGAGTTTGTAAGCTTGGCTGTGGGTTCACCTCCTCTTCGTTCCGGATCCTTCTCACCGTGGTTCTCCACGCAATGCAGTCTCACCGCGCTTTGCGCGGGGAGAAGCTCTCGGTGTGGCTCGGGTGATTCTGTTGAAGTGCCGCTCGAACTCCTGTGGAGAAGCGTAGCCGATGGCGTCGAGTGCGTGTTTCAGCCTGAGCCGGTCCAGGCCCTCAATGCGCAGGGCCAGCAGCAGGCGGATGCGGTTGTCGAGGATGTGCAGGGTGTCCAGGAAAGCCCGCCGCTGCTGTTCGATGCTGCCGGTCACCGCGGCCGGATCCGGAATGCCCCAGTGGGCCGTGGCCGGCTGGCCGGGCCAGACAGGACACGGTTCGGCGGCCGCTCGGTCGCACACCGTAAACACGAAATCCATGCGCGGCGCGCCGGGTTGAACAAACTCTTCCCAGCCCTTGCTACGCAATCCCTGCGTCGGAATGTTCAGGGCGCGCAATGCTTCCAGCGCCAGGGGATGCACTTCCCCTTTCGGATGGCTGCCGGCACTGTAGGCGTAGAAACGTTCCCGACCAAGCTTGTTCGTGAGTGCTTCCCCGAGGATAGAGCGCGCCGAATTCCCGGTGCACAGGAACAGCACGTTATATTTTTTTTCAGGCATGGAAGGACTCACTCCGCGGCCGCCGCGCCGCAGGCCGTCGGGGAATTGCAGCAGGCGGAGGTATTTTCCGGCGACGCGTCCAGGCCGTACGTGGTGATCACGCCGTGGGTGTGGAAACTTTCCCAGCGGATGCCGGAGGGATCCGTGCTCCAGGTCTTGTCGGAACGCGCGTAGCAGCATTGCGCATCGTTTTCCTCCCGCACACCGCTTCCTGCGGCGCGCAGGCGCGCGGTGATCGCAGCCAGTTCCGCGGGCTGTTCCGCCTGAATGCCCAGATGATCCACGCCCGGCGTGCGGCCCCGCGCCGAAATGGCGAAGTTGACGCGTGGGTCCTCCAGCATCCATTTGGCGTAATCCTGCTTGCGGACGTTCGGTTCGCTGCCAAACAGCGTGGAATAAAAACGGATGGATTCGTCCAGGTCGCGGACGGCGACGTGCACATGCAGGCGTTTCATAGCGGGTCTCCTGTCGCAGGTTCAAAGAGGGCGGCGGGTGGCGGAAGAGCTGCGGCGTTTGCGGGCCGGAACCGGCGCACACACCGCCTCACAACCGCCGGCGTCGGCCTGGCAGCAGTTCTCCGTGAGATACGCCAGCAACGCATTCATCGCCGTGTAGTCGGCGGCGTAATACAGGGTGCGGCCCGCGCGCCGCTGGGTGAGGAGACCCGCATGGCGCAGTTCCTTCAGGTGGAAAGACAGGGTCGCGGGCGGCAGGCGCAAGGCTTCGCCCAGTTGACCCGCTGCTAGGCCCGGGGCACCCGCCGGTACCAACAGGCGGAAGATGGAGAGACGGGTGGTATGGGCCAGGCCGGTCAGGGCAGTCAGGGCGGTTTTCGTTTCCATATTTCCATTATTTTGGAAATATGGTGCAATTGTCAAGAGACTGGTGACCGCGCCTTTCAATACGGAGCGGTTTGCAGAACCCTTGGCCGGCGTTGCGCTCGAAGTGAGCTGACCGACAGGGAGTGCGCCGCATGAGCCTTCGCCCGCTGGGCCTGTTCGACCAGGAGATCCGGCAACGCAAGCTCGAAGCGCTGGGTGATCCGTTGGTGGAACTGGATGGCATCGTGCCCTGGGCGATGTTCCGGGAGACGTTGGAGGCGATGCGCCCGGCCCGCGATCCGCGCAAGGGCGGCCGCCCGCCGCACGATGCGGTGGGATGTTCAAGGTGCTGGTACTGCGCGAGCTGTATGCGCTGTCCGACGAGCAGGTGGAGTATCAGATCGCCGACCGGCTATCGTTCCAGCGCTTCCTGGGCATCGACCTGACGCAGGGGGCGCCGGACTACACGGCGGTCTGGCGCTTTCGCAAACGGCTGGGCCCCGAGCGGATGAAGGCGCTATTCGCGGAACTGAACACCTTCATCGACCTGGCCGGGTTCGAGGCGCGCAAGGGGCAGATGATCGACGCCAGCATCGTGCAGAAGCCGAAGACGCGAAAGCCGGCCACACCGAACGACGACGCGCCGGGGCTGACCCGCCAGCAGGCGGCGCACCGGGATGGCGAGGCCAACTGGACGCAGAAACACGAACGCTCGTGGTTCGGCTACAAGAACCACATCAACGCCGACGTCGCGCACGGCTTCGTCCGCGACGGACGGCTTTCATCCAGGCGGCCGCGGTATTGGAGCTCGAGTTTGGCGTTGTAGCCGAATGATCAATAGGGTCAGACTCTGACCCCATTTCTTCCGAGCAATGCAACGAGAAGAAGGCGTTTCATTTGTGTCCCAATGATTGGAAGGAGGCTAACGTTGAAGCTGAGCCGCGGACCGAGGCTTGCCGAGGGACGTCGGCTCGAGCGGCCGGTTAGGTTTCACCAGCGAGGGAAAGCAAGAAATCCGCGTCGTGCGTTGATGAACCTGTACTCCGGAAACTGCGCGGCGTACCATTTGACATGATCTCGGCAATGCTCGACAAAGTCAGAGTTTCGCCAAAGCGCCTTCATTTCTTCACGTGATAGGCGGCGGCTGGTGTCCTCAGCGTGTATGCTCGTAAAGACTTTTCCCGTGTACGGATTAATTTTTGGCCATTTCTGAGTCTTGGAATTTTCATGCCCATGTGGCACAGATGGCGCACAGTCTGGATCACCAATCGTGAAGTACCAGCGCTTGAGCGCCAAGAACTGCATCGCTTCCGCTTCGGGCTTCCGTGTCTCCGCTTTCGCACTAGCAACAAAGGGCTGCTGAACTGGAATCGGACGAAACACGTCTTCATCGCTAGGCGGCTTGTCAGTTTCAATCTTTTGATCGACTGGGCCGCGTGGATCCGGCTGATCTTGCGTGTTTCCAAATAGCCAGTCGGCGATTTCAAGTCTTTCCTGTAACTCTACCAGACCAATGAGGCCATTGGCATAGCTGAGATCACTGAGAAGGAAAATTTCTTTGGACATGTGTGTTGTAAGAAGTGCGGTCTTGTGAAACCTAACTTAAATTCGACCGCCTAAATGTGGCGTGCAAACCCCACATTTGGGCGGTAATAAATCTTGACTCGAACAAAATCATAGCATTAGCATTTTTTATCACATCAAGACCTACGCAGGGAAGCACACATGAATAAACCGCGTTTACTCGACCAACTCCGTAAAGTCGTCGTGCTTATACTACCCCCGTAGCGTGAGCCGAGCACTGCAGTGAGCAAGGCTGGCCCGCAGGGGCGAAGTCAGGATGACGAGCTCGCGCGACCGGCACACGGGCCCGAAGCATGCTTCGGGCGGACGCACGAGGATGTGCGCCCTGGACTTCGGGCGAAGCTGGACGCGCAGCCCGAGGTGCCGTGAGCGCGACCCCGCAGCGAGCAAAGCGCGCAAGAGTGAGCCGCGAAGCGGCGAACGCCCGGCCAGGGATGGCCGGGCTGGTCAACGTACCACGGATGGTTAGCATCGCTACCGTCGAAGTGAGCAGCTACGTTTTGCTCAGCCTCGGTGATTAGAAGCGGCGACCCACGCTCCGGGGAAATGGGTTTGGGCACTTTTGCCGAAACAAAAGTGCCACGCCCGTGGGTGCGGGAACCCACTTCACTTCCACTTCACCGAACATCCAACACTCGCATACTGCTCCCGTGGCCCCTCGCCGGTCTCGACAATTTGCTTCATGGCCTCAAACAACTCACGCTTTGCATTTGGCTTCGGCAGCGACGGGCGGCTTTCATCCAGGCGGCCGCGGTACTGGAGTTCGAGTTTGGCGTTGTAACCGAAGAAGTCCGGCGTGCACACGGCGCCGTAAGCATGCGCGGTCTTTTGGGTTTCATCATAAAGATAGGGAAACGGGAATTGGTGCGCCTGTGCGAAGCGCCGCATGTTCTCGAAGGAATCGTCCGGGTAATTTTCCACGTCGTTCGGCATGATGGCCACGGCTTTCATGCCCAAGGGTGCGAGTTCGTTGCAGACGGTGACGATGCGCTGAATGGAAGCCTGTACGTAAGGGCAATGGTTGCAGAGAAATATGACGAGGGTGGCCTGGTCGCCGCGGCAGTCGGCCAGCGTCCAGCGGCGGCCATCCACTCCCAGGAGCTTGAAGCCCGGGGCGGTCTTGCCGAAGTCGCATAACGGACTCTCACGAGCGGCCATATCGCTCCACACCCCTTCAGATACCGGCCCTATTTAAAGATAGCCGGGTTGAGTGGAAATGCACGCCCTGCAGGCGGGCGCGGCTGAAACCTGTGAGCAGATATTACCGCGGCGGCGGCCGGAAACAAATCGTTACAAAATAAAGCAGATGTGAAACACATTATCTCCGCACTAGGACTAAGGTTATCGCCATGAAGCCGATACCCGGCTGGTTCACTTAAACGACGCCTTCAGGAGATTGCATTCATGAAATCCAAGCTTGTTTTAACCATCACCGCTGTCGTCGCGATACTCGCGGTCGGCACGGCATTCGCCGCCATGGAGCATCACGGCCCAGGGCATCACCAACCCGGCCCTTTCGGCTTGTTCAGTCCGAAAGTTGTCGCCCAGCTGCATCTCAACAGTGCCCAGACGCAGGCGCTCGACGCCATCCAGTCGGAGCGCAAGGCGCTCATCACCCAGTTTCGCGACCAACACCAGGCGATGATGACGGCGTTCGAAACCGCGCTCAAGAGCGCTAACCCCGATCTGCGCGCCCTGGCGCAGCAGAGAAACGCGGCCATGGATCAGATGCGCGACAAAATGCGCAAGCTCCAGGGCGACGAACTGAATCTCTATGACAGCCTCACGCCGCAGCAGAAAACGGTGGTGCGCGGTGCGCTCTTAAAGCGGATGGCATACATGCACAAGCACTGGCATCACGGAAATTCGCAATCCGGTTCTTCGGCTTCACATTCACTCTGACGTTACCGGCGGACGGTCTCCGTTCCGTCCGCCTGTCTTTCTCGGCTATGCAGCTTAGTGTTGCGCCAAGGACCGGTTGAAGCCGCGCTGCCCGGTGCAGCCGGTGGCATTGCCGCAGTCCGCCGAATTTCCGCTTGCAGACCAAGGGTACAGCCACGCCGGCCTTTGGGCATTCGCACGGTCGAAAAAACCGTGCCAAGACAGTAAACTAGACACTCCTTTATCCCAACCCCGACACAGAGGCACTGCCATGTCCCGCAATTACCTGTTCACCTCGGAATCGGTGTCGGAAGGCCACCCGGACAAGGTGGCGGACCAGATTTCGGATGCCGTCCTGGACGCCATGCTGGCTCAGGACAAACGCTCGCACGTGGCCTGCGAAACCCTGGTGAAGACCGGCATGGTGATCGTGGCCGGTGAGGTCACCACGAACGCCTGGGTGGACCTGGAGCAGCTGGTGCGCCAAGTGGTCAAGGATATCGGTTACACCGCCGAGATGGGCTTCGACTGGGAGACCTGCGCGGTGCTCAACGCCATCGGCAAACAATCCGGCGACATCGCCCAGGGCGTGGACCGCAAGAATCCCGAGGATCAGGGGGCCGGCGACCAGGGCCTGATGTTCGGCTACGCCACCAATGAGACCGACGTGCTGATGCCCGCGCCCATCACCTATGCGCACCGGCTGGTGAAACGCCAAGCGGACGTGCGCCGCAGCGGCAAGCTGCCGTGGCTGCGCCCGGATGCCAAGAGCCAGGTGACCTTCAAATACGAGAACGGCAAGGTCGCGGGACTTACCGCGGTGGTGCTGTCCACGCAGCATTCACCGGAGGTGGCCTACAAGACGCTGCAGGAAGCGGTGATGGAGGACATCGTCAAGCCGGTGCTGCCCAAGGAATGGCTCGGGCGCGATACCAAATTCCACATCAACCCCACGGGCCGTTTTGTGATCGGCGGGCCGGTGGGCGACTGCGGACTCACCGGCCGCAAGATCATCGTGGATACCTACGGTGGCATGGCGCGTCACGGCGGCGGCGCGTTCTCCGGCAAGGATCCTTCCAAGGTGGACCGCTCGGCCGCGTATGCGGCGCGCTATGTCGCCAAGAACCTGGTGGCCGCGGGACTCGCGGAACGTTGCGAAATCCAGGTGAGCTACGCCATCGGCGTGGCGGAACCCACCTCCATCAGCGTGGATACCTTTGGCACCGGCCGCTTGAGCGACGAACAACTCACCAAGCTGGTGCGCGAACACTTTGATCTGCGCCCCTACGGCCTCATCAAGATGCTTGACTTGATACGGCCGATTTATCGCAAGACCGCCGCCTACGGTCACTTCGGCCGCGAGGAACCGGAATTCACCTGGGAACGGATTGACAAGGCGGCGCACCTGCGCGATGCCGCAAAAATAAAGGCGGTAGTTTGATTTAACGCCCGCAACGGGCAGCTTCACAACTCAAGGAGCGCTGCAGCCGGAAAGTCCGGCCAGGCTTGAGAAGTGAAGTGGTTTTCACAACGGCGCTCGTTTATTTTGTGGAGACACACAATGAACGCAGTCGTGAACAAGAAATCCCCGGATTATTTCGTCAAGGACATCAATCTGGCTGAATGGGGTAGAAAAGAGATCGCCATCGCCGAGACCGAGATGCCGGGCCTCATGGCGGTACGCGAGGAGTACAAGAAGCAGCAGCCGCTGAAAGGCGCGCACATCGCCGGCTCGCTGCACATGACCATCCAGACGGCCATGCTCATCGAGACGCTCAAGGCGCTGGGCGCGGAGATCCGCTGGGCCTCCTGCAACATCTTTTCCACTCAGGACCATGCCGCCGCGGCCATCGCCGCCGGCGGCACGCCGGTGTTCGCTTACAAGGGCGAGACCCTGGACGAATACTGGGAATTCACCCACCGCATCATGGAATGGGCCGACGGCGGCACCCCCAACATGATCCTGGACGACGGCGGCGATGCCACGCTGCTAGTGATCCTGGGTTCCAGAGCCGAGAAAGATGCCTCAGTCATCGCCAAGCCTTCCAACGAGGAGGAAACCGCGCTGTTCAAAGCCATCAAAAAACGCCTGGAAACCAAGCCCGGTTTTTATTCCAAGATTCTTGCGAATATCAAGGGTGTCACGGAAGAAACCACCACCGGCGTGCACCGGCTCTACGAGATGCAAAAGGCCGGCACCCTGCCCTTCCCCGCCATCAACGTCAACGACTCGGTCACCAAGTCCAAGTTCGACAACCTCTACGGCTGTCGCGAATCGCTGGTGGACGGCATCAAACGCGCCACCGACGTGATGATCGCCGGCAAGATCACACTCATCGCCGGCTACGGCGACGTCGGCAAGGGCTGCGCGCAGTCATTGCGCGGCTTGGGGGCCACGGTGTGGGTCACCGAGATTGACCCCATCTGCGCATTGCAGGCGGCCATGGAAGGCTACCGGGTGGTGACCATGGATGAAGCCTGCGACCAAGCCGATATCTTCGTGACCGCCACCGGCAACCTGGACGTGATTACCCACGCTCACCTGGCGAAGATGAAGCACAATGCCATCGTCTGCAACATCGGCCACTTCGATTCCGAGATTGACATCGCCTCGCTGCGCAAATACCAGTGGGAGAATATCAAGCCGCAGGTGGACCACGTGATCTTCCCCGACGGCCACCGCATTATCGTGCTGGCGGAAGGCCGACTCGTGAACCTGGGCTGCGCCACCGGCCATCCGAGCTTCGTGATGTCCAACTCCTTCACCAATCAGGTGCTGGCACAGATCGAACTGTTCGTACACGGCGCCAAGTACGCAAAAAAGGTTTATGTATTGCCCAAGCACCTGGACGAAAAAGTGGCGCGGCTGCACCTGGGGCGTCTCGATGCACATCTCACCAGGCTCACGCCCAAGCAGGCCAGGTATCTGAACCTCGAAACCGACGGGCCGTACAAGCCGGACCATTACCGCTATTGAGGGTGGAAATGCCGGGGCAAACCGGCGTACATCGCCTGTAAATTGAAATAACAAAGCCCCCTTAAGAGGGGGGCTTTGTTTAAATACGCCGGCGAATCCCAGCGGCTACTTCAACGGTGTGAAGGAAAACTTCTGACCGCCGATGGTGGCTTCAGCCATGAGCCCGCCTTCGGCCAGCGTGAACACCGCCACGCCGTTGCTCCAGGATACATTCTTGGCGGCGCCGGCGGTAGCCGCCACCGCCGAAATCTGTGCACTGAAAATCAGGCTGCCGGTCTTGAAAACTGCGAGCGCATCCCGATCACGGAAGAAAATTATCTCGCTGTAGGCTTGGCCGCCGATCTGCGGACCGAGGGTGATCTGGGTGATGCTGGTGACACCGATCAAGCGGCCCTGCTCGTAAACCTCACCGTCGCCGTGCGCGCCGCCGATCCAGAAACCGCCCTTGCCGACGGATGGATAGACTGCGTAGCCGTAGGCGTTGTCGAAAAAGCGGTTCAGACTCGGATCACTGGCCTTGAAACGGCTGATGGCCGCGTTGACTTGCGTGGACATGGTATCCACCTGGCCATTGCGCGGTTGCCAGCCCGAACAAGCGGCAAGCAGCACGGCACATAGGCCGGCAAACAATAGTCGGGGATAGGTTTGCATAATTCTGTCCTCGATTTGACCTGCTGCTACCCGCGCTGACGTGTGTGTCGGCAAACAGTTCAGTTGAATACCTGCCGCCAACTCACAAAATCACTGCGGTCGGCATCCACTAATTCGATGCCAGCCAGGCAGGTATCCTCGCCTTGCAACGGCCGGCACCACTTGGTCGCGCCCAGCAGGTGAAACGTGCCACTGTAACCTTCCACATTGATTACGATATCCACCGGTTCACCGGGTCTCAGTTCATTCTTGAGCCGCACCTGCATACCGGTCGCGGAAACATCCACGGTTTTGCAATAGATTGCACTCGTGATTGGGTCCTCGTCAGTGTCATCCATCCTGCGGATGACCGCCTTTTCCTCTCTGCGCAGGCGCGGATATTTTCGGCGCTCTTCGGGCTTCATCATGGTTTTCCTTGCAACGCCGTGAGGCTGCGGTTACGCAGTCAAGGTAATGATAAACCATCCGTTGCGGCTGCAGCGCATAAAACTACCGAATTGGGGCGCTGACCGCATGCTGCAGCGCATGTCCAGCCGTTATCCCTGCCCTCCTTGGAAAAGGCGCGCGGCGAGCAGCCTTCAAAGGCAGGGATTTTGAAGAGGAATTCCCGCTGCCCACGGCAAGCACGTTGATGCAAAGCGCCATTTTATTCCCCGCATCCTATTATTGAACTGATTCACAGAATTTTCTGCGGTCCCTCGCAAATCCCGCTGATTGACTGCATCTGGGTACAATCAATTTTAATTAACACAGACTTACTCGGGCAGACCGGCCATCGGCGTCTTATGCACGCTTATCGGCGGCAACCCACCCCCTTACTTCACATATAAGCCATGAGGTTGTCATGCCTGCGTCATGGTGGCTGGCTATTGTCTGCGCTATCGCAATTAAGGAGAGAGACCATGATGCTCATCAAGACCTCAGAGCCGGACCGCCGAATGGAGAAAATGCTCGAGAAAAGCGCGCGCCGCAGGCACTTGGCGCGGCGCCAGGACCGCAATCAAGACGAAATGCGAGCGGTTGCCACAGCCATCCGTGCGGTAACCGATGTCACGCAGGACATAGCTGCGTCCAGCCACGCTTGGCATCACGCCAAACCTCATGCTGCGGTCATCGAACCTGGCCAGAGCATTACGCCCGGCCGTACCCGGCGTGATGTCCAAAATGAGGTGCGCGGGAATATATTCCTGCTGTAGGCACTCGCGCGCCCTCACCTCAATCCGGAACAACCAGCGCTGGCGCGCCAGGGGGCCGGTTAAACGCTAGAATAGGCGCACCCGGAGCGGCCCGCGCCGCCCGGCATCCCCTCTCAGTCCGGACATAAAGCGTGGCAACCCAATATCCTGCGCAACTCTGGCACAACGGCAAAATCAAACCCTGGGCGGAAGCCACCGTGCATGTCATGGCGCACGCCCTGCATTACGGTTCCTCGATATTCGAGGGTATCCGCAGCTACCCGACGCCCAAGGGTGTGATGATCTTCCGGCTCACGGAACATCTCAAACGCCTGTTCAATTCGGCCAAAATCTACGACCTGCCCATGCCTTACGATCAAGCGACGCTCAGCGCCGCCTGCCGGGAAGTGGTACGTATCAACGGTTTGAAAAGAGCCTACATCCGGCCGGTTGCGTTTCGCGGTGCCGGCAAGAGCCTGAGTCTGAGCGCGGAAACCCCCACCGACGTAGCCGTGGGCGCGTGGGAACTGGGCAGTTATCTGGGCAATGACGTAATCGAAAACGGCATCGATGCCTGCGTATCTTCCTGGCAACGGCCCGCGCCGAATACGCTGCCGATGGGCGCCAAGGCCGGCGGCAACTATCTTTCCGGCCAGCTGATCGCCCGCGAGGCCCGGCGGCTAGGTTTCGGCGAGGGCATCGCGCTCGCCAGCAACGGCTTACTCAGCGAAGGCGCTGGCGAGAATCTGTTTCTGGTGTTCGAGGGCGCACTGCATACCACGCCGGTGAGCGCCGCGATCCTCGACGGTATCACGCGCGATACCCTCATCAAGCTCGCCGCCGACGCCGGTATCAAAACGGTGGAGCGCGACCTGCCGCGGGAATACCTATACCTCGCGGACGAGGTATTCATGTGCGGTACGGCCGCCGAGATCACACCCATCCGTTCCGTGGACGGCAAGCCCGTGGCCGATGGCAAGCCGGGGCCGCTCACGCGAAAAATGCAGGAACTGTTCTTCGGATTGTTCGAGGGTCGCACGCCAGACAAGCGCGGCTGGCTGCAAGCGGTGGACTGAACACATGCGGCCGTTATGAACACTGCCCGCCTATGACTGAAGACGCTGAACCCAAGCAAAGAGACCTGCTGGCCTCACCCAATACGCGGCTGCTGTTTTGGCTGCCGTGGCTGCTGATTCTTATCGGGGGTTTTATCGGTGGTGTGACGCGTACAGTGCTTTGGAGCGTTGGTTTCAGCCTCGCCGGCGCGATTTGCCTGATGAACGCCCGTCGTTGCGGGCGGCGACACTGTTTTTATACCGGGCCGCTATTCCTCTTGGCGGCGCTTGCTTCCCTGCTTTACGGGCTAGGCGTTTTGCCGCTCGGTTCACATGGCTGGGCCTGGATTCTGGACATCACCGTGGCGGCCAGCCTGTTCTTCTGCTGTGTCCTGGAAAAACTGCTCGGCAAGTATCCCGCCGCCCGTTAATCCTTGATTTCCAGAATCGTGCCTGCCTGGGGATCACAGGATAAGGGCGTTGCCGTCATCCGTGAGGCAATGGGAATCCTTGGTAATGCTGAATGCGGCCAGTGATTGCAAAAATGGGGAAACAGATACTTTGCTCTCTGCTATGCTTGTTTAACGGAATCATTGTTTACATGGATGCCAACTGATGATCTACGACAGCATTCTCGACACCATCGGCCGCACACCCGTTGTACGGCTGCATCGCATCCCGCCCAAACACGTGCACATATATGTGAAAGTGGAAGCCTTCAATCCCGCCTCCTCGGTGAAGGACCGGCTGGCGCTTGCCATCATCCTTGACGCAGAACAGCGCGGCACACTCAAACCGGGGCAGACGGTGGTGGAAGCCACGTCCGGCAATACCGGCATTGCGCTGGCCATGGTGTGCGCCGCTCGCGGCTACCCCTTTGTGGCGGTGATGTCGGAGACTTTCTCGGTAGAGCGGCGCAAGCTCATGCGCGCCTTCGGAGCCAAAGTAATTCTCACGCCCGCCGCCGATCGCGGAAGCGGGATGGTACGCAAGACCGAACAATTGGCTAAGGCGCACGGCTGGTTTGTGGCGCGGCAGTTCGAGAACCCGGCCAATCCCGCCTGGCATCGCAGCACCACCGGCCCCGAGATCCTGCTGGATTTCGCCGGCCGGCGGCTCGATTATTTCGTCACCGGCTGGGGTACCGGCGGCACGCTGACCGGCGCGGGCGAGATGCTCAAGCTTGCCCGCCCCGGCATCAAGATTATCGCTGCGGAGCCTGCGGGTGCATCGCTGCTTGCGGGTGCCCCCTGGCAGCCACACAAGATCCAGGGTTGGACCCCGGATTTCGTGCCGGCGGTGCTAAACCGGAAGGTGGCCGACGACATCATCCCCGTGGATGACACCCTGGCGCGCGACCTGTCGCAACGGCTGGCCCGGGAGGAAGGTATCCTGGTCGGAATCTCAGCCGGCGGCACGCTCGCCGCAGCCCTCAAGGTGGCGGAACAGGCCCCGCAGGGCGCCGTACTGCTGGCCATCTTGCCGGATACCGCCGAACGCTACCTGTCCACCTTCTTGTTCGAGAATATCAACGCAGGCTCCGACGACGACTGGCTTGCGCAGCAGCCGCACATTTAATAAAGAAATCAGGACAGCCGCTGATTTGCTCGCGTAGAGGCCGCATTCAAGACAGCTAGGGATCCTTGATCTCCAATAGCGTGCCGGCGTGTGGATCACACACAAAGACGTTGCCTTTGCCGTCATCGGTCACGCAGTGCGCGCCTTTGGCGGTGCGATACACCGCCAAGGCGTGTAATGCGCCTGACGGCGACACCTTGAATATCGTCATGCTGGCGCTGCGGGCGCCAGGCACGTAAAGATGCTGCGACCGCCGGTTATCACTGATGATATCTATGCCCGCGCCCGAGGGCGCGGTGGCCAACACCTTTCCGCCGTGATTCACATCGAGCACCGCCACCTTGCCCTCGGTGCACCCAACGAACAGAAAACCTTTGGCCGCGTCCAGCGCCAAACCGCGCGGACCCTTGCAGGTGTCATTCCATTCGCCCACCGGTTTGTGGGTGGTCGTGTCGATGACTACCGTTTTGTCTTTCCACAAATTGGTGTAGGCACGATTCAAATCCCTATCGAACACCAATGATTCCGGCCCTCCGGCAATGGGGATTATGCTGTTGGCGCTGACGAGCGGTTTGTTGCCGGGTTTAATGCTGAATACCTGAATCTGTTGGGCACGTGGCTCAGTGACCCAAAGCTCGTGGCTGGATTGCAGATAGCGCACGTAATCCGGGCCGCTGGCCAGCTTGACGTGTGCAATGCGCTTGCCGTCGCGTGCGTCGAGCACCACCACGCCCGGTTGTCCATGATCACTGGCAAAAATGTAGCCGTCCCCATAGGTAGCGGACGAAGTGCCTTGCTCATGGCCGTGCATGCTGATGGCCGGCGCGGTAACCCGGTAACTCGCGGCGACTTTGCCGCTGGCGGGATCGAGCAACACCAGATTACCGGTCTGACCGGCAGGAATGGATACTTTTCCCAGGGAAGGGAAATAACCGATGTCATCGAAACCAATACCGTGTTCACCACCGGCAATGCGGACAACCGCTTGTGGCGTCAGCAGCGGCACGGCCATTACCGGTGCAGCCACCATCAGTGTCAATCCGGCCAGGCCGGCGGCACACCTTGCGATTAAACGGAAACATTTACGCATTGATTGATCTCCTAAAGTTATTGCCAGATTTTCCTGAAGGAATAACACGACACAATTCCATCCACAAACCCACCGTGCCGCGATTGTCGGCACCGCCAGCACATCAGGCCGTGGATCTCATGACCTGTTCCGCCAATGACAACCCGATAAAAACTATCTTCAGGGGCGCTTGCGCGCCAAAGTCAGTCCATCGCCGATGGGCACCAGGCTCAATTCGATGCGGTTGTCCGCATGCAGGGTTTCGTTGAACTTGCGGATGGCCACCGTGTCCACACTCTTGTCCTTCTTATCAATCACACTGCCGCCCCACAACACGTTATCCACGGCCATAAGCCCGCCGGGACGCAGTAGCCTGATCAATCGTTCATAATAATTCAGGTAATTATTCTTGTCGGCATCGATGAAGGCAAAGTCATAGCGTCCCGCCTCGCCATGCTTCAACATGGCGTCCAGAGTTTCCAAGGCCGGCCCCAGGCGCAAATCGATTTTTCTTTCGACGCCAGCCTCCGCCCAGTAACGCCGCGCCACTGCGGTGTATTCCTCGCTCACATCGCAGGCGATGATGCGGCCCTCGTCCGGCAGGGCCAAGGCCACGGACAGGCTGCTGTAACCGGTGAACACCCCCACTTCGATGCAGCGGCTGGCGCCCATCATCCGCACCAGCAGGCGCATGAACTGTCCCTGTTCCGGCGAGATCTGCATGCCATGTTTGGGATGCTTCGCGGTTTCCTCCCGCAGCCGTTTCAGGATTGGCGGTTCCCGCAGGGAAACTTTCAGTACATAGTCATACAGCTGATCGTTCATGGAGATGGTACGATTGGACATGGCCTGCACCATTGTTTATATTCGCGATGAGCGCTGATTCTACCCCCGTCCGCCTGCTGCAGATTACCGACACGCACCTGTACGCGGAGCCGGAGAAGACGCTTTACGGCGTCAACACCCGGGCCTCATTGCAGCGTGTGCTGGCCGCTGCGCGCCGGTATCCGAAGCCAGACCTGGTGCTGGCTACCGGCGATCTGGTCCACGACGAATCGCCTGCGGGATATCAGACACTGACGGCCCTGCTGCATACGCTGGATGCGCCGGTGGCCGCCATCGCCGGCAACCATGATGCGCTTGATTCCCTGCAAGCCATCGCGGGCCCAAACATCCGCGTCGGCGGTAAGCACATTCTTGCCGCCTGGTGCATCGTGCTCCTGAACACCCTGGTCTCGGGAGAGACCGGCGGGCATCTGCAGGCGGGCGAACTGCAATTCCTGGAAGCCACACTCGCGCAATCATCTGAGGCGCACGTTCTTATCGCACTGCACCATCAGCCGGTGGCCGTCGGTTGTGCCTGGCTGGACCGTATCGGGCTCGACAACGCCGATGAATTTTTCGGTGTGCTGGATCGCTATCACGGTGTGCGCGGCGTGCTCTGGGGGCATGTGCATCAGGCATTCGAATCGGAACGCCGCGGTGTACGCCTGATGGCCACGCCCTCCACCTGCGCACAGTTCCTGCCGGATTCAAATGACTTCGCGCTGGACACCCGGCCACCCGGCATGCGGCGGCTGATCCTGCACCCGGATGGCCGTATCGAAACGGAAATAGAATGGATCGGAAATTGATAATGTGGATAGGACCGGCACGCGGCCATACCTTATGTGGCTTTGGCAAAACCCCGGCATTCTGACAGCGGCAATAGGAACTTTGATGCTCAACAAGGCCATCCGTATCCTGTTAGTGCCGGTGTGCATACTCGCGGTGTCTGTCGCTTGCCAAGCCACCAAAGACAGGACTGCACCGTCGCCGAATAGCGCACCCGCCGCCGCACAGACACCCGCCCTGCCGGCGGTCCCCGTGCATCATTTCCTGTGGCACATCAGTCGCGGCCACCAGAGTCTTTATCTGGTCGGTTCGATCCACGCGCTCAATCCGGATGATTATCCCCTGCCGGCGGTAATGGAAAACGCCTTCCGGCATTCCGCGGCGCTGGTGGAGGAAATCAACCTGACCACGGTGGACACCGCCAGCATGCAGCAGGAGGCGTTGCGGATGGGCGGATATCCGCGGGGTAAATCCTTACGCACCGAACTGTCACCCGGGATTTATGAAAAAGTTGCCGCCGGCGCACAAAAACTCGGCATCACTATGCAACGGCTGGACCGGCTGCGTCCGTGGCTGGGCAGTATCGCGATCCTGGATATGCAACTGACGCGGGCAGGTTACACAGCCAGCGCCGGCGTGGATCATCATTTCGCCGATGAAGCGCAGATGGCCAACAAACGCATCATCGGCCTGGAGACATCCGCTTTCCAACTGCGGCTGCTGGCGGACCTGCCGGCGAAAGTGCAGCAGGATATGCTGCTGGAATCATTGGATCAGGCCGTGAATTTTAACCGGGAAATGCAGGACTTGATCAACGCCTGGGAAAAGGGCGATAGCGCGGCGCTGGAAAAAATCCTCAAACAGGATTTCGGCAGCTATCCGCTGGCCTACAAGCTGCTGATCGCGGATCGCAACCGCGCCTGGATGCCGCGTTTGCTGCGCATGCTGCACAGTGGCCGCCAGTATTTCGTGGTGGTGGGCGCACTGCACATGGTGGGAGCCGACGGCCTGCTGGCGCGGTTCGAGAGGGCCGGATACAAGGTGGAACAGCTGTAGCCAGAGCGTAAAGCCCCTCGCTAAGCCCTGATCGCTCAGGAGCGATCTTGGCGACAAGTATTTTCGCCATGTCGCGAGACGTTGCGGGGACTGCTTTTCGGCTGTACCAGCTCAAGGGTTACTGAAAACGGCGCCATGCGGAATGGCGCTCCCGCGCCAGCCGTCCGGCCATGCGCGTGTGAAATTGATCGTCGCCGGTTCGAGCGTCAGTTTCCCGGTGCGGCGATCGATGGTGGCAAAGCGGACCCGGGTGTCAAGCGCGCCGTAACCCGTGATGACCAGACGATTTCCGTCCGGCTCGAGCGCCAGCCAATGGGGATATTCATCCGGCGGCAGAAGAATGCGGCTAGCTTCGCGTGGATGTTCCGGATCGTGTACGTCCAGACTCACGATGGCGTGCCCGCTTTGCATGGTTTCCACCAGAAAATCACCTGCAACCACCGGCACCTCGCAGGTGCGGTAGCCGAAGTCATAGACATGTTGCAGCGTCGGATCATCGCCCGCCAGATTCCGGACCAGGAAAAGACCACAGTTGAACGTCGGAACCAAAACCGTTTTGCCATCTGCCAGCATGCGCGGCTCCGATGAATCGGCCGCCGAGTCATAAAACCAGTCGGGTTGCGGCGGCAGTCGCATAGTCTTGATCAGCTTCAGATCGGAAAGCCGCCAGACTTGCACAACATGGCTGACCTGCGCTCCCATCATGTCGGCGCTGCCGGTGACCACACGGTTGAGCTTTGCAACCACTGCCAGACTGTACGGGCGAATATCAGGATGTCCTGGCGCGACCGCCGAAGCGGATCGCACCACCCGGCCGTGTGGATCGAATTCAACGAGCCCACCCGCGACGTGGTTAAACCCGCCGGAGTACTGAAATGTCGCCAGCGTATTGCCGTTGGAAAGATAAACGAAAGAGTGTGGATAGCTGAAAGCACTGACGCTGCCGAATTTCCGCAAGAGCCGCGGATGCCGGGGATCGCGAAGATCAAAGACGTAGGTGCGATTTCCGAGCCAGTCGTTGGCATACAGGACATCGTCCGGAGGTTCGGCGTAACTCGTGTGATGGGCCATCACCGCCCTGCCGACGGGCAGCATCGCAACCAGCTTGCCGAACGACGGGCCCGGGCGTACCTCGAACACCGCGAGGAAGTCGTTGCCCAATCCCAGCGTCCTGCGCCACGCGGCCAAGTCGGTCGGATTCAGCGTCATCGTCGAGGCTTGAGGATGCCTGGCCTCCATAGCCCACACGAAAAGATACCGACTGGAGACCGGCGCGGCAATTGCGACCAGCGGGAAGGCCAGGACCAGGAGCAGCAAGCCGCGGAACATTGCCTTCTTCATGCTTCGTCTCCTCACTGATTCACGGTCAGTTTGCATCACGCAGGTATTTGTCGCAGCAATTGAACAAGGCCACGGGCCGGCACTGACGATTCATCTTGGTGGACGCCGGGCCGATAGCGCCTGTCAGGACGGCGCTGGATCCTGCATTGTGCTTATTCCACGCGGATGACGCCCATCATGCCGTGATCCTCGTGGAAAAGCATGTGGCAATGGAACACGAAGGTGCCGCGCGGCACGTGCCGGAAGTCGAGAATCACCTTGGTAATGCTCGGCTGCATGAGTGGGTAGTTCGGGTCGCGAGGATTTGGCAGCAGCTTGCCGATGGGAACAAACACGGTATCCACCGTCACCGGAAGCCCGGTGTAGTTGTGTTCCTGCACGAACGCCATCTGATGAATGTGGAACGCGTGCGCCTCCATGGTTGCATTGATCAAATACCATTCCTCGACCGTACCCTGTTTCACCACCATGTCGGGGTTCGACGGTACGGTTGCGTTGCCGCGATACACCGGCCAGAACGAGTGCTCGTGGAAATCCACCTTGGATGTGTCGGTAATAAAATATGCGTTGTGCGCGGCAACCCCGCCGCGCTTGGGAAAGTAATATTCCGTAAACGTGATCGCACGGCGGTGAATCTGCGAAGGATGCGCGCGTGCCCAGGTAATAAGCCGCGCCGCCGGCGTCTCGGCCGGGTTGATGCGGACAGAATTGATCCTGACACCGTGGCCTGTGGTCGGAACCGCGCTGACCCGCAGTAGATCGTGATGCCTCTCGAATAACCCATCCTTGCCAAAGCAAAAGCGCTCGCTGGAAAGCATATAGCTTGCCCCAGCGGGCGCCGTCAGCAAAATGTCGGCACGTGACATCGGCGAGAGCATGAGTTCCTGCATGGCAAGATAGCCCTGAAGCGGATGCCGCATGTTGCCGGAAACTGGCACGCCGTCGAGTCCCACGACGTGCATCTCCTGCAGCTTGCCGGTGGAATCCCGTAGCCGCAGCAGCTTGGGGGAGTCGGATGTCCCGTTCACGAGTCGCAGCAACTGCGTCTGGCCGGCAGGCACGGCAAGCGACGCCGGCGTGTCCGCGCCGTTGACGGTGATCACCGGTTCACGGTCATAGCCATTACAGCCGCTGGCATCGAGTGTCACGCCCCCGGCGCTCATCGGAAACGTGTCCGGCCAGGGTGGAGGATTGAACGGATCGTAAGCCACCGGAGGCGCTGGTCGCAGGCTCGCTTCGTACGCTGCGGCCGCCGCTCCCTGCGCCGCGTCAACTTTTGCGAGTGATATCCCCTTGGGTAGGGAGCTTTTGTCGAACTCGAATGGGGTGCGATAGCGCAGCACCAGCACGTGTTCGGCAGCACGCGGAATCTGCCGCGAGTCGGGCTCCACGATCCAGGCACCATCGAGACCCCCGGCGACTTCGCCATCCGCCGCGCCGTGCGCATGCGGATGGTACAGGTAGGTGCCCGGCGGCTGGCTGCGCGGAATGGTGATGCGATATTCGCAGGCATGCATCGGCGTACTTAGCGTTGAGAGGAATACGTTTTCCTCCGAGGCCGGGCCTTCGAACCCGTGCAGATGCAGATTGGTGTCGAGCGGCTGCATCTGAAAGTCGCGGTCGTCAATGACATGGTTGAGATAGCCAACCCAGTGCTCGACGGGAGTGGGCGGCATATCCATCGGTTTGCAGGGAGTAATCTCGGTTGAAGGAACGCTTTCACCGGGACTCTGGCCGGCGATGTCGTTGACAAGCCGGATCGCAAAGTGCTCGCCGCGCCGCACATGAATCGCCGGTGCGACCGTATCCACCACGCCGTGCCAGCGGTAGGCGTAGCAAAACTGGTTACCGCCTTGGTCTTGGTGTACGGCTAGTATCAGCTCGTGCTCGCCCGAGGCATCCACCGGCGCATCCCACATATCCACCGTCTGTGGCTCGACGACAACCCGTGAATGCGTAATGGGACCGCAGGCACCGGCCATGGGCGGCGCAGTCGCGGCCAAGCTAGTGTCGGGTGCCAGGCTGGCTATCCATAGCAGCATGATTGCCAGCGCACCGAATGCGCTGCCGCACCCGATTTTCATCCACCGAAACTTGAGCCCCATGGGAATACGTCTCTTTAAGAAGGTGCGGCGCGGCGAAATCTACGCTTTGCTTAAATGTGCCGCAAGCCCCGGCACGCGCGCCCCACTGCATTTACCGGTGGACGCGCCGCACTCGGCCAAACCGGACGGTTGGGAGGTGCGATTTAAATACCCAGAAGCTTGGGTAGAAAAGTTGTGAGGCGTGAGGCGTGAGGCGTGAGGCGTGAGGCGTGAGGCGTGAGGCGTGAGGCGTGAGGCGTGAGGCGTGAGGCGTGAGGCGTGAGGCGTGAGGCGTTCAAAACGCTAGTACTAAAAATTCCATGTCAAGATTTCTTGGTTTTTTTTCTGACCCCTCACTCCTAACGCCTCACCCCTCACCTCTTATCAGATCTCGATCATCTCGAAATCTTCCTTGCCCGCGCCGCAATCGGGGCAATGCCAGTTGAGCGGCACGTCCTCCCACTTGGTGCCCGGTGGCAGACCGCTGTCGGGATGGCCCTTGGCCTCCTCATAGACAAACCCGCAGATGACGCACATATAGGATTTCATCGTGGTCTTGGTGACGACCGGTTCAATAACACTCATGCTTGGCGGCTCGCCCCTGAGTTTAACGTTGCAGGAGGAGTATTTTCGCACGCCACTCACGGCGGCGGAACCGGTCCGGGTTAAAATTCATGTATGCATGCGGCCACCCGACCACCTGTGGTGCTGATCATCGCCGGCAATGATCCCTCAGGGGGTGCGGGACTCGCTGCCGATATACAGGCGGTTACGGCACTCGGCGGACATCCGGCCCCGGTGGTATCGGCGAGCACGGTCCAAGATACGGTGAATGCCTGGCAGGTGGTGGCGGTTGCGCCGCAGATGATCGCTCGGCAGATGCAAGCGGTGCTCGCGGACCTGCCGGTGGCAGCCATTAAACTCGGTCTACTGGAGAATGCCGGCGTAGCCCAGGCGGTGGCGCGGATACTCAAGGCACATACGGATATCCCGGTGGTACTGGATCCGGTGTTGGCGGCCGGTGGCGGCGCTCCCCTGGCGGAGGATGCATTAATTAGTGAGTACCTCGAAACTCTCGTACCACTCGCGACCTTAATGACACCCAACGCGTCCGAAAGCCGCCGGCTCGCACCCAACGCGAGCGACGCGCAAGCCCGGGCCGCCGTCCTGTTGGCGCGCGGCTGCCGGCACGTACTCCTCAAGGGTGCTGACGAGGACACCCTCGAGGTTCACAACAGCCTCTTCAGTCACAACGGCACGCACAAACACTTCATCTGGCCGCGGCTGCCGGGGCATTACCACGGCTCCGGATGCACGCTGGCTTCCGCAATTGCCACGCTGCTCGCCCGGGGCCACACACCGCTGTCGGCGGTCGAAATCGCCCAGCGTTATACCTGGGAAACCCTGAAGCAGGGCTGGCAATTGGGCAAGGGGCAGATCATTCCAAATCGTCAGATCGAACCATGAATCCGGCTGGCGATAGCTTGCGCGGTCTGTACGCCATCACCGACAGTCTGCTGACGCCGGGTGAGCAGCTGCTCACGGCCGTTGAAAGCGCCATCCGCGGCGGCACACGTCTGGTGCAATATCGCGACAAATCGTCGGACCGGCCGAGCCGCGAACGCCAAGCCCATGCGCTGCTGCAACTCTGCCACCAGCATGACGTGCCGCTGATCATCAACGATAACGTGGAATTGGCGATCACCATTGGCGCCGATGGAGTGCATCTGGGTCACCAAGACATGGCGCTGGATGAGGCGCGCATACAGCTGGGTCCGCGCGCGGTCATTGGGATATCCTGCCATGACTCACTGGAACAGGCTGTACGTGCCGTGCACGCGGGCGCTGATTACGTGGCCTTCGGTAGTTTTTTTCCTTCCCCCAGCAAGCCGGACGCAGTGCGCGCACCCTTATCGTTGCTGGAGTCCGCGCGGCATACACTCAGCGTGCCCATCTGCGCCATCGGCGGAATCACGCCGGACAACGGCGCGGCGCTGGTCAAGGCCGGTGCTCACATGCTGGCGGTCATCAGCGGTATATTTGCGCAAAAGGACTTTGCAGCGGCGGCACGCCGTTACGCACAGCTGTTTGCATGATTACCGCGGCACCGCTATTGCGCGATACGCTGAAACGCCATCGTGGTGCGCACCGCTGTTACCATAAGTTCGGAAATAAACGGAGTTGATCGTGAAATCGGATCTGTTCGCGCAAGCCCGGCGCTATATTTCCGGCGGCGTCAATTCACCGGTGCGCGCCTTCAAGGGCGTGGGTGGCGAGCCGCTATTCATCGAGCGTGCCGAAGGCGCGTATATCTACGCTACCAGCGGCCGCCGTTATATTGACTACGTCGGCTCCTGGGGTCCGATGGTGGCGGGTCACGCCCATCCTGATGTGGTTCATGCGGTACAGGAAACCGCAAAAAAGGGCTTGAGCTTCGGCGCGCCCACACAACTTGAGACCCATCTCGCCCAGCGCATCTGCGAATTCATGCCATCGGTTCAACTGGTACGCATGGTGAATTCCGGCACCGAGGCCGCCATGAGCGCCATACGACTGGCGCGTGCTTTCACCGGCCGCGAACACATTGTGAAATTTGAAGGCGGCTACCATGGCCATTCCGATTCGCTGTTGGTAAAAGCCGGTTCCGGTGCCTTGACGCTGGGCGTGCCGACCTCGCCGGGGGTGCCGGCGGCGCTCGCGGCGCTGACGCTCACGCTGCCCTATAACGACAGCCAGGCGCTGCGCGCCGCATTCGCGGAATTCGGTGAGCAGATCGCGGGCGTCATCGTGGAACCCATCGCCGGCAACATGAGCTGCGTACCGCCGGCGGCGGGTTTCCTGCAGAACTTGCGCGAATTGTGCACGCAGCACGGCAGCCTGCTGATTTTCGACGAAGTGATGACCGGCTTCCGCGTAGCGCGTGGCGGCGCCCAGGCGCTTTACCACATCAAACCCGACCTGACCACGTTGGGGAAAATCATCGGCGGCGGTCTGCCGGTGGGCGCCTTCGGCGGACGGCGAGATATCATGGAACAGCTCGCACCTCTGGGCCCGGTTTATCAGGCGGGAACCTTATCCGGCAATCCGATGGCCATGGCCGCCGGTTTGAGCACCCTGGCATTGCTCGATGCCGCGGATTTTTACCCAAAATTAAATGCCAGCACCCGCCGCTTGACCGAGGGCTTGCGCTCGGCGGCCGACATTGCCGGCGTGGCTTTGACCGTCAATCAGGTGTGCGGCATGTTCGGGCTGTTCTTCACGTCTGCCGCCCAAGTCACAAACTACTCGCAGGTCATGGCCTGCGACACGCGACGCTTCCAGCGATTCTTCCACGGCATGCTGGCTGAAGGCGTGTATCTTGCGCCTTCCGCCTTTGAAGCCGGCTTCCTGTCCGCCGCGCATACCGCGGCCGATATAGACGCAACCATCGCTGCCGCCCACAAGGTGCTGCCGCAGCTCACGGATACATGACAGTCTCAGGAATTTGGCGCAGTATTTCGATGCAAGCGTTGTGGTCCGCTGCGGGAGGGTCTAGCCATGGCCATTCTCAAAGTCTTCAAATATCTCCAGGATGGCGAATACCAATCCTTGTTGCAGACCGCGGAACGCAAGAGCTTCAGGCCCGGCGCCCTGCTCATCCGTCAAGGCGAGGAGCAGACCAGCTTGCACATTCTGGTGAAAGGCAACGCCAAGGTGGTGCGGGACCACGAAGGTTTCATGGTGGATATCAGCCAGCGTGGTCCCGGTGAAATCTTCGGGGATATGTCGTTCATCGAAGGCCAACCCGCCAGCGCCAGCGTAGAAGCCTGCGATCCGGAAGTGCTGGCCATCGTCATCACCCATGCCAATATCAAGAAATTCATCCAGGCGGATCCGGCGTTTGCCGGGCGTTTCTATGAATCGCTGGCGGCGATCCTCTCGCGGCGCCTGCGCGACACCACCGACATGCTGGATGCCAGCCAGAGCCCGGAGGACGTTTGGGGCAATCCCTGAAGTCCTGGGTTATTTCTCTGCCTGGGCATTCACCAGTGTGCCGATGATATCCAACCGCAGGCGCGCGTCGCAGATCTCCAGCAGATATTGCCGTTGCGCGACCGGCAACGGCATTATTTCCGCCAGCCGGTAACCCACCCAGCTGGCGTCCTGGTAGCGCGGGAGCACCATCGCATAACGCTTCGCCATCTGCGCCAGCAGCTGTTGCAACATTTCCGCAAGCGGCCTGGCTGTATCGGGCAACGGCACGCTGGGTTCTTGCGGCAGCCACTCCACCTCGGCGATATTCAGGCCGTTGTGCTGAACGCGTACGCGTGTTACCCGGAAACGCCGGCTGCCCAGGGCCAGAATGTTGAGCAAACCGTCAGGACCATTGCTCCAATCGCGGATGTGCGCCAGCGTGCCCACCGTATAAGTGCGTGCCGGTCCGGTCTCGCTGCCCTGCTCGATAAGACATACGCCGAAACCCTGCTCGTGCCTGAAGCAACTGCTGACCATATCGAGATAGCGGGTTTCGAAAATACGCAGCGGCAGCGGGCCGCCGGGAAACAGCACGCTAGTGAGCGGGAACAGCGGGATTTCCGCGGGCACCGTTTATATCCTCACTCCTCACGCTCTTGCGCACCCCAGGCTGCCATCAAAGTGTGCGCTATGCGCAGATGATCGAGCACACGCGCCACCACGAAATCCACCAGGTCATCAACTTTTTCCGGTCGATGATAGAAACCCGGATTGGCCGGCAGGATGGTCACCCCCAGACGCGCAAGCTTCAGCATGTTCTGCAGGTGGATCGCCGAGAATGGCGTCTCCCGCGGCACCAGAATCAACGTGCGTTGCTCTTTGATGGTCACGTCGGCGGCACGTTCGATAAGGCTGCGGCTTGCGCCCACCGCCACCGCCGACAGGGTCGCCATACTGCACGGACAAATCACCATGGCATGCATGGTAGCGGAACCACTGGCCACGGGCGCACTCCATTGCTCCGGCGCAAACACCCGCAGTTGCTCCGCCGTCGCCCGGAAATGTTGCCTCAAAAACGTTTCGATCTCCGCAGCCCGGCTCGGCAGTTTGAAATCGGTTTCCGTGCCGATGACAAGTTGCGCGGGTTTCGACAGCATCAGATAAACCCGGCGTTCCGATTTGAGCAGCATTTCCAGCAGGCGTAGCCCATATTGGGCGCCGGAGGCGCCCGTCATGGCTAGCGAGATTGGCTGATCATGCATCGGATTCACTGTGATGGTGGCCCGTGAAATTCATAATGATTACAAACTGAGTTTTGGACATGGCTTCTAAACCCCATCGGCTGGCGCGTTGGCTGAACTGGGTTTCCATATAAGTCCCACTACGTTAGCAAAAAACATGTCCATGAGCCTCAAACACTCGGTGCGGCCTGGTGTCCCAGCCGTGCCATCAGTTTCTCGTGAAAACCACCGAATCCGCCGTTGCTCATGATGAGCACATGATCGCCGGGCTGTATCTCGCCGGCCACACTACCGATGAGTTGTTCCAGATCGGTGCTGACGCTGGCGCGCGCTCCCAGCGGTTGCAGGGCGCCGATCACGTCCCAACTGACATTGGCTGGCTGATAAACGAACACGCGCTCCGCCGCTGCCAGCGCGGCGGCCAGCGCATCGCGGTGTATGCCCATTTTCATGCTGGCTGAACGCAGTTCCAGCACCGCCAGGATGCGCGCACTGCCCACTCGCTGGCGCAGTCCCGCCAGGGTAGTGGCGATGGCGGTGGGATGATGAGCAAAATCATCATAGACCACCACGCCACCTGTATGCGCGCGCACTTCAAGACGGCGTTTCACGCCCTGGAAGCGAATCAATGCTTCCGCGGCCTGCCTCGGTTCCACGCCTACATGGTGCGCGGCTGCGATGGCGGCCAGTGCATTTTGCACGTTATGCAGCCCCAGCATTTCCCATTCCACCATGGCGGCGATCTTGCCGCGGTGCGTGACGTTGAATGTACCGCCGTCCCCGGAAACATGCTTGGCCGTCCAGTCCGCCTCCGCCAAAGCGAATGTTTCCAGCGGCGTCCAGCAGCCTTGCTTCAAAACTCGTTGCAGGTTGGTATCCGCACCGTTGGCCACAATCAACCCATTGCCGGGCACGGTGCGCAGCAGATACTGGAATTGCGTCTCGATGCTGGTCAGATCCGGAAAGATATCCGCGTGGTCGTATTCCAGATTGTTGAGAATCAGTATCCGCGGGTGGTAATGCAGGAATTTGGAGCCCTTATCAAAGAACGCCGTGTCATATTCATCCGCCTCCACCACGAACAACCGGCCCCCGCCCGCTCGCGCGGACACGCCGAAGTCCTTGGGTATGCCGCCGATGAGAAACCCGGGATTCAAACCCGCGCATTCCAGGATCCACGCCAGCATGCTGCTGGTGGTGGTCTTGCCGTGGGTACCGGCTACCGCCAGCACCTGCTGACCTTTGAGAATATGTTCCGCCAGCCAGCGCGGACCGGATGCATACGCCAGACCGCGCGTCAGCATGGTTTCTACCGCCGGATTGCCCCGCGACAGCGCATTGCCCACCAGCACGCAATCCGGTGCCGGCTGCAAATGCTCCGGCCAGTAACCTTCACTGAGGGTGATACCCAAGGCCGCCAGCTGTGAACTCATGGGCGGATAGACGCTGGCATCCGAGCCACTGACTTCGTGGCCGGCGGCTTTGGCCAGCACCGCGATGCCGCCCATGAAGGTACCGCAGATGCCGAGAATATGAATACGCACGTCAGCCCTTTATGGGGAAAAGTACCGCAAACAACAGGAAATTGAGCGCGGTATACGCGCCTGCGATGATGATGCCGATGAACAATTTGGTATCCAAAGCATGGCGTATTACGTGGCCTGTTACCAGGATACTCCAGGCAAGAATACCGTATATCAGCACCTCAGCCACATATTGCATGGAAGCGAGATGCGGCAGTGTTGCCGCAAGGCTCACTGGTACCGCGGCAATCATAATGAGCGTCCCGGTACCGAATAGGGCCACTGCGGTCTGATCGAAACGTTCCAGTTTCTGCCATAGCCCCAGTACCAGGGCCAAGAACGCCGCCAACAGCGCGGTGTCGAACAGCGTTTGGTAAAGGATGGCGAACCCGCGCGTGCCCTGGGCGACGAACAAAATCGCGTCCATCACAAGATAGACCGCCAACATGACTGCGAACAGCAACCAGGATCGGGGGAATACCTGGGGTCCCTGCCTGAGCAGACAAATCTCCCAGCAGGTGCGTACAATTGCTTTCATGAGGCGCCGGCAGCCAACGGTCCGGCATGCATCATACCTTGCACCGCCGTCGCGGCAAACCACTAACAAAAGACTCCTCATGGCTGATGATTATCTGTGGGTTGACACCGAAGACGCGCTGCAATCGCTTTGCCAAGAATTGCGGGCCTCCGATTGGCTGGCGTTGGATACCGAATTCATGCGCGAGCGCACCTATTATCCGCAATTCTGCCTGGCGCAAATCGCGACGCCCGGAGTGGTTGCCTGCGTGGACGTGCTGGCGATCAAATCCCTCGAGCCCCTGTTCGGGCTGTTGCAAAATCCGGACATCGTCAAAGTGCTGCACTCCGCCCGCCAGGACCTGGAGATGTTCTTCCATCTCAGCGGCCGGGTACCGGCGCCCATATTCGACACCCAATTGGCAGCAAGCTTCGCGGGTTTCCCGGACCAGGCAAGTTATGCCAGCGTGGTTCAGACGCTGTTGGGAGTGACGCTCGAAAAAAGTCACACGCGCGCCGACTGGTCACGCCGGCCGCTGCCCGCGGCGGTACTGCAATATGCGGCGGATGACGTGCGTTACCTGCGCGACATCTATCTGCGTCTCAAGCAGACGATCGAGAGCCAGGGCCGGCTCAATTGGCTGGAGGCGGAAAAGGCCGTGCTCACCGATCCCGCCACCTACCGCCCCGATCCGGAGACCGCTTGGCAGCGTCTGCACGGACTGCAGCGTTTCAAATCCCGTCAATTGGCCGCCGCCAAGGCACTCGCCGCCTGGCGCGAACGTCAAGCCATGAGCAGCAATCTGCCGCGGCAGTGGATATTGAAGGACGAAATACTCACCGATCTGGCACGCCACCTGCCAACCCGCCTGGAAGAGTTGACACCCATCCGCGGCCTGCAGGAAGGCCTGATACGCAAATACGGTGACGCGTGGATTGCGCTCATGGCCTCGGCCGTCGGCGATGCCAAACCGGCGCCTGCTCCCGAACGCCTGTCGGCGCGTGACGAAGCGCTGCTGGATGCGCTGATGGCGGTGGTGAGAACCAAAGGCAGTGAAGCCGGTGTCAGTCCCTTACAGTTGGCGACCCGCCGTGATCTGGAACAACTGGTACGCGGACAGCGGAACCTGGATGTGTTACAAGGCTGGCGGCTGGAAACCGCCGGACGGGCGCTGATTGAATTCATGGATGGCAAGAGCACGCTTGCAGTCCGCGATGGTTTGCTGATTGTCCACCCGGATAACTGAAACAAACGCGTCCCGCAGCAAACGGCTTATTTGCGTTTGGCGGCCTTACGCCTTGCTGCTGGCTTGGCGGGCTTCCGAGATTTTTTCTTGGGGTGCGCCGGTTTTGATGCCGGTTTTTTCGGCGCAGGCTTACCGGCTGCTTTCTTCGCGGGCGGTTTGGGCGGCGCCTTCGCCGCTGGCTTCAGCGGTTTGACCGGTAGCGGCTTGCTCTTCATGGGTACGGCGGATTTGCCCGGCAGCTTGGCTTTAGCGGGTTTCGCCGGCGGTAACGGCGGCAGCTTGGGCTTACGCATACCCTTGGCAATCGGTTCCAACACCGTGAGCATGCGCTTGAAGACCGCATCCTCATCGCCCACTCCATTGACAATTTCAAGCCGTCCCTGATTACGGTACAAGTCTATCAGCGGCTTGGTCTGGGAATCGTACACGCGCAGGCGGTTGCCGATGGTCACTTCGTTATCGTCGGCACGGTGACGCAGGGCTGCCCCGCAGCGGTCGCATTGATCGTCGAGGCGCGGTGGATTGGTGTAAATGTTGTACGTGGCGCCGCAGTTCTCGCAGGTGCGCCGGCCGGTAAGCCGTTGCATGAGCACGTCGAAATCCACATCCATGAGCACCGCACAATCCAGCGGCTGATTTAGATTGTTCAGCATACCGTCCAGGGACTGGGACTGGGCGATGTTGCGCGGAAAGCCGTCTAGAATGAACCCCTTTTTGGCGTCGTTGGCGCGCAGCCGCTCGCGGATGATGCCCAAGACGATGTCGTCGGACACCAACTGGCCCGCGTCCATAGCCGCCTTGGCCTGCACGCCCAAGGGTGTACCCGCCGCCAGCGCCGCCCGCAGCAGATCGCCGGTGGAAATATGCGGGATGCGGTATTTGGCCGCCAGTTTCTTGGCTTGGGTCCCCTTGCCGGAACCGGGTGCTCCGAGCAGCACTATTCTCATAAGGCGTCTCATTTAGAGTTGTAGGGCCGGAAATCAGGGTTTCCCGGCCAGCGGCCTTTAGGGCAGCCGGTAAAGTAACCGTTGATCCCGGCAACGTCAACGCATGCGGCCTGTTTTGCAGGCGCTTGACAGGCCGGTCCACGCCGCGGCCTGGTGGTTTTTTTGCAATTCCCCGGCGCCCGGCTACAATGCCGGGCGGCTCGCGGGGCAAGCCGCCGCTAGAATACCCAGAGCTTTCCGAACCATGACTTCCAAACGAAATGCTTTCTACGCCCAGTCGGGCGGCGTGACCGCCGTCATCAACGCCAGCGCCTGCGGGGTCATCGAGACCGCCCGCCGGCATAAAGAGCGCATCGGCAAGCTCTATGCCGGCCGCAACGGCATCATCGGCGCGCTCACCGAAGATCTAATTGACACCAGCCGGGAAAGCCCGCGGGCCATCGCCGCTTTGAAACATACTCCGGGCGGGGCCTTCGGTTCATGCCGCTACAAACTCAAGGGCCTGGAAGAGAATCGCCTCCAGTACGAACGCCTGCTCGCGGTATTTCGCGCCCATAACATCGGTTACTTCTTCTATAACGGCGGCGGCGATTCGGCCGATACCTGCCTCAAGGTTTCACAGCTGGGCGAAACGCTCGGCTATCCCATCCAGGCCATCCACGTACCCAAAACCGTGGATAACGACCTGGCGCTGACCGATTGCTGTCCGGGTTTCGGCTCGGTGGCCAAATATGTAGCGGTCTCCATCAAGGAAGCCGCCCTGGACGTGGTTTCCATGGCCAAGACCTCCACCAAGGTATTCGTCATGGAAGTCATGGGTCGGCACGCGGGTTGGATCGCCGCCGCTGCCGGACTGGCGCAAGCGCAGGAAAGCGACGCCCCTCACATCATCCTGTTCCCGGAGATCGTCTTCCATCAGCCGGCCTTCCTTAATAAGGTAAAAGCCAGCATCGATCGCTGCGGCTACTGCGTGATTGTGGTCTCGGAAGGCGTGCGCCGGGCCGACGGTCAGTTCCTGGCGGAAGCCGGCACCCGGGATGCCTTCGGCCATGCTCAATTGGGCGGCGTGGCGCCTTTCATCGCCAACCTGGTAAAGGCAAATCTCAATTACAAATACCACTGGACGGTGGCCGACTATCTGCAGCGGTCCGCGCGTCATATTGCCAGCAAGCTGGATGTGGTGCAGTCCTACGCCGTGGGCAAGGCCGCGGTGGAATTGGCGCTCAAGGGACACAATGCCGTGATGCCAACGATTGTGCGCAAATCCGACCAACCGTATAAATGGGGCATCGGCGTCGCCCGGCTCGCGGATGTGGCCAACCAGGAAAAATCTTTGCCGCGGGATTTCATCAGCGCGGACGGTTTTGGCATCACCGCCAAAGCGCGGCGTTATCTTGCGCCGTTGATACAGGGCGAGGACTATCCGCCTTACAAGAATGGCATGCCGCAGTATGTAGTACTCAAGAATGCGGCGGTGCCAAAAAAGTTAACCATCGATTTCAAAGTTTGATTGTTTTCGCCAAACCATGTCCTCAATATTGGAAATATCTTTAACAGCATGAATCACTGGTGAGCTATTGTGATACCGAATGGAATCACTCCTCATTCCTACCTTCTCCCGCAAGGGAAGAAGGAATGGATCAGGGATCAAGTATCACATTGACCCCCCCTCTCCCCTCCGCGGGAGAGGGCTCATCGCGGAGCGATGCGCGGGCTGCCATGGATGACGGCCCTGGGCTTTCAGGCGAAACAGGAATGCGCAGCCTGAAAGGGTGAGGGGGAGAAACCCCGCTGATGCAATAGTATTTTTTATTGTGAATAGCGCTTCAATAACGGGAGAATATAAATGACAATTGAATATGGTTTATGGTTTGCACTGGCTTGTGGAGCACTCGCGATTCTCTACGGCATCCTGTCCGTGGGCTGGGTGCTGAAACAACCCGCCGGTAACGAGCGCATGCGCGAGATCGCGGCCGCCATCCAGGTGGGTGCCAAGGCCTATCTCAACCGCCAGTATCGCACCATCGCCATCGCCGGCGTGGTGCTGTTCCTGCTCATCGGTTTGGTGCTGCACAACTGGTGGGCCGCCATCGGCTTCGCCATCGGCAGCATCTTCTCCGGGGCCGCCGGATACATCGGCATGAATATCTCGGTGCGCGCCAACGTGCGCACTGCGGAGGCTGCGCGCAGTGGTTTGAAAGCGGCACTTAAAGTCGCATTCCGGGGCGGGGCCATCACCGGCATGCTGGTGGCGGGACTGGCATTGCTGGGCGTGTCCGGTTACTACCTGATCCTGAGCCACCGCATCGGCGAAGACGCGGCGTTGCATGCACTCATCGGCCTGGCCTTCGGGGCCTCGCTGATTTCGATCTTCGCGCGTCTCGGCGGCGGTATCTTCACCAAGGGCGCCGACGTGGGCGCGGATCTGGTGGGCAAAGTGGAAGCCGGCATCCCCGAAGACGACCCGCGCAATCCGGCGGTGATCGCCGATAACGTGGGCGACAACGTGGGCGACTGCGCCGGCATGGCCGCGGATCTGTTCGAGACCTATTGCGTCACCATGGTGGCCTCCATGCTGCTGGGCGGCCTGATGCTCAAGGAGCTGGGCGCCAACGCGGTGATCTATCCGCTGGCCCTGGGTGGCGTGTCCATCATCGCCTCCATCATCGGTATCTTCTGCGTGCGCGGCCGCGAAGGCGGCAAGATCATGAACGCGCTCTACACCGGCGTGATCGTCGCGGCGGTTCTCTCGATCATCGGCTTCTACATCGTGGGCCGCTGGCTGATGATGGATATGCCCACCTATAGTTACCTGAGCCTGTTCGGTGCGGCGGTGGTCGGTCCGGTGCTGACCGTGGTACTGGTGGCCATCACCGAGTACTACACCGGCACCCAGTTCAAACCGGTGCGTCACATCGCGCAAGCTTCCACCACCGGCCATGCCACCAACATCATTGCCGGCCTGGGTGTTTCCATGAAAGCCACCGCCCTGCCGGTGATCGCCATCTGCATCAGCATCGGCATCGCCTACGCCTTCGCGGGCCTGTATGGGATCGCCATCGCGGCCGCCACCATGTTGTCCATGACCGGCGTAGTCGTGGCACTGGATGCTTACGGCCCGATCACCGACAACGCCGGCGGCATCGCGGAGATGGCGGATCTGCCCAAGGAAGTGCGTGCCGTCACCGATCCGCTGGACGCGGTCGGCAACACCACCAAGGCGGTAACCAAAGGTTACGCCATCGGTTCCGCGGCCTTGGCCGCGGTGGTGCTGTTCGCGGATTACACCCATAATCTCGCGGCTTTGGGAAAATCGTTCAGCTTCGATCTTTCCGATTACCGGGTCATCATCGGCCTGTTCATCGGCGGCCTGATTCCCTACCTGTTCGCCGCCATGGCCATGGAAGCGGTGGGCCGTGCCGCCGGATCCGTGGTGAACGAGGTACGCCGCCAGTTCAAGGAGATCCCCGGCATCATGACCGGCAAGGCCAAGCCGGACTATTCGCGCGCTGTAGACATGCTCACCAAGGCGGCCATCAAGGAAATGATCATTCCCTCACTGCTGCCCATCCTGGTGCCCATCGTCGTGGGATTATTCATGGGTGCACAGGCGCTCGGTGGCGTGCTGGTGGGCACCATCGTCACGGGATTGTTCGTGGCCATCTCCATGACCACCGGCGGCGGCGCCTGGGACAACGCCAAGAAGTACATCGAGGACGGCAACTTCGGCGGCAAGGGCTCCGCGGCCCACAAGGCGGCGGTCACCGGCGACACCGTTGGCGATCCCTACAAGGACACCGCCGGCCCGGCCATCAACCCGCTCATCAAGATCATCAACATCGTGGCATTGTTGATCATCCCGTTGATCGTGAAATAAATAATCGTGATGGGACAGCCGCTCCCATCCGTGGGAGCGGCTGTCCGATGCACAGGGATGTGCAAGTGCTGCGAAAGGCACGATGCCGGGAGCAGCCCGGCCGTGAGGTGTTCAGAATATCCAACGCCGCCCCCAGGCGGCGCTTCCCTATCAAGAATCCTCCGGCGCGAGTAGAAGGGCTAAAATTACCCACCGATACCAAGAGATGCCGCATGCGATATGCAGTTCTGGTGGGTCAATCAGAATCAGACGTTCAGCCACGAGGTTCGCGGTGGTTATCTGTGGTCGCCCAAACGCAAATCGGATGGCTCAATCAATCCATTCTATGAATCAATGCGAGAAGTCGCTCCTGGCGACCTGATTTTTTCATTTGAAGGCACCTTTATAAGAGCGCTCGGAATTGCAACAAGTTACGCACGAGAAACTCCCAAGCCACCGGAATTTGGGGCTGCCGGACCAAATTGGAATCACATAGGCTGGCGTGTTGATGTGGATTTCACCGCCCTCGAAAATCACATCAAACCAGCGGACCATATTGACCGATTGCGCCCTTATCTCCCACAGCGCTATTCGCCTCTTCAGGAATCAGTGCGCGGCAACCAAGCTGTTTATTTGACGTGGGTTGAACTGCCCTTGGCCGAGGAACTCATAAGCCTCATCGGATTTGAAGGGCGGCAATTCCGAGAACGGGCTGAAGATTCAGCTCCGGGGTATGTTCCCAAAAGCCCTAGTGATGTGGAGAGCTGGGAGGATCATATCAGGCAAGAAATAGAATCGGATACAAGAATTCCAAGTACCGAACGTTCTGCCTTGGTGCTGGCTCGCCGCGGCCAAGGCGTATTCAAGCAGCGCGTATCGCTGATTGAGCATGCCTGCCGCATAACAAAAGTCGAAAGAGCCGAGCACCTGATAGCAAGTCATTGCAAACCGTGGCGGGACAGCTCTAATGACGAGCGGCTGGATGGTGAAAA
>DAHUYB010000030.1 GCA_027315405.1 Gammaproteobacteria bacterium | reverse complement strand
GCTGTAGTAGCCCAGGCCCGGCGCGTACAGGCAACGCTCCATGTAAGCGCTGAATGGCAACGGCCCGTGCGCGGCGATGATTTCGCGCAACAGCGCGATCAGATGTGCCGAATGCGCAAGCGCTTCGGCATCGGGGGCAGGCAGATCGGCGGGCAGCATGGGCGTGTAGGCAGAAGCGGAAGCGCGAGCCTACCGCGCCTGCACCTCGGCACTGCACGGTGGCGTCGCGAAAGCAAAAGAAAGGGCCGGCAGTATGCCGGCCCTGAGTTCACGAATGATTATCAAGAGATGTGCTCAGAGCATCCATGCTCTGCAATCGGGCCTGCAAGCCAACAAAGCTTCAGAAATGGTAATTGAAATCTACAAAGTAGGATCGGCCAAACGGGTTGTAAGCGCCCAGATCGTAGTAAGGCCAACTCGTAGCAGTGCTGTCGTGGGGCGGCATCGCGTTGAACAAGTTGTTGACTGTCAACGACACACGCGCATCCTTGGAGATGTTGTAGCGCACTGTAGCGTTGTAGAGGATCCAAGGCGTCACGCGGCCCGCTCCGTAGGCCTGATAGACGTTCGGGCTCGTGTAGGCCGCGGTGTTGGGTAGTTTGCCGTAACGAATACCGTACAGCGTACTCGACCAGGGGCCGATCGACCAGGTGATCGATCCGTTCAGGATGCTCTTGAACTCCGGCCCATACGCTGTGCCACCTTGGGCGTACAAATAGGAATCATAAGGGTTGTGCAACAGATCCAAAAACGGCTGACCAGGCGCAAGCTGGAAGGTGTGCTTGAGCGTCACATTGTAGTTGCCGTTCAAATCGAGCTCACCGTACTTGCCCAGATCGTACCGATAATTCATGCCAGCCGTGATGCCGCTGACGCGCTCTCTCGCAACGTTGATCGGGCGCACGCTGTAAGATGTGACCTTTCCAGCGGGATTGCGCAGAATCGCCAAAAACGCGGCTTGGCACGCGGCTGATGTATTTGGTATCTGATTGAGGAGGCATTGCGCATCGGTCTGAAGCAACGAATTGATACTTTGAGGTTCGACTTCATTGGCGATGTGTACATCGTAGTAATCGACATTGATGTTGAAATCATGGGTCGGGCTCCACACAGCACCAAAGCCCCATGACTTGGCTGTAATCGATGTCAAATCTGGATTGGCGACCGTAGCACCACGTGTAGTGTAGTTGATATTAGGATTGTTGATGTTCGGACATTGCGAAAACGGCGTTCCTGGATTCAGCAACTCACACTGATAGTAATCAGTGATCCCCGAAAAAAAGTCTGTGCCTGGACCAATGAACGCGTAGCCCATCGGCGGCATGCGGAAGGCTGTAGCGTAATCCGCGCGCAGCAAAAGCGTGTGCAAGGGGCGGAATGCGAGACTCACTTTGTAAGTCGGTCGACTGCTGCTGGCACCGCCACTGTTGTGGAAATGATCATAGCGAGCCGAAATGTCGGTTGTTAGCATGCTGAAAATTGGGATGCGAAATTCCACTGCAGCAGCGTAGTTGTTGCGCCGCCCTTGGGCATTACCAGTGGACCCGTTGAAAAAATAGCCGGACGCCGCAACGGTATTCAACGGTTCATACAGCCTTTGATCACCAGCCTGGAGTACACCGGCAAAGCCAACATGTCCAGCGGGAACCTTGAACAGATCGGTGTTCGTAACATTCAGGTTGACATTCTGAGTGTAGGTTTCGCTGTACGTATGATTAGTGCCCAGAAAGCTTTGATATTGTGCTGGTGTGATCGGCTGGAAGAAGTTGCTGTAGTTCGGCGCGTAGATCGGATAGCCGGAAGCTGATGTTCCGAGCTTCGGACCCAGGAACTGATTCTGGAAGAATGCGTTGATTTTGCTTGTTATCGGCTGCCGCTCGTTGGTGTAAAGATTGTACTGGGATCGCGCATAATACGCGTCGTAATTCCAGTTACTGCTACCGACACTGCCTTTGATGCCGCCATAGAAATTGAACGCACGCCCGAATGTGGTTACCCCAGGCACAAGTAGCCCACCAGTTTCTTCAGGCGAGAATACTGTGAAGGCTTGTTGTATCGTTCCAGTGTTTTGGTTGTAAAATGCGAACTGCGGGAAGTTCGTCGCCCAATAACTGTAATTTGGACCAAAGTAATAAGACGCCGAATTGACGGTGTAAATTAGATTGCCATATACTTCCGTGTTGCTATTAATACGGAAGCTAGCGTTCAAGTAACCGCTGGCGGTTCTTTGCTTGTTCTGCAACGTGGCGTAGCCATACCCATTCGGCGTGCCGCACGCCCAACCTGATTGAACATACTGAAATGGATTGTTCGTTCGTGCCGAAACATAGACCGGTACGCGGCTTGTGGTTCCGCCGAACTCATTGGCAAGTGCGTTGCAGGCGTTCGGCGTAATTGAGTTTGGATCGATCGCGGTATTATTCGTATAGTCAAATATTTCACTAGAAACGAATGGCGCGTTCTTGAGATACGGATCAGGGTTCGAAGTAGTGCTTGCAGTTAGCGGCCTCTGGAAGCCCCAAATCGGGTTTTGGTCGCGGTACTGCAAACCGTAGGTCAACGAAAGTGAGCCGTGGTTGTATCCGCCGATCATCGAGATGTTCTGCGTCTGACCACCGCCATCCGAATAGCCACCACCTTGGTAATTGAAGTCGACGCCAGAAATATGATGCTTGAGGATGATATTCACGACACCGGCAATAGCCGCCGAGCCGTAGATCGAAGATTGATTACCAGGCACTATTTGAATGCTTGAAATCATGTTGATCGGAATCGACGAGATGTCGGTGATGCCGAACGACTGGTTGTAGAGCAACGGATAGGCCGCGATCGGGTGCCCATCAATCAGGGTCAACGTGAAGTTGGGCGGCAGACCGAGCAAGCTGGGTGATGGCTCCGCACCGGGCGTGAATCCATTGGTGAACTGTTGGCCGATGATTTGCCCTGTGGCCAGCGGCTGCGATCTCAATGCCTGGTAGATGGTGGTAAAGCCCTGCTTCCTGATGTCCTGCGCAGTGATGGTGATGACCGGCGTTGCGGTGTCGATTTCCGCCGTAGGAATCAGCGAGCCGGTGACCACGATCTTTTTCAGCTCTTTCGCATGCTTGTCTTTCTGCGTGGTGCCTTGCGTGTCCTGCGCGTGCACGGGCAAAGCGTAGGCCGAAGCGGACAATGCGGCCACGATCGCGGTCGCCAAGAGATGACGTTGCATGGGCTTCATCGGAGGAACTCCATGTTTAGGGTGCGGTTCAAAATTTACCGAGCCGTGGTGGCGGCATGCTTTAAGGACCGTGCGCCAGCACACAGTCTTAACCCGAACCTAACGCCCCTG
>DAHUYB010000023.1 GCA_027315405.1 Gammaproteobacteria bacterium | reverse complement strand
TCACGCAGAGAGAACTGGATCACGCCATGCACCGGCTCAATCACCGACCTCGAAAGAGACTGGGATTCAAAACACCGCATGAGGTATTCTTCCGGACCAAGACTTCACTAACTGTTGCACTTGGAACTTGAAGCCGCGGATTATCATTATGAACAACCCGATGTGAAATAATTCTGCTAGTGGACTACCCGGTGACTGGCCCCCAATCTTCGGATGAACGGTAGGTTTAGTGTTCGCCATGTTACGCCGCTGAGTGACTGCACACCTAAGGAGGTACAGTCATGTCACTCTACAAACGCGGTGCCATCTGGTGGGTGCGGTTCATCGCCCCTGACGGACGCCGACTACGCCGATCAACTGGGACTGCCGACAACAAGGCCGCCCAGGAGTATCACGACCGGCTGAAGGTGGAACATTGGCGGGTCAAACGCTTCGGCGCACGGCCCCGACATAGCTGGCAGGAAGCCGCCGTCAAATGGCTGAAGGAGACGCCCCACAAAACCACGCAGGACAAGGACCGGGAGATACTGCGTTGGCTTGACCCGTATCTCGGCAGCAAGACCGTAAGCGCAATGTGTTGCAGGAGCTCGGTGGCTGGGAGTGTGCGGAGATGGTTCGTCGTTACGCACATTTAGGCGTCGTGCATCTGCTTGAGCATGCCGAACGGATTGTGTGCCAAGAAGGAGGCACACTCGGGGCAACCCAAGCTGACTTTAGTGAAGTGAAACGTAAGATGTTGATAATGTTGGTGGCTACGGGTGGGCGCGACGCATGTGTCGCGCGGGTGTACAGGGATGTACACCTTGGGCAGGCTTGTTAGCAGGATAGCTAATAAGCCGACGAACCACCAACCCCAGCATTATGAGCTTGGACTAGAAAGAGCCTGTAAATTATTGTTTCCAACCAAATCCTACGTCAGGCGTGGATCAGGCAGTTCGCTGCGCAGCACTAGCGCGCGAAGATTTCCTGCAAGACTTGCAGCAACTTATTGGAGGTCGGTGTGTCCAGCTTGCCAAGGTGCTTCATTAGCCGCGACTTGTCCACGGTGCGTATCTGGTCCAGTACGATTTGCCCCTGCTTGCGCTGGAAACGCACCGGCACACGCGAGGGATATTCGCGACCGTGGGTCGTCATGGGCGCGACAATCACCGTGCCGATATGCCGATTCATCTCGTCGGGAGAGATAACGATGCAGGGGCGGGTCTTCTGGATTTCGTGCCCTTGGGTGGGGTCTAGGGCGACGAGGACGATATCGAACCGCTTGATCACCAGCGCCATTCGCGTTCGTCCCAGGCAGTTGCGTTATGGGCGTCGCGATCCAGCAAGGCATCGTCGCCAGCCTCATGCATGGCGGCGAAGCTCGCCTCCCAGCCGCTGCGGGGGCGACGGGCGGAACGGATGACCACTTGGCCGTTCTTTACTTCGAGATCGGCCTCGTTTCCCAAGTCACACTGCTCCAGGACCGTCTTCGGCAGGCGTATGCCCCGGGAGTTGCCGATGCGGACGATGGCGACTTTCATGCTAGTGACCTATGTTTCAAATGTATACACATTGTAATTACGTTTGACTGTAAAGTCAAACGACTGTTGATTTCCATCAGTTGACACAGGTTTTCATGCAAAATTGACACCGGCGGCCAAATGGTGGCCCGTCTGTTTTGCGGTATTTACCGCCTGCTGACTATGGATAACTCTGGTGCGCATGCATGACTTGAAGCACACATTTGGCCGTCGCTTGCGAGCAGCAGGTGTGAGCTTCGAGGACCGGCAGAATTTGCGGGGCCACAAGTCAACGCGCGTGACAACGGAATACAGTGCCGCGGAATTGGCACATCTCATCGAAGCTGCCCACATGGTAACGACACAAGGGTCCCGCAAAAGTCCCGCAATTATATTGTTGCGGACCCGGGCTCGTGCAAGTGCTTGATTATTGGTGGCTACGGGTGGGTTCGCAGCACGGCTACGAACAGGTAGCCATGGATGGCTACCCTGGACCGGCGGTTGCGGAGCCAAGGATGGAGTAGCTCGCCGGAAAAACACCGACCTTTTAGATCGGCATCATAATGCTGAGGTCACAACATTACAGTCGTCAGTCCAGTGAAAGTTAATGCTTATTTGGTGGTTACGGCTGGGTTCGGTCGATAGACCGAACGGGTAACCAAGGATGGTTACCCCGAACAGACTTGTTGTGCAGGACAGCGCAACAAGTCGACGGATCACTGACCTTATATCAGCATCATAATGCTGAGGTCGGAATAGCAGTTATCGCTTTCTGATTGCGCAGGAATTATTCGAGATTGGTGGCTACGGGTGGACTCGAACCACCGACCTCAGCATTATGAGTGCCGCGCTCTAACCAGCTGAGCTACGTAGCCATGGCGGGAAATCGAGGGGCGGGCATTGTCGGTTTTTGCGGAGTTCAAGTCAAGAAACCTT
>DAHUYB010000011.1 GCA_027315405.1 Gammaproteobacteria bacterium | reverse complement strand
TCTCCTCCAAAAATACCTCGCGCCGCGTCTTTTTGCGTTTCGTTTCCCATGCCGCGCTCGCAAAACTTTGCTGCTTCATCGTGTTACTTCCCAATTACAGATCAGATACTCAGACAACGAACTTTTGCAGAGATTCCTTAGGTGGAAGTCGGTGATATTGGAGTTTCACCGCGTTCCATATAATTCCAAGTTTATACCACTCTACTGGTGAGTTACGCTACGGTTCCGGTCTGTCAAAAAAGCCCCCAAAGAAGTTTCACTGTTATGGTGTTGCCACTGATGACCTGCTGGCCCTGAAGTAGCTCTGGATTGAGTGTCAGGCCATGATTCCATACCACGTACAGATTGCGGTTCGGCTGTATGATCCAGTCCAGACGCATGCTGGTCGATGTATTGCGACTGATGTTATTGTATTGCGTTAGTGTTGAGAGAGTTAGGTCTGGTGTGAATGAGTAGCCCAGATCGAGCCCTGCGACGCGCACGATTCCGTTGCCTTGGAGGCTCCGGAACCAGGTCACACCCGAGGAGGCCGCCGCTGTGAAATGGCCGCCAGGCGCGCTCCACGATAAACTCGTGTTAACTACGCGTGCGGTCCCATTATAAAGACCGCCGACTTTAGCTTGAAGTGAGAAAACCCAGGCCGCCGATTCGGGTGTGTTGATGTTGAGTGTGTCAAGGGAGAAGTGATATTTCCCGAGCGGCACCGAAACGCCAGGCACGATTTCGTAGGGTGAAGTGACCACTTCGTAGGAAGGACACAGCCAGGTCGAAACCATCCACCCCGTTTGAGTGATGAAATTGATGGGCGTGAATTGCCAGTCCTCACTCTGCAGACGGCCGTTCAGGCCGGTAACATATTGGAAATTGCCGTTGAAAAAAAACTGGCGGATCCAAGATAAGCGACCATGGGATGCGGGCCGCGGTTGGTAGATGAGCTGCACATAGGTTTGCCGGGTGCCGGGCCGCTGAATGAAGCCGAGTGCTGGATCCAACGCATTGCCGTAGTAGTTGTAATTGAGATCCGCGTACCAGAGATTGTTTGGATATTCGACATCGAGGCCGTAACCATTGGCTGTACCGGTCGGAAGATCGTTGCCAGAGGAATGCGCTCCCCATCCTGATACATTCAGGTTCTTGTCGCCGTCCAAGGTCGAGGTGCTCCAGGTACTGTCGAAGGAGGTGAGCATATTCGTGCCGTGGCCGGTAGGAGTGCCGCGGGTGATGAGCATCCCCATGCGCCACTGCTTGTTGATATTGTAGGAAGCGCGACCCACGAGCAGATTGGTGGCGTTTGAGATCGGCGTGCTCCCCATTTGCGTGTCCAGCATCCCGAGAGTCCAGCCGTCGACGTGTCCCAGCACTTTTGCGCCTTCGTTGAGCGGCACTGGGGTGTTGTTCACCAATCCGATATTGCGGGAATAGAACGGAATGAAGTTCTGCCCCAGGTTGTGGCCGAAGGAGAAGATATTGGCGCCGTCAAGGAAAAACGCACGCGTCTCCGGGATCGCCTGCTGGAAAGGTGAGACAATTACCTGCTGCGCGTTGACCGCAGCCTCGGAAAAATCCGTGTGGTAGGTGAGTAGGCCGGCGAGTCCCGGCGTCAAGTTGTATTTGAGATCGAAGCCGGCGCGACTTGAAGCATTATGGCGAGCGTTGCTGTACTCGGTGAGCATGTAAGGGTCAAATTCAAGACCTGTACCCTGGCTCAGGTTTTCCATGCCGGTGAGCGTGCCTTCCCATTGCAGGTTGGTTACCGAGGCATTCAGATTGATGCCCGACCACGCCAAGGTGAGCTGGTCCCGCGGCACGTAACGGCTGATATTCAATCCCCAGGCTGCGTGGGATCTGTTGTACTGCAAGCTCTGGGTGTCAATGGCGATCTCTGCTATCCAGCCGGTGGCGGTGCGTTTCACTGCGGCTTTCCAATAGCCATTCCAGCTGTAATCCACCGGACTACCGGTGTTGGGGTTAACGTAGCCCGGGGAGATCAGGCCATCGGCCATAGCGCCACCTGCGTTCACTTGGAATACGTAGGCAAGCTTCTTCTGGTCGAAGGTATCCAGCACGATCATGACGTTGTCGTCGTTGGACTGATCGCCGTCTCGTTTCAGGGT
>DAHUYB010000007.1 GCA_027315405.1 Gammaproteobacteria bacterium | reverse complement strand
CCTGTCCGCGCAGACACCCAAGCCGGACATCGCTTCCAGTGCCAACTCGGGCCACCGGCTGCGCGTTGGTCGTTCGGCAGTGCGGGCTCGACTTAACGCTCTTGTCACGTTTTGGCCTAGCCCAGACGTCAGATGTGCGTGTCGGCCTGTAACGGTGCTTTGGTGTGTTGCACATCAAGCATCGCCGCAACCGGCCCACCTCCGCCCCACAACGCACAATCCCATGAGGACACCCGCATGATGACGAAGCGGAAGACGCTCCCAGCCCTGATCAGCCTGTCCCTCGCACTCACCGCAGCGCCGGTTCTCGCACAGACCGCTGCCGGGCAAGCCCAAGGCACAACGACCCACAAGGTTGCCACGCCCAAGCCTGAACAATTGAAGACCATCATGGTCACCGGCTCGCTGATTCCGCAGATCGACATCGAAACTGCGTCGCCAGTCCAGGTGATCACCGCAAGGCAGATCCAGCGCAGTGGCCTGACCACGGTGTCGGCCGTGGTGCGTTCGATCAGCGCCGACAACAGCGGCACCATCCCCAGCGGTTTCTCCAATGGGTTTGCCGCCGGCGCAACGGGCGTGGCCCTGCGTGGCCTGACAGCGAACGCCACGCTGGTCCTCGTCGATGGGCAAAGGCTTGCCTACTACGCTCTACCCGATGACGGCATCCGCAATTTCGAGGATCTGAATTCGATACCGCTCAACGCGGTCGAGCGCATCGAAGTGCTAAAGGATGGCGCATCTTCGATCTACGGCGCCGACGCCATCGGCGGCGTGGTCAACATCATCCTCTACCGCACCTTCCACGGAACACGCGCCACCGTGGAGATGGGCACCTCCCAGCATGGCGGTGGAACGATGACGCGCGCCGACTTGATCGCCGGCACCGGCAGCCTCGATGAAGACGGGCACAACGCCTATATCGACATCGAGTACCAGCGCAACGATCCGATCTCCGCGAGCGAGCGCGGCTATCCGTTCAACTCCTATAACTTGTCACCGCTGGGCGGCAATAACCAAAATTATGGTGTACCGGGCACTACGCTGGGCTCGATTTACGGCGCGGTCGCGCCCGGCATGCTGACCCAACCAGGCAACTTGCTGAGCGGCGTGCCCACCGGGGCATTCCAGCCCTTGCGGCCCTGCGGGCCCGGCACCACGCCTGGCAGCGACGCGCAAGGCGACACCTACTGCCTGCAGAACGTGCTGGGCCAATATGGTGGCATCGCACCGCAGATTACGCGCCTGGGAGTGGATGGGCGGCTGACCGTCAGGCTCAATTCGGACACGACGGCACATTTCAATGCCAGCCTTTTTACCGTGCAGACGATCAGCAGCAACGACAGCCCTATCCAGATCCAGAATGCGGCGCCACAGAATACGAACACCATCGCCCTTCCGCCTGTACTTGCCAATGGCCAGCTGAACCCCAACGACCCCTTTGCGGCCTCAGGGCAGTACGCATTGATCAATTACATGTTCGGCGACCTGCCGGGCGAGGGCAACATCAACTACAAGAATCACAACCTGCGCCTCTCGGCAGGGCTGAATGGCTATTGGCAAGCGTGGCGTTATGATGCCTCTGCCGTCGTCAACAGCACCTGGCTGAACCAGACCAATTTCGGCTTCATCAAGTACAGCCAGCTGTTCCAAGATATCCAGGACGGCGCCTACAGCTTCATCAACCCTGCCTCCAACTCGCCCGCGGTGCTCGCGGCTCTGGCGCCCCCGGACTCGAGCCAGGATGCGACCGACCTGGAGTCCGTCAACCTGACGGCTTCGCGCAGCGATCTGTGGCGACTGCCGGGCGGGCATACCGGCGTGGGTCTCGGCGTGCAGGTCATGCATGAGGCGCAGAACGAACCGGCATTGAACCCGGGCAACACCTACATGGGTCTGGGTAACTCCTTAGTCAGCGGCGCACGCAACGTGGCCAGCGCCTACGGGGAGCTCAACCTTCCGCTGCTGAAGTCACTGGACGCCGACCTCTCGGCACGTTTCGACGATTACTCCGACTTTGGTTCGCACCTGTCTCCCAAGATCGGGATCAAGTGGCAGCCGTTCAAGTTCTTCGCATTGCGCGGCACATATTCGGGCGGCTTCATCGCGCCAAGCTTTCCTGAAGAAGCGGGAAGCTATTCCGCCGGGTTCACCAACATCTCGCTTCCGGCATCGTATGTGGCCGCCCACGGCAACGATGGCTATGTGCAGCCCTATCAGATCGAAACCATCAGCAACGGCAATTCGCAGGTGAAGCCGGAAACATCGAAGAGCTGGACCTTCGGATTCGTGCTGCAACCGGTGAACAATCTCAGCGCGACTGTCGACTATTACGACATCAAGATCAACCACGTCATCGTGCCGCTCGCGTTCAACACCGGGCCGGCGCTGAATGCCTACTTCGCGGGGCAACCGATTCCGCCCGGCTATGCGCTGACGCTCGACACGCCGGATGCGAATTATCCCAATCTGCCTCCCAAGCCGCTCGCGGTGACTGCGAACTACATCAACGGCGAAGGGCTTTACACCAAGGGCGTCGATGTCGATCTCAAGGCGCACTTCGGCCTGCCGGATGACATGCGCTGGGAGAGCGAGTTCACCGGCACCGATATCCTGACCTGGAAGCAGAACAGCGGCAGTGGCTATGTCCAATTCGTAGGCACGCACGGGCCGTTCAACCTGTCCTCCGGCGCCGGTACACCCAAGTTCCGGGCGTCCTGGGCCAATACCCTGGTGGCAGGCAAGTTCACGACCACGGCGACCGTGTATTACGTCAGCCATCTATACATGAGCATCCCGGATATCACCGGGACCAACGCATGCGCCTCGACGAATAACGCAACCGGGGCCAATTTCCCCGCCAACTGCAGTGTGCCCTCGCTGACTTATGTGGACCTCAACGCCACGTATCACCTGAGCCACGACATCGCGCTATTCGGCGGCATCGACAACCTGTTCGACCGTGGTGCGGGTCTCGATCCCATCGATTATGCCGGCGGGCCGATTCCCTTCGGTGGCAACTTCAATCCGACCTACCAGATGGCCGGCATCATCGGCCGCTTCTTCCAGGCCGGCGTGCGCATACGCCTGTGAATTGAGGAGGACTGACCCATGACTAGGAAAATCCTGACGATCGCGGTTTTGGCCGCACTCTCCGGCGCGGCCTACGGCCTGCCTGCGCATGCGCAAGGCACGCAGGGCGGCAACAACCCGACCGCGCAGAATGACAAGAAATCGGTCGAGAAACTGAAGAAGATCGTGGTCACCGGCTCGTTGATCCCGACGGCGGAGATCGAGACAGCCACGCCGGTTACCACCATCACCGCACAGGACATCAAGCAGCGCGGCTTCACCACGCTGTACCAGGCGCTGCGCGCACAGCCACTGGTCACCGGACAGGTCCAGGGCGAGCAGTTTTCTCAAGGTTTCACGCCCGGTGCACAGACGATTTCATTGCTGGGCCTGCCACCCGATTTCACACTGTTTCTGGTTGATGGCCACCCGCTGTCGCAATATCCACTGCTGTACAACGGCGAGGCAAGCTTTACCGATATTTCGTCCATTCCGCTGGCCATGGTCAGCCGCATCGAGATCGTTCCGGGCAACGAGTCGTCCATCTACGGATCGGCGGCCATTGCAGGTGTCGTCAATATCATACTCAAGCATCATCAGCATGGCGTAGATTTCGACTACCGTGCCGGCGGCTATTCGGATGGAGGCGGTAACAGTCAAAGGCTGCAGATGGTGGGAGGGTACAACAAAGGACCATTCCACTTAATTTATGGCTTGCAGTACGTGGACCAACAGCCGATTTGGGCGTTTCAGCGACCGTATACGGCTACAACTTTCAGCAACCCGAACCCGTATCTCCGTGGTCAACCATTTGGCACATACGGCATTTATGACTATGGTCTCGGTGGATTTGTAGATCCGAATAGCGTAGCAACAAATGGCTGCGGCGCAATCGCCAACCAGTACGGCGGTACGACTGTCAGGTTTCAGGCGTTGAACCCAGGATCAGCGCCCGGTACGTATGTCGCCAATGGGGGCTATCTCTGCGGCAGCCCGAGTGCACTCGGTTACACGACGCTGTTGAATCGCAGCCGGGCGGCTAGTGCTTACCTGAGAGGCAGCTACCGGTTGAACAGCGAGGCAGAAGTTTACGGTACCTTGCTGATGAGCTTCAACAGCTCAGACTCTGCGATAAGTCCGGACTATATTTGGTGGGAGCCGAATTTTAACGCGATTTATCAAGGAAATGCCCCTGGCATCATATTCAATGCCAATACAGGGACTTTCCAAAATCCATTCCGATTGTTTGCCCCGGAAGAAACGGGCAATGTCAGTGAGGGGGCTACACATTTCATCAATCGCTCCTATGACTTCTGGGGAGGCGTCAAAGGCGATGTCGGCCAGACAAACTGGACCTACAATGCATATTACTACCGTTCGCAAAACAATCTAGCGAGCAATTTTTCAAAAGCATTGACCGCGCGTGTCGACGCCTTCTTCCAAAACCAATTCTTGGGTCCGCAGATGGGCACCGCTAGTGGTTACCCGATCTATGCGCCGAACTACAACAACTTCTTCAAAGACATCACACCGGCACAGTACCAGAGTTTCCAAGGGATCGACCACACTAGCGCCGAAACCTACACCCAAAACGCCAATCTGCAGGTGACGAATAGTGATTTGTTCAAATTGCCTGCAGGTGACGTGGGCTTTGCTGCAGTTCTGCAAGCCGGCAATGAGAAATGGTCCTTGCCGGCCAACCCGTTACTTGAGAGTCACTCTTTCTGGGGTCTGACCGGGACCAGCGGCGGCGGCACGCGCAACAACTACGCCGCCGCTGCGGAGTTGCACGTGCCGATCTTCCGCATGTTAAGCGCCGATGTTTCGGCGCGCTACGACCGCTTCCACAATGATGGCGGCGGCACTGCCGGCAAGCCAACCTACAAGGTCGCGCTGTCGTTCCGGCCCCTGCGTACGCTGCTGCTGCGCGCCAACTACTCGACCGCCTTCCGCATGCCGGACATGGGATATGTGTTCATTGGCCCGAGTGGTTACTTCAACTTTGTGACGGACTACTACCAGTGCGAACTGCAACATCCCGGCACGCCCTACAACGACTGTTCGGCTTTCGTCAGCACCAGTATCAATCCGCAGATTTTCGGCACCCAGGAGGGCAACCCGAACCTCAACCCGATCACGGCCAAAAGCTGGGGCGGCGGCGTCGTGTGGTCGCCAACGCAGAACTTCGACATCAAGGCGGACTACTATGACATCCGCATCGGCAACGAGGTGCAATACCAAAGCGAGAATACGTTGCTGCTGGACGACGCGCAGTGTTTGTTAGGACAGATCCCCACCAGTTCGCCGATCTGCCAGGCGGCATTCGCAGCCATCACGCGCGCACCGGCGAATGCCACCACCCCGTACCTGCTGACCGGCATCACGACCCATCCGATCAACATCGCGCGTGAACGCGTCAATGGCATCATTGCGTCCGCGGATTACCACTTCGATGCTGGGCGCTACGGCGAATTCGGACTGTACGGTCAATACAACATCACGTTGCACCACACCTTGCAGCTGGCCCCGGGCGCGCCGACCTACGACCTTCTGCACAACCCGTTCTACGATTACGCGTACGCACAGGGTGGATCGGCACTAGGGCCGGAGTTCAAATCCATCGTGGATGGCACGCTGACCTGGAACATCGGCCACTGGACCACGGCCGTTACCGGAATCCGCTACGGACGTATCGCGAATTTTGCCGTGTACAGCAATCCTACCGAGTCCGCCAGCTTTGGCGCTTCGGAAATGCCACCGTGGATCCTCTACAACGCCACGGTGAAGTACGACATCGACAGGGACGCCAGTGTGGCACTGACGGTGAACAACGTGTTCAACACCATGCCACCGATCGACTCAACGCAGACTTCGTTTCCTTATTACGACCAGGGCGCGTACAACGTGTATGGACGCTCGTATTACATGGATTTCAACTACCGCTTCTGAGCATCCCGTGCCGGCTGTCGCGTGACGATTTGTGCTGCCGGCACGGATTGGCGTAGGTTGGCCATGGCTGGCGCGTTGCACCCCGGGGCGCGACGCGCCGTGCACCGGCTAAAGCAATCCAGGGTGTGGCATGGAGAATAGGTATGCGGATCGTCTTGCGCGGTTGGCTGCGCGCCAGCGTGATGGGGGGGCTCGTCGCGGGCAGCGTGGACATCGGTTCGGCTGCGGTGATCTACCACGCAAGCCCGTTGCTGATCATGCGGGCTATCGCCGGTGGCCTGCTGGGGCCGGGCGCACTCGGCATGGGGCTGGCGATCTCGCTGCTAGGGCTGGCCTTGCAGTGGGCGATGTCGATTTTGATCGCCGCGATATTCTGCACCGTGCTGCCCTGGCTGCCTCGCCGCCTGCGCAGCAGCGTGTTGCTCACGGGGTGCGGATGCGGTTTGGTTGTGTTCGCGGTGATGCAGTACGTGGTCGTCCCGCTGTCGGCGCTGCACCGCTGGCCGCATGTAACGATCCCATGGCTGGTGGAGAATCTGCTGGCAATGGCTCTGTTCGGTTGCATCCTCGCCAGCATTGCGCAGCGCTTGATGGATGACGCCAGGGCGTGAGATGCGTCTGCGCGCTGGCAGCAACCTGTGGCAAGCGCAGCGGTGCCGTGGCACGACGACGCTGCGCCCGAGATTGACGCCTGACGGAGACGCAGTTTGAAGAGCATGCTGCTCGTATTGCCGACAGATTCACGACCGGTCTACCTGCGCATCGCGGATGCTTTGCGCACTGCGATCATGCAGGAGCGGCTCCCGGCCACATCACGTCTCCCATCATCACGTCAGCTTGCGACCCTGCTCGGCGTTCATAAGCATACGGTCATGGCCGCAATGGACGAACTGGTTGCCGAAGGATGGTTGGAGGCACGCCAGCGCTCGAGCTATCGCGTGCATCGAAGCCCACCCAAGCAGGTGCGTGCGCACAGACAGTTGGCACGATTGAATGCACCGAACGTCAACGAATTCTCCTGGGCGCAACGCCAGAATGTCGAGATATTTTCAAACGCTGACTATTTTCAGTTCGAGAATCAGCGTATCACCCATCGCTTCACAAGCGATGGTCCTGACCTTCGACTGATACCGCTAGACGAATTCCGAGATGTACTGCGCCGTGCCGGCAATTCTCCGGCGGCCGAGGTATTTGGCTATGGGGGCGCGCAAGGCGTCCCAACACTGCTGGAGTCTATCCAGACCTATCTGCAACGCATGCGCGCAATTCAAGGTCGCCATATCATCGTCACCAATGGCTCGACCGAGGCCATCCTCATGGTAGCGCTGCTGCTGCTCGGGCCTGGCAAGCGCGTTGTCATGGACAAGTTATGCTTCAGACCGATCCATGAAATTTTCTCGCTGACGCGTACCGAAATCTGCAGTGTTCCGATGGATGCCGACGGTACTGATCCGGGCGCGCTCGAAGCCGTACTTCGGCACCGCGGCGCTGACCTGATTTACCTCACGCCGTTACACCACTACCCGACCACGCGAACCATGCCTCTCGAGCGGCGTGCGTTAATCTATCAGATCGCCGCACAGTATGGCGTCCCTATACTCGAGGACGACTACGATCATGAATTTCATTATTCGGGAATGCCGTTGGCACCGATGGCAAGCGATGATCCGCTCGGGCTCGTGATTTACGCCTCGACGTTCTCCAAGAGTGCGTTCCCGGGCGCCCGGATCGGGTTTCTGGCCGTCCCAAATGCTCTGCTCCTGCCGCTGTGCAAAGTCCGCCGATGCACAACTTGGCAAGTCAATGGATTGGCCCAGCAGGCGATGGCAATCTGGATCAACGAGGGTGGTTTCGAACGGCACATTGCCAGAGTGCGCTGCACGTACCAGCGGCGACTGACCCACATGCTTGCGTGCATCGATGCACTGAAGGCGAGCACACTGCCTGAGTTGCAACTGCGCGTTCCGGATGGCGGTCTGGCAATATGGCTCGATACCAAGCGGGACTCGCAGGCAGTTGTCGATCGCGCCGCTGCACGCGGCGTGCTGGCGCACAGCGAACACTTTTGCAGCCTGACGCCCGCCGTGCGCGGAAGCCATCTGCGGCTTGCGTTCGCCAGCATGGCGGAAGATGAGATCAGTGCGGGGCTTGCGCTGCTTGGGCAGGCCATCGCCGATACACCCTGTGTTTAGCTTGGCGTTGCCTGGGCGGCTTTCACCGGCCATTTGTAAAATTGAGTTCAACGCTAATGCCTGCCGGGTCTGTAAAAAATAGTTGAATCTGATTCAAATCTTGAATTGAATATTTTTGATAGTTGATGCGGAGCGCATCTAGGTGTTTCATTGTTTCTTCAAGGTTGTTGCACGTAAAAGCGATGTGGTTGAAGTAGCCTGTTGTTTTAGGCTCATTACCTCGTGAATCAGCTTGCACTGTTGTTTCAGTGAGATGGATTACGTCATGGTTATCTGCATAAAGCCAATAGCCCTTTGACCGAAATGCAGGGCGCGGCCCGCAATGCAGGCCCATGACGTTGCAATAGAAGTCGCGGACTTGCTCAAGTAACGAAGCTGGTGCGGAGATGTTGTAGTGGTTTAGTGCAGAGATGCTCATAAGTCCTAATGTCTGAATTATGCAGAGCCGCGTAGCGGCTTCGGCTTAAATTGTTAGGCGACCAGATGAAGAGCATAAAAGCGGGTGCCTGGAAGATACTTGTTGCTGTACGCTGGGATCTCAACGAACCCGAGCCGATGGTAGAGCGCTTGGGCCGCTGCCATGCTGGGCAGCGTGTCCAGACGGAGTTCGCTGTATCCAGCTTGTCGTGCTGTGTGTATCACTGCCTCGACGAGTTGCTTGCCAAGCCCCCAGCTCCGGTAGTCAGGCCGAACATACAGGCGCTTCATCTCGCCTATGTGGCTATCGATGGGTCTCAGGCCGACGCATCCGGCCACGTCATCGTCGATGTGCGCGATAAGTAGTGCGCCGTTGGGAGGTATGTACGGCACAGGCAATGCCGCGAGCTCTGCGGTGAATCCTTGATA
>DAHUYB010000004.1 GCA_027315405.1 Gammaproteobacteria bacterium | reverse complement strand
CCCTGTGAAGCGTAGCTTTGCAGGAGTCGGTGATGAACGAAGGCAAACTGGTATTTGCGCAGTTGATGCAGCATCTTCCGTTGACAACGTTCAGACGTTGCACGGCCCGTTACCAAGGCGAGTTCAAGGTCAAGTCGTTTTCGTGTCTGGATCAGTTTCTGTGCATGGCGTTTGCGCAGTTGACCTACCGGGAAAGTCTGCGCGATATCGAAGCCTGTCTGCGTGCTCAACATGCGAAGCTGTATCACCTCGGCATCCGGTCGGTGGTGGCACGCAATACGCTTGCCAACGCCAATGCGGTGCGCGACTGGCGCATCTATGCGGACTTCGCCCAGCGTCTGATTGGTATTGCACGCCCGTGGTACGCCGAGGACCCCTTCGGGGTCGATCTCAAGGACACCGTCTATGCGCTGGATGCCACCACCATCGACCTGTGTTTGTCGGTCTTTCCCTGGGCACCGTTTCGCTCGACCAAGGCGGCGGTCAAACTGCATACCTTGCTGGACCTGCACGGCAATATCCCGGCTTTTATCCGCATCAGCGATGGCAAATTCCACGAGGTCAACATTTTGGACGAACTGCTGCCCGAGGCCGGAGCCTTCTACATCATGGACCGGGGCTTCACCGACTTTGCGCGCCTGTACCGCTTCCACGAGGCAGGCAGCTTCTTCATCATTCGCAGCAAGTCGAACCTCAAGGTGCAGCGGCGCTATTCGCATGCGGTGGACCGCTCCACGGGACTGCTCTGCGACCAGACCGTGATCTTCACTGGCTTCTATTCGCGCCAGGGCTTCGAGGCGCCACTGCGGTGTATCCGTCTCCGGGACGCCGAGACCGCCAAACGACTGACCTTCCTGACCAACAACTTCGCACTGCCGGCCGCCACCATCACCGAGCTGTATCGATGCCGCTGGCAAGTGGAACTGTTTTTCAAATGGATCAAACAGCATCTGCGTATCAAAGCCTTCTTTGGCACCTCGGAGAATGCGGTCAAGTCGCAGATCTGGATCGCGGTATCGGTCTATGTGCTGGTCGCCATCGTCAAAAAGCGGCTCAATACTCCGGCCAGCCTCTACGAAATCCTACAGATTCTGAGCCTCACGCTGTTCGAACGAATCCCATTGGATCAACTACTTACCCAGACCCTGATCGATCTGATTTCAGACGACACACGCAACCAGTTGAATCTGTTTGAATAACGTTGGGACACTACTGAATTGGAATGACAATTTATTGGCTACTGTCAGCCGACACCTGCGAACGGAGCAATTTATTCCACGAATAATGGATTACAGGTACTGTGCAATTGATTTTGTAATACAAAGGTGTGTATTGCGCGACCAAGACGTACAAAAAGTATGGTTCCTGCACTGGAAATTTTTTCACATTGGCCAATACTTACAACTGCGTTGTAAGTGCATTTGTGAGACAAACCTTCATGCGGTAGTACTGGAGCTGGCGACAGGATGTTGTTTGATCGCCACAAGCTGGGTGGGATGCATGTAGAGGCATTAATGGATTCGGTGCGGCGGGACTTGGTTGCCCACAGAGGAACTTAATGTGATTTATGAGGAAATGTTTCGTGGATGGAGTTGCAGCCGAGCGGAATCATAACTTTCAGATCAGATAAGGATAGACAAAGATGAAAACCGATATCATAAGTAAAGCCGTGCGTTATGCCCTGGTGGCGGGCGCGGCGAGTGCCTTGGCGGCCCCGGCGGTTTTCGCCCAGGACGCGACCCAAAGCACCACTAACCAGAACCAGAACAACACCGCGCAGCTCGGCAAGATCGAGGTGACGGGTACCCGCATCA
>DAHUYB010000092.1 GCA_027315405.1 Gammaproteobacteria bacterium | reverse complement strand
TAGTCTTCTAGGAACTTCCCGGCAGATTTCCCGCCGAAGTGTCTTTCTGGGAATGCCCTCGACAAGCGCAACCATATTTCCTTCACGACTTCAATAATGTCATACGTTGCATTGACCATCTGCGCGGTATTTCCCGACCATCCTTGGCATGAATTTTTATACGCTGCAGCCAGAATATCCGGAAGCATATCGATATATCGGAGCGCCGTTTCCCGACCAATTGGCTTTAGCGGTTCTAGTGTTTGCGACTCCACATTCGTTGACGAACCTTTCCCATTTTGCACAAGCGAAATTCCGACAGCCTTTTGGACAAATAACGCGTCAGCTGCGGCCCGACGCTTAGCTATCCGTTCGATCCATTGATCCCTGTACCGTCTAACTACTTCTGCCGAAAGGCGCCTTGCAAATCCGCCGGAAACTTGGGTCTCGTCATGACATTTCAAGCAAAGCACAGCAAGGTTATCTGGGTCATTATTGCTAGGATCTTCGTCAATGTGATGAATCTGTATTCGTGCACCTCTTTCTTCGCATTTGCAACATGTGCGATCGGATGCGACCAGTACTTGTGCGGCAACTTCTGATGGAATTGGTATGCGCTGCTTGTTCATAAAGAAACTAAAATGTATCGGTTACGAATGGCACTTACTTAAGCACTAAGTGCCTGACGTAATGTAAGAAAGGCTGGCTCAAGTGATAAGGCTATTGTCGCCAGACAAAACCCGCCATCACTTTCAGGGAGCCAGCCCATATGCATCCTAAACGCCACGCGTGTGCCGTGCAACAACGACGAATTCGCAACCATGCCCGTACCAGCTCGTAGGTTGGGGTGAGCGAGGCGAACCCCAACGAAATCGAATTGTTGGGTTTCGGCTGATGCCTCAACCCAACCTGCATTTGCCTATTTGGAAAAATGGCGCTCAATGCCGGGCGTCTTGTTCTTTATCACCCGTTGGAGCGTGCCGAGCGCCGCTAGGCGCGAGCATCAGTCATTGCGGTGATATGGCGAATTCGATTTATGCTCTGCTGCCGTCACCACGGGTACATGTTCAGGCTGCATGCCAGCAGAGGCCACGGCCAAAGTTGAACGAGTAGCAGGGATGCCATAGGCTCATGTAGCGCCATGCAGCAGTTTGAAACACAGAGTGACAGTCATGACCGTGAAGGATCTTGTAAAGCAGGCATTGCCCGTAGCGCGAGCCGAGCACTAAAGCGAGCCAGGCCAGCCCGAAGGGGGTGCCGCCAGGGATGGCGGCGCTCCGGCCGCGAGGCGAGGGATCGCCTCTCGGCCGGACTCCGCAGCGAGCGAAGCGCGCAGGGCAGTCGCTGTCTTCAGCGACCCGCGCTTCGGGGGAATGGTTTTGGGCACTTTTGCCGAAACAAAAGTGCCCCGCCTGCGGGTGCGGGAACCTGCTCTAAAAATACTGCGGCCGAAGGCCGCGAGAATTCCCCCTCACCTAACCTCGCCCCCTCCGGGAGAGGGGGCGAGGGGACAGCGTGGCGGCTGCCTTGCAGCCGCATCAATTCACTTGTGATAGGCCGGACTCAATTCGTGAACGGCCGCGACCATCGCAGCGACACTTTCGGGTTTGGTGCTGATTTGGATGCCGTGGCCCAGATTGAAAATGTGACCCGGACCGTGACCGTAACTGTCCAGGACTTTTTGGACTTCTTCGCGGATACGATCCGGCGGGGCGTAAAGCGCCGCAGGATCGAGATTACCTTGCAGTGCCACTTTATTGCCGACACGCCGGCGTGCGTCACTCAAATCCTGTGTCCAGTCCACGCCGAGTGCATCCGCACCGCTTTGCCCCATGGATTCCAGCCACGCACCACCACCCTTGGTAAACAGAATCACCGGCACGCGCCGGCCTTCGTTCTCGCGTTTTAACTGGTCAACGATATCCTTCATGTAGCGCAGCGAAAACTCGCGGTATGCGCTACTGGTAAGCACGCCGCCCCAGGTATCGAACAACATCACGGCTTGGGCGCCGGCGGCAATCTGAGCGTTCAGATACAACGCGACGCTGCGCGCCAGCAGGTCCAGCAGTTTGTGGAGTGTCGCCGGTTCGCGGTAAAGCAGACCTTTGACCAGAGCGAATTCCTTGCTGGCGCCGCCCTCCACCATGTAGCAGGCGAGTGTCCAGGGGCTGCCGGCAAAGCCGATGAGCGGCACGCGGCCGGTGAGTTCGCGACGAATCAGGCGCACTGTATCCAGCACGTAGCGCAGTTCCGTTTCCGGATCGGGTAAGCCGAGTTTGCCTACGGCTGCTGTGTCGCGTACCGGCCGCTCGAAACTCGGGCCTTCGCCCTCCACGAAATGCAGGCCCAGGCCCATGGCGGCGGGAATGGTGAGAATGTCGGAGAACAAAATGGCCGCATCCAAGGGAAAGCGATTCATCGGTTGCAGCGTGACTTCGCAGGCCAGGTCCGGGGTGCTCATGAGATTGATGAAGCTGCCGGCACGCGCGCGGATCTCACGATATTCCGGCAGATAGCGGCCAGCTTGGCGCATGAACCACACCGGCGTGCGTGGCGTTGGTTCGCGCAATAGCGCGCGCAACAGCAGATCGTTTTTGAGTGGCGCATTACTCATTCAGTCCCCCCTCACCCCGCCCTCTTCCCCGTTCCGGGGGCGAGGGCGCGTAGGTATCGCCGGCCAATCATTTGTGGAATAAAGTGGCGATCGTTTTTTGAATTTCTTCAGCCGCGGCATGTGGATCCGGTGCGGCACGGATGGGGCGTCCCACCACGATGTAATCCGCGCCGTTGCGGAAGGCCTGTTCCGCGGTGACGGCGCGCTTCTGATCATCGTCGGGACGGTTCTCCACCGGCCGGATACCGGGCGCCACCACCAGCAGACGATGGTCAATGAAAGCGCGCAGTCGGGCAGCTTCCATACCCGACGAGACTACACCGTCACAGCCCGCCTCCAGGGCGCGGCGCGCCCGCGACAGCACTAATTGCTCTACATCGCAGTGAAAACCCAGATCATCCAGATCGCCGCGATCCAGGCTGGTGAGCACCGTGACCGCCAGTATTTTGAGATCGCCCTTCACCTCCGCGGCGGCCTCCATGATGGACTGGTTGCCATGCACGGTGCAGAAATCCGCACCGCGCTGCGCCAACTGACGTACCGCCGCCTGCACGGTCGCCGGGATGTCGAAGAACTTGAGGTCCACGAATACTTTTTTGTGCTGCTGCTTGAGCCAGTCGAGCAGCTCGAAGTAGCCGGCGGCCATAAACAATTCCAGGCCGATCTTGTAAAACTGTATCGTATCGCCCAATTGCGTCACTAACTGGCGTGCGCTGCCGGCGTCGGGGACGTCCAGGGCGAAAATTAGCCGTTCACGGCGTGCTATGGCATTGCTGGAAAGCATGGCGGCACGATAACTAGCGCGGTTTGCATTCTGGCGATTCTATCACGCGGAATCCACATGCCCGGCCAGGGCGTCGGTTTGAGCGGTGGCACGCTGGTAGGCACGCAAAGCATAACGATCCGTCATTCCGGCGATGTAGTCCGCAACTTTGCGGGCGCGCTCGACGGCATTTTCGCGCATCTCATCTGCGTGCATGGTCACGGAAATACTGCCGGGTATTTGCTCGGGATTATTGAAGTACACGCTGAATAGCTCGCGTACAGTGTGCATGGCTCTATCCGCGGCGCGTCGCACCTGGGGGTGGTGGTAAAACTGCGCACGCAGAAAGCGTGCGAGCGCCTGGTTTTTGGGGGTCATACCGTGGCTGAAAGTGATCAGCGGTTGGGGGAGCGCGCGTACCGCCTCGATGCTGTCGGGTGCCGTCGCCGCGATATTGGCACGACTACTCTCGATCAGGTCGGTAATCAGCCCATCAATCATGCGGCGCACGGTCTCGTGTATCAGGCGTCGTGTCGGCAGCCCGGGGTAGCGCTGGATCACCTGGGTGTAGGGCTCGCGGAAAAGCTCGATTTGCATGAGCTGTTCCACACTGATAAGGCCGGCACGCAGGCCGTCATCCACATCGTGATTGTTGTAGGCAATCTCATCGGCGATGTTGGCGAGCTGGGCCTCGAGGCCGGGCTGTCGATGCTCGATAAACCGTCGGCCCAGGTCACCCAATTGTCTGGCATTAGTGAGGGAGCAGTGTTTGAGGATACCTTCGCGGGTCTCAAACGTGAGGTTAAGCCCTGGGAATTCCGCATATTTTTCTTCCAGCAAATCCACCACCCGCAGGGATTGGAGATTGTGCTCGAAGCCGCCGTAATCCCGCATGGCTTCGTTCAGGGCGTCCTGTCCCGCGTGCCCGAAGGGCGTGTGGCCAAGATCATGGGCGAGGGCGATGGCTTCCGTAAGGGCTTCGTTGAGGCCCAGCGCCACTGCCACGCTGCGGGCGATCTGCGCCACTTCCAGGGAATGGGTGAGGCGCGTGCGATACAAATCACCTTCGTCGTACACGAACACCTGGGTCTTATACATGAGCCGGCGGAAGGCGGTCGCGTGGATGATGCGGTCGCGGTCACGCTGGTATTCGCTGCGGTAGTGCGGCGGCGGTTCAGGGTAACGGCGGCCCCGGCAGGTGCGGTCATGGGCGGCGCAAGCCGCGAGCCATGGTGTTACAGTCAAATTTTTCAAATAGGTTTACCGGCCAAAGTATCGCCCAGCAGTTGTGGATCGAAGTCTTCGCTGACCACGGCCTGGCCAATGCCTCTTGGCAGCACCAGGCGCAGCCGGCCTTTATGCACCTTTTTGTCGCGCCGCATGTGGGTGAGGAGCTGCATGGGCTGTAACGACGCAGGTGGTTTTCTGGGTAGTCCGGCACGCTCCAACAGGCGGCAGATACGCCGGTATTCGGAAGCCTTGAGCCAATCCATGCGCACCGCCATCTCCGCCGCCATGCCGATACCGGCGGCCACGGCTTCACCGTGCAGCCATTCGCCATAACCCAGTGCGCTCTCGATGGCATGGCCGAAAGTGTGTCCCAGATTAAGCAGCGCACGCCGCCCCTGCTCATGTTCATCTTCCGCGACGATAGCCGCCTTGATCTCGCAGGCGCGCAGAATGGCGTGCTGGCAGGCTTCCGGGTTGCGTTCCAATATTTCCTGCACATGGGCTTCCAGCCACAGGAAAAAATCCTCATCGACGATCAAACCGCATTTGATGACTTCCGCCAAACCCGCGCTCAGCTCGCGCGGCGGCAGCGTTTTGAGCGCATTGGTATCGGTGACCACCGCCAGCGGCTGGTGAAAGGCGCCGATCATGTTCTTGCCACGGCGATGGTTGATGGCGGTTTTGCCACCCACGGAGGAATCCACTTGCGCAAGCAGGGTGGTGGGCACCTGAATATAGTTGATGCCGCGCTGATAACAGGCAGCGGCAAAGCCGGTTAAGTCGCCCACCACACCGCCCCCCAGGGCCAGCAGCACCGCATCGCGGCCGAATCCGCGTTTGAGCAGGAAACTGAAGATGCTGTCCAGACTGCGCCAGTCTTTGTGTGCCTCCCCGTGAGGCAGAATCAAATGACTTGGTGCGAACACTGTCAGCGTGCGGCCGAGCTTTTGCAGATAGAGCGGCGCTACGTTATCGTCCGTGATGATGCATACGGCATTCTTCTGCAGGTATTCGGAAAACAGTTCCAGGCGGTTGTGCAGCCCAGCATTGATGTGAACAGGGTAGCTGCGGGTTCCGAGTCGAACAGTCAACGTGGACATGACAGCACTCCTTGCTCAGCAGATGCTACTTGACATGCCGGCGGCCTTTTCAAATTCCTGTTGAATGTGCTGAGCCAACTGCTTTACCCGCCCACGGTCAGTGATGACCGTGAGCTGAGCAATATTCTGGTATAGCGGTTCGCGGACTGCGAACAGCTCTTGCAATCGCGCCTCGCGATCGGGTGTTGTGAGCAGCGGCCGCCGTGGATTGTGCCCGGTGCGATCGGCTTGGGCATTGACGGAAGCCTTGAGATAAATCACGAAACCGCGGGTCCGCAGGCACGCACGATTGGCGGCATCCAGCACCGCACCGCCACCGGTGGCGAGCACAATATGCTGCCGTTGAGTGAGTTCCTCGATAACTTGGCGCTCGCGCCGGCGAAAACCCGCCTCGCCTTCTTTTTCGAATATCAGCGGGATGTCGGCGCCGGTGCGGTGTTCGATTTCCTGGTCGGTATCCAGAAATTCGCGCCCCAGCAGGCGCGCGAGTTCACGTCCGATAGCGGTTTTTCCGGCCCCCATGGGACCAATGAGAAACAGCCGGCTTGCGTTAGTGCTGCTGGGGCCATGGTGTGTCAAACAGCCCAATATCTCCTAAGGGACGGTAATTGACGGGCTAAAGCTTACGAGACCGCTCGGCGATGTCGCCGTAATATAAAAACTGCCCGCTGTGGCCGCAGCAGGGACACTCACACCGACACCATATGCACCAGATCCTGGTGGTGAATTTGCACAGGTAATACTCGGTTCCGCTCCTCCATTCACAATCGTAGCGCCTGCGCCACCACTCGACACCACCGCGTAGGTAGTTCCAGAGGATGGAACGTTTCCTTTCAAGTCAGTAGCCGAATACACGACCGTGGTGCCTACTGCCTGAGTGGTTCCGGGCAAAATGGAAGGAAACAGGACTTCGGAAGTAGCCATCACTAAGCAAATTTGCTCACCGACCGCAATGCTGCTCACACTGGAACAGGTCACCGTTCCGTTGCCCACACAGCCGCCACCGTGATACATGCCGTCCGGGCCGTTGCGAACCCCGTCGTGATTGAAATCAAAAAACCAGTCACCCGCTTTATAGGTTCCGGATTCATCCTGATCCAGATAGAGCTCACCGATATCATCGTACTTGGGACCGTAATTCGCGGCGGGGAAACCGCCTGGATAGAAGTTATCACCGGTTGCGGGCGCGCCGGGATAGAGAGTGAAAGTGTCCCCGCCATCAAAGATGCCATTAGCGTTAGAGTCAGTCCAGGTTTCTTCGCCGATGGCGTAGGCCATGATCTCCGCATGATAAAGTACCGCAGGTGCTTTGATGCTAGGGTCCGGCCGTGGGTTCTGGCTGGTCCAGGTCACCGTGCAGGCACCGCCGACAGTGGTACAACCCGGCTGGATGGAGCCACCGGTAGTCGTGAAATAAACCTGCGTTCCATCGGGTACGGGATTACCGAAGTTGTCCGCCAAGCGTGCCGTGATGGCATCGGTTGTACCATCTATATCGCCCCCCTCAGGATTGAAGGTGACCGCGGATAGTGAAAAGCCAGACTCGGTGGGAAAACCGGTACTGACCAGCAATGCACTGGATTGGGTGGAAATGTTGCCGCTGGGTGTGGTTACGGTTGCGGTCACACGCACCGTGGTGGAGACCGTGCCTGATTGAACGATCGTTTGTACCGAGCCATCATTTCCCGAGATGGCGCTGGTGGGACTCAATGAGAGCCCGCCGGCAGTGCTGTCCAGGGTGAAGGACACCGTGGCGCCCGGGACCGGGCCACCGGTCGAGCCGACCACCTTGAATATCACGGTCGAGGTCTCTGTCCCCCCCACGCCCTTCAGGGAGATGGTTGAAGGCGTGGCGGATACGAATTGGATCGAACCGATGGTGGAAGGTGCAACGGTTATCGTGCCGGTTGCCGTGAGAGTAGAACTATTCACACTGGCAGTCGCAGTGATCATATCTGCGCCACTACAACCTTGGGCGCCGTATGTCACCGTGGCAGTGCCTGTAGTCGTGGTCACGGTATTACCTGTGGCGCCGCCCACCTTGAATGTTGCTAAACCATTCTGGAAACAGGGTGAGGTGAATGTAACGGTGGTGGACTGGGTATAGGCTGTGCCATTGGAGTTCTGCAAGGTGGCAGTAATAGTGGCGGAACCACCCGCAGACAGATTGGTTGACGATAATTGCAAGACACCCGGTTGGAATGACGAGCCCGTGCCGCTGCCCAGAGCAGTTGTGACCGTACCGCCACCGCCCGAACCACCGCTGCCACTGCTATAGGAACTGCCGCCACAGCCAGCGAGAGCGATGGTGAATATGATAGGGCTTATCCATTTCACATGGGTTTTCATGTTGTTCACCTTAAGCATAACCATCCTCCCTCGGGAGAAAACCACGCGATAGCGTGGTTACTCACCCAACATCGCGTTCTGCGTCATGATCTTGGGGGTGACAAATATCAGCAGTTCATCTTTGTTGTTGGTGACCTGGGTATTGCGGAACAACCAGCCGATGAGCGGGATGTCACCCAGTAACGGTACTTTGTTGACGGTGGAATTCTGGGTGGTTTCGTAGATTCCGCCCAAGACCACCGTTTCACCATCATCCACCAGCACCTGTGTCTTTACGTTGCGGGTGTTGATGCTGGGCACGCTGCCACCGTTACTGGTGGGTACAAACTGGCCGACCGTGTCGTCATGCACTTCCAAGTCCATGATGATGCGATTGTCCGGTGTGATTTGCGGGGTCACATCCAGACTTAGCACGGCATTTTTGAAGGACACCGTGGTGGCGCCGCTCGAGGCTGATTGGGTATAGGGAATCTCCACGCCCTGCACGATGGTGGCTTCCTTGGCATTGGCGGTGATGACTCGCGGGCTCGATACCACTTCACCCTTGCCAGCCGCCGCCATGGCGGACAACTCCATGTCCACGAGGAAGTTTCCACGCAGCACGGAAACCGCCAGCTGGCCGAAGGGATTGGCCGTGGGCACGTTCACGTTGAGCTGGTCATTGAGCGAGGGCAGGCTTAATAGCGGCGTGCCCGTTACTGGTACGCCCGGGGGCACGGGATTGAAAGCATTCTGCTGGGTATTGGCAGCGGTCAAATCCCCACCCACGGTCATCAGGCCGCCGCTGGTCTGGCGAATGCCGTTAGCCCCGAATTGCACGCCCAACTGGCTGTTGTAATCGTTTTGCGCGATGACGATGCGGGACTCGATGAGTACCTGTTTAACGGGAATATCCAGCTTGGCCACCAGCTGGCGAATATTTGCAATGTTATCCGCGGTATCCTGCACCAGCAAGGTATTGGTGCGGGAATCCACGCTGATACTGCCACGCGAGGATAATAGGGAAGTCTTGCCCTGGCCCTTGATGAGATCGGCCATGTCGCTGGCCTTGGCATAATTCACCTGGATAAAGGCGGACTGCAGAGGCGCGCTCTCCACCAAGCTCTGACGGGCGGCGAATTCAGCCTGTTCCTGGGCGGCAATATCCTGGGCAGTACCTATTATCAAGGTATTGCCATAAGTGCGGGACGCCAGACCCTTGGTTTTCATGATGATGTCCAGTGCCTGATCCCAAGGCACGTCTTGCAATCGCAGAGTGATGTTGCCATGGACGCTGTCGGAGACCACGATGTTTTTGCCGCTGGCGTCCGCGAGAATCTGCAGGACCGCGCGGATGTCAATGTTTTGGAAATTCAAACTGATCTTTTGGCCCGAGTACTGTTTCTGCTGAGCTACCTGCGTGGATTGGGCGGAAACCGGCGAGAACTCCACTGCGAACAGGTTATCGCTTTGGAAAGCGAGCTTTTCGTATTGTCCCTTGGGATGGATGACCAGGCGGGCGCCCGTCGGCGTATTTTCGGCATCAATGTATTGCACCGGCGTGGCGAAATCCGTCACGTCCATGCGCCGCACCAGCTTCTTCGGCAGATGGGTGTTGGCGAAATCCACCACCACATCTTTGCCGGATGTATGGACGTTGCCGACGATGGCAGGCGTGCTCAGGTCCACAATGACCCTGCCCGTGCCATTGCTGGCACGACGGAAATCCACATTGGTGATGCTCTGATCCGCGGCCGGAACGCTAGCTGCCACAGAGTTTGGCGCTACCGACGCTGGTGTTGCGGTAGCAGCCAGAGCGGTGGTGGCTGGATTTAGACTGACAGGGTCGATTTGTGCGACGGCGGTATCGCTGGGGTTACCGCCTAGCAGCACATAGACTGTATTGCCCTGTGCAGCCACGTTATATGGAACCAATGAGGTGAGGTTCACGACTACGCGCGTGCGGGTGCCGGCTTCGGCTGCCACAACACTGTTAACACTGCCCACCCCGATCGTGGACTCGCGATCCTTGAGCGCGAGGCGAGTGTCATTAAGATCCAGTGCGATACGGGCGGGCTGCCCGACCGTGAAGCTGAGTGGTCGCGCCGCCGCACTGCTTAACTTGAGTTGCAGTTGTACCCGGTCTCCTGGCAGTTTGGTGGCCGTGATGGCTTGCAGCTGATTATTACCCTCGGGAGCATTTGCCGCGAACCCGGATCGTGCTGCCAAAAGGCCCAGCAACAGCAGGCACAATGCCAGCAGAGTTTGGTGCGACCAAGTAGGAAAATAAGTCCGCGTGCTATTCATGTTGCTTGCCTCATCTTGCAATCAGCCGCCCAGCTGGACGGTAGTATCCCGTTCTACCCAGCCACCCTGTCCATCCGGCACAATTTCCCGCAATACCAGGCCTGCCTGGCTAATCTTGATGATCTTGCCGAAATTCTGTCCCATGTAATTGCCCACCGTGACCCTATGCACTACACCGTCACCATCCCGCACCAAGGCATACACGGATCCTTTGAGCGTGAGGGTGCCCATCATCTTCAGACTGTCCAGTGGAAATTGTTCTAGGTATTCGTGTGGGCGGTTGAAATTCGGGTGCAATCCGGGAGAATTGATGCCTCTCGCGGAATTTGCAAAGTTTTGCAGCTGCGGAATGAAAGGTGAGCGCAGATTCATGTCGTCATAAAGGTAGGTTTCAAACGGTTTTATCTGTGGAAGTGGCGCGATCTGGCCACCGCGGCGCGCCTTGACCTGGGCAACGTACTGCTGCAGATCTTTCATGCGGTTTCCGCAGCCGGTCAGCATGATCGTGACGCAAGCTGCTGCGAGCAACGCGACCCCGCGACGCTGAGCCGAAACATAAGTGCTGCTCATGATTTACCACCCGGCTTGCCTTTGACCGGCTTTACCCCAATTTGCTCGCTATCTTCAAGATAGCGGTAAGTTTTGGCGGTGAGAGTCATGACCAGATTGGTACCAATGCCGCTGTTACCTTGAGGTTTGATACTGACATCGTGTACCGTCACGATGCGTGGCAGCGCCGCCATATCGCTCACGAATTTCCCGAACTGGTGGTAGGTGCCCTCAACCTGGATCTGGATTGGCTTTTCAGCATAAAAATCTTTCTTGACCTCATTTTCCGGCTTGAATAGGTCCTGTTTGAGGCCATCGATTTGTGCAGTCTGCGAGATGTCCTGTAGCAAACTCGGAATCTCGGTCTGTCCGGGCAACTGCCTCAGCATGGTGCCGAAAGAACGCCGCATCTGTTCTATCTGCTCTTTGTACACGTCAAGATGGGCGGCCTCGCCAGCTTTCTGTTCAAACTGCTGTTTGAGGGTGATTTCCTGCTGCTGTCCCTGGTCCAGTTGTTGTTTGTAATCGCTTAACCAGAAGTAGTAACCAATGAGCACTACGAATGTAAAAATCACTAGATAGGCGATAACCCGGGCGAGCATTGGCCAGCCACCCGGGTTCTTGAAATCCAGGTTGCGTAATTCGTTTAGGTTGATGTTCTTGAGGTCTGCCAGATTCATGATTGGCTCCCCCCAGCCTGGGGGTTCTTGGTGGCGTCTGCCTTATCAACAATCTTGGCCGTGACGTTGAATTGTTGGGCGCGTACGCCAAAATCAACTTTGGGGTCTTTTTGCACCACTTGCAGGTTCGGGTCACCCATCCAAGGCGAGGCGTCGATATTGCGCATATAGGTGGATACCCGGGCGCTGGATTCCGCCACCCCCTGAATTTCCACCTGGTCGCCTTTCTGACTGACCTGCGTAAGGTAAATCCCTGGCGGCAGGGTCTTTACAAGTTGGTCAAACAGATGCACTTCTATTGGGCGACTCTGCTGCAGCTGCTCGATGATTTGCATGCGCGCCAACAGGCGGGCTTTGGTTTGTTGCAGATCCTTGATTTCCGCGATCTGCTTATCCATCTGTGCAATCTGCTCCTTGAGGTAGGCGTTACGCGCCTCTTGATTGGATATGGATGCGCTCAAGCCAAGCCACATGAGCAGTAACACTACGATACCCACGATTGCTGCTAGCAGCAGACGTAAATTAAAGGTCTGTTGGCGGGCCTTGCGTCGTTCCTCGCGCCAAGGCAGAAGGTTAATGCTTGGCATACTTGTCGAAGCTCCGTAGGGCCAGGCCGCAGGCAACCAAAAGCGCGGCGGCCTCGTTTTCAACAAACTGTGATTTCGCCCGCGAGGATAGTTTCATCCTCCCAAAGGGGTTGCTGACGATGGTAGGGGTGTTCAATTTTCCGGTGATGCGTTCAGCCGCCCCGGGAATGGCTGCGCAACCACCACACAAAAGAATCTGATCTAGGTGTTGATGTTCACTGGTAGATGATTGATAGAACTGCAACGAACGGTTCACAGCCTGGGCCATGTCATCCACGAAGGGATCCAGAATTTCCACCTTGTAATTATTGGGCAAGCCACCTTCCTTTTTGGCTTTGCCGGCTTCCTCGTAGGTAAGACCGTAATGGCGCATGATTTCTTCGGTTAGCTGTTTACCGCCGAAATCGGTGTTGTAGCTGTAGATAATGCGGCGGTCGTGCAATACAGTGAAAGTGGTGGTGGCGGCGCCGAAGTCCACCAGACCTATGGTGCGATCCATGCCCTCATCCGACATTTGATGGGATATCAATTTGCAAGCATTCTCTACGGCGTACACCTCCACGTCGATGACGGAAGCGTCCATGCCGGCGATTTCGAGCACTGCTTGGAGTTTTTCGATATTTTCCCGGCGTGCGGCCACCAACAGCACATCCATTAGGTCGGGGTCGGCTTTGGAAACCCCGAGAATCTCGTAATCAAACGCCACTTCATCCAGCGGCTGGGAAATATACTGATCAGCCTGCAGTTCGATTTGCTCGCCCAGTTCCTTGTCGGTTAGGGATGCCGGCATTTGAATGGTCTTGGTCATGACTTGGCCGCCGACCGCCACGGCCGCGTGTTTGGTACGCGGGCTAGCCCGCTTGACCACCTTGCGCACCGCATTGCCCACCGAATCCAGGTCCATAATGACCTTGTCAGTGATAGCATTGAACGGCATGGCTTCGGCGGCGAAGCTTTCTACCTTATAGGCGTTGCCCGTCTTGGAAAGCTCAATCAGCTTCACCGAGGAAGTACTGATATCGATCCCCACGAGAGGTTTTGACGCACGCTTGAATAGCCCGTCTAGCACGTTCTCAAATCCTTCCGTTAACCCTTGGCTTCCGGCCTTAGGGCCGGCCCCATGTCTTAATCCACAGCTTCAATATATATCAACAAATGATTAAATCAAATATAGTTTTTGCTGTTATGCACAGGCAATTTTCATGGCATCTGTGGCAGTTAGGGCCGGCCATTTAGACAGGTAAGGCATGCGTCGCTCTCTCAAAACACTATATGTTGTGATTGGTGCCCTGGCTGGACTCTTTGGGTTGGGGGTTCTGGCCGTGGTGATTGCTTATTTAGTGGTAGCTCCCAGCCTGCCATCGGTGGCTGTCCTCAAGGATATACACCTACAGGTACCCCTCAGGGTCTACAGCCGCGATGGCCAATTACTGGCGACTTTCGGTGAGAAACGCCGCATTCCTCTCACGTATGACCAGATCCCCAAGCCGGTAGTGGACGCCTTCGTGGCCGCTGAGGACGAGCATTATTGGGATCATCCCGGGGTAAGTGTGCGTGGGCTGTTGCGAGCCGCCATCCATCTGGCTCTCACCGGCCAAAAAACCGAGGGGGGTGGCACTATCACCATGCAGGTGGCGCGCAATTTCTTCCTGACCCGTGAGAAGACCTACACCCGCAAGCTGAAAGAAGTATTCCTGGCTCTCAAGATTGAACGCGAACTTAGCAAGCAGGATATCCTCGACCTCTATCTGAACAAGATTTATCTCGGCAATCGGGCTTATGGTGTGGGAGCGGCAGCGGAGGTTTATTACGGCACAGATATCAGTCATCTGAGCTTGCCCCAGTTCGCCATGATCGCGGGCTTACCCAAGGCGCCCTCCACCGACAACCCGCTCATCAATCCGCAGCGGGCGCTGGTGCGTCGCGGCTATGTGCTCGGCCGGATGTTGGCAGATGGCTATATCACCCGGGATCAGTACCAGCAGGCCATGACTGCGCCGCTGACGGCGTCCTATCACGAACCCACAGCGGAAGTGAATGCTCCCTATCTTGCCGAGATGGTGCGCGATTACATGACCACAAAATATGGTGATGATGCCTACACCGCCGGTTACTCGGTAGTCACCACCATCGACAGTCGTCTGCAGCCGTTGGCGGTACAAGCGGTACGCACAGGCTTGCTGGATTATGACCAGCGGCATGGCTGGCGCGGCCCGGTCGCGCATGTGGATGTCCCCGCGGACAGCAGCCAGTCAGACTGGTCGCAACAGGTGTCGGATCGCAATCACGTGGGCGGCCTGTATCCGGCACTCACGATAAAGGTCGAAAGTCAAAGCGTGCAGTTTTATGCGGACGGCGCCGGTTTGGTAACGGTTAATTGGAATGGCCTGAAATGGGCACGGCGCTACCTTAGCGTCAATGCCGTAGGTACGGCACCCAAGACCGCCGCCGATATCCTCAAGCGCGGCGACATCGTTTACTTGGATCACGCTACCGACGGCAGTTGGTCCTTGTCGCAAGTGCCTACGGTTCAAGGCGCACTCGTATGTATTGATCCCTTCGATGGTGCTATCGCCGCTTTGGTGGGCGGTTTTGATTTTGGTGCGAGCAAGTTCAACCGCGCCGTTCAAGCGCATCGCCAACCCGGTTCCTCATTCAAGCCGTTTTACTATTCGGCCGCGTTGCAGGACGGCTTTACTCCGGCGACTGTGGTGAGCGATGCCCCGGTGGTAGTTCAGGATCCGGCGTTCGATAATACCTGGCGGCCCGGCAATTACGAGCGTGATTTCAACGGTCCCACACGGCTGCGGCTGGCGCTGGCCCATTCCCTTAACTTGGTTTCTATCCGCGTGTTGCAAAGCATCGGCGTGGGGTATGCCATTAACTATGCCCAGAAATTCGGCTTCGATTCATCCGAATTACCCAACAATCTGACGCTGGCGCTCGGTAGTGCCGATCTCACGCCCCTGGAGATGGTGCGTGGTTATGCGGTATTCGCCAATCACGGCTTCCGCGTCACGCCATATTTCATCCAGCGCATCATTGATGGTTCCGGGCAGGTGTTGTATGCGGCTAATCCGCAGGTGGCCTGCGATACCTGCAGTGTGGATGCCGGCAATGCCATCGTCACCCCGACAGCGGCCCCGGTTTCCGCGACCGCCGCTGCCACCAGCGGGCCTGTGCCGCTGACAATGCCGCAATTTGCACCGCAGGCTATCACTCCGCAAAATGCCTGGATAATGACCAATATGCTGCAGGATGTGATTAAGTATGGCACTGGCGCCCGTGCGCAGGCGCTTGATCGTTCTGACCTGGCCGGCAAGACCGGCACCACCAACGATTTTTCCAATGCCTGGTTCGACGGCTACAACAACGACATTGTGACGGTGGTATGGGTCGGCAATGACCAGCCATCCCAGTCATTGGGGAATGGTGAACAAGGCGCCAAGGCGGCGTTGCCGGTGTGGATGGATTTCATGGGGCCGGCGCTGCAAGATGTGCCCCAGGCTCCATTTGTGGAGCCGCCCGGCATCGTGCAGGCGCGCATTGATCCCAAGACCGGTTTGTTAGCGAGCGCCAGCGATCCCAATTCCATCTTCGAGTTCTTCATGGCAGGTCATTTGCCACCCAAAGCCCCAGTCAAGAAGGCGAACGGCACCGATATCTTCTGAGGATTATGCTAATCTTTTTATAACTCCTCATCCTAAAAACGCATGACCAGACGTGCTTCGCCGCGCATGGATGATTTGCGGTATTTACTCGCGCAGGAAACCGCCCGTATTTTGGCCGAGGAGGGCGTTCGTGATTTCCGCTTTGCCAAGCGCAAGGCTGCGGAACGCCTGGGTTTTGATCAGCGCAATCTGCATTTGCCCACCAATCTGGAAGTAGAACAAGCGCTCGGCGCTCACCAGCGCCTGTTCCGTGCCGATTCTCAAGCCGCACATGTGCGCGAGCTTCGCGAAATCGCACGTGAAGCCATGCGCATGCTCAATGGTTTTGATGCCCGCCTGGTGGGTTCAGTACTTGCCGGTACCGCTTCTGATCATGCTATCGTGTATCTGCATGTATTCAGCGATGTGCCGGAGCAGCTGGCTATTTTCCTCATGGAAAAGTACATTCCTTATGAAATTTCTGCGCGCAAGTTGAAGTCTGGTGACGGCGCACAACGTCAGTATCCGGTCTATCGCTTTGTAGCCGGTAACACACCCATCGAACTGACGGTGTTTAGCGTGGATGGTATTCGAGAGGCGCCGATGAGTCCGGTGGATGGCAGGCCGATGCGGCGTGCATCGTTGCGCGAACTGGATGCCTTGCTGGCAGATAGCGATTAGGTTTTACGAGACACCCATAAACTAAGTGGCTATTGCAGGCGTCTTATTCCGTGTAGAAGAAAGTCATCGGAACTATTTGCGTTCACCGATATTCACGTATTCTCGTTTCACGGCACCGGTGTAAAGTTGCCGCGGGCGTCCGATCTTCATGTGCGGATCCGAGATCATTTCCTGCCAGTGAGCCACCCAGCCGACGGTGCGGGCTATGGCGAACATCACTGTCATCATGTGTACCGGGATGCCGAGTGCGCGATAGATGATGCCGGAATAAAAATCCACGTTTGGATAGAGTTTTTTTTCGATGAAATACTCGTCCTTCAAGGCAATCTCTTCTAGGCGCAAAGCAAGTTCCAATGTTGGGTCGTCATCGCGGCCGAGCTTTTCCAGTACTTGGTGGCAGGTGGCTCGAATGATCTTGGCGCGCGGGTCGTAGTTTTTGTAAACACGGTGCCCAAAACCCATAAGACGGAAACCGGAATTCTTATCTTTGGCCCGGGTGATGGCCTTGTCGATGTTCTTCACGTCGCCGATTTCCTTCAGCATATTGAGTACCGCCTCGTTGGCGCCGCCATGGGCGGGGCCCCACAGACAGGCGATGCCGGCGGCGATGGCGGCGTACGGGTTGGTACCAGAACTGCCGGCCAGACGCACGGTCGAGGTGGAAGCATTCTGCTCGTGGTCGGCATGCAGGATGAAGAGCAAATCCAGAGCTTTCGCCGCCACCGGATCCATTTTGTAGGGCTCCGCCGGTACCGAGAACAACATGTTGAGAAAATTGGCGCAGTAGCCTAGGTCGTTCTTCGGGTACACGAATGGCTGACCGTTACCGTGTTTGTATACGGCGGCAGCCAGGGTCGGCATCTTGGCGGTGATGCGGTGCGCGAACACCTCGCGGTGCTTCGGATTATGAATGTCGGTGGAGTCGTGATAGAAGGCTGACAAAGAACCGACCACGGCGGTCAGCATGGCCATAGGGTGGGCGTCGTAATGAAAACCGCTGAAAAATCTGAGTACTGCTTCATTGACCATGGAATGGCGACGCAGTGAATAGCGGAAAGTTTCCAGTTGTGGCTGGCTGGGCAGCTCGCCATAGAGCAGCAAGTAAGCCACCTCAATGAAACTACTTTTTTCCGCCAGTTGTTCCACAGGGTAGCCGCGATAGAGCAGCACGCCTTTTTCACCGTCAATGAACGTAATCTTGCTCTCGCAACTTGCAGTTGACATAAAGCCCGGATCAAAGGTGAAGATGCTCTGATCTCTGTAGAGCGTGCCGATGTCCAGCGTGGCGGGACCCAGACTGCCCTCGAGCAGGGTCATTTCGCTGGTTTTGCCCCCGGGATCACCGAGTTTATAGATTTTGTTGTTCATGCTTGGATCTCCATAATCGGCCCTGGACAGCGGCGGTTAGGTTCAAGGCGTGACCGTATGTTGGGGCGGGATAACCCCCGAAAGACTGCTGTATCAAGCGGAAGGAGCGGGGCCGTTTGCAACGGCACTCATGTGATTAGACGCCATCGTGGCCACAATTATATCACCGCACCGTGAACGACTTTCTGACTAGAAGTCAGAAATATTATCTGTATCCCGCAGAGACGCGGAATAAAGCATTAATAATGCAGCTTCATGCCTATTCGAACCCGGTGGCAGGGTTACGCGGACTTGCGCGCATACTTCTTGCGGAATTTATCCACGCGGCCGGCGGTATCCACGATTTTCTGTTTACCGGTGAAAAACGGATGACAACTGGAACAAACTTCCACATGCAGATCTCGACCCAGAGTGGAGCGTGTGACGAAGCTATTGCCACAGCTGCAAGTGACGGTAATTTCCTTGTATTCAGGGTGGATGCTGGGTTTCACGAGAGCCTCTGGTTCGAGAAGTTGAGCCCTTTTGAAGGGCGCGCATCATAGCGCGCAGCTAAGGACGCGGCAAGCCTTCGGAGCTGATTGCACCCGGTATCCATACCACGGCAAAGAGTTAATGCCTATACATAAATAGGCATCTTACCGATAGGCTTCAACTAACTGACAATACTGGCAAAAATCAGTTGTTAAATAAGCGGTGGATAAGTTTGTGGATTAAACCTTGGATCACATGCTGGGGTACCCGTTTACCTTCAATTTGTATCAAAACGGCGAATTCTTATTCACATAAAAAATATTTAATAATCAAATACTTGCAATAAAACCCCCGGTGTATACCTTGCGAAACATTCGCAAGGTTCCACGGTTCATATGTCGGCCAAGCAGGTGTGTATAACCTCTTGTTCGTGCCTACAAATTCGAACCGGTGACAGGTAGAGTTTTGATTCCAGACCTCCCGGTGCCAGGGTTCCAAATATAGGTTGCTAGATCCATGTCCCGCCGGTATACCCACGTAGGTGGGTCGTGCAGCAGGGCGATTTCATATGGACTAAGAAACTGCTCAGGGGCTTGGTTGGTAATCGGTCACGGCTAGTCTGAGTGGGTTCAGGGCTTCGGTCCCTACTGCGGCGCAGGCATAGGCTTGCGCCCGCTCAGATCGGTGCTGACTGGGAGGTGGTAGATGTGGTAGATACAGACGCTTCCGGTAAAAAACATGCCTGCAAATCATTTAGGTATGTATATCCGGTTAAGGTGGGTTGCCAATGACCATCGGTCATTTGCATGAATTTCAAGGCCTGGGTCTGCTCCAGGACTGGTTGTACCCGCGCAAAGGCTAAACCCGTGACCGCTTCGAAATCCGAGGCGCTAAATCCTTCATAAAGCCTGAGGCGGTTGAGCATGAATTCGAATACCCGGTCTGCCGTCGCGACTTCCGTGATGGCGCCGATCCCCCCAGGGGTGCCTGCCGCCCGCATGTAGGCCAAGGGCTGCTTTACCTTCCACAACCGCGTGATGCGGCTTTGTTGTAAGTCGCTCAATTTGCTGTGGGCGCCAGCACCAATGCCCAGATAATCCCCAAAACGCCAGTAATTCAGGTTGTGGTTGCACTGTTTTCCGGCGCGTGCGTAGGCGGAGATTTCATATTGTTGAAAACCGTGCTTGCAAAGCAGCGCCTGGCATGTCTGCTGCATCTGCCAGATCACGTCGTCGTCAGGAAGTATCGGCGGATGAACATGGAATAGGGTGTTTGGCTCAAGGGTGAGCTGGTAGTGAGAAAGATGCGTCGGTGCAAGCGTGATCGCACGCGCCACATCTGCTAACGATTCATCCAATGTCTGTTGCGGGAGGCCGTACATGAGATCCAAGTTAAAATTGGCGAGACCGGCGGCGTGTGCTTCTTCGGCGGCGTGTATTGCCTCATCGGCGCTGTGAATGCGGCCCAATACCTGCAGATGATGCGCGTTGAAACTCTGTACTCCAATGGACAGGCGTGTTACGCCTGCGGCCTTATACTCAGCGAAGCGGCCGCGTTCCACAGTGCCAGGATTGGCCTCCAGGGTAATTTCCGCGTCCTCGATAAATGGCAGGTATTGCCGGGTTTCTTCCAGGATATGCGCGATAGTTTCCGGTCTGAACAAGCTGGGTGTACCGCCTCCGAAGAACACTGACTGCAGGTTCCGGCCCTGGACCCGCGGCAGATCCTGTTGCAAATCGCGCAGCAGAGCCGCCGCATAGCCCGCTTCTGGCAGATCGCCCTTAAGAGCATGGGAATTAAAATCGCAATAGGGACACTTGCGTATGCACCAAGGCAGGTGCACGTAAAGAGAAAGCGGCGGGTTGATGAGCATGTGGGTTGGTAGGATCAGCGGTGCAGAGTTGCAAGCTGTTCCACCAGTTTGCGTAATGCCTGACCACGGTGGCTCAAGCGGTTTTTTTCCACTGATGACAGTTCAGCGCAGGACCTGTTTTTTTCGGGCACCAGGAACACCGGGTCATAGCCAAAGCCGTTGCTGCCGCGAGCTATTTCGAGAATGTGGCCCTCCCACACACCCTCACAGATTACTGGCGTGGGGTCATGCGCTTGACGCACATAAGCCATGCTGCAGCGGAAGCGTGCCGTGCGTTTGTCTGCGGATATCGAGCGCAGTTCCGTGAGAAGTTTTCCCAGATTATCCGCATCGCTGGCACCGGCGCCGGCATAGCGGGCTGAATACACTCCAGGAGCACCCCCAAGTGCATCCACTTCCAGGCCGGAATCATCAGCGATGGCGGGCAAACCGGTCTGGCGGGCGGCATGGCGCGCTTTAAGCAGAGCATTTTCCAGGAAACTCGCGCCGCTTTCGGCTATTTTAGAAACTCCAAGCGCGCTTTGGGGCAGCACTTCGATGCCGCTGCCGGCGAGCATGGCTCGCAGCTCATGCAGCTTGCCGGCATTGCCGGTGGCCAGCACCACCTTGATCATTTGGCCAGCGCCTCGGATTGCGCGGTAATAAGCCTGCGAATACCATCGCTGGCAAGCACAAGCAACTGCTCCAACTCATCGCGCCGGAAGGCATGACCTTCAGCCGTACCTTGGATTTCCACGAAGGCGCCGGCATCGTTCATAACTATATTCATGTCGGTTTCGGCCTGGGAATCTTCACCATAGTCCAGATCCAACACTGGTTCACCTTTGACGATACCCGCGGATACCGCCGCCACTGCGCCATGCAGCGGGTCTTTTTTGACCAATCCCTGCTCGCGAAGCACACGGGTAGCGTCCACGAGAGCCACATAACCGCCAGTAATGGCGGCGGTACGTGTGCCGCCATCCGCCTGCAGCACATCGCAGTCAAGAATGAGGGTGCGTTCGCCGAGAGCTTGCAGGTCCACAACCGCCCGCAGCGCGCGGCCGATGAGGCGCTGGATTTCGAGCGTGCGCCCGGCCTGTTTGCCGCGGGTCGCCTCGCGCTCCGTGCGTATATAGGTGGCTCGCGGCAGCATGCTGTATTCAGCCGTCAACCAACCCTTCCCGCTGCCTTTCAGGAACGAGGGTATGCGCTCTTCCACGCTCGCCGTGCACAGCACCCGGGTATCACCGAAGCTGACCAGCACGGAGCCCTCTGCATGACGGGTGTAATTGCGGGTAATCGTTACAGAACGTAATTGATTATTGGCGCGACCATGGCTGCGCATACGGGGAACTCCAAGCATGCATGAGATCAAAAATTAAGGAAGGTCTGCACAACTCAACAAAATGAGAGCGTTTGGTGTTGGAGTCACGGAGCCTGGATTTTTATGCGCGATCATTGGCCGTTGCCTGCGTTGTACACCGCTATTTGTGGTTTCTGGCCGTCCGTTTCCATCTTCCAGGCACACTACCCCTGCGCCAGCAATCGTCGTCGCAACAGATAGAGATTGGCCAAGGCGAAGAGCGTGAT
>DAHUYB010000052.1 GCA_027315405.1 Gammaproteobacteria bacterium | reverse complement strand
ATCCAGTGGCTTGATCATGCGCTTCGCAGCGCTCCATATCGGCCATTCGCCGACACCGACGGGAACCCCGCAGGTGCTCCTGCTCCATGCAACCGGCGCATTGGCCTATCAGGGATTGAATCCGCAGGGACACCCGACCGGTTGGCTGGCGCACTGGCCCTGGCCCTGGCGGTTGCCCCAGCGCGTCCGGATCGCGATCCACAGCCCATCGTGGCCCACGGAAATCATTGCGCTGCACCTCGACCCGGAAGCCACCCAGTTTGCCAACGGGCTTTATGCCCGCAAGAGCGCGCCATGAGAAACCGCGGCTTCGCACTCCTGCTCGTGCTCTGGGCCATGGCCATCCTGGCGCTCCTGTTGGGCGCTTACGGTCTGCAGGCCCGCAGTGCGGCGTTGGCCGCGGAGACCACACTGACGCGGACCCAGGCGCATGCTGCCGCCGAGGCGGGGGCCATGATCGCGGCGGCGGCACTGCAAACGCCCGATACGGCGACCCGCTGGGTTCCGGATGGCCGACGCTACGTCGTGACCTTCGGCGGCTTCGTGCTGCACATCCGCTGCACCGATGCCAGCGGTCTGGTGGATCTCAACAGTGCGTCGCGAGACACTTTGCGCGGACTATTCCAGGCTGCAGGCGCCCCGCCCGCGAACGCCGCCGCACTCGCGCGGACCATCGTCCGCTGGCGTCGTACGCCGCTCGAGATCGGCATGCTCGCGCCCAGCAGCGATTCCGAGGGGCATGGACCCCTTGTCACGCTCGGCGGCCTGCGCGGCATCCTGGGGATCAGCGGCGCGCTGTTCCGGCGGGTCGATCCCGCGTTGACCCTGTGGTCCGGGCGCCCGATTCCAGATCTCCGATTCGCGCCGGCACTGGTGCGCGGAGCGATCCATTCGGGTGCGGGTCAAGCCATGATCAGTCAACTCGCACCATTACCGTCGTCCATTCAAGGCGCGCAAGCTCGCAGCGGCGACTGGGGCAGTGGCGTCGTTCGGATCGACGTCGTCGCCATTCGCTCAAGCAGGCGCGCCAATCGGTTGCAAACGACCGTTCGATTGGTTCCCGGAGACGCTGCGGCGCTCCGCTATCGTGTCCTGGACTGGGGGCGCGACTGACTCGCCGAGGGTTCTAGAGCAGCGATGGCGAGTTGACGCGAAAAGCATCGATCTTCCAGTGCCCCTGCTCCCGGATCAGGCCCAGATCGATCTCGGCCGAGCCATGTGCAAATTTCGCATGGGCCACGTAATCTGCGGTGACGATCCTGCCTTTCCCAGCCAGCACCGTGATATTCGATTGCCCCTTGGCGCCATCGTAGTGCACCAGCGGCCCCAGCTTGGCGAAAGCGGCGAAGTAGCGATCGAAGTCCGGCTTGGATGCTGCGTGCAGCAGCTCCGGCGCATTCTGGACCAGCGCCTGCTCGGACCATGCCGAGACGATGAGCGGAATCGTGCGATTGGCGTAGGCCTTGCTGGAGGCATCCAGCCGTTCGCCTTGGCGCGCCAAAAAAACACCAACGGCCGCGACGGCAACGAGAACGAGGACAGCAATCCCCAACCCCATCAGAATTTTCTTGATCATCACATTATCCTCTTGAACCGCGGACACAACCAGAACACGGTAGGAAGCCGTAATAGTAGCTGTCTCGCCAACACGCGATGCCCCGTCATCGAGCAGGTCGCGCATGGCGAGTTCAAATCGGATTCTTCAAACTGCTTCCTACTTGGGGCATATAGGTTTTCGAAATCCCATCAGATCGCAGCAGCGGGGATTTGTTCAAACCATCATCAATACGAGCAGAGCTATTCCCTATCTGATTGAATTTGCATGATCATACAACATATGAAGCATTTCTCGGTTATATACTTCCGCATATTTCTCCGTGTTTTCAATCAATACTCCCTGCTCTTTGCTACAGAGGGCGTCCCCCGTGCCTGGTATGATTTTTAATCCGTAATCCTGTTCTAACCTAATAGCGTGATCCACGCCAGGAACTTGCAGCGTAAACCCCTTCACCGCGATAAACCTGAAATCTCTTTTGGAATAAGCAATGCGCGCATCCGACTGCGCATCATCTAATTTGAGTGATTTCATTTCGCTATAGTCTGATCGCCCTTGACAAGCGGCGAGCTTGTGTGAACACGCTGTTGCGGCCAGCGCCAATACCACACTAAGTGCGAAAACAATAGGCATTTTCATATCAGTAATAATACGTAATTCTAACTTTCAGTGCCCTGGTTCAACGTGTCAGGCTGAGAAAGTGATGTTGTCAAGTGGCCCAGGGCGTCACTGGTAGGTCGTCGAGCCGGCGCTGGCCACGTCCTATCTGCCCAATGACCTGGGGTGATACCGGTACCGCGCCTTGGACCGGAACATGCGAACCGGCGCTCAGACCTAATTGCTGCTCGCCTTGGCCCTCGTTGCATGAGCAAATCCATACTCAGCGCGAACAGCGCCTAATATTATCCTCAGGTCAATTCTCAGCGCCACCCAAACGATTCAGCAACAACTTATTGCCCTTTCTACTGAAAATTTTCAGATTAATGTCAATCCGATGTGATACACGACTAAGTTTCTCCGTATAAACGATCCGAAGTCGAGTTGCCGTTATTCGTGTTGTTAGTAAATGAACATACTTAACCGAAGTTATTTCTTTATCATCAATACAGGTGGATTTTAGTAATGTTCGCACGCATATTTTATCACTCGACATTACTATTCTTTGTCGCAAAATAACCACTATGATGCATAAGTAAACTAGCGCGAATGTTATAATAGGGCGTAAATCAGGAAAAAAGATGCTGAAAGCATAATGAGTGGCAACAAGAATGCGCTAGGAACTATGTACGTTCCGATAGACGGGCTGATGACTATCTTATTTTCATTATTCATTTGCTGTCCTAATTAGGCTGTCCAGACTGTGCGGTAGCCGCACCTGCACCAAACAGGCTGCTCGTAGCAGTATATATCCCCATCTTTCCCATGCCATCTGACCGTTGACGCTCACTGCCATGCCCGCAAATGCTCGTCGTGATCGAATTCGTGAATACGCTGTCAGCGCTTAAGTATATATATAGACACTATTATATAAATTACAGCCACGGCGAGTAAGCCTTGATAGCTCGTTGGAGCGCACCCGTAATCATAGCCGGAGCCATAACTGCAGCTAATACTCCCATGGCCGGATTGAGTCAAACCATACTCAACTACCACCGCTAAGCTCGTAATCACTAATAATAAGAAAATCTTGACCACGTTCTTCATTGCGCCCTCGCAATTACCAAATCACAAAATTCCGACGCTCGACACCGCAATCAAGAAAAGCGGACCCAAAGTCAACTTAAGATTATTGCTATAACGAATCGCACGCATAAATAATCTTTAGGGTATCCATTTACCCGGAGTTGTGCCACCTCCACGGCCGGTTCTGCCGAGAGCGCTGCAGGCTCGGAGGATGCCCGCGTTTCCCCGGCGGCTTGGGCCGCTTGGTGTGGGCTTTTCGTCCGCGCGAGATCCTGGTAGCGCACGGGGTCATGGGCGACGGCGAGCTCCAGGACTCTGTAGAACAGCATCCCGCGGCTACGTGAGCGTCGGCGGTTGAAACGGAACACAAACTCGTTGAGGTAGCTCGGCAAGTGCGAGGCGTCCACCGCGCCCTGGTGGGTGCCGAGCAGCCAGCGTTTTGCCAGGGACGCGATGCGATGCACGCCTGGCAACAGCGCGCCCGGGTCTTCGCCACGCGCGCTAGCGCCCGCTGGCTGCGATGGTCATGGATATAGCCTTTCTTCTCCAATCCTCGGTAGCTCTGCCAAGCATCGGTGATCACCGTTGCCCCCGGCTCGACGTTTGCCGACACGAAGGCCAGCAAGACTGGAGTTCATGATCGGGTTCTTCAAACTGCTCATGACAAGGTTAGGCATTCGACTCAATGTCATTCAACGGCTCCGTTTTTTATTCATTTCGTATGTAATCACCCCCAATAAAAATAGCACCGCAACAACAATAAGCGATCCGATAAAAATCGAATATTGTGTATGCGTGATAAAAACCCGATATCCATGATTGCTAAATGGAATGACCTGACCAGTTGCCGCGTTTCTGCGTTTGCTACCAAATTGCATCAGCAAATAAAAGTAAACCACATTTGCTACGAAAACAACTGCAGAAAGTCTGACCAGTAACTTACTGAATCTGGCAATTGCACTTTGCATTAAAGATGCCCTACTGGACCTATAACGGTATAAGTTGCGCCATCAAAAGCTGTCTCCCCAAGCCCTGGGCCAATGGTTGCACCTAGGCCACTAATAGGGGCTTTGACACTTCCGCCCCAGAATCCGTCAACCGACGCCGCCGCTAGATCTCCAAACCCAGCACTGGCGTTACCAAATCCCTTACTAAGGTTGCAAACAGTGTTTGCATCTGATCCAGCAAACTGCAACCCTGCTATACCGCCTAATCCGGCGCCCGCCCCTAAGCCGCCAACATAATATGGGGCTACATTTCCATGGCCATCAAACGCAACTCCAATAGAAAGTGTGCCTGAAACACCCAAAAGGGTGTATGAACCTGAAAATCCAATCTGGAATGTCCAAAGGCCTGCCGGATCCTCCGCATTCACCGGATCCTGCAGCACATATCCATACAGGTTCGTGTCCCCGCCCGCGAACCCCAGCGGATCGCGCGTGGTCCAGCGCCCGATCACCAGATCGTAGTCCCGCGCCCCGAAGTGCACCAGCCCGGTGTCCGGATCGTACAGCCCGCCGGCAAACCCGAACGGCTGGAAGCCGGGACTGGTGTCGCTGGTGATATTGCCCCACGGGTTATATGTGATTTGTTCGACGACAGCGCCCGTAGCCGTGTTGATCACTTCCACCGGGCTGCCCAGCGGATCGCTGATGATCCGGTACGTCACACCGCCCTTGAGCATCAGGTCCGGCACGTTGGACCGGGTGCCGTACACGAATGTCTCGACCACGTTGCCCTGGCCATCCAGTTCGGCGAATCGGGTGCAGGCCATCGGCGTACAGGAAGCCCTGCACCAGGGTGCCATTGACTGACTTGCCGACGCGCCGGCCGGCCGAGACCGTCGTAGGTGTAGGTGATGGTCTCGCTGGGCGTCTTCACTGACGCTGATCCGGTTGCCGTTGCCGTCGTAGCCGTAGCTGTCGATCACGCTGCCGTTCTCGCTCACCGAGGCCAGCCGGCCGCGGGCGTCGTAGGTGTAGCCCCATGTCGTGGTCACGCCGTTCTGGTCTTCCACCGCCTGGGTGATGCGGCCATCGGCATCGCGGGTG
>DAHUYB010000066.1 GCA_027315405.1 Gammaproteobacteria bacterium | reverse complement strand
CTCCTCCAAAAATACCTCGCGCCGCGTCTTTTTGCGTTTCGTTTCCCATGCCGCGCTCGCAAAACTTTGCTGCTTCATCGTGTTACTTCCCAATTACAGATCAGATACTCAGACAACGAACTTTTGCAGAGATTCCTTAAGATAAATTCCGAACAAGGTGATGCTGTTCACAGTTCGCAAAGCCTACCTGAATCCGGCCAAAGGGACCGGCTCAAACGGAATCAATGCAATCGCCGCTCATCTTAGGCGTCGCTGTACAGACGAGGCCGGAGGGAGTGTACATAAACTCGCTCAAATCTTTGGGTAACATCCGCATCTCATCTGGCACTGTCAGGCGACCGCCACACCGCGTGCCGCCCTCTTGCGCTCGTGTTCCTTGAGGTAGCGTTTGCGCAGGCGGATATGATGCGGTGTAATCTCCACTAGTTCGTCGTCCTCGATGAATTCCATGGCCTGTTCCAGTGTAAACCTGAGTGCAGGCGTGAGCAGGATATTCTCGTCGCGGCCGGCAGCGCGGATATTGGTGAGCTGCTTGCCCTTCAAGGGATTTACGGTGAGATCGTTGTCACGGGCATGGATACCGATGACCTGGCCTTCGTAAATGGGGTCGCCGGGCGCCACCAGCAGCCGTCCACGTTCCTGCAAATTGAAAAGCCCATAGGCCACGGCCTTGCCGGCACCGTTGGAAATCATGGCGCCATTGGCGCGCTGATTGACCTCGGTGCCCTTCGCAGGGCCGTAGTGGTCGAATACATGATGCAGCAGTCCGGTACCTGAAGTGAGGGTGCGGAACTCCGTCTGGAAACCGATGAGCCCACGTGCCGGGAGCATGTAATCCAGGCGCACGCGGCCACGGCCGTTGGAACGCATGTCGGCCAGATCGCCGCCGCGGCTTCCCAGGGCCTCCATCACGCCTCCCTGATGGCGTTCCTCGATATCCACCGTGAGCATTTCAAACGGCTCATGACGCACGCCGTTCACTTCACGGTAAATCACCTGTGGACGCGACACGGCGATCTCATAGCCTTCGCGCCGCATGGTCTCTAGCAAGATTGAGAGATGCAGTTCGCCGCGGCCCGATACCCGAAACTTTTCCGGGTCTGCGGTATCTTCCACGCGCAACGCCACATTGTGCAGAATTTCGCGGTACAGGCGTTCACGCACCTGGCGGCTGGTGAGAAACTTGCCATCCTGCCCGGCAAATGGCGAACTGTTGGTCTCGAAGGTCATGCTGATGGTGGGTTCGTCCACCGACAGGGACGGCAGCGCTTCAACATGTTCCGGATCGCAAAGCGTGTCAGAGATGCGCGGTGCAGAGATACCTGTGAACGCTACGATGTCACCGGCTTGGGCTTCCGCAACTTCGACACGATGCAGTCCAAGGAAACCGAAAACCTGCAGCACACGCTCACGACGCACCCGGCCTTCATGATCAATCACCGCCACGGGGCTGTTGCGGGTGATGTGGCCGCGGGCGATTCGCCCAATGCCGATGGTGCCCACATAGCTGGAATAATCCAGCGAACTCACCTGCAACTGGAATGGACCGTCAAGATCTACCGGCGGCGGCGGCGTGTGCTTTACGACGGTTTCGAACAACGCCGTCATATCCTGGCCGGGCTTTTCCAGATCCAGGCTCGCATACCCCAGCAACGCCGAGGCATAAACTACCGGGAAATCGAGCTGCTGGTCGGAAGCGCCCAACTTATCGAACAAATCGAAGGTCTGGTCCAACACCCAGTGCGGCCGCGCGCCGTGCCGATCAATTTTGTTGATGACCACAATGGGCTTCAAACCGTGAGAGAACGCTTTCTGAGTAACAAAACGCGTCTGCGGCATGGGACCGTCCACCGCATCCACCAGCAGCAGCACCGAATCCACCATGGACAGCACTCGTTCCACCTCGCCGCCGAAGTCGGCATGGCCGGGGGTATCCACGATATTGATACGGTAACCTCCCCAGCGAATAGCGGTGTTCTTGGCCAGGATGGTGATACCCCGCTCGCGCTCCAAATCGTTGGAATCCATGACCCGATCCGGCATGGCGGCACGGGCGTCCAGAGTTCCGGACTGGCGTAGCAGCTGATCCACCAAGGTAGTTTTGCCATGGTCTACATGGGCAATGATGGCGATATTGCGGAGTTTTTCGATCACGGAACGGGAACTGGCGGAAAAGGCCGGGCATTATACGGCAAACCGCCCTCGCGACCGTGCCGTGAGATAGCACTTTGGCATAGGTTTCGTATCCCTACCGGGTATTGGACAGGTCTTCTCAACAAGCGTAAGCTCTCGGCCCCGTTCGGGACCTGTCACAAACCTGCCGACGTTCTTTGGGGAATTCACCCGGCTCGCCGCATTAGTGATCAAGTAACGAACAATAAGGCGGTTGCCGCTCGGATGTGTCGCCCTTCCCGTTCTTGTGTAGGGAAGGGATACCACAAACAGAGGGGCCTAAGCCGTCAGGCAATATCACGGCAGCAGGCTTCAACTCCCGCTACCGTGGTTTTCATAAGTTACAGCAGAGTGAATCAAGAGTATGACGTCAATCTATGTGGGCAATTTGCCCTTTACCGCTTCCGAAGAGGAAGTTCGTTCCAAGTTCGAGTCGTTCGGCACCGTGCATTCGGTGAAACTGATCGCTGACCGCGAAACCGGCCGCCCACGCGGGTTTGCTTTCGTGGAAATGGATCAGGGTGCGGCTCAAAAAGCCATCCAGGAGCTGAATGGCAAGGATATGGGCGGTCGTCCGCTGCGCGTGAATGAAGCGCAGGAACGGCAACCCCGCCAAGGCGGCGCCGGCGGCGGCCGCGGCGGTCGCTGGTAATCTCCTAGTCTCAATAAAACTGAACACCCCTGACCTCTCCGGCCAGGGGTGTTTGTTTGCTTAAACTTTCCTGCCGCATCTGAAAACGGCGGGATTTCCTGACGTTTGTCACTTTCCGGCGACTTTAACTGCCGCTATCATGCAGGTATGCTTCAGGCCGTCTGCCGACAACTTTGATCCCGATAGTTTAGGCGCTGGTTTAAACCGCGCGTACCGAAAATAGCTGCGCGGGCGGCGTAATTGGCGTGTTTATTTGAGATTAGCTGGAGATCCATGGAGACATCTGCTCTCGCCTGCCTTGGCAACATTTTCGTCGAACCTAAAAAGGCCCTGCAGGATATCCAATCCCACACCGCCTGGTTTTGGTATCCGCTAATCATCACCATTGTGCTGACTGTTGCGTTCATCGTCTGGTATTACGCCACGGTGGATATTGACTGGCTAGCTAACCAGATGACCGCCGTCATGGCCGGCAAATATAACCACGGCCAGCTGGACATGATCCGGCGTGGTTTTACCCGCAGCCGCTTCCTCATCGGCAGCGCTGTGGGTGTCCCGTTGTTTCTGATAACTGTGTATCTGTTGCAGGCGCTATACTTTTTTCTGGTGAGCAAAGTTGGCGGCTACGAGCAGCAGTCCTACGGCAAGTGGTTCAGCTTCAGCGTCTGGACCTCCTTCCCAAACATCATTGGGCCCGTCGCCTCGGGCATCGCCTATGTGTTCGCCAACCCGCAGACCAGCTATTACGCGCTGGACGTGACCTCCCTGAATACACTCCTGTTCCATGTGCCTATGGGACATCCCATGATGGGCTTGGCGGCCAGCCTGCATCTGACCACGTTCTGGACTCTGGCACTGATGATCCTGGGTTTTTCCCTGTGGACCAAGAAAAGTCTTGGTAAATCGTCGCTGATCGTACTCGCCCCGTGGGTGGTGATTTACGCTATTTGGATCATCCTGAAACTCGCCTAATGTCACATTTTGAAAGCGCCCAAAACAGGCGCCAGGGGGCTTGTAACCCGAATAGTCAGTGTTATACTAAGATACAACACTGAAACATATGGAGACTGGTATGCGGCAGAAGCGCAAGCTCTGGATCACCCTGGCCATCATCGCTGGCATCGTAATCCTCATAGTGATCAGCCGTTTCGCGGGCAGTCGGGATACCCAAAAAGTGGACGTGGCCAAAATCGAAGCCCGCACTATCAAGAGTTCCATCCTGGCTTCGGGACAGCTCATTTATATCAATCCAGTGGAACTCAAGCCGGAGGTTATCGGCAAGATCAGCGCAATCCCGGTGGTGGAAGGTCAGATGGTGCAGAATGGCCAGGTGGTGTTGCGCCTGGACCCACAGCTGTATACGGCGGCGGTAGACCAGTCTCAGGCTGGGGTGCAACAGGCGCAGCTTGCTATCGAGAGCCAAAAACTCACGATTTCCAACCTGCAACTGCAATACAACCGCCAGCAGACGCTTTTCAAGCAACATCTGGTGGATGCCAATACCTTCGACCAGTTGGGCAATCAACTGGATATCGCCAAAGTACAGCTGGACTCTCAGAAAGAAGCGCTGCGTATCGCCCAGGCGCAACTCAGCCAGGCCCAGCAGAATCTCAGTAAAACCGTGATCCGCTCGCCCATCAACGGCATGGTCACCAGCCTGCCGGTGAAGGTGGGCGAAACCGTCATTACCGGCACCAATATCCCCGGCTCGACGCTCATGGAGATCGCCGATCCCAGCGAAGTACAAGCGGATGTACAGGTGGACGAGGCCGACATCGCCAACCTGAAGCTGAATGAGAATGCCAATATCAACGCGGTCTCCTACCCCAACGACACCTTTCATGGGAAGGTGCAGTTCATCGCGGCTTCCGTGACTGACAACAGCACCAGCACTTCAGCCACACAGACGGCGCAGCAGGGCGTTACCTTTGAGGTGAAAATCGGGCTCACAGACCAGAAACTACCGCGCGTACGCCCCGGCATGAGCTGCCGCGCGGAAATCTTTACCCAGAGCACCCCCAATGCCATCGCCGTGCCCTTGCAGGCGATACTCTACGAGAACAACCCTAACTCCAAGAGCCTCGAACCCACCTCCGGCGCTTACGTTTATGTGTTGCGTGACGGCAAAGCTCGCAAGGTGGATGTGACCACCGGCGTTTCCAGCGATACCTATCAGGAAATCATCTCCGGACTCAAGACTGGCGAAACAGTCATCACCGGTCCTTATACGACACTGCATGCTTTGAGCGACGGCGCGGCGGTATCGGTTTTGCCGGCAAATAACACCGCAAGTAAACAGGCCACGAGTGCATCATGAGTCCCGAATCCGTACTGGTGCTGCATCACGTCAGCAAACAATACGTGATGGGTGAAGCGACCCTGGATGCACTCAAGGACATCAATCTCAGCATTTATCGCAATGAGTATGTGGCCTTCATCGGCCCTTCCGGCTCGGGTAAATCCACGCTCATGAATATCGTGGGCTGCCTCGACAAGCCAACAAGCGGAGAATACATACTGAACGGTACGCCGGTGGCGCAATTGGATGACAACGCTCTGGCGCGTATCCGCAACCGCGAAATTGGCTTCATCTTCCAGAATTTCAATCTGCTGGGGCGTGCCAACGCCTTGCACAATGTCATGCAGCCGCTCATCTATCGCGGCACCCCCCTGAGCGAACGTAAGCGCATGGCGACACAAACCTTGCAAAGCGTGGGGCTGGGCGACCGTCTACAGCATTTACCCAACCAGCTTTCCGGCGGCCAGCGCCAGCGTGTAGCCATCGCCCGCGCATTGGTGGGCAAACCTTCCATCCTGCTGGCGGACGAACCTACGGGCAACCTAGATTCCAGCACCAGCCGTGATGTGATGGCCATGTTCGACGAACTGCACAGGCATGGTCATACCATTATCGTCGTGACTCATGACCAAAATATCGCCAATCATTGCCGGCGGGTGGTCCAGCTGATGGACGGTCAGGTTCTGAGTGATACCGCCAACGCGATTGAGGGCGAACCCCAAGAGGCACTGCGCCGTGTATAACTTGGTCGAGAGCCTGCGTTCCGCCTTTCAGTCCATACGCGCCCACGCATTCCGCAGTTTCCTCACCACTCTGGGCATCATCATCGCGGTAGCGGCGGTGATTGCGGTGGTTTCGCTGATTCAGGGTTTCAGCCATTCAGTCAACTCTACCTTTGCCAACATGGGCGCCAATAGTCTTACCATCCAATCCAATGAGACACAGGAAGATTACCTGACTGGAAAGGTGGTAAAAGTCACACCGGATGACCTGCAAGCCATCCAGCACGATGTCTCCGGCATCAGTAATATCACACCGATACTTACGCTCGCGGATTTCGGCTCAGGTGCGATTCAATTCGGCGATCAGACCGCCTATGCCGGAGTGTTTGGCACCACGTCATCCCATGCGGAGAACACCAGCTTTTATCCGGTAATGGGGCGCTACCTCACGCCCAGCGATGACCTGAGTCACCGTCGTGTGGCCGTGATCGGCCAGACGCTCATCACGGACCTCAATCTCCCCAAAAATCCGGTCGGCCAGTACCTCGAGATGTACGGCCAGTGGTTCAAGATCATCGGCGTGCTGAAGAAATTGGGCTCCATTGGAGGTCAGGATCAGGACGACCGTATCTACATCCCCTACGGCACCGCCCACAGCTTGCTGGGTGCATCCAAGGTACCGGACATTCAGATCAATTTGCACGTGAACAACCTGAAGGATCTGGATAGTGTGGTGGGTCGGATTACCCAGATTTTGCGCCGTAAGCACCAGCTGAAACCGGGCCAGGACGACGACTTTCTGGTCCAGACACCCGCGCAAACGCTCGGAACTTTCAACAAGATTCTCAATTCCATCACCCTGATCTTGGGCGGCATCGTGGGTATTTCACTGCTGGTGGGCGGTATCGGCATCATGAACATCATGCTGGTGTCAGTCACCGAGCGCACCCGTGAGATCGGCATCTGCAAAAGTCTGGGGGCACGCCGCCGCGATATTCTCATGCAGTTCCTCATTGAGTCGGTGATCTTATCTCTCATCGGCGGCATCATCGGCCTATTGCTGGGTTACGGCATCGGCATGCTGGTGGCGCACCTGGTGCCACAATTTTTGGGCGCGCACGTGCCCTGGTGGGCGGTGGTGCTGGCTTTTGGATTTGCCGGCGGAGTGGGTGTCATTTTCGGCATTGCACCAGCCGCCAAGGCAGCCTCGCTGAATCCCATTGACGCCCTGCGTTACGAATAGGCAGGCCATGTACACCCTGATGGAAAGTGTGCGCTCCGCCTTCCAGGCCATCCGTGCCCATGCCCTGCGCAGTTTCCTGACCATGCTGGGCATCGTCATCGGCGTCATGGCGGTGATCGCCGTGGTCTCGCTGATCCAGGGGTTCAGCAATTCCGTCACCAGCGAATTCAAGGGCATGGGCGCCAATACCCTCACCATCCAATCCTACCTGCCCCGCAAGGATCGCCTCGCCGGCAAGATCGCGAAAGTAACGCCGGATGACCTGCTGGCGATCCAGCATGACGTCAGCGGTATCAGTGGCTTGAGCCCCATCCTGCCCGTGGGCCGATTCTATGGCACGGTGAAATACCGGAATCAGACCACCAACAGCCAGATTCTCGGCACCACGCCAAACTTTGCACTCAACAACGGGCAATACCCAGATCGTGGACGTTTCATCACACCGGACGACGATCTGCATCACCATCATGTGGCAGTGATCGGCATAACTTTGATCAAGAAATTGCATCTGCCAGCCGACCCCCTGGGGCAGTACATCCAGATATCCGGCCAATGGTTCAAGGTTGTAGGTGTGCTCCATCCACGAGGTCAGATCCTGGGTTTTGATCTGGATAACCGCATCATCATCCCCTACGGCACCGCCCTCAGCCTGCAGGGCGCCGCCACCGTGCCGAACATCGGCATCCAGTTGAATATAAACAACGGCAAGCAGACAGATGCGGTAGTGGAACGCATTACGCAGATATTGCGCCGCAGCCACCACCTCAAACCTGGCCAGGACAATGACTTCAAAATCCAGACCCCCACGCAGTTGCTGGGAACATTCACCAGCGTGCTCAATTCCATCACCGTAATTCTGGGCGGTATCGTGGCTATCTCGCTCTTGGTGGGCGGCATCGGCATCATGAACATCATGCTGGTGTCGGTTACCGAGCGCACCCGCGAAATCGGCATCATGAAGAGCCTGGGAGCACGTCGTCATGACATCCTCATGCAGTTCCTCGTCGAAGCGGTTACGCTGGCGCTCATCGGCGGCGTCATCGGTGTGTTGCTGGGTTACGGCATCGGCATGCTGGTGGCCCATGCGGTACCCCAATTCCGCAGCGCCTATGTCCCTTGGTGGGCGGTAGCCCTGGCCTTCGGTTTCTCCGGCGGCGTGGGCGTGCTATTCGGCATCGCGCCCGCCGCCAAAGCCGCGGCCCTCGACCCTATCGAAGCGTTGCGCTACGAATAAATTTCTCCGAAGATACACAGGACAATCCTTCGGACCAGAATGGTTCATGGCGCCGACAAAAACCCCTGCGCTGGTTGGCCATCGCGGTTGGCCGGCGCGTTATCCCGAAAATACACTGGAAGGCTTTGCCGCAGCCGTGGGTGCGGGCGCGCGCTGGCTCGAATGCGATGTGCAAGTGAGTGCCGATGGCGTGCCGTTCGTATGCCACGATCTGTCGCTCAAACGCACCGCCGGCATAGACCGGGAGATTACGGAAATACCTGCGGCAGAACTCATTTCGGTAACCGTGGGTGAAGGCCCTCGATTCGGCGAACGTTACGCCGAGGTAAAACTTACGCCACTCACGGCACTCATCGGCTGGCTTGAAACGCAGCCACAGGTCACCCTGTTTGTAGAAATCAAGCGCCAGAGCTTGCGGCATTTTGGGAGTGCCAGTGTAGTGCGTTCGGTTTTATCAGCCTGCCAAGCAGCCCTCAAACAATGCGTTATCATCTCATTTGACCACGTCTGCCTTAGCCTGGCGCGCACGCAGGGGGCGGCGGTTATTGGCTGGGCGACTGAAGAATTTCCTCCGGAAATCCACCACCTCGTTTACACGCTTGACCCAGATTACTTATTTACCAGCGATGAGCGGTTTGCGGACGTTCATAATGCGCTCAACGGCCCCTGGCAATGGGTCGTGTACCAAACCCAGGATCCGCAGCGGGCCATGCAATTGGCGGCACAGGGTGCCGACTTGGTAGAAACCAACGACATCGGCGCCATGCTGAGGTCACCGGAATTTGCACCGCCATGAGCGTGGACTACGACCTGGTAATTATCGGGGCCGGTATCCATGGCGCCGGCATCGCCCAGGCAGCCGCGGCGGCGGGACGTTCAGCGCTGGTGCTGGAGCAATCCGGCGTTGCCGCGGGCACTTCCAGCCGTTCCAGCAAACTCATCCACGGCGGTTTACGTTATCTCGAACAGTTCGACCTGCATCTGGTGCGTGAATGTCTGCGGGAACGGGAATTGCTGCTGCGCATCGCACCCAGGCTGGTAAAACTCACGCCGTTCTACATCCCTGTTTACGAACATACCCGCCGGCATCCCTGGCAGGTGCGTGCAGGCTTGAGCCTGTACGCATTGCTGGGAAGCCTGCACGCCCACGCCCGTTTCCAGACACTGCCGCGCAGTCAGTGGAATACGCTGCAGGGTTTAGTCAAGGACGGTCTGCGGGCTGTATTCCAGTACTGGGATGCACAAACCGATGACGCCGCCCTCACCCGGGCGGTCATGGCCTCGGCGAAAAGCCTCGGTGTCGAACTGTGTTTACCGGCCAAATTCGAACACGCACAGCTTCACGACAACGGTTGCACGGTCGCATTTAATCATGCGGGAGTTGCACGTAGCGTACAGGTCAGGGCATTGGTGAATGCCACCGGCCCCTGGGTGAATCAGGTGGCTGATCTCATCTACCCCGCATTGTCGAAACCGGCCATCGATCTGACCCAAGGTACTCACATCATCCTTGATGAAGCCATCGTAAACAGCATCTTTTATGTCGAAGCGCCCCAGGATGGCCGCGCCATCTTCATCATGCCTTGGCACGATAATACGACCCTGGTGGGTACCACAGAGACACCATTCGTCGGCGACGATCCTGCACAGGTCAAGCCCTTGCCGCAGGAGCAGCAATATTTGTTGCAGGTGGTGCGGCGTTATTTCCCGCAGGCACGCGCCAATATCCGCGATAGTTTCGCGGGAGTGCGCGTGCTGCCCGCCGGCAAGATCGGCACCTTTCGGCGTTCCCGGGAAATTCTGTTTGTCACCGACCGGCGGCGTCGGCCACGAGTGCTGAGTGTGTATGGCGGTAAACTCACTTCCTATCGTGCAGATGCACAGCGAGCCCTGCGGCATCTTGATAATGTCCTGCCCGCGCGCCGGCCGCTAGCAGATACGTGGACCCTGCCATTGGAACCGGTCTAATACCGGGTTCGCCCCGATGCCACGCACGCTCCCGCTTTTCCTTGCACTGGATCAGGGTGGCCATGCCAGCCGCGCGCTGGTATTCGACGCGCACGGCAGGCTGGTGACATCCGCGCAAAGACAGATCGCGACCCTGCATCCAGGCCGCGGCCGGGTGGAACATCACGCCGCGGCGCTGTTGGCATCCGTTACCCAAGTATGCAAAGAGGTTGCGCGGCAATTGGGTCCGCGCTGCGCCCAAATTCAAGCAGCTGGTCTCGCCACGCAACGTTCCACCATGGTGTGCTGGGACAGGCAGACAGGCAAAGCCCTATCGCCGGTGATTTCCTGGCAGGACCGGCGCGCGGCCCGCCGCGTCGCGACCCTGGCACCCCATGAATCGCGCATACATGATATTACCGGACTGGTGCTCTCGCCCCATTACGGCGCCAGCAAGCTCGCCTGGTGTCTCGACAAGCTGAACCCCGTCCGTCAGGCTTTACGGCAGCAGCGTCTCGCGGCCGGCCCGTTGGCGAGTTTCATTCTCGCCAATCTGCTGGCTGAAAAACCATTGCTGGCGGACCCCGTGAATGCCTCGCGCACATTACTCTGGGATTACCGCCAGCGTGACTGGTCAGAAGAGTTGCTGGAGCTATTTCGGATTCCCGCATGGATATTGCCCCGGTGCGTGCCCAACCAACATCCCTTTGGTCATCTGCGATTCGGCACTCGAGCTATTCCTTTGACCGTGGTCACAGGTGACCAGCCCGCCGCCATGTACGTCGGCGGCCAACCGGACGCTGGCAGCATCTACATCAACCTGGGCACAGGCGCGTTTATACAGCGACTGCATGGCAAAATACCGTCGCAAGTACCTGGCATGCTCGGTAGTGTCTTGTGGCAGGACCAGGATCGCGTTCTGTATGTACTGGAAGGTACCGTCAATGGAGCCGGTAGCGCGCTCAGCTGGCTGCGCAAGCGACTGGCAATACCCGAAAAAAAGATGTTCGGCCATATGCCAATCTGGCTCACTGCCAAATCAGACCTGCCCCTGTTTCTGAATGGCATCTCCGGCTTGGGTTCGCCTTATTGGCTATCCAATTTCCGTTCGCGCTTTATAGGGCCGGGAAATGCCATGCAAAAAATGACTGCTGTCGCGGAAAGTATCGTATTTCTGTTATGCATAAACCTGGAGCGGATGCACGGCACTGGAAAGCCCGCATGGCGCATCGTGTTAAGTGGTGGTCTCGCTCGATGGGAGGGGCTTTGTCAGCGACTTGCGGATCTGAGTGGATTACCGGTGCAACGGCCGGCTCTGCATGAAGCCACTGCCAGCGGACTTGCGTGGCTGCTGAGTGTCCGCAACCGCAAGCCGCTGGAATCCATGGTTTTCACGCCCGGGACTGATGTTCAGCTGAAACGCCGCTATCGCGCTTGGCTGGCCGCCATGGAAAGGGTGATGTTACAAACAAGCGTCAGCTCTTGAGGTTATTTTCTGGTTTTGAGCTTGTGCTTACGGTGCGCTTGCCCTTGTTCCCGCTTAATCGCCCGCTGCATCCTATGCAGTAACGCCCAGTCGTGTTCGTCACGGTACGGCTTTATATCCAGATCCACCGGCAAACGTGTAAGTTTCTCATCCGCCGCTTCCTTAATGTACTGCTGCATGAAGCCGTCGTATTCGCGCCACTTGATTCCATAGGTACGCACTGCTGCCTCCTCGGTGCGCAGAGCGATCTGGTGGGCGTGCTGGTACTTCAATCCCAGCTGGTCAATCATGGCCTTCTCCACAGTCTCGTGGAGAATTAAAAAACGGTCGGTATAAATGCGCTGGCGGCGTGCCACAAAATAACACGGCAACTCGCGGTCAATATAAATAATTTTGCCATCACGGCTGTATCCCGCGAGATAGGGAATGTCATGTTTGCGATCCAGCTTTGTGCGTTTCAGCAGCGTGCGCAGCATCTGTTCCAGGATGAATCCCGACACGGATGTGTCGGGACCGTGTAAGCGCTGGTAGCGGACTGCAGCAGATTTTTTCATCATGTAGGACATCTTTCAAAGAAAACGACCTGCTCAGGTGGCCGAATCCATGTTGCATTCAATCGGAGGAATAGGATGTTGCTGTCCACTGGGGTGGAAGGCTGGGGGTCCAGGTATCAAACCCGCGTGAATCCCAGATGTTACCGGAAATACTGGAGCCTTCGGAACTCAGGGGAATGTTGTAGTGAGCGCCTGCCGAGAGTTTAGCCAGCTTAGTGGGGTTAAACATCAGCGTGAAGTCACCACGTTGATTGGCAAGTACGGTGCATGCGAGGTGCAAGGGAGCATAACCGACTTTGTAGATCACGTTCAGAATACCCTGACTGCCGTTTATGGTCAGGGTCGCCTTGGTCACCATGAAGCCCGAATTCTGGCCCTCGAGTTTCACATGTCCTGGATAGGGAGATTGGTTCCATTGGCTCGGAAAACCAGCATCGCTGCCTCCAGAGGGGGCGGCGGAATTGGACAATGTCGACGCGGGTAGTGTCGGCACTGTCGCGCTCAACACTTTGAAGCTGGTACCAACCGCACCGAAATCCACTTCCTGACCGCCAATGAGCAGGCTTTTGTAGGTGGTCTGATCCTTCTTCACAAAGCATAAAGGCGTCCAGGCTTTGAGCGAATCCAGCAACATGATGCGCACGCTGCAGGAGTCACCAACCACGTCGATGGTGGCCGCCACAATGCGCCCTTGCTGGGACAGGGATTGCAATTGCGCCACTAAGGTATAGGGTTTGGAGGAGGAGCACCCCAAGAGCGTCAGCATGGCGCCCACGGCACAGACTCCGGCGATCCAACGATCAACAGCAAACTTCAGCATGGCGGCGACTCCAGTTCTCGCGGTTCAGCGGCAAATCCGGACCCACAGAAGCATAACTGCTCACGGATGAAGAATCTACGCCGAAATGCGTGGGAAAACCGGTCCCTGTAACCTCTGACGAAATATGTCACAGTGCGGCTGCCAGCCGCGTCCCCTCATCAATGGCGCGTTTGGCATCCAGCTCCGTCGCCAACCGCGCCCCACCAATCAGATGCACAGGTACTCGCTGCGATTTAAACGCATTGTATAATTGAACATTACTTTCCTGGCCGGCGCAGATAACCACATTATCCACGGCCAGTAGCTGTGGCTCACCGTTGATTCGTATGTGCAGGCCGGCCTCGTCAATTCGCTCATAGCTCACCCCGCCGAGCATTTTCACCTGTTTGTGGCGCAATGATGCGCGATGGATCCAGCCGGTTGTTTTACCGAGACTCTTGCCGAATGGCACGGTTTTGCGCTGTAGCAAAGTGATGTTGCGCTCCGTGGGTTCGATTTGGGGTGCGGTGACCGCACCACGCATCTTGTAATCCCTATCCACACCCCACTCGAGAAAGAACCTGGACGCATCCAGGCTCGATGAGGCGTCGCTATCCGCTAGAAATTCCGCCACGTCAAAACCGATACCGCCCGCACCGATGATCGCCACGCTCCTGCCCACGGGTTTGCTCCGCAACAGCACATCCATGTAGGAAAGCACTTTGGGATGGTCCATGCCGGGAATAGGTGGGTGCCGCGGCAACACACCGGTGGCGAACACAACCTCTTCGAACCCGTGTGCGCATAATTTCTCAGCATCCGCCTCCCGGCCAAGCTGCAATTCGACTTGGGTTAACTCAAGTTGCCGGTTAAAGTAACGCAGTGTTTCATGGAACTCCTCTTTGCCGGGGATACGTTTGGCCATGTTGAACTGGCCGCCAATCTCGCAGGCCGCTTCATATAAGGTCACGCGGTGGCCGCGCTGTGCCGCGGTCACGGCCGCGGCAAGTCCGGCGGGTCCCGCTCCCACTACGGCAATACGTTTCGGTCTGTTTGCCGGTTTAATAATCAGTTCAGTTTCATGACAGGCGCGTGGGTTGACCAGACAGGAGGCGCGCTGCTTCGCGAATATCTGATCCAGACAAGCCTGATTGCAGGCGATACAGGTGTTTATTTCATCCTCGCGTCCACGCGAGGCTTTCGATACCCATGCCGGATCCGCCAGCAGTGGCCTAGCCATGGATACCATGTCGGCATCGCCGTTCGTCAGAATCTTTTCCGCCACTGCAGGCATGTTGATGCGATTGGTGGCGATGAGCGGCACCTGTACTTCGCTTTTGAGCCGGCGCGTAACCCATGTAAAGGCACCGCGGGGCACCATGGTGGCAATGGTGGGTATCCGCGCCTCGTGCCAACCGATGCCGGTGTTGATCAATGTGGCCCCGGCTGCTTCCACGCCCTTAGCCAAAGCAATGATTTCCACCCAGTCACTGCCGTTTTCCACCAAGTCCAGCATCGACAGGCGGTAAATGATGATGAAATCTGGCCCAACCGCCGCACGTGTGCGACGCACGATCTCTATTGGCAAGCGCAAACGGTTTTCGAGGCTGCCACCCCATTCGTCGCTACGCCGATTGGTGCGCGGTACGGTGAACTCGTTGATAAAATAACCTTCCGAGCCCATGATCTCCACGCCGTCATAACCCGCTTCGCGGGCCAATGCGGCGCACCCCACGAAGGCCTGGACTTGCTTTCCAACACCGCTTGCGCTCAGCGCGCGCGGCGTAAACGGGTTAATTGGTGACTTCAGGGCCGAGGGCGCGATGGAAAAGGGATGGTAGGCATAACGCCCCGCGTGCAGTATCTGCATACAGATGCGCCCGCCTTCCGTATGCACGGCGTGTGTAACTTTTCTGTGGCGGGCCAGCTCCCAGCGGCTGGAAAGTTTGGAAGCAAGCGGCGCCAGCGATCCACGACGGTTGGGCGCAATGCCCCCGGTCACCATGAGCGCCACCCCACCGCGCGCCCGTTCGGCAAAATAGGCAGCCAGCTTGGGGTAATCACCGGCACGGTCCTCAAGACCTGTGTGCATGGAACCCATGAGTACACGGTTGGAGAGCGTTACGAAACCGAGATCCAGCGGTGCCAGCAGGTGCGGATAATAAGAGGTAGACATGAAAACGGTATTTTGGCTCAAGTTATAAGCGTATCGGTCGCCCGCCATAAATACCAGCTGGCGACGGAACGATAGGGCGACCATCGGCGGGCGACGCGATGTAACGTAACCGCGGCCGGCAGACGTTTCATACCGTAGGCGACTTGAAATCCTTTGCGTATACCGAGATCATCCACAGGCAGCACATCAGGCCGTCCGAGTGTGAATATCAGCAGCATTTCCACGCTCCAGCGCCCAATGCCGCGTACAACCGTGAGCCGTGCGATGACCTCATCATCCGTCATTCGTGCCAGCACCGCGAAACCCGGAACGCTGCCATCGAGTGTCTTGGTGGCCAAATCCCGTACCGCCAGCAGTTTATTGCGCGACAGACCGGCGCCACGCAAGTCGCTCTCAGGCAGCGCCAGCAGCCGTTCCGGCGCAAGCTCTCCGGGGAATAGGTCAAGCAGGCGGCCGTGGATAGTGGCGGCCGCCTTCCCCGATAGCTGCTGGTAGGTGATGGCCCGCAGCAATGCCTCAAAAGGACTGTCAGCGGGGCGCAAGTTCATCCGCAAGGGACCCACGCGGTCCATGAGTTCCGCCAGCTGGGGATCCACGCGCCGCAAATGGCGCACGGCCCGGCCTGCATCAAACGGCAATCGGGTGTACATCATTGACCGGAGCGCCCGGGATCGGCCCGACAAGGGCTGAATCGCACGGCCACTTGAAATATCGCCATCATCGGCCCCACCCTAGTCACAAAGTCATCATTTGATGATTTATGAGGCATAAACATGCAAACCCAGAAAGAACTGGTCAATGCTCTGCTGGCCGCATTGGCGCAGGACAGCGATATCAACCTGCATGAATATCCGATTCGCATCACTTACCAAGACACCCTGCGGCTTGAAGGTGAAGTCGCCAATATCATCGCCAAACGCAAGGCCCGGCGCATTGCCCTGCAACTGTCGGGACTACCGAACATAGAGGATCATCTGCACTTGCGCCCCGGTGAGCACCGCAGTGGCAAAGCGCTGCAGGACGCCACCGTCGGTGCCCTTGCCCAGGAGCCGGCGTTCCGTGATATCCGTGTATATTCGGGCCAGGCAACTTCGCCAGATATCGAGCAGTGGATCAGCACAAGCACGAATGGTTGTGTCGTACGTCTGGATGGCCAAGTGAGCAGCCTCTCCCACCGGCGGCTCGCCGAGGTCATTGTCTGGTGGGTGCCAGGGGTTTGTGATGTTCACAATCACCTGCGCGTGCGTCCGGCCGAGCAGGATAACGACGGCGAAATATCGGATGCCATACGCATGGTACTGGAAAAGGACCCACTGTTGCACGCAGAAAACATCAGCGCCAATACCCGGGGACGCGTGGTGACCTTGGAAGGCTATGTGCACAGCCCTGAACAACGCCGTATGGCGGTATATGATTGCTGGTATGTACCAGGGGTGCACAATGTTCGAGATTGCCTGCGCCTGCTCCAGTAATCCAGACTATGCCTCGCTAGAATTCAAAGCGCTTACGAGACCCCCCACGCCTGCCCAATGAAAACCCTTGTCGGCGTTCTTTATACCCTGCTACCGGAAATCATCCTGCTGGTTTTTGCCTTGCTGCTGGCGCATTACGCGGTCGATTTTCCGGATGCGGGTGTCTTGGCGACGGAGGTGGTGACGCTGTTCATCCTGCTAGTCTCTCTGGCCTTGAGCCTGCAGTTCAACCGCAGCCGCATGTTTTTCGCATTGCTGACCCTGCTTATCGGTTACGGCGCTTTACTAACGCTAACCGGCAAAAGTGACGTCCTCAGCCGGCAGATACTGGATGGCGCTCTGTGTCTGTTTCTGCCGCTGAACCTGGTATGCGTACATCCGCTGGCGGAACGCGGTGTCTTTACGCGCTATGGCGCGTGGCCATTCGGACTTCTGCTGCTGGAAATCGCGTTTGTCATCGTGATCATGGGCACCCGTGCCCAAGGTGTGGCGGACGCGCTGTTTGTGCAATTCATACATTGGCCGCTGCTTTCCGCGACCGCCATCAGTCAACCCGGGTTGTTGCTGCTGGCCATCGGCCTACTTTGGATTAACGACCGCTTGATCCGGCGGCACAGCGCCGAGTTGGCGGCGTTTTTCTTTTCCCTGGTGGCGATGGCGGTGATGCTGCATTCCCGCCAACCTATTGCGGTGGCCATATTCGCCGCCGCGGCCGCCTTAGCCTTCGGTTTTGCCATCGTCCTGGAATCCTGGAACATGGCCTATCTGGACGAACTCACCGGTCTGCCGGGGCGGCGCGCTCTGGAAGAACAGATGCGTCAACTGGGCGGCCGCTATGTCATCGCCATGCTGGATGTGGATCATTTCAAGCATTTCAACGATAGCTATGGCCACGACGTGGGCGACCAGGTTTTGCGGCTGGTGGCCTCGCGGTTGCAGCAATGCGCGGGCGGCGGCAAAGCCTTTCGCTATGGTGGTGAGGAATTCGGCTTGCTGTACCCGGGCAAGAGCCTTAAGGAAACAGCGCCTGCGCTGGAAGCGTTGCGCACCGATATTGAAACCTCCGGTTTCAATCCGCGCCGGGGTGAACGCCGCGCCGCCCCCGGTATTCCGGAGGCAATGGATGACGGCAATCCTCTGCGAGTGACGGTGAGCATCGGCGCAGCCGAAAGTAGCAATTCCAGGGGAGATCCCTGGAGCGTTCTCAAGATCGCGGATCAGGCGCTGTATGATGCCAAGCACAACGGCCGTAACCGGGTCTGCCTGCACGGAATTTAAGCGACATGTACTTTGACCTTAGCAGCCTGCTGGCACTCTTTGCACTCATGGCCCTTGCCGCGGGCGCATGGTTCTGGAACGACAGCCTGCAGGCGCGCGAGCGCATGACCGCCACCTGCACGCGCATCTGTGGAGACATGCACTTGCAGTTTCTGGACGAAACCGTGTCCTTGGCCCGGTTGCGGCTCACGCGCACCGCTGGCGGGTGGCTCGCGTGGCGGCGCACATACAACTTCGAGTTCAGTGAATCCGGTTCCGACCGCTGGAAGGGACATGCCCTGCTGACAGGCCAGCAGGTGGAATCCGTGCAACTGGAGAATCCCCAAGGTGTCACCATTCTGAGCGGTGACCGGGCGTCCGCCCACAACATGCGCCCCTGGGATGCAGCTGGCCTCGGGGGAGAAAACCAGAGGCGCCTGCATTGAGTGCTACGCGGTTGTTCCGGCGAGCCGGGTCGTCTAATATCCCACGTCGCCTTGCTCGGCTCCGTGATGTCATGGATATCCATCCGGGCCATACTAGAGCCGGGTTTCATTTTTCAGATTGTCCGCTTATTCGGTTGTGCGGGCAGACAACTTGAACCACTGAGCATCAAAAGCGATATCCAAGGCGGATCATTTAAATCGTGTAATCGTACAAGACCTCAACTACCGGAGTTACACAATGTCGGGACCTACCAAGCTCAGACGCGATGCCGGCGTCATCGGACTTTTGTATGCCAGCCTAGGCGCCATGATCGGCTCGGGCTGGTTGTTCGGCCCGCTGCATGCCGCATTGGAGGCCGGCCCTTGGAGTGTGTTCTCCTGGATTATTGGCGCCATCGCCGTGCTGTTCCTGGCGTTCGTGTTCGCTGAGCTCTCCACCATGTTTCCGAATTCCGGGGCCCTGGTGCACATGACCCATGTGAGTCACGGCGATCTGGTGGGCAAAATATGGACTTGGATTCTGTTCCTGGCCTTTGTCTCGGTGCCGCCGGTCGAAGTCACATCGGTTGTGACCTATGCCAACGCTTACATACCTGGCTTGATTACCCCCACCAGCGGCATCTTGACCCACCTCGGTACGATTGTCTCGATTATTCTTCTAGCCTTCGTGGTAGCTCTCAATTTTCTCGCCATACGGCTGGTGGTAGCCATCAACAGCGCGGCCACTTGGTGGAAAGTCATTATTCCTCTTGCCACCATCGGCATTCTGATGGCCTATTCCTTCCACCCCGGCAACATGACGGCGCATGCTGCCAGCACCCCAATTAGCGGCATATTCACTGCCGTGGCCACCGCCGGCATCATTTTCAGTTTCCTCGGATTCCAGCAGGCCATCGCCCTGGCCGGCGAAACCCGTAATCCCGGCCGTTATATTCCGATTGCGCTGATCGGCTCGGTCATCATTTCCATGCTGATCTACATCGGGCTCCAAGTTTCCTTCATTATCGCGCTCAAACCGACAGACATCGCCCAGGGTTGGGAACATTTGCAGTTTACCGGCATGTTCGGGCCGCTCGCAGCCATTGCGGTCGCTGTTGGAGCGTTCTGGTGGGCGGTTATTCTGTACGTGGACGCTTTTGTATCACCGATGGGAACGGCGTTCATCTATGTTACCGCTAGCCCGCGCATCATCATGGCGGCGGGTGAAATGGGCAACGCACCCAAACAGGTAATCAAGCTCAATCAAAACGGCGTGCCGTGGATTGGCTTGGTCATCACCTGGATCGTCGGCGCGATCTTTTTCTTTCCATTTCCATCTTGGCAGCAACTGGTTTCTGCGGTTTCTCTTATTACGGTATTGTCTTACATGATCGGGCCGATCATCTTGCTTCATCTGCGCCGCGCCTTGCCGGCCGCGCCGCGCCCTTTCCGCCTGCGGGCGGTGCGCATAGTTTCAGTTATCGCTTTCATTTTTTCCAATTGGATTATCTACTGGACGGGCTATGACACTGTAAAAATTCTGTTTAGTTTGGTAGCAGTGTATGTAGTTTTATATCTGGCCTGGTACCTCATCAAACGCAAACCATTATCTAAACTCGGTTGGGAACAAGCCTGGTGGCTGCTGCCGTATTTCATCGGCATGTGGCTGATCAGCTGGCTAGGTCCGACCGGCAAAATGGGCGGCATCGGCTTGTACGGCTTCTTTACCGGCATGTGGATCCTGATGGTATTCAGCCTGATTATTCTCGGGCTTGCGCTATTGTGCGGCCAGAGTAACGAAGCCGCCCAGCGGGTTGCCGACCAAATCAAAGACCTGGGCTCACGTGGCATCGAGACCCACAAAGGCACAGGTCACGCCGCAGAGGAACCCATCTTCTAAATGCGGGATTGCGGCCGGAATCGGCCGTGCTCTGCACCTACCAGGTAAAATGCCGGCAGGCAGCTATCTTTTGGACAGTTTCAATCATCGCAGGATGAACGGCGTAATCGTTTCTTGTGGGCCTGTCGACGCTTGCCTTCGAGGCGCCGCCGTCTGGAAGCACGGGTGGGCTTGCTAGCTTTACGTGACTTGGGAATCTCGGCAGCACGGCGAATAAGCGTTACCAGCCGTTCAACCGCATCCGCGCGATTGCGTTCCTGAGTACGGAATCGCTGCGCAAAAATCAACAACTGACCTTGTGAATTAATCTTATTGGCGGCAAGCCTGAAGAGGCGCTCACGCACGGCATTCGGCAGCGAAACATTGCGCCTCACATCAAAGCGCAGTTCCGCTGCTGTCGCGACCTTGTTTACATTCTGGCCGCCCGGCCCCGAGGCACGCACAAAACGGAATACCAACTCATCTTCGTGAAGACGGATTTGCGGTGTTATCTCAAGCATGTGCTGAAATGGTCTTAATGGACCCCAGGAAAGCAATGCAAGGTATTCATTCTGCCGCTAGATTCCGGCTTCCATTTCCGCGATTCGCCCCAAGTCGATGCCATATTCCTTGGAGTCCACGACACGTTTAATAGACCACTTGGGCTCACCACCCCGCGCTGACGGTGTCGCGAGGTTGATCAGCGGTCGGCGACCATAGGGCTTGCCCTCAGCGTCCCGAACCAGCATAACGATGGGGCGCAGACGGCTTGCCGGATTGGAGGACATGACGATACCCAAAGCATTGCTGTTCAGTTCAACGAGACTACCGATTGGATAAATACCAATACAGCGTATGAATTCCTGCATCAGGTCTTCACCAAAATCCCGCGGCGCCCAGTGGAACATCATATTGAGGCAAGTGTGGGGTGGGATACCTTCGTGATACACGCGGCTGCTGGTAATATCGTCGTAAACATCCGCGATGGCTACAATGCGCACATGCACCGGGATCTCATCGTCCTTCAATCCGAAGGGATAACCCTGACCACTAATCCGTTCATGGTGTAACTGAACTATTTCGAGGCACTTTTCGGAAACGTGCTTATCTTTGCGCAGGATATTGAATCCATCTACCGGATGCTTTTTTATGATGTCAAATTCATCTTCTGTAAGCAGTCCTGGTTTATCGAGGATGGAGACCGGTGTGCGCATCTTGCCGACATCATGTAACAACGCACCCAATGCCAGCTCACCGATGGAATCACTCGACAATTCCAGATGCAGCCCGAATACGATGCTCAGAATACAAACATTCAGACAATGAGAAACGGTATAGTCGTGTTTAGTCTCAAGGTTGGTGAGCCAAAGGGTAGCCGCTGGATTCGCCATCGCCACATTCACCAATTCAAGCGTGAGAATTCGCGCCTCACGAGTGTCCGCGCTGCGCCCGAAACGCACGTCGCTCAGCAGACGCTGCACATGCCGGTGCAATTTGCCGCGGCTGGCGAGAACCTTGCGCATGTCCTGACGGAAACTCTCCCGCCCCCGCCAACCGAGGCCGGTTAGGTCAGTACGTTCCATCGTCAGGGTGACGGGCCGGCCGGAACTCCGACTAGAGGTCTTGCGCCCGTAATCCGAAGTGTTCGGGGCGGTCCCCTTTTCCTCGTCGATAAATATGTACTCGCAGGTTTTCTGCAGGGTAACCAGCTGCTCATGCGACTCGACTGGGAACCCCTGGAACGGGAAGGGGCTTTCCAGCCAAGGGCGGTCCAGCGCTGTCACATACATGCCTAGTCGGAGTTCTGATATGGAAATTTTCTTCATAATGCCCATTATGCCAGCGACAAGAGCCGTCCGGCAGCTTGATTTTGGCGCCCACCGGCGAATCCGATAGGCCATGGACCTACGTTAGGCGCCATTAGCCCCTATCCAATAGGGCCGGGGCGCGTTAAACTACGAAGCTGTCGGCAAGTATGCCGGGGGGTCTGATCCAGGCCCCTTCCAAGGGATCGCATAAAAATTTTAAGGGATTTTTCAACACCAGAAGTCTGGTTGATAAAGACGCATAGGCTGTCTTTTGGATCCGGGGTGGGGGGGTGGGTTCACCTCAATTTTACCTACTTCCGAAAACAACAGCAGTTTTACAAAACCTAAACTTGTTACGGAGTACTCAGATGAAACGTCAGATGTTGGTTGGTCTTGTTGCTGGCTCGCTGTTTGCGTTTGCCGGCATGGCGCTTGCCCAAGGCACCCCGGCTCAAGCCGGTGCCCAGGCTCCTGCCACCAAGGCAGCTACCCTCACGAAAAAGGAAGCTGCCAAACGCAAAGAAAAGCATGAAATGATGATGCGCCATGAGAGAATGGAGCATGAGAAAATGGAGCATAAAAAAATGATGGAACATAAAAAGATGATGGAGCATAAAAAGACTCATCACAAAATGATGAAGAAAGAGAAGAAAGCCAAGACTGCGGCTCCCGCAGCACATACCAAATAAAAGTAAGGACGAAATCAGCAGCGGCTATAACATTTCCGCTGTTTTTTACAAAGGGCGCGGAGTGATCCGCGCCTTTTCTTTGCCTAAAATCCCGTTGCCGGATCCACCCTCTATGCCGGGATACCCCCTAGCCGGAAACCCGTTACGAATCACCCCCACCACGACCCCTTCCAGCACCAGCGAGGCGTTGGACGCCTCCAAAATGATGGGTTGAAAGTCGGGATTTTCGGGCATAAGCCACACTTGCGAGCCCTTAAGGCGGTAACGCTTCACCGTGACTTCGTCCCCCACGCGGGCCACCACAATCTGGCCGTTGTATACGTCCGGAGAGCGGTGTACGGCCAACAGATCGCCGTCGAGGATGCCGGCATTGCGCATGCTCATGCCGCGCACGCGCAACAGGTAATGGGGCTTGGGATGAAATAGGCCCGGGTCAAGGCGGTAACGGCCTTCCAGATGCTCCTGAGCCAAAAGAGGACTGCCCGCCGCTACCCGGCCGACTACCGGGAGACCGGGAGGATCGGTAAGACGGATTCCCCGGGCAGCGCCGGGCAGTAGTTCAATCATACCCTTTCGAGCCAAGGCGCGCAGATGATCTTCCGCTGCATTCACCGACTTGAACCCCAGTTTCCGGGCGATTTCCGCGCGTGTCGGCGGCATTCCGGTAGCCTCAATAACATCTTGAACTAACTCAAGAATCTGTTGTTGCCGCGGTGTAAGGTCAGCCACAAACTTCGCCTATAGACTGTATTTAAACACAGTATAGGTATTTTTATGCCATCGTCAATACATTTTTCGCGGGTCTGGGCACGCGCCGACACCTAATTCCTGAGATCTCACTGAGTTCGGCCACCTAACAGGGCTGAAAAGCCATGGGCTAATAGCCCTTGCGATCCCAACATCACCTAGGCAGTTATGGCTTATGCGACGCCCTCATTGCCAATTTCATTGGCCGCAATCACACCTCTTTCCAGTCTCGCCGCCGCTATCCATTCCTGTACTGTTGCATCTTGCAGCACCGTCTGCATATACGCTTGCGCCCCGGTATCCAGACGTGCGCCGTAGGTGACGAAACGCAGTGCCATGGGAATATACATGCAATCCGCCACTGTAAAGCGGCCGAACAGCCATGGGCCTTCTTGGCCATAACGCTCCTGACATTCGCGCCACAGACTCTGTACCCGCTGAATCTCGCTTTCCAGCTCCTGACTGCTCGCCACATGCCGTCCCATGGCGCGGCAATTAAACGGCATAGTGGAGCGGATGGTGCTGAACCCTGAGTGCATCTCGGCACTTACGGAGCGTGCCAACGCCCGGGCCGCCGTAGCTTCCGGCCAGAGCCGCGCCTTGGGAAATTGTTCGGCCAGGTACTCGCAGATCGCGAGTGAATCCCAAATGACGCGCTCGCCGTGTTTCAGCACCGGCACCTTACCGGCCGGCGAATGCGCCAGCAGCAATGCCTTGTAACCCGGCACATACAATGGCACCACGATTTCCTCGAAAGCTGCATCGGTGGCACGCAGCGCCAGCCACGGCCGCAGTGACCAGGAGGAATAGGCTTTGTTGCCTGTTATGAATGTCAGCTTATCCATATTGATTCAGTCTTAAGGTTTAGTGATTGACGGTACTCATATCGGCATAACGATCCCCGGCAGCAAGACCATGGGGGAATGCCGCGTCAATTTGCCGCAAATCTTCGGCACTCAATTCAACTTCGGTTGCGCCGGCATTTTCTTCCAGGTACTTGCGTTGTTTGGTACCTGGTATCGGTACGATGTCTTTACCTTGATGCAATAACCAGGCGAGCGCCACCTGAGAGGAACTCAGGTTTTTTCCCCGGGCGATTAACTGTACATGGTGTGCCAATTCAAGATTTTTCTGGAAGTTCACTCCCTGGAAACGCGGATGATTGCGCCGCCAGTCACCTTCTGATAAATCCTCCTGCCGTTTGAAACGGCCTGTCAAAAAGCCGCGCCCCAACGGGCTATAGGCTACGAAACCTATGCCGAGCTCACGTACCGTGGGCAGTATCTCAGCCTCCGGGTCGCGGCTCCAGAGGGAATATTCCGTTTGCAGAGCACTGATGGGATGGACCCGGTGGGCACGTCGAACAGTGGCGGGAGCCGCTTCCGACAAACCAAGGTAACGTATCTTGCCTGCTTTTACCAGTTCCGCCATGGCACCCACGGTGTCCTCGATGGGTACTTGGGTATCCACGCGATGTTGGTAATACAAATCGATCTGCGTTATCCCCAAGCGCTTGAGCGAAGCGTCGCAGCAGGCGCGCACATACTCCGGCCGACCATTGACGCCCAGGAATTTACCGTCCAGGCTACGCTGATTGCCGAATTTGGTGGCGATGATGACACCGTCGCGCCGACCTTTAAGAGCCTTGCCTAACAGCTGTTCGTTAGTAAACGGTCCGTACATATCCGCGGTATCCAGAAAATTAATGCCAAGTTCCAGTGCCCGGTGAATGGTCGCAATGGACTCGCTTTCGCTGCCGCCTTTATAGAAATCCGACATGCCCATGCAGCCCAGCCCCATTGCCGAGACCACAAGACCTTGTCGGCCAAGCCGGTGTTGCGGAATGTTTGGCATGAATAGCCTCCTGCAAAAGAATTTGGGGCCCGTGCGCAGCACCAGAACCCGTGGCGCCGTTGATAGATCAGACCATGAGTTGCAAATTATAGTCGCTTATCCGGCAGCTGCTTTCACGCTTGACCGCGCAGCCTGCGGTATTCTGCAGACCTGACCGCTGCTCAACTTGCCGAGTGCAGGGATTTCGTTAACCTGCCTCAGACTTTGCGTTAATGTTCGGATATCTATCTGCAGGCAAAGGCGCTCCAAATGACCCGCTCACACGCAAAGCTGCCCGCTACATGGGCCATTACCGTCAGAGTCTGGCCCAGCGAAGCCGCAATGCATTCAATACGACGGACACAGAGCTGAACGACATGGCAGCCGCGGCAATCATCGGCGATAGCAACAGGCCGAAGAACGGATACAACACGCCCGCTGCAATCGGCACGCCCACCACGTTATAGGCGAACGCCCAGAACAAATTCTGGCGGATGTTGCTCACGGTGGCCTGGGACAGCCTGCGGGCGCGCAGCAGACCGCGTAAATCGCCTTTTACCAAAGTCACAGCGGCAGTTTCCATGGCGATGTCGGTGCCGGTGCCCATGGCAATACCTACATCTGCGACAGCCAGTGCCGGCGCGTCGTTGATGCCGTCGCCGGTCATAGCCACGCGCCTGCCTTCAGCCTGCAGATGCTTTACAACTTTAGCCTTGCCTTCCGGAGAAACACCAGCGAGGACCTGATCCAAAGCAAGTTTGTCGGCGACTGCGTGCGCCGTGATTTCGTTGTCGCCCGTCACCATGACCACGCGCAGGCCTGCATGTTTCAGTCCTGCAATGGCATCCGGTGTGGTTTGCTTGATGGGGTCGGCCACGGCGATGAAGCCGGCGAGCTGGCCGTCCACAAGCACATACATAACTGTTGCGCCCTGGGCGCGCTGCGCTTGAACCGTGTTGTCTGCGGGTGACACGTCCGCTTTGAGCGCCGCCGCCAGTTTGTCATTGCCCAGCGCTATGCGCTTGCCAGTGACCAGGCCCCGCACGCCCTGCCCCGTGACCGATTCAAATTGATCCACCTTGCCGATGACAAGTTCGTGTTCCCGCGCGGCGGTCACGATGGCCGCAGCCAGCGGATGTTCGCTGACCTGTTCCAACGCGGCGGCAAACAACAGTACTTCGTTCTCCGATAATATGCCGCTGGACTCCACATACACCACTTTGGGTTTGCCTTCCGTGAGCGTGCCGGTCTTGTCCACCAAAAGCGTATCCACTTCCCGTAAACGTTCCAGCGCCGCCGCGTTGCGGAATAATACGCCCGACTGCGCGCCTTTGCCCATGGCCACCATAATCGACATGGGCGTGGCAAGTCCCAGCGCACACGGGCAGGCGATAATGAGCACCGCCACGGCATTCACCAGCCCATGGGCAAACTGCGGAGCGGGTCCGAAGAAATACCAGACAATGAAACTTGTCAGGGCGGCCAGCACCACCGCCGGCACAAACCAAGCGGATACCCGATCCGCCAGTGACTGAATAGGTGCACGGCTGCGCTGCGCCGCAGTCACCTGCGCCACGATGCGCGAGAGCAGTGTGTCGGCACCCACCCGTTCCGCGCGCATCACGAAACTGCCGGTGCTGTTCAGCGTGCCGGCCGCCGTCTTGTCACCGGCGTGTTTCTCCACTGGCAAGGGTTCGCCAGTCAACATGGACTCATCGACGCTGCCCTTGCCTTCCAGCAGCACGCCATCCACGGGTATCTTCTCCCCCGGCCGTATACGCAAGGAATTACCGACCTGCACTTGTCCCAGAGGCACGTCCTGTTCACCGCCGTCCGCATTGATGCGGTGTGCCACGGGTGGCGCCAGATCCAGCAGCGCACGAATGGCAGCCGAGGTGGAATGACGGGCGCGCATCTGCAACACCTCGCCCAGCAGTACCAGCGTGGTAATGGCCGCAGCCGCCTCGAAATACATCGGTAGCGTGCCATCCGCCATGCGGAATGTCACAGGGAATATCTCCGGGAAAAGCAATGCCGCTAGGCTGTAGCCATAGGCCACCGCAACCCCTAGCCCGATCAAGGTGTACATGTTGAGGCTGCGGTGCTGAAGCGAACGCCAGGCGCGCTGGAAAAACGGCCAGCCGCCCCACAACACTACCGGTGTTGCCAGCGCAAACTCGCTCCAACTCCATGCCGCGCCCGGCAGCAACTCAACCCAGGGGCGCAAAAACAGTGTGCGCATGGCGATAATGACGAGGGGTATTGTGAGTACGACACCGACCCAGAAACGCCGTAGCATACCGAGCAGTTCCGGATCGCTTTGCTTGTCCGCTACCGGCAGCATCGGTTCGAGCGCCATACCGCAGATCGGGCAAGCGCCGGGCGCGTCACGCACGATTTCCGGATGCATAGGGCAGGTCCATTGCTGTTTGCCAGACGCGGATACCGGCGCAACCGGCGCACTGGAATGCGCATGCTTGTGTGCATGGCCAGCCAGCGCCGTGTTCATGCGGCCGGCATACGCCTGCGGTGATTTCAGAAACTTTTCACGACAACCGGCGGAACAGAAGTAATACACTTGTCCCTGGTGTTCGGCACGATACGGGCTATCGGCCTGCATGCGCATACCGCATACCGGATCGTGCAGTTCGTTCCGGACAGACCCAGTGGCAACAGGGCCGTGACAGCAATCAGCCATGAAACATCTCCTTCAGAAAACTTTACGCTGGAAAGCGCTTGAGAATGTCAAACAGCTCCGCGAGCTTGGCGTCTCGCTCGCGCGAGTCGCCACTCTCGATGGCGCCGGCCACGCAATGCTCGATGTGGCTCTTGAGGATGCCCTGCTGCACCGCTTCCAGCGCCGCCTGCACCGCGCGCAGTTGCGTGAGGATGTCGCCACAGTAGCGCTCCTCCTCCACCATGCGCATGAGGCCGGCCACCTGGCCGTGGATGCGCTTCAGGCGCGCGAGCTGGGACTTATGACTGGGTGGCTTCATCTATATACCATACCACCCTATGGTATATGTAGCATACCTCTCAAGGTTAAGTTATAAATAATGTTGAAAATTCAACAGGATAGGATGCAAGCAACACGTCCCGACGGGGTATCCTAACGCCACAGCTTGCGGGCCGAATGGGGCACACATGAACGACGAGGTAAAAAGGGGTCAATCGGACCTGGCCGCGAGCCTGGCTCTCGGCGAGGCGGCTAAACACCCGGAGATGGCCGGGCGTGCGGCGAAATATCTCGATGAACAGATTGCACTCGCCCAAGCGCAGCAGGCGCACCTCAAGACCCAGCAGGGTCATCTGGAGCGCGAAGCCGCGCTCCACGACCTGCATGCCGAGAATCTGAAACTCCAGAGCCAGGCGCTGCGCGCACAGCACCGACAGCTTGGCGCCCAGTGCTTGCATGATCGCATCCGCACCGTGTATCAGAGCGCGCTGAGCCTGGTGGCACTGCTGGTGCTGGCGATCATCGGCTACGCGATCTATTCCGCCGCCACCGACCAGTCGGTGGTGGTGAATCAATTCCAGGTGCCGCCCGCCTATGCCGCCCAAGGCAACAGCGGCAGGGTAATCGCAAGCGCGTTCCTGGATCGCCTGCAGGTCTTGCAGGCTTCGACGCGCAGCTCGCAGGCGGCACCGGCTCTTCAGGACGCCTGGAGCAACCAGATCCGGATGCAGGTGCCGGATGTGCACGTGTCCCTAGGCGACGTCCGCAGGACGCTGCATCAATGGCTCGGCCACGAAATCCTAATTAACGGTGATCTGGTCCAGCAGGGCAATCAGGTCGCGCTCACCGTGCGCGGCACCGGATTTGCCGCTAAGACTTTCAACGGCACGCCCGATACCCTGCCCGCATTGATCAACGATGCCGCGGATTACGTCTACGGTTCGGCTGAACCGTATCTGTATGCCGATGATCTAGAACTAAGTGGCCAGGATGCACAGGCCATTCAATTTGTGCAGGCGGCTTTCCCCACGGCCTCAGCGAAGGAGAAACCCTGGCTCTTGACTGCCTGGGGCAACGCCCTCAGTGATCTGACCCAGAACGCTGCAGCAGCGGATAAATTCCGTGAGGCACTTCGCCTCAATCCGCACTACTGGAATGCCTACGAAGCACTGCAGGCTATACAGATCTTGCTCGGTGAAGAAGAAGCCGCATACCAGACCGGCATCGCATTTGAGCGCGCCACACGGCGCAACGGTTGGTTCGCCGCCCATGTGCCAGCCATCTTTTACAACAATCAGGATTACCTGCGCATGGACCTGCCGATGGAGCATCAGGAATTCCTGGCCGATGAAGCTTCGCACGGCGGCCAAGGTACAAACATAGGTCAAGATGCACCTCAAGATGCCGAATTGTTGGCGCGCATGCACGTGGATCGGCAGGCCAGCTTTACCTTGCAAACCTCACCCGGCGCGGGTAGCGATCACTATGTCATGGCCGAGATCGATTACGTTCAGGGACTGATGGCACTCGATCAGCAGAACTATTCACAAGCCGTGAGTGATCTGAAAGCCATGCAGGCGCTGTTTGCCCAGTATCCCGCGGTTACAACCAACTACGACACCAACCCAATTTGTTATCTGGGCTTGGCCGAGGAATTTGCCGGTCACCCCAACAAAGCCGACACCGCGATTGCGCAAGGCGGCCATTTTGTGGACTGCTACCGCTTCAAAGGGGATATTGCGGACCATCGCGGCAACTGGCCGCAAGCACAAAAAGAGTATGCCGCCGCCGTAGCACTGGCGCCGTCACTGCCCATGGCCTACGACAGTTGGGGCATGGCGCTCATGCGCCATCATGATTACGCGAATGCCATCGTGAAATTCCAAGAGGCCAACCAGCGCGGCCCGCATTGGTGCGATCCGCTGGAGCACTGGGGCGAGGCCCTCGTCGCTGAAGGCAAATACAGCGAAGCGATTAAGAAATATGCTAAAGCCGCAAAGTACACGCCCGGTTGGGGCGCACTCGAACTTCACTGGGGCCAAGCCCTCGACAATCTCGGCGAACACAGTCAAGCGCTCACGCATTACCAGGCCGCGCAGGAACATGGCGAAAGCTTGACCGCCGCGGAACATGCCACACTGGCAATGTTATTGGCGCAAAGCGGTTAAGCACCTTACGAATCGTTCCAGCTTCTACCCCCCTCTCTCGCCGGCGGAAGAGGACGGGGGTGAGGGTGGAATAATTTCACCCTCCCCTCTCCCCTCAATGGGGAGAGGCAAGTAATCACATCTCAACACTCCGGCACATTCACCGCCAATCCACCAAGAGAGGTTTCCTTGTAGATGCTGCGCATGTCGCGGCCGGTCTGGCACATGGTGGCCATCACCTGGTCCAGCGACACGCGGTGCTGGCCGTCACCGTGCTGCGCGAGGCGTGCGGCATTGATGGCCTTAACCGCGCCCATAGCGTTGCGCTCGATGCAGGGGATCTGCACCAGCCCCCCTACCGGATCGCAGGTCAACCCCAGGTTGTGCTCCATGCCGATTTCGGCGGCATTTTCGATTTGGCCATTGCTGCCTCCCATGGCGGATACCAAGCCACCGGCCGCCATCGAGCAGGCCACGCCTACTTCACCCTGGCAGCCCATCTCCGCGCCCGAGATGGAGGCGTTCTTCTTATATAAGATACCGATGGCCGCGGCCGTCAACAGATAACGCAGAATACCCTCTTCATCGGCACCTTCGACAAAACGCTGATAATAATGACCGACTGCAGGAATGATGCCGGCCGCCCCATTGGTGGGCGCGGTCACCACCCGGCCGCCGGCGGCATTTTCCTCGTTCACCGCCAGGGCCCAGAGATTCACCCAGTCCATGGCGTCCAGCGCCGTGGTCTTTTTTTGCTGGGAAAGATCGCGGTACAACTTGGGTGCACGCCGCATGACATGCAGGCCGCCGGGCAGCTCGCCCGATTCGCGCATACCGCGTTCCACGCAAGCCTGCATGACGCGCCAGATTTTTAGCAGGCCGGCGCGGGTTTCTGCTTCCTTGCGCCAGGTCTTTTCATTCTCCAGCATCAGCTGGTCCACGCGCAGCGAGTGTTTTTCGCAGAGCGCCAGTAATTCATCCGCCGAGGTGATGTTGTATGGCAATCTTACTTCCGCCGCCGCAGCATCGCCCTCATCATCGGTGCCGCGAATAATAAAGCCGCCGCCGATAGAATAGAATTCATCTTTTAAAAGCGTCTTGCCATCGGCATCCAGTGCTGTGAACCGCAGGCCATTGGTATGCTTGGGCAGCACCTGGTCCCTGTGGAACAAGAGATTCATGGGCTCGTCAAATAGAATTTCGCGCTTGCCGAGTAAATTGATTCTGCCGCTGCTGCGTATGTGCGCCAGCCGCTGCTCGATGCCATCTGGGTTCACTTTGTCGGGTGTCTCGCCCTCGAGACCCAGCAATACGGCCCGGTCGGTGCCGTGACCTGTGCCGGTCAACGCCAGTGAGCCGTAGAGCTGTGCCACCACTTGTGCGGTGTTGTCAAACTGATTCTGCAACTCCAGATCCAGCAGGAACTGGCGCGCAGCGCGCATAGGGCCAACGGTATGCGAGCTGGACGGCCCCACACCGATCTTGAACATGTCGAATACGGAAATGACCATGGGCTGCTACTTCAACTCCTGACAAAAGCTGATACAGCGGTTCTAAACACTCTGAGCTGGTGAGGGGTGAGGCGTTAAGGTGTGGAGGCTAAAGAAAATAAGAAGCAACCGGGGATTAGGCTCCTCACTCCTCACTCCTCACTCCTCACTCCTCACTCACTCGTCCCGAGTGATAATAGTGTGGCATTGCCGCCAACTGCTGCGGTGTTGATGGTCACGGTGCGCTCGGTCGCAAACCGCAACAGGTAATGGGGCCCGCCGGCCTTAGGGCCCGTGCCCGAAAGGCCTTGGCCGCCGAAAGGCTGTACTCCGACCACCGCGCCGATGATGTTGCGGTTGATATACACATTGCCCACACGGATGCGCCGCTGAATGTATTGCGCCTGGCTGTCAATGCGCGAATGCACTCCCAAGGTCAGGCCATAGCCGGTGTGGTTGATGCTTTCGATAACCGCATCCAGCTCACCGGCCTTGAAGCGGATCACATGCAACACCGGACCAAACACCTCATGTTTGAGGATATCCAGTGACGGCAATTCCACGGCCATGGGTGCCACGTAGGTACCGTTGACACAATCCGCCGGCAGCTTGAGTTCGCGCAATACCCTGCCTTGGCCCTTGACCCACTGCTTATGTTCGTCCAGTGCTTGCTTGGCCGCCGCATCAATCACCGGACCCACGTCGGTGTCGAGGTAGGCGGGATCGCCGATGCGCAATTCATCCAGGTAGCCGCTGAGCACTTCCATGACCCGTGGTGCAATTTCATCCTGTACGAACAGTACGCGCAGCGCCGAACAGCGCTGACCGGCACTATTGAAAGCGCTCGCCATCACGTCCAATACCACCTGTTCAGGCAACGCCGACGAATCTACCAGCATGGCGTTCTGGCCGCCGGTTTCGGCAATTAATACGGGAATGATGCCGTCGCGGTTGGCAAGCGTCTGGTGGATGATCTTGGCGGTTTCGGTCGAACCGGTGAATGCCACACCGGCGATGCGCGCATCCGCCACCGCATGCTGCCCCACCACCGAGCCGCGGCCGGGAATGAAATGCAGCACCTCACCCGGGACGCCCGCTGCGTGCAGCAAACGCACGGCGTGCGCGCCTATCAGCGAGGTTTGCTCGGCGGGCTTAGTAAGCACCGTATTACCGGCGGCCAGTGCCGCGCTCATCTGGCCGGTAAAAATCGCCAGCGGAAAATTCCAGGGACTGATACATACGAATACACCGCGGCCCTGCAACCAAAGTTCGTTGGATTCGCCGGTGGGACCGGGCAGCCGCTGCGGCTTGCCGAAATCCTCTTCGGCACGCTCAGCATAGTAACGCAGGAAATCCACCGCCTCGCGCACCTCAGAAACCGCGTCGGGGATGGATTTACCAGCTTCGCGCACGCACAGCGCCATGAGTTCCGCGGCATGTTCCTCGAACAAGTCGGCGCCACGGCGCAGAATACCGGCGCGCTTCGCCGCCGGCGTCATATCCCAAGCGGGTTGCGCGGCAGCGGCAATGTCCACGGCCTTGCGGATGGTGTCGGCGTCCGCTTCGTGAATCAAGCCCACTGTTTGGCGGGTGTCGGCGGGATTAAGCGAGGGTTTTTGTTTTCCGCCAAACACCTTGCCACCGACGATGGGCGCGGCAAACCACTCGCGCTGCATGGCTTTCTGCATATCCTGGGCAAGCCGTCCGAGCACCGCTACGTCGCTAAGATCCATACCGCGAGAATTGCGCCGCTTTGCGCCATAAATATCCACCGGCAGTGGAATACGCGGATGCGGTTTTACCGCAAGGGCCTCCACCTCCGCCACCGGATCGCTGACAATGGCCGTCACCGGCACTTTCTCATCAAAGATGCGGTTCACAAAGGAAGTATTGGCGCCATTTTCCAGCAACCGCCGCACCAGGTACGGCAACAAATCCTCGTGGCTGCCCACTGGCGCATAGACGCGGCAATTCAATTTCAGCGTGTTCGCGCCCAACACTTCCGCGTAGAGCTCTTCACCCATGCCATGCAAGCGCTGGAATTCAAATTCAGGGTTAGCGCCGGCCATTTCCACCACGCTGGAGAGCGTCTGGGCATTGTGGGTGGCAAACATGGGATACAACACCTCCCGTGCCCCCAGCATCTTGCGTGCGCAGGCCAGATACGACACGTCCGTATTGGGTTTGCGGGTAAATACGGGATAACCATCGAGGCCGCGTTCCTGGGCGCGTTTAACTTCGCTATCCCAATAAGCGCCCTTCACCAAGCGCACGGGAATGCGCCGCCTGCCGTCTTTTGCCAGCGCCATGAGCCAGTCAATCACGCGAATGGCGCGTTTCTGATAGGCCTGCACCGCCAGACCGAAACCTTCCCAGCCAGCCAATGACGGCGAGCGGTATACCGCTTCGAAGATGTCCAACGAGAGATCCAGTCGTTCGGCTTCCTCCGCGTCCACTGTTAAACCCATAGCATGCTTCCTGGCACGCTCGGCCAGCGCCAACAACATGGGCGCAAGTTCCCGCATCACCCGGGCGCGCTGCGCCAACTCATAACGCGGATGTAAAGCCGAAAGCTTCACAGATATGCTGGGTGCATCGAACACACGCATATTTTTTTCAACGGCCGCACCGATGGCATCGATGGCGTCGGTATAGTCGTCGAAATAGCGTCGCGCATCCTCAGCCGTGAGCGCCGCCTCCCCCAGCATGTCATAGGATTGTCGGTAAACCCGGTATTCCTGGCTGGCGGCGCGCTTGAGCGCCTCCTCGATGCTGCGTCCCATCACGAACTGATGACCCATGATGCGCATCGCCTGCCGGAAGGCGGTGCGGATCACCGGCTCACCGAGGCGTGTGACCAGTTTCGCCATGTAATTCGAAACATTTCTCTCCACACTCTGATCAAGTGCGATCAATTTTCCGGTCAGCATCAGCCCCCAGGTGGAAGCGTTCACGAATAGCGAGGGGCTGGCGCCCAGATGTTCTTCCCATTTGCCGTTCATGATCTTGTCGCGGATCAATTTGTCGGCGGTATCGGCGTCCGGAATGCGCAGCAGGGCTTCCGCCAGGCACATGAGCACCATACCTTCCTGCGAAGAGAGATCATACTGGCGTAAAAATTCTTCCACCCCGCCCTTGGCGGTGCGGTTGCGGCGCACCGCCTCAACCAGCCGCGTGGCCTGCGCGTGGATGCGCTGCCTGGCAGCGGCATCGAGTTTTGCCTGAGCAAGCAGATCATTCACACAGCCAGTTTCATCGGCAAGATAGCGCTCGTTGATAGCGGCGCGCAGCGGTGTAAGCACCGGCGGTACGCCTTCGAATACGAAGGACGAATGCCAGACGGTTGAAGATTCAGCAGGCTGATACATGGACACTCCAAAGCGGGGAAAACGGCCGCCCAGGCAGGCGCTGGGTACGTGCGCAACAGGTTATTTTACTGAATCGGCGCGGGAAATGCCTTGTGTCCCTAGGCTGCGGCGGTCAGGCGGTGCGCCGACAAGCGTGTGTAAAACGGCTGGCACTGTTCAGCCAGCCGGGACTGGAACGCTGTCAATGTGATGCTGCGGGGTTTATAGGGCTCAAAACCGGTGGAATGTTCCACCGCTTGGTACCAGTACCTTGCCCACACGCCGTCGCTGCCGCGGGGGCCCGCCGGCCAGCGGAGCATGCCTTCTCTGAAAGCGATACCCAGGCGCGCGCACAACGCACGCAACATACCGGCGGGATTATTCAGTACGTCAGCCGCATCCAGTACCGCTGGTGCAGCGCCTATCTGTTGGCATACCTGATCGAACAACCGGGCCTGTTGTTCGAACCCGAGTTCCCATGGGGCAGCGTCCGGGCGATTCTGAGTAAAAGAGGCCACCACCTCCTCCGGAGCACGGATCAGAAAGCAATTATTTATCTGCCGCAACCAATCCAGCGAGATCTCCGGCAGCATGTGCTGAGTCATGTGCTTCTGGTACCAGATGGCTTTGCCGCCGGGAACAGGGCCGGTAAGCATTCTCACCACGGTTCGCCAGTCGGTGGATTGCGAGGCGATCACCTGCTCACGGCCCGGGTGATTGACACCGGTGTTGAGGAGGTAGTACGCATAGAAAGGTTCATCCACTACCGCCGTGTCATCACGGTTCTCCCAGGCACGCATCAGGGCCGTGGAGATGTTGCGCGGCCCGGACCACATGGCGATCCGCAGCGGCTCCTTCATATCCGTGGACCCTGTTTGCTCTCCTGTTTCACGAGTTCCATGTAAAGTTGCTGCAAGCGCTCCACCATCGGCCCGCGTTTGCCATCGCCCATCCTGCGGCCGTCAATTTCCGTGACCGGCACCAGCCCGGCGAATGTGCCGGTCACAAACGCTTCTTCGGCGCCGTAAACATCGGTGAGGCTGAAGTCCTTTTCAAACGCCGGAATGTCATTTTCGCGGCACAGGCGCAGCACGTTTGTGCGGGTAATCCCACCGAGGCAATACTTGCCGATCGAGGTCCAGACCTCGCGTTTACGCACGATGAAGAAATGGGTGGAATTGCAGGTCGAAACAAATCCCTGGGGATCAAGCATCAGCGCTTCGTCATACCCGGCTTTGCCGGCCTGAATGCAGGCAAGGATGCAGTTCAGCTTGGAATGGCTGTTGAGCTTCGGATCCTGAACATCCGGCGGCCCGCGGCGCACGTGCACAGTGAACAATCGGATGCCCTGCTCCACCGTGGCCGGCAGCGGCTCCTTGTATTCTGGAATGATGACCACGGTAGCGGGTGTGATGGTGAAGCGTGGATCCTGATGCGGTGTGGATTTCATGCCGCGCGTCACCATCAGCCGGATGTGAACATGCTCGCGCATGTGGTTGGCGCGCAGTACTTGTAGCAGGCGCTCGGTCAACTGCATGCGCGTCAGACCGATTTCCATGTCAATGGCCTTGGCGCCCTCATAGAGGCGGTCCAAATGCAGATCGAGAAACGGCAGGCCGCCGTCGTGCAGGCGCAAGCCTTCCCACACGCCGTCGCCCAGCACGAAGCCGCTGTCGAACACCGAGACTTTGGCTTCCGCGCGCGGCACCAATTCGCCGTTCAGGCTGATCTTGATCTGCGAGTTGCGTGGGTCGTCTTGGTAATCGTGCGTGCCCTTGGACATATGCTCACCATTCTCCAGAAATCAGGCTGTTACGGAAACCGATGCTAGCTCGCGCGCCCTGGCCTTGAGCTTGGCCGATGCCGGCAGCGTCCCGGCAAGAACCGCGTCCACCAGACTGGCCTTGGCTTTTAGCTGCGTCACCACCTCCTGCATACGCAAGGCATCCAATGCGGCCCCCACTTGGAGCGCGATATATCTGAGCAGTTTGCGCTCGTCGGCAGCATAATGCTCGCCCGGACGGTTGGCGCACACTAGGACTGCTTGCCGTCCCATGGCGAATACAAAACCGTTGGTGCCTACGGCACTATGCAATTCCGACAGATCAATGTCTTCCTGGCCGGAACGCACGGCAGCGAAGGCTTCATCGTCAATCCCGGCAGTTTGCGGATAAGCGGCCGGACCGGCGTAATGAGTCTGGCGGTATTGAGTATCACCACGCTCGTATATTGCAACACTGACTGCCTTGATTTTCTGAT
>DAHUYB010000047.1 GCA_027315405.1 Gammaproteobacteria bacterium | reverse complement strand
GCGGTGGCGGCTACCGCCGGCGCCGCCAAGAATGTATCCTGGAGCAACGGCGTGGCGGTGTTCACGCTGGCCGAAGGCGGGCTCATGGCCGAGGCCACCATCGGCGGCCAGAAATTTTCCTTCACGCCGCTGAAGTAACGTGCATCCCACCCATCTGGCTCATCAGTCGTGCAATTCATTACGGGTAGGTATTGGCACAGCCAGTTTCTCTTGCCGCCACGGACGGTTATTCGTCTAGAGGTATGCTTGCGCTTTACGAAATACCGCACAGCTGTTACTAGAATCAGAAACACAATCAGGAATACAAGATCAATGGCGGCGCTTGAAAGTTGGCATGACGGTTCATAAACTCTCATCTGCGCAGCAATGACGTTTTGTGTTACGCTGGCAGGCCCCCCCCGCTCCCTGGGTTCCTATCATGGCTTGCTGTTGTGACTGCATTTCTTGCACTTGGTGGCGCAGCTGACGAGCTATGGAAGGGCGAAGCCCGAGGCGAGGAACCTGCGGTAGCCGCAGCGGACGTAGCACAGCGGAGTCTTCGGAGCGACGTGCGGAGTCCGCACCGCGGCGTAGAGTCAGTGTGGAGGAGGCATCGAATGGGGACGCGGAGCGTCCCACGTCTGGGACTTCCCGGGGTCGTCCACCGACAGGCCGACGAACGCCGGGCGTGCCGCAGAGAAATCTATGGTCCGTCCCCTGTAAGCAAGCGTTTCTGATCCGTAGCGATAAAGCGAGTTGCACAAATCTATCCGGCTTCTGAGTGAAGACTGAAAGTCTTCGAGCCATGATGGGAATTCGCCCAGACCCGTCCTTAATAAGGAAATCGGCCTTACCGAGGCCGTTTCTCTGCCCAGGTTTCGGGTCTGTCGGTGATCCGATATCGCCATCATCTCGTTCACGCTCGCAAACTCAAGGAGGGGAAAGGTCCAGTATCCGAGGTGGGCTGCTCAAGCCGCCGGGAGCTGAGGCTGGTACGGTGTTCCGTGTACCAGCACCGCCCAGGCGATGCGGGCTAATTTATTGGCGAGCGCCACGGCCGCCACATTGTGATGAGTGCGGCGGCGTAACCCCCGCAACCAGGGACCGAGCCGGTCGGTGCGTTGGGCACCTCGCTGTAACACGGCGCGTGCCCCATGAATGAACAGGGTGCGCACATAGGTGTTGCCGCGCTTGGAGATGCCAAGCAGCTTGGGCTTGCCTCCGGTGGAGTGTTGTCGTGGCACCAGCCCGAGCCAAGCGGCCAAGTCCCGGCCACGGTGGAACTGCCGGCCGTCTCCGATAGCGGCCACGAGGGCCGTGGCCGTGAGAGGGCCGACACCGGGGACCGTGAGCAGGCGGCGGCAGGCCTCGTCCTGTTGGGCGAGGGTGTCGATCTCGACGGTCAGTGTTTTGACCTTCACATCGAGATCAAGCAGTGGTTGCCACAGAGCGTGTAGCAGTGTGCGCATCCGGTCAGACAATCCATTGTCGGCGTTTTCGAGAATCTCAGGTAGCGCCCGGCGCACCGCCGGAATACCCTGAGCGATCGTCAGGCCGTACTCCAGCAGAAACGCCCGCAACTGATTGATGCCGGCGGTGCGTTGGGCCACGAACCCGCTGCGTACCCGGTGCAACGCCTGCAGATCCTGCTGCGCTGGGGTCTTGACCGGCACGAAGCGCATGGAAGGCCGGGTCACGGCTTCCACAATCGCCTCGGCATCCAGGAAGTCGTTTTTATTGGACTTGACGTAGGGCTTGACGAACTGCGCCGGCATTAGCCGTACGCGATGGCCGTGCTCGCTGAATCGGCGCGCCAGGTGTTGAGAGCCTGGACAGGCCTCCATGCCGACGACGCACGGCGGCAGGTTGGCCATAAAACGCATGAGGGGTGCACGGCTTAACTTCTTTTTGAACGCGGGTTGGTCGTGTTCATCGAGTCCAACCAGGTGAAAGGTGGATTTGCCAATGTCGATACCAAGGGTTTTAATGTTCATGATGGTCTGTCTCCTTCGTGGTGAGGGTACGAACCGTGTCCCTCGTGGCTCATTGAAGCCGAAAAGAAGGGGACGGACCATCCTATTAGGAA
>DAHUYB010000044.1 GCA_027315405.1 Gammaproteobacteria bacterium | reverse complement strand
CGGCCCGGACGTGGTGAACCTGGCCGTCGGCCTCGACAGCGATCTCGATCCTTGGGCGCTGCGCGACTGGCTGCACGCGCTGGAAGAACGGCTAGGCCGCGATCGTGCCGCGCCACGCCTGTCCAGTCACACGCTGGATGCCGACCTGGTGCTGTTTGGCGACTGCATTCTGGACGACCCCGCGTTGACCTTGCCGCGGCCCGACCTGCTGCAGCCCTGGGTGCTGGGTCCGCTGGCCGAGATCGCTCCCGACCTGCGCGATCCGCGCAGCGGGCTGGCGTTGTCCGTGCTGTGGGCCCGGCGCGCGTCCGGCGCGTAGCGTCGCCAGCGAATGCGCGCTCCGTGTTGGGCCGGATTGCTCGCGTCCTGGGTACTCGCGACACACTGGATTGCGCGCTGCGCCTTGGCCTTGCTAGTGCCCCGAATTGGGTCGCGCGAGCGTGGAAACGCCGGAGCATGTCGCGTGTATGAACTATTTCATGAAAATCACAAAATACCCTATTGAATCAATACATTTCCATCACAGCGGTGCATAGCTACTGGCCGCGGCGCAACGACGGCGTTAGGTTCGGGTTAAGACTGTGCGCTGGCGCACGGTCCTTGAGGCATGCCGCCATCGCGGCTCAGTAGAGCTTGAACCGCACCCACACATGGAGTTCCGTCCGATGAAGCCTATGCAACGCCATCTGCTGGCGGCCGCGATCGTGGCCGCATTGTCCGCCTCGGCCTACGCCCTGCCCGTGCACGCGCAAGCTACGCAAGGTACGGCGCAAAAAGACAAGAAAGTCAAAGAGCTGAAGAAGATCGTCGTCACCGGCTCGTTGATTCCGACTGCGGAAATCGAAACTGCAACGCCAGTCATCACCATCACTGCGCAGGACATCAAGAAGCAGGGTTTCACCAATATCTACGAGGCGCTGCGAGCACAGCCGCTCGCGACCGGCCAGGTCCAGGGGCAGCAATTCCAGGCCGGTTTCACGCCCGGTGCGCAGACGATTTCGCTGCTTGGCTTGCCGCCGAGCTTCACCTTGACGATGGTTGATGGTCATCCGCTGGCTGACTATCCGTTGCTGTACAACGGCGCGCAGAGTTTCACGGATATATCCTCGATTCCCTTGGCCATGATCAGCAGTATTCAAATTGTGCCGGGAAATGAATCGTCGATTTATGGGTCAGGTGCAATTGCCGGCGTTGTCAATATCATCCTCAAAAGGCATGTCCAAGGCATAGACTTCGATTACCGCGCAGGCGGGTACTCGAATGGCGGTGGGCAGAGCCAACGCTTACAAATGGTGGGCGGCTACGATCACGGCAATCTGAGCCTGATATATGGATTGCAGTATCTTGATCAGCAGCCGATTTGGGCGTTCCAGAGGTCATTCACGAAGAGTTCTTTCTCAAATCCCAACCCTTATCTCAAGGGCGTACCGTATTTTGCCAACGGAATTTACGATTATAATCAAGGCGGCTACGTTGATCCGAATAGCATCGAGCCGAATGCCTGTAATAGCATCGCCAATCAATATGGCGGCACGCTGACGCGATTTCAAATCATGAATCCGGGATCACCCGGGGTTTATGTGCCATCCGGTCAGTATACCTGTGGCAGCCCGTATATTCCAGGTTACACTACTCTGATGAATAGCGAGCGGAATGCCAGCGGCTATCTTTCGGCTCATTATCGCTTGAACAGCAATGCCGAGCTCTACGGAACGCTGCTTTACGATTTCAGCAGCAAAGATTCGTACGCTGGGCCATTCTACAATTGGTGGGAACCGAATATCAACGGTGCCGGCGGAGTATCACCCGGAATCATTTACAACGCCAATACCGGAACCTATCAAAATCCGTTCGAACTCTTCGCGCCGGAGGAGGTTGGCGGATTGGCAGCAGGCGCAACGCATTTCGTCAACCGTGTATACAATTTCTTTGGCGGTATCAAGGGCGAGCTTGGTCAAACAAACTGGAATTACAACGCATTTTACGCGCGCTCGCAGAACAACTTAGTCTCGAACCAGCCGCGTCCGTTAACAGCGCGCGTAGACGCGTTTTTTCAGAATCAGTTCTTGGGGCCTGAAATCGGAATGACCGGCGGATCTTTCGGCTACCCGATTTATGCGCCGAACTATACCAAATTCTATCAAAACTTCACGCCGGCAGATTACCAAAGCTTTTTGGGCATCATTCACAGCAGCAGCGAAACATACACTCAAAATTTGAACCTGCAAGTTACGAATGATGATGTATTCAAGCTTCCAGCTGGTGATGTCGGCTTTGCTGGGTTGCTCCAGACCGGCGATCAGAAATGGACACTTCCGGTCAACCCGCTGCTGTCTTCGGGGGCATTCTGGGGTATTACCGGATCTTCAGGCGGTGGCACGCGCAACAATTATGCCGCGGCTGCGGAATTTCACGTGCCAATTTTCAAGATGTTGAGTGCAGATGTGTCGGCGCGCTATGACCGCTTCCACAACGATGGCGGTGCTACATCGAGCAAGCCAACCTATAAAGTGTCGTTGGCGTTCCGCCCACTGAAAACGCTGTTGCTGCGCGCCAATTATTCGACCGCATTCCGCATGCCGGATATGGGCTACGTGTTTATCGGACCGAGCGGCTTCTTTACATCGGCCACAGATTATTATCAGTGCGAGTTGCAGCATCCGGGGACGCCATTCTCGGATTGCTCTCAGTTTGTCAGTTCGTCGATCAATCCGCAGATCAAAGGTACGCAGACTGGCAACCCTGATCTGACCGCGATTACTGCCAAAAGCTGGGGCGGCGGTGTGGTCTGGTCGCCCACCTCAAATTTTACGGTCAAGGCGGATTATTATGATGTGCACATCAGCAATGAAGTGCAATATCAGAGCATCAACTCATTACTCTTGACTGACGCACAATGTCTGCTTGGCCAGATTCCTAGCACGTCGCCTGAATGTTCGGCGGCATTTGCACAGATTACGCGTGCTGGCGCAAACGGCGCAGTGCCTTATCTGTTGACCGGAGTTACGATTCATCCGATCAACATTGCTCGTGAGCGTGTCAACGGCATTATTGCCTCACTGGCTTACCGTTTTGATGCTGGGCGGTGGGGAGAATTTGGCCTGAATGGACAGTACAACGTTACTTTGCACCATACTCTGCAGCTGGCTCCCGGGGAGCCGACATACAATTTGCTGCATAATCCGTATTACGATTACTTAGCAGCACAAGGGGGCTCTGCAATAGGACCCGAATTCAAGACCATCGTGAGCGGAACGCTGACCTGGCAGATCGGTAATTGGACTACGGCATTAACTGGTATTCGTTATGGCCGACTGCCGAACTTTGCCACCTACGCTAATCCGACGCAGTCACAGAGTTTTGGTGCTGCTGTGTTGCCGCCGTGGATAACCTACAACGGCACCGTCAAGTATAATATCGGCGAAAACGCGAGTGTTTTGCTGACGGTGAACAATCTTTTCAATGCCGCGCCGCCGATCGATACGAGTTTCACTAGCTGGCCTTACTACGATTTCGGCGCTTATAATCCGTTTGGCCGTTCTTACTTCGTCGACTTCAATTACCGTTTCTGAAGTTGTAACTCCGTTTGAGATTAGGGCCGGCAGCGATGCCGGCCCTTTCTTTTGGCGCCGCGCCAGGCATGCGCGGATAGACTCCCCCAATTTCCAGAAGCCGATCTCATGCAAGCCACTGGCCTACCCGTCCCCGATCCCGATGCCTTGGCCCACTCCGCGCACCTGATCGCGCTGCTGCGCGAAACCATCGC
>DAHUYB010000022.1 GCA_027315405.1 Gammaproteobacteria bacterium | reverse complement strand
CTACCAGGGCGCCGAGTTCAGCACCAATTACGGCGTCTCCGATGCCAGCGATGGCGCCCGTCAGGGCTGGTCGGCGCTGTTCGGACAGACCTCGGACAAGGGCAGCATCGTTGCCGGCATCGACTACAACAAGTACGACAGTGTTTCCTCGAACAACCGCAGCTTCTCCAACCAGGCTTTGTATTTGTCTTCTGGGTCGGTTTATGCCGCGGGTTCCAGCCGCACGCCGAATGGCCGCATCTACTTGCCCGCCGGCAACGCCTACGGCTGCGGTTCGGTCACCAAGCTGCCTGGCGCCGCCGGCACTTCGACGGCCGATTACCGCTGCTTCGGCGGCTCGGATTATTACAATTATCAGACGCTTAACCTGCTGATGACTCCGCAGGAGCGTGTCAGCTTCTTCAGCATGGGCACCTACCAGCTGACCGACAACATTCAGGCTTACATGGACGTGTTCCACAACAAGACCACGTCCAACTACGCGATCGCTCCGTATCCGTTTGATGCCAATAACTCGGGTACGACAATTTCGCAGTACAGCATGTACAACCCGTTCGGCATCACCTTCGGCCCGGGTGGTGCTGCGCAGCCGGGTGGACCCTATCAGTTCTTGACTCGATTCCTGGGGCTCGGTCAGCGTGAGCAGCAGTACGCCACGACCACCGATCAGGTATTTGCCGGGCTGCGCGGCGGCATCGGCGAGACCTCGTGGCAGTGGGATGCCAATCTGAACTACGGCCATACCACCCAAGGTACATTCGGCTCCGGCTACGTGAATACGGGGGCTCTGGCCCAGGCACTGGGCCCATCGATGAGCGTGGGGGGCGTGCCGACCTGCGTGGGCACTCCAGGTGACCCGACCACGGCCATCGCCGGCTGCACCCCGATCAACATCTTCAACATCAATGATCCGGCACAGACGGCGCTGCTCAGGCAATACCTTGCTGCGCCGTTCACCCAGCAGATCTATATCTCGCGGGAAGCCTCGATCAACGCCAACGGCAACCTGTTTGAACTGCCGGCGGGTACGGTCAGCCTCGCGGTCGGTGCCCTCTACCGCAAGGAGTACACCAATTATCTCGTTGATGATTCGATCAAGACCAACCCGACTACGCTGACCTGCCCGTTGGGCACGGCGTGCAGCGCGCCCACCCAGGGTGGCTTCAATGTCAAGGAAACCTACGCCGAGGTGCTGATACCGGTGCTCAAGGACATGCCGTTCGCCAAGTCCTTGAATATCGACCTGGGCAGCCGTTATTCCAAGTACTCGCAGCAGAGCGTCGGCAGCACTACCAACAGCAAGATCGCCATCGAATGGCGCCCGATTGACGATCTGCTGCTGCGTGGCACGGTTTCGCAGGTGTTCCGTGCGCCTGGGATCAGCGACCAATTTGCTGGTCCGGCCAGCGATGCCCCTGTATTCAGTGACCCCTGCGTTGGGTACACAGCTGCGAGTCCCGCTTCCCAGGCAGCAGCCTGCGGCGCGCCGACAGGCGCCACTGCGATTCCGGTGGGTGGCATTACGCCGAGTGGCAATTTCCAGACCAATGGCGTGTTTTCGGGTGCTTCGTATGTTGGTTATCAGCTGAAGCCGGAGTTTGGCAAGAGCTTCGATTGGGGCTTTGTCTATGACCCGAGCTGGCTGCCGGGCTTTTCGACCAGCGTGGATTTCTGGCGCATCTACCTGAACGATACGATCGCTCGGGTCACGGCGCAGAATGTGGCCAACATCTGCTTCAGCAATCCGACCAGCCCGCTCTGCTCCTACATCCACCGGTTGGCGAACGGCCAGATCCAAAACATCAACGAGCCGACCATCAATCTCGGCCGGCTGGATACTTCGGGCGTGGACTTCGGCTTCAAGTACCGGTTGCCGCAGTTCAACGTGTTCGGCGTGGATCCCGGCAACTTTGCGGTCAACTTCGACAGTACATACCTCGCGAAGTACAACAACAATCCCGCACCGGGGACCAATATTCCAACGTTGCACAACGCAGGTGTCTATACCAGTCAGTTCGGCAACTTCCCGCGTTGGCGCGCGCTGGCGAGCTTGAACTGGACCCGCGGTGCGTGGAACGCTTCTTGGCGCGTCCGATACATCGGCAATGTGAACGTCGGCAGTTTTGATCCTAGCCAGGGTATCTCGGCCGATGGCTGCTACAAGGACATCACCTACTGCAATCCGACTGCATCGACAACGATCAATCCCGTTGCCCGCAGGATCCCGTCGGTCACCTACAGTGATTTCTCGCTGGGTTACAACATCGCGCCGATCAACACCAGGCTGCAGATCGGCGTGAACAACGCCTTCAACAAGCAGCCGCCGCTGTTCTATCAGAACGTGGTGATCAACGCGAACACCGACGTCAATACTTATGACGTGATCGGCCGCTACTACTGGGCCAGTGCAACCGTCAAGTTCTGATCAAACGGTTGTTGTGACATCCTTGCCGCGCGGGTCCTCCCGCGCGGCATTTTTTTGGGCGCCCACATCGCATGACCCCATCCGATCTCGATCCCATCGAAACCATCACGGCCCGCCTGCAGGCCAGTCATGCCGCGGCGGCGGAGCAGTCGTCCCGCGCGCGTCTCGAACGAAACCCTGATGAGCCCCAGGCCATGTTGTTGTTGGCCGTGGCGCTTGGCATGCAGAGCCGAAGCGAAGAGGCGTTACCGCTTTACCGGCGACTGACCGAACTCGAGCCGATCCAAGCCGCGCATTGGAGCAATCTGGCGACAGCAGAGCGTGAACTCGGCGAGCTTTCTGCGGCTGAGAAGAATTACCGCCACGCACTGTCACTTCAGCCAAACGATCCAGTGCTGCTGTCCAACCTCGGCGTCCTGCGTTGGCAACAAGGGGACGCAATGGAAACGCGCAGCCTGATGCTGGTTGCATTTCGTCTCGACCCGAGCTTGCCGGAACCGCGCATCTATGGCGCTATGGCCTGCTATGAATGTGCGGAAACACGCATTGCGCAAGCCATGCTTTCTGATCACGCGAGCTGGCCCTACCTTGGCCCGGTCCTCGAACCAGATTTGGCTACGGCCTTGATTCAACTCGGCCAGATTGCAGAAGCCGAACAGCGCCTTCAGATATTACTAGGGCACCCCGAAACTGAAATGATTGCACGGCTGCATTTGGCAGCTCTGTACGAGCGCGTAAATCGCCTGGAGGATGCTGAGGCGATCTTGGCGGCTGTTCCAATCGGTGCGTCAGATGGAAGAGAAGACGCATTGGTTCGCGCTGCTCTTGCGCTAAGGCGCGGGAACCATCACTTGGCAATCAATTTGTACCGCACTTATCTGCAAACGGCTGTCGATCGCATCAACGAGGCAGCACAGTGGTTCGCACTGGCCAAAGCCTGTGATCTGACAAACGAAAGCGCGCTGGCTATGGAGGCGTTGCAAAAGGCTCACGCATTGCAAATGGCACACGCAATTCGATTGGAACCTGCACTATCCAGGGAGGATACTGAGCCATTGGATATAACGCAGCACCGGGTAGATGCCGCCGCCTATGCGCATTGGTCTCTCGATACGCAGATCCCATCCGTAGAACAGTCGCCGATTTTCGTGCTCGGCTTTCCACGATCGGGCACCACACTACTTGAACAAATGCTGGATGCGCATCCAGGAATGCAGTCGATGGATGAACGTACTTTTTTGCAGGATGCCGTAGCGGCCATGCAAGAGCGTGGTTTTCGATATCCGGAAGATCTCGGAATCATGACGCCGGAGACGCTCGCGGTACTGCGGCAGGTTTATTGGAGACATGTTGCTGGAGTGGTCAAGCTGGGCAATGACACGCGTTTGGTTGACAAGAATCCTCTCAACATGCTGAGGCTGCCGATGATCCATCGCTTGTGGCCGAATGCGCGCATGATTTTAGCGTTACGACACCCCTGCGATGTTGTTCTCAGCAATTACATGCAGAGTTTTCGGGCACCGAGATTTCGGATCATGTGCTCGTCGCTCGAGCGATTGGCCCGAAGCTATGTCAACGCCATGCGATTCTGGCTGCATCATGCCGAGCTGTTTCACCCGGCCATACTCGAGCTGCGCTACGAGGACCTGCTCGATGATTTTGCGACCGAGAGCCGGCGTGTCGCGGCGCATCTCGATCTCGGCGATGTCGATGCCATGGCGAAGTTCCAGGCGCATGCGCGCGCCAAGGGTTTCATCAGCACGCCGAGCTACGCGCAAGTCGTCGAGCCGCTGAACAAG
>DAHUYB010000099.1 GCA_027315405.1 Gammaproteobacteria bacterium | reverse complement strand
GGGATGGCATGCACGATGGGTGACAGGATGCCCACATGCCGCGGCGTGCGGATAACGTGGACGCCTGCACTTTCTGAAAAATGACTGTCCATATCCGCAAACACGAACAGCTCTCCACCCCGGGCACGGACTTCCTGCATGTTGGATTTGACCTTCTCCAGCAGCGCATCGTTGGGAGCGATCACCACCACCGGCATGTTCCGGTCCACGAGCGCCAAGGGTCCGTGCTTGAGTTCGCCGGCCGGATAGGCCTCGGCATGAATATAGGAAATCTCTTTGAGTTTGAGTGCGCCTTCCAGTGCGATCGGGTAATGGATGCCCCGCCCCAGGAATAGCGCATGCTGTTTGCCCGCAAACATCTTGGCCCACTCCAGGATTTGTGGTTCCAGATTCAGCGCATGTTGCACACTGCCCGGGGCGTGCCGCAAGTTCTCCAGGAATTCCGATTCGTGTGCAGCATTGAGCAGACCGCGCTGCCTGCTGAGGGTGGCGGCAAAGATAAACAACGCCACTAACTGGGTGGTGAATGCCTTGGTTGAAGCCACGCCGATTTCGGCGCCGGCACGCGTGTAGAACACCAATCGGGAGGCGCGCGGGATGGCGCTTTCCTGTACGTTACAAATGGACAGGATATTGTCGTGGCCCAGCGATTTGGCGTGCTTTAATGCTTCCAGCGTGTCCAAGGTCTCGCCGGATTGGGAAATCGTGATAATCAATTGACGCGGGTTGGGTACGGACTCGCGGTAACGGTATTCGCTGGCGATCTCCACACTCACCGGCACTTTGGCGATGCTCTCAATCCAGTAACGGGCGGTGAGACCGGCATAATAACTGGTCCCGGCCGCGAGAATCTTGACTGCGTTGATGTCCTTGAAAACGCTGGCGGCCTCAGCACCAAACAGTCCGGGTACGAAACCCTCGGCGATGATGCCCTCGATGGTGTCGGTCAGCGCCCGGGGCTGCTCGTGAATCTCCTTCTGCATGAAGTGCCTGTAGGTGCCCAATTCCATGGACGCCAGTGAGGCATCGCTTTCATGCACTTTGCGTTGCACCGGCGCGTCGTCCCGGTCCACGATGTTGACACGTTCACGGCCTATCTCCGCAACATCGCCTTCCTCGAGATAAACCACGCGCCGCGTGACGGTCAGCACCGCAGAAACGTCCGAAGCCACCAAATTCTCACCCTCACCAAGACCAATGAGCAGCGGACAACCCATGCGCGCACATACCAGCACTTCCGGGGCTTTGATGGATAGCGCGCCGATGGCGTAAGCGCCCACCATTTCGCGCACCGCCTGTTGCATCGCGGAAAACAAGTTGCCGCTCAGCGAAAAGTGAAAATGAATCAGGTGGGCGATGACCTCGGTGTCGGTCTGGGATTCAAATTCGTAACCGAGCTTGCGCAAACGCGTGCGCTGTTCCTCGTGATTCTCGATGATGCCGTTGTGCACTACTGCAATTTCGTCGCATGAAATATGCGGATGGGCGTTGGCCTCGGTGACCCCGCCGTGAGTGGCCCAACGGGTGTGGCCGATGCCGATAAAGCCGTGCAGGTGTTCGGCAGCGGCGCGCGCGCGCAGTTCAGCCACACGCCCGACGGTGCGCACCCGGCGGATGCCGCCGTTGAGTACCGCTACTCCGGCCGAGTCATAACCGCGGTATTCCAGGCGCAGCAATCCATCCACCAGCAGCGGCACCACGTCACGCCCGGCAATGGCTCCCACGATTCCGCACATGATCAAATCCTCTGCAAATTAACGCATTACTTTATCCAATACGCCGGCTATTCTTGCGACCCTCGTGGTGCTGAGTTCTGCGTGCTGTGTGCTGCGGGAAATCTTCTTCCTCTTCACGCAGTACGCAGTACTCGGGACGCAGCACTATGATGTTTTTTTCGGCCGTTTCCAGCCCGCTACGGTTTGCTGTTCAGCGCGCGCCACACTAAGCGCATCCGCCGGCGCTTCCTTGGTGATCACCGAACCGGCACCGATCGTGGCCCCCGGGCCCACGGTCACTGGCGCCACCAGCGAGGTATTGGAACCGATGAAAGCGCCGTCACCGATGACAGTACGATGTTTGTTTACGCCATCGTAGTTGCAGGTGATGGTGCCGGCGCCGATATTCACTTCGCGCCCAACTTCGGCGTCACCCAGATAGCTCAAATGGTTTGCCTTGCTGCCGCGCCCGAGGCGGCTTTTTTTCACTTCCACGAAATTGCCTACATGGGTTTCATCCGCCAACTGACTCTCCGGCCGGATGCGCGCGAATGGCCCGATGCAAACGCGCACACCGATTTGCGCTCCATCCAACACACTGTTGGCGAACACCTGCGTATCGTCGCCGATCTCGCAATCCCTGATGACCACGTTGGGACCGATGCGCACCCGGTGACCGAGCTTCACGGCGCCCTCAAATATGCAGTTAATATCAATCACTACGTCGCGGCCGCATTCGAGTTCACCGCGGACATCAATGCGCTCCGGGTCGCGCAATGTTACACCGTGCTGCAGGAGCGTCTCGGCCATGCGGCGGCGCAACACGCGCTCGGCCGCGGCCAGTTGCCGGCGGTCGTTGACGCCTGTCACTTCTTCCTCACTGTCAGCCACGATTGCGGACGCCAGTACGCCTGCTTTCACCGCCAGCGCAATCACGTCCGGCAGATAATATTCCTTCTGGGCGTTGTGGTTTTGTACCTGCTTGAGCCAGCCGCGCAAGTGCGAGGCGCGCACGGCCAGCGGGCCGGTGCTGGCCTCGTTGAGCCGGCGCTGTTCCGGCGTGGCGTCCTTTTCCTCGACCACACCCTGCACCTCGCCGGCCGCATCTCGCAAAATCCGGCCGTAGCCGGTGGGATTTGCCAGTTTCGCGGTGAGAATCGCCAGCTCCCCACGCGCCGCGCCCATCACCAGCGCCTGCAGGGTCGGGACGCGCAGCAACGGGACATCCCCGTAGAGCACCAGTACGTCATGCTCGTCGCGAATCGGCGGCAATGCCTGCATGACCGCATGGCCGGTGCCGAGCTGTTCGGCCTGCAGCACCCACTGCACTGGAAGATGCTTGAGTACATTCGGCAAATGTTCGCCGCCGTGGCCGTAAACGATATATATCGCCTCAGGCTTGAGTTTGGCCGCAGTATGCACCACGTGTTCCAGTAAGGTGCTGCCACCCAGAGGCTGCAGCACCTTGGGCAAATCAGAATGCATGCGCTTGCCCTGACCGGCGGCCAGGATCACAACAGAGAACGGCACGGATGGCCCCTGAATCCGGAAAATGCGGTTATATATATATGATAATGTAAAAATGCGCCACCGGCCGGTGCCTTAGCCGGCGGATTCATGGGGACATCGGCATGCACAATCTCAACCAAGTCTTTGCGGCTTGGCAGCCGTTTTTACCACGCTGACCCTGGCCGGCGCGACGCTGGCTGGCCTGCTGTTCGTGGCGCTGTCGTTGCACGTTTCGGCGCTGCGCCGCGAGGAAAACCTCAACCTGCGGCATCTCGCCCAGCATACATTTGGGAATTTCGTCACCATTCTATTCATCGGGCTGTTTTTATCGTACCCTCCGCTGGAGCGGATTTTTACGCCATCGCCACGCTGATAACCGTGGCCTTCGGCCTCACCTACATGGTAAGAAGATTTCTCATGGTGGCCCGAGAACACGATAACCTGCTGTATCGCAAGTATTATCTGCGTCACACCGTGCTATCGTTTGTGTCGTATCTACTGATGCTACTAGGCGGTGTCGGCTTGCTGGTAGCCCCGAATGCACCTGGGATTTATTACGGGGTGCTATCGGTGTTCGTAGGCGTTGCCATGATGCTGGTGTCGGCGATGCGCAATTCCTGGTATCTGCTGGCGCATGAGTTGGGGTAACCCACAACGGGCTGGCAACGCCGGTCCGTTTGCATTAAACGTCATTCCCGCAAAGGCCGGAATCCAGAAATATTCGAATCTGGATACCGGCTTTCGCCGGTATAACGGAAAGTCTCAATGGCCGCCGAGTGTCTTGCGAATGTGCTCCAGGGTCCGAAGACGCGCCAACGCTTCAGCCAGCTCCGTCTGGGCGCGCACGATATCCACTTCGGCAGTCTGGTTGGCAAGCGCCTCCTCGGCGCGGCGTTTGGCTTCGAGCGCGGCGGCTTCGTCGATGTCACGGGCGCGCACTGCGGTATCGGAAAGCACCGTCACTACATGTGGCTGGATTTCCAGAATGCCGCCGGACACGAAGAACACCTGTTCATCAGCATCGGTCTTGACCCGCACGCTGCCGGGTTTCAGGCGCGTCAACAGCGGCGCATGCCGCGGGGTGATGCCGAGCTCGCCCATCTCCGCCGGCGCAAACACCATCTGCGCACTGCCTGAGAAAATCTCATGTTCGGCACTTACGATATCGACGTGGAATGTCATGGTCATATGCTCGTGTGTCCGTTCCGATTACAGCGACTTGGCCTTCTCGACCGCTTCTTCAATCGCACCGACCATGTAGAAAGCCTGCTCCGGCAACTGGTCGTAATCGCCGTTGACGATATCCTTGAAACCACGGATCGTGTCCTTGAGCGACACATACTTGCCAGGCGAGCCGGTAAACACCTCGGCCACCGAGAATGGCTGCGACAAAAACCGTTGGATCTTGCGGGCGCGTTGCACTGCTAGTTTGTCTTCTTCCGACAATTCATCCATGCCCAGAATCGCGATGATGTCCTTCAGTTCCTTATAGCGTTGCAGCACGGCCTGCACGCCACGCGCCGTATCGTAATGCTCCTGGCCGATGATGTTTGGATCCAGCTGGCGCGAAGTCGAATCCAGCGGATCTACCGCCGGATAGATGCCCAATGAAGCGATATCGCGGGACAATACCACCGTGGCATCCAGGTGCGCAAACGTGGTGGCGGGTGATGGATCAGTCAGGTCATCCGCGGGCACGTACACCGCCTGCACCGAGGTGATGGAACCTTTCTTGGTGGAGGTGATGCGCTCTTGCAGCACGCCCATTTCCTCGGCCAACGTCGGCTGATAACCCACCGCCGAGGGCATGCGACCCAAGAGCGCCGAGACTTCGGTGCCAGCGAGCGTGTAGCGGTAAATGTTGTCCACGAAAAACAGGATGTCGCGGCCCTCGTCGCGGAAATACTCAGCCATGGTGAGGCCGGTGAGCGCCACGCGCAGACGGTTGCCCGGCGGCTCGTTCATCTGGCCGTAAACCATGGCTACTTTAGAGTCGCTCAGATTCTTCAAATTGATAACGCCGGATTCCGCCATTTCATGGTAGAAGTCGTTGCCTTCGCGGGTGCGCTCGCCCACGCCGGCAAACACCGACAGACCGGAATGTTCCTTGGCTATGTTGTTGATGAGTTCCAGCATGTTGACGGTCTTGCCGACACCGGCGCCGCCGAACAGACCTACCTTGCCACCCTTGGCGAACGGGCACAGCAGATCAATGACCTTGATCCCGGTTTCCAATAAATCCGTGGAGCCGGATTGCTCTTCGTAGCTCGGCGCCTTGCGATGGATTGGCCAATGCTCCTTGGCCTTCACCGGACCCGCCTCGTCCACCGGCTCGCCCAGAACGTTCATGATGCGGCCCAAGGTGCCCTGGCCCACCGGGACCGAGATGGGCGCACCGGTGTTCTGCACTTTAAGGCCGCGCTTCAGACCCTCGGAAGAACCCATGGCGATGGCGCGCACCACGCCGTCGCCGAGCTGCTGCTGCACCTCCAGCGTCAGGCCGCCGTCTTCCAGTTTGAGTGCATCGTAGATCTCGGGGATAGCCTCACGTGGAAATTCCACGTCCACCACTGCGCCGATGACCTGAATAATCTTGCCGCTATTCATTTTTTGCCTCTCTGCTTATTCCTAAAAACCTGCTGCGATGTCACCGCAAGTGAGGCCACGCATTCGGCTACCACCGAATGCGCTGTGAGGCATGAGGTGGTTTCTTCCTCACTCCTAACTCCTCACGCTTCACGCCTCACTTTCTTTACACTGCCGCCGCCCCGCCGACGATCTCGGCCAATTCCTTGGTAATAGACGCCTGACGCGCCTTGTTGTAAGCGAGCTGCAGGGAGTTGATCAGATCGCCGGCATTGTCGGAGGCGGACTTCATGGCCACCATGCGCGCCGCCTGTTCACAGGCCACGTTCTCCACTACCCCCTGATAGACCTGCGATTCCACGAAGCGGGTGAGCACGCTGTCCAGCAATTCGCGCGCTTCCGGCTCATAAATGTAATCCCAGTGAGCCTGCAGCTCCGGATCCTCGATGCCCTGTATCGGCAGTAACTGGATCACGCTGGGCTTCTGGCTCATGGTGTTCACGAATACATTGTTTACCAGGAATACGCGATCCACCTCGCCCGCGCGATAGGCGTCCAGCATGACTTTGACGGTACCCACCAAATCATTCACATGCGGCGTATCGCCCAGATGCGTTGCTTGGGCCAGCACCTTGCCGCCAACCCGGCGGAAAAACGCTATTGCCTTCGCCCCCAGGACGCAGAAGTCCGCTTCCGCGTGCTTGCCGCGCCAGTCACGCAGTGCGAGGATGGCGGTCTTGAACAGGTTTACATTCAAGCCGCCGCACAGACCGCGATCGGTGGCAATGATGATGAAACCGACACGTTTCACCTCGCGCTCAAGCATGAACGGATGACGATACTCGGGATTAGCTTTGGCCAGATGACTGATCACCTTGCGCATCTTCTCCGCATACGGGCGCGACGCCGCCATGCGCGTCTGCACCTTGCGCATCTTGCTGGCCGCGACCATCTCCATGGCCTTGGTAATCTTCTGGGTGCTGCGGATGCTCTTGATCTGCGTCCGGATTTCCTTCGCGTTTGCCATATCTATCGCCGTCTCCATTTCCTTATCACCTCTCCCCCTTGGGGGAGAGGTTGGGGTGAGGGGCCCAACCCCTCACTTTTATCTCTCCCCTTATTAAGGGGAGAGACACAGATGAAGGGTAACCATTAAAATCACCACGCCTGAGTCTTTTTAAATTCTTCCACCGCTTTCTTCAAACCCGCCTCAATCTCGCCGTTGTAATCGCCGCTCTGGTTGATCTTATCGCGCAAAGCCGCGAAGTGGCTCTGGAAATAACTGTGCATGGCGGCTTCGAAAACCACGATTTTCTTGACGTCCACATCGTCCAGGGAACCTTCGTTGGCGGCGTACAAGGACAGTGCCATGTCGGCGATGGACAGGGGCGAGTACTGCTTTTGCTTCATGAGCTCGGTGATGCGCCGGCCGCGCTCCAGTTGCTTGCGGGTGGATTCGTCCAAGTCCGAGGCGAACTGCGCGAAGGCCGCCAGTTCGCGGAATTGAGCCAGCGCCAGGCGCACACCGCCTCCAAGCTTTTTGATGATCTTAGTCTGGGCGGCGCCGCCCACCCGCGATACCGAGATGCCAGCGTTGATGGCGGGCCGGATACCGGCGTTGAACAGATCGGTTTCCAGGAAGATCTGGCCGTCGGTGATGGAAATCACATTGGTGGGCACGAACGCCGATACGTCGCCAGCCTGGGTCTCGATGATGGGCAGGGCGGTGAGTGAACCGGTCTTGCCCTTAACCTCACCCTTGGTGAACTTCTCCACGTATTCGGGGTTCACGCGCGCGGCGCGTTCCAGCAGGCGCGAGTGCAGATAGAACACATCCCCCGGATAGGCTTCGCGGCCCGGCGGACGGCGCAGCAACAGCGACACCTGGCGATAGGCCCAGGCCTGCTTAGTGAGATCGTCATAGACGATGAGTGCGTCCTGGCCGCGGTCACGGAAGTATTCGCCCATGGCACAGCCCGCATAGGGCGCGATGTACTGCAAGGCGGCGGACTCCGACGCGGATACCGCCACCACGATGGTGTATTGCATCGCGCCGTGCTCTTCCAATCTGCGCACCACGCTGGCGATGGAAGAATTTTTCTGGCCGATGGCCACATACACGCAGAACAGGTTCTTGCCTTTCTGGTTGATGATGGTATCCACCGCCACCGCGGTCTTGCCGGTCTGGCGATCGCCGATGATCAGTTCGCGCTGCCCGCGGCCGATGGGCACCATGGCGTCAATGGCCTTCAGGCCGGTTTGCACCGGTTGCGACACGGATTGGCGCTCGATCACGCCCGGCGCCACTTTCTCGATGGGTGAGGTCAGTTTGGTTTTGATGGGACCCTTGCCGTCAATGGGTTGGCCCAAGGAGTTCACCACGCGGCCCAGCAATTCCGGACCCACCGGCACTTCCAGGATGCGGCCAGTGGTTTTCACCGTATCGCCTTCCGAGATGTGCTTGTAGTCGCCGAGAATAACCGCGCCCACGGAGTCGCGTTCCAGATTCAGCGCCAAGCCGAAAGTATTCTTGGGAAACTCCAGCATTTCACCATATTGGGCCGCCTGCAGGCCGTGGATACGCACGATGCCGTCGGTCACGCTTACCACGGTGCCCACATTGCGGGTTTCCGCATCCGCATCGAAGTGCTGGATGCGCTCCTTGATGAGCTGGCTGATTTCCGAAGGATTGAGTTGCATGATCGTAATCCTTGAAGTCCTTGAACCGGGTTATTGAATGATGGCCGCCGTGAGGCGGGTCAACTTGTCGCGCACCGACCCGTCAATCACCAAGTCGCCGACGCGGATAACGGCGCCTCCGATGAGCGAAGGATCCGTAACACAGGTCAGTTTTACCGTGCGCTCGAGTTTCTGCGCGAGTGCTGCGCGGATGCGCGCCTGTTCGGTCGCATCCACCGCCGTAGCGGCGCGCAGTTCCACTTCCACAACGCCCTGCGCCTGTTCGCACAGGGCCGCATATTCCGCCGCGATTTCCGGCAGGATCGGCAAGCGCCGGTAATCGGCCAGCAGTTGCACGAAGTTGCGGCCGTGCAGATCGGTCTTTTGCCCGGACTTGTGGCAGAGCTCCAGCAGCGCCTCGGCGCGTACCGGCGCCGGCACCTGCGGATCGCCCAGCATCACTTGCACCTCGTGGTTACGCGCAAATCCGGCCAGCAATTTCAGCAACTTGCCCCACTGTTCCGATTCGTTGCGTTCGTGGGCGAGTTCGAACACCGCTTTGGCGTAAGGACGTGCAAGAGTCAGGGTTTCGGCCATGGGATATTTGATTTTCAGTGAATCTGCCGCGCCAAATCGTCCAACAGCGCTTTGTGCCTCTTGGGATCAATCTCGCGTTCTATGATGCGCTCAGCCGCGGCCACCGCGACGTTCGCCACTTCGACGCGCAAGGCATCCTTAACGCGGTTGAGCTCCTGACGGATCTCGGCCTTGGCGGCTTCCACCTGGCGCTGGCGTTCCGCCTGAGCTTCCTTACGGGCTTCTTCCAGAATCCGTGACGCTTGCTGGCTGGCAACGTCCACTACTTCGGCGCCCTGGTCGCGCGCTGCATGCAGGATTTCCGTGGCTTTCACCTGGGCATGCTCCAGATCCTTCCGGCCGCGTTCGCCGGCGGCCAAGCCGTCGGCGATCTTCGCCGCGCGCTCATCCATGATCTTGGTGATATGCGGCCAGAAATACTTCATCGTCAGCCAGATGAACAGG
>DAHUYB010000094.1 GCA_027315405.1 Gammaproteobacteria bacterium | reverse complement strand
ACCCAGCGGCGCAGCTCACGATGACGCGGATGACGGGGATTGGCCAGTGCCTCCAGCAGTTCCTGGTAGCCCGGCGGGCCGCCGCAATCCTCCGGAGGGCCGGCGCGCGCGCCATCGAGACACAGCGGATGCAGCGGCTCGGCGTTCACCGCTTCGACTTTCTCCACCCACAGCTCGTGCTCCCAGTTGTCGCCGAAGTCATAGCTGTACAGAAACCTCGCGCCTTTCGCCAGCTTGAGTGCTTGCAGCGTGACCGTGACCTCATCAATCAGTTCTTCCGATGCATCTTCATGGAGTGGACCGTAGCGACGTCCACCGATAAAGAATTCATGCAGATGTGAATCGCTCCAGCCCATGGCCACTTGGATGGCGCCGTGCAAGTCCGCCAGCGTGGCAGTGGAGCGTATGCGCAGACGCCGCCAGATTGGCGGTTCGCAGTATTGCAATTGCACCCGGAGTTCCAGCACCTCATGCCGCACGTCAGATCGCACAACTCTCGATTTCATCCGAGTTTCCCTTCAATAGCTTCCCACTGCTTGCCCGTTACCATCACGAAACGCGCCTTGCCGTTGCTGTCCCTTGCCCAGAGTTCGCCGATCAGACGGTCCTCCTTTGCCTCATCTGTGCTGTAACGATCCGCACCTTTGTATTCGACCGCCAGAGTCACGCCGTTGGGCAACCTGCACATGAAGTCCGGCCAGAAACGCTCAGCGGCCTTTTGCAGGAAGAACGCACAGGCGGGCTTGCGCGCGAGGTTGCGCACCCAGAAATCAATCCGGCCTTTCTGTGCCTGATCGTCCAGCCAGCAGGCACACTCGTATTCCTCCCTGCTGTCGAAATCACCCACTTGACCGTAATAATGCTTGCGAAACCGTGCGGGACCGAAACGGGCGTCGTATGCCCGGCTTGGCGCATAACCGTACTGGGGGAAATCAAACGTCAGCCCCTCTCCGCCTACCGCGATGTTCGCGGCGGCGTTTTCGCCAAACAAGGTCCGCTGGTACGCCTGCCTGACTGCCGCGAGACGCAGTTCCCGGATACGGTCCTGCAATAGCTCGCGCAACAGGAACTTGCGCGCATTCAGCCGCGCCAGATTCCTGCCTTCCCGCTGCAACAGGCTGCTGAGCCAGCGCACCACGAACGCCCGCTTGCTGTCATGGGTAATGGTGGAATCGGGAAGATTGCGGCAGAACCAGGCGGCTAGCCCCGCCTCGTCCAGATGTTCCGGTTGGTACGTCAGTGTTAGATCGCGGGTGAGCCCCGCCATGAAGTCCACGCGCAGTTTTCCGGAAGCCTCGTCCGTATCAATGGTCCCGGCTTCCGCCACCTGATTGTCGGCCAGACGCTGCAACTGCTGCTGTGTGGGCCCGGCATCGTAAGAAGACAGCTCCCACGGGTAATCCAGCACTTCAGGATCGTCGAACAGTTGCAGCTCGCCCTGTATGCGCAACCCAAGTTGCGGCACGGCGAAGTGCTTGCCCTGCTCCGCCGGCGTCTGGAAGAAATGCGCGCTGGCTTGCTGGCGGCTCTGTTCGGCCGCCTGGGCAATGGCGCCGCGTGCCTGCTCGCTCGTCACCGCCGCTTGCACGGCGGCGGTATCGGCCGCATCCAGCGGCGCCTTGATAATCAATTTCCTGTCACCGTCATCCCATTCCACTTTATCGCTCAGCAACTTCAGTTCCCGCTTCGCCGGCATTTCAGACAGCGGTATGGCAATGGGGGTGAATCCCAGGCGCCCGGCGTTGCGCTCGAAATCGAATATGGCGTCCTGCGGTTCGCGCGCAGACACGAAATCCTGCGCTTCACGCCGTTCGAAGCCGGCGCCCTTTACCAGGCTGTCGCGCAGACTGTTGGCGGTATCGCGGAAACTGCGCGACACCACATAAGCATAGGATTGATTCAATGCCTCTTCGGCAAACCGCGCCGCGCCCGGCTGGCGCAGGATGCGGCCCAGCAACTGCTCCACCGCCGTAGCCGAATGCAGTTCCGCCATGCTCACCAACACGTAGGCGAATGGACAATCCCAGCCTTCCGCCAGCGCGCGCTGAGTAATCACGTATTTCACAGGGCAGCGCTTATCCGCAATGCCCTGCGGATAATCCTTTTCGATCTTCTCCAGTTCGCTATATTCGCTGGTGGAACGCACGATTTCATTGACGGGAATGTTGTGATTCTTTTGTAACTCCTCCCACACCATATCCACGTGGCGGGTCTCGACGCCCTGACGCTTGGGTTCCGCCTGGATCAGCACCAGCGGACGCAGATAGGGCGAGCCCCGGCGACGTTCCGCATCCGCCTTGCCCTGCAATTCATTGCGCCAGGCCAGCGCCTGATTCAGGCATTTCTGCCACTCCGGCTGGGTTTCCAGCAGGATTGGCAGCTTGATCATGTGCTCGGCCTTGAGTTCCGCTGCCCACACGCTGTGCAGCACGTTACTCGGCGTGCGCTCGGTATCCGGCGTGGCCGTCAATTCCAGAATGCCGGAAGGATTCAGGCGGCGCAGCATGTCGAAGCCCAGGTCCGTGCGGCTGTTGTGCGCCTCGTCCACGATCACGAACGGCCGGTGCAGCCGCAGCACGTTGGCGAGTGAACACGGTGTCGTACCACCATCGCTCAGCAGATTTGCGCGCTGTTCCGGCGAGAGATTGTCGAAATGCGCCATCAGTGCACCGTTCGATTCATACACCTTGCGGCCTTCGGTTTCCTCCACCTGAAACGCCTGCCGGGTGCAGACGATCACCGCGGTGGAAGTTGCCAGCGTAGCGGGCGTTACGCTTTTGGCTTCCTCGATGTCCAGTACCGTGACCGGTCCGACTTCCAGCAGAGCCGCGTGGTAGGGATGTTGTGGATTCTTCAGAGCTTTCAATGTCTGTTCGCGTATGGCGTTGGACGGCACCAGCCACAGAATCACGCTGTGCGCCACCTGCAACAGCAGATCGTTCACGTGCGCCACGCAGCGTGCCGCCAGCCAGGTCTTGCCGCCGCCGGTCGGCACGCGCAGACAGAAATACGGCATGGCCGCGTCAAATCCTGGCAGAGCGTGGTATTTGACACCTTCTCCCCAAAGATCGCGCGTGACCTTGTAAAACGCGGTATCCGCATCACCCAGCGCGCGGCAGGCGCGCAAATAAGTCTGCACGGATTGCAGCACTGCGGCCTGATATTCCTTGGTGACAAATGCGGTCATTTCTTTACAGTCCGGCTGACCCAGTAATTCGGTTTGCGGTGCTGGTGAGCCACCGCCAGAATATAGAGATGATCGGATTCGATCGAATAAAGCAGTTTGTAGGGGAAGCGCCCCAGCAGTGCACGTCGGATTTCCCCGGCTTCGAGCGGAAATGCCAATGGCCAGGTGCGCATGCGTCGCAACACGGCGCGCACCTCCTCTTGCAGTCCGGTGCCCAATCCCGCCAACTGCCGATTGTAATAACGCACCGCTTCCTCAAATTCCAAGCGGGCTTCGGGCGAGAAAACCAACCGCATTACAGCTTGCCGACCACATCTTCCGCGGGAATACCCTTCACCTTTCCAGCCCGGTAGGCTGCCAGCCGTCGTTCCGCTTCTTCCAGCCACACGGCGTCAATCGCCGGATCGGGCTGGTCCAGACTGTGCAAGATTTCCTCCACCAGTTCGAAGCGCTTGGCCGGTTCCAGTTGCAGTGCCTGCTTCACAATATCCTGAGTAGTCATGTTTGCATCTCTCCTGTATCAAATGCCTGTTTCAAGATTACACCGCCAGCGCGTAGGGCGTCTGTTTGAACACGATGCCCTCGCGCCGCAGCCGCGGCTCGCTCATACGGCAGGCAGCGGCATAAATCACCTTCGGCCCGTCGAAGGACGGCAGCAACTCCAGCACCTTGCCGGTGAGCACCTTGCCGGTGAGCACGTTGCCGCCATTCACGGACTTATCTTTCAGAATGCCGTTATATAGAAGATAAATCGCCCGGCCCCCATGTACACCGATCAAGGGCGATTTGAACCCCCTCTCCCCTGGCGGGAGAACGGGGGGGTGAGGGGGTAAACCGACTCCCGTCTCCTTGAACCACACAAACTCGGCTAATTGCGCAAACGTGACATCGCTGCGTATCTGGCCTTCCGCCGTGAACAACGGCTCCTTCGACAAGGTGCAAAACTGGAACCCGCCACCCAGGCCATCTACTTTCTCTCCCTCTCGCCCTGAGCCTGTCGAAGGGCGCACGTACCCCTGCGCCACGCGCTTCACGCGCTCGGCGGTCACATTGCGCGCGATGTTTTCATCCATCTCCACCAGAATGAAACGACGTTTGCCGCCGTCTTCGGCATTCTGTTTCAGCACCGCGTGGCCGGTGGTGCCGGAACCGGCGAAACTGTCAAGGATGAGATCGTCACCACGCGTCAGCATCGAGAATACTTCTTGTAGCACTTCCTCATCTTTTGGAAACTCAAACATATTGCCGCTCATGAGTTCTCGCAGGCGCTTGGTTGCGGCACGGCCGTCCTGATAAAAAACACTGTAAGGTGTCTGAAGTTCCTTATCCTTCAAATAGGATTTTAAGCAAGGAACTGAAGTTTCATCTGGGCCGAAATGAACTCGATCGTCAGCGATCCACGCTTGCATCTTTCCCGGATCAGGTGTCGACCAGCCCCGCGCAGGATTCTTAACCGGCTTCTTGGTCTTCGGATGTACGACATCGTACTGGGGACCGCCGCCGCCGGGCCATGAAATATCGGCTGCAAAATAGATACCGCGCCTATCTACCTGACTGTAGTGCTTGTGTGCTTTTGATGGATGACTGTCTGGTAATTCCTTGTACCACCGCTTTAATTCTGTAGTCATGGCCAAATAGTCCTCGCCATGTTGGTGCTTCAGCCTTTGGTATTGCGCGTAGATTTCATTTAGCCCTTTTTTACTTTGACGCCAGATGATTTTCCGCTCGGCAAGAATCACTTTATTGCGCGCGTAACAAACAATGTACTCGTGCGACACTGAGACCAACTTCGAGTCATTTTTTCTTCCTGCTGCCCACACCATGTCGGCGACGAAATTGGATGATCCAAAGATTTCATCCATCATCATCCGCAGCGCCGCCACTTCGTTATCATCAATGGAGACGAAAATCGCGCCGTCCTCGCGCAGAAACTGTTTCAGCAGCATCAGCCGCGGATACATCATGCACAGCCAACGGTCGTGGCGATCCAGTGTCTCGCCTTCGCGGCCCACCACTTCGCCCAGCCACTTCCTGATTTCAGGGCTGTTGACGTTGTCGTTGTAAACCCAGCCCTCGTTGCCGGTGTTGTAGGGCGGATCAATATAGATGCACTTCACCTGACCGGCGTAGCGCGGCAGCAGCGCCTTGAGTGCCAACAGGTTATCGCCCTGGACGATGAGATTGCCGCCGAAATCCTGTTCGGCTACCGCACCCTCACCCCCTTTCAGGCTGCGCAATCCTGCTTCGCCTGAAAGTCCAGGGCCGCCATCCTTGGCCGCCCGCTCATCGCTTCGCGATGAGCCCCCTCTCCCGGAGGGAGAGGGGAGTGAGAGTTCCGGCACCGGCTCCAGCAACCGATAGGGCACATCCCGGTGGTGTTTGACGACCGCTGCTTTTCCGATCCAGTTCAAGGTGGGCATGTCAACGGATATCCTTGTGGATATATATCAGGACCGCATCAGCTCATCCGCCTTGCGGCGCATGGTCGCGGATTTCGTTGGGCGAAAGCGGCTGAGACTGGGCCATGAAACCTTGGTTCCTAAATCTTGGGCGCGATACTGCGCCACCGTGGGCTAAACCCCTTGCGACAATCGGTATCCTAAACGATTTGGGGAAGAAAACGCTTATATGCCCTGCTTGAAGCGATGGATCAGCCGGCGGGATTTCTTGTCTGGCCGTTTTTCCGGCGTGGGGCTCGCTAGGATCGCAAGTTTGCGGAGCTCCGCGTGGCGCGCGCGGGTCTCCTGGCTGGCCACGGTCTCCTCATAAAGCTGCTGCGCGAATACCGCGGATCCGCGCTTCGGCGACAGTCCACGCACCACTACCACATAACGCTCGCTGTCGCGGGTGATCTCCAGTTGGTCACCGATACGGGTCTCATGAGCCGGCTTCACGCGCGCGCCATTGACATGTACTTTCCCGCCACTTACAGCCGCTGTTGCCAGACTGCGGGTTTTGAAAAAGCGTGCGCACCACAGCCACTTGTCCAGGCGCGCACGTGAGCCGGTATGCATGTGCTTTATTATCCTTTGGTCGACGGGCACAGCTTGATTTCCATAGTCCGCCACACTCTGGTTATTGCAGACTGGTATAATTCCACGCTTCCCACCTCCCGTATACCGGAGCCCGCAGTGAAACAGGCTTTGCTCGCCCATTTACGCAAGGAAATCGCCGGTTTGCAGGCAGCCGGCCTCTACAAAGCCGAGCGCGTCATCAGCACGCCCCAGCAGGCGCTCATCAAAGTCACATCCGGCGAAGAAGTCGTCAATTTCTGCGCCAACAACTACCTGGGTCTCGCCAACCACCCGGAATTGGTGAAAGCTGCCCAGGCGGCGCTGGCGCAATACGGCTTCGGCCTGTCCTCGGTGCGTTTCATCTGCGGCACCCAGACGATCCACAAGGAACTGGAAGCGCGGCTCTCGAAATTTCTCGGCACCGACGATACCATTCTGTATTCCTCCTGCTTCGACGCCAACGGCGGCCTGTTCGAGACGCTGCTGGACGAGCAGGACGCGGTGATCAGTGACGCGCTCAATCATGCCAGCATCATTGACGGCGTGCGCCTGTGCAAGGCCCGGCGCCTGCGCTACAACAACAACGACATGGCGGACCTCGAAGCCAGGCTGATTGAAGCCAAAGACTGCCGCTTCAGGCTCATTGCCACCGATGGCGTGTTTTCCATGGATGGCATCATCGCCAACCTCAGGGGTATCTGCGACCTGGCTGACAAATATGAGGCACTGGTCATGGTGGATGACTCCCACGCAGTGGGCTTCATGGGCGAGCACGGCCGCGGCAGCCACGAATTCCGCGGCGTCCTGGGCCGCGTGGACATTCTCACCGGCACCCTCGGCAAGGCGCTGGGCGGCGCTTCCGGCGGTTATACCTCCGGCCACAGGGAAATCATCGAATGGCTGCGGCAGCGCTCGCGGCCTTACCTGTTTTCCAATACCCTGGCGCCGGTGATCGCCGCCACTTCCATCAAGGTATTGGACCTGCTGGAGACAGGCGGCGCACTGCGTCAGAAACTGCATGACAACAGCCGGTATTTCCGCGCCGCCATGCACAAACTGGGTTTCAAACTGGCGGGCGCCGACCACCCCATCATCCCGGTGATGCTGGGAGACGCCAGGCTCGCCAAGAGCATGGCGGATGAATTGCTCAAGGAAGGCATCTATGTGATCGGCTTCTCCTTCCCGGTGGTGCCCCAGGGCGCCGCGCGCATCCGCGTACAGATGTCCGCCGCCCATGAAAAGGCACATCTGGACAAAGCCATCGCGGCGTTTGCCAAAGTCGGCAAGCAGTCCGGTGTCATTCACTGAACCGTGGGAGCGGCAATATTACTGCTTCCACAATAGCGCTGCCCCACAACTGATTTGAGGCCCATCATGAAAGCACTGGTCAAAGCGAAAGCCGAACAAGGAATCTGGTTGCAGGATATGCCCAAACCCAAAATCGGCCCCAATGACTTGCTCATCAAAATCAAAAAGACCGCCATCTGCGGCACCGACATTCATATATATAACTGGGATGCCTGGGCACAGAGAACCATCCCCGTGCCCATGACCGTGGGCCACGAATTCGTGGGGGTGGTGGCGGAGATCGGCAGCGAAGCCCAGGGGTTCAAAATCGGCCAGCGGGTTTCCGGCGAAGGCCACATCACCTGCGGTCACTGCCGCAATTGCCGCGCCGGCCGGCGGCATCTGTGCGCCAACACCGTGGGCGTGGGCGTGAACCGGCCGGGTTGTTTCGCGGAGTACCTGGCGATTCCCGCCATGAATGCCTACCCGCTGCCGGAGGTGATCTCCGACGATATCGCCGCATTTCTGGATCCCTTCGGCAACGCCACCCACACGGCGCTGTCATTCGATCTGGTGGGCGAAGACGTGCTCATCACCGGCGCCGGTCCCATCGGCTGCATGGCCACGGCCATCGCCAAACACGTGGGCGCGCGTTACGTGGTCATCACCGATGTCAACGATTACCGTCTCGGGCTTGCAAAAAAAATGGGGGCCACCCGCACGGTGAACGTGCAGAAGGAAAAACTTGAAGACGTGATGAAAGATCTGGGCATGCAGGAAGGCTTCGATGTGGGCCTGGAGATGTCCGGTAATCCGCAGGCCTTCCGCCAGATGCTCGCCACCATGGTGCACGGCGGGCACGTGGCGCTGCTGGGCCTGCCGCCGGCCGAGGTGGCGATTGACTGGAATCAGGTGATCTTCAAGGGCTTGGTCATCAAGGGCATCTATGGCCGCGAGATGTTCGAAACCTGGTACAAGATGGCGGCCATGCTGCAGAGTGGACTGGATCTCACGCCGGTGCTCACCCACCACTTTCCTATCAGCGACTTCCAGAAAGGTTTCGACGTAATGCGCTCGGGACAATCCGGCAAAGTGGTGCTGGATTGGTCCTGAACTCAACCCAGATTTCAAACCTGGCTGCCGGCGTGCCGTTCAAATCCTGATGCGCTGCGGGAGGAACCCCCGGGATAAGCGTTGACTGCGCCGCCTCTGCGGTACAGGCTTTTATCCAACGGCTGTCGGCGGAGAATCATCGTGCTGTACCTGTGGCTGGCGGATACGGTCGTCAGCCTGCACTTCGCTTTCGTGGTGTTCGTGGTGGCCGGCGGGCTGCTGGTATTGCGCTGGCGGTGGATTGTCTGGCTGCACCTGCCGGCCCTCATCTGGGGTGCACTGGTGGAATTCAACCACTGGATCTGCCCGCTCACCTATCTGGAGAACTGGCTGCGGGGCCTGGCGGGCGTGACTGCCTATCGCGGCGACTTCGTGGAACATTACCTGCTACCGATACTCTATCCGGCGCACCTGACCCCGGATATCCAGATTGTTCTGGGCGTTCTGGTCACTGCCATCAATGCCGGCATCTATGGAGGGTGGCTGGCCCGCTCATGGCGTGCGGGCCGGTGAATACCCGGAAAATCATCGTTGGATTAATGATCCTAGCGCCCGTATCTGGAAATTAAAAAACGGGGTACGAAGATATCAGGGAACGGCCAAACACAGTCAGCCCAGAGTATCCTAACGCCTCGACTGAAAGGCTGCTTGGGGATCCCATATGAATGACAAAACAGCCAAGGACGATTCAGATTTGGCAGCGAGCCTGATTCTGGCTGAGACAGCAAAGGATCCCAAGCTGAAAGCGCACGTCGCGGAGTATCTCGACGAGCGCATTGCTCTCGCCAAAGCCCAACAAGAGCAGCTTAAAGTCGAGCGCGAGCGCAACCAGCGCGAAGCCGCGCTGCATGATCTGCATGCCGAGAATCTAAAGCTCCGGAATCATGCGCTGCGTTCCCAGCATAACCAGCTGCGGGCGCAGCACCAGCACGAGCGGCTGCGCATGGTGTATCAGGGCGTGTTGAGTGCTATCGCTCTGACACTACTGGGCTTGATCGTGTATGCGGTGACTTCCGCCGCCACCGACCATTCGGTGGTGGTGAACCAGTTCCAGGTGCCGCCCGCGTTTGACGCTGCGGGCGAAAATGGCACGGTGGTAGCGAGCGAGTTTCTCGATCAGCTACAGATTCTGAAAGCCAGTGCGCTCACCTCCCCCGACTCGCGTAACTTGCAGGGCGCCTGGAACAACAATATCCAGCTGCAGATTCCCGACGTACATGTGTCCCTGGGCGACATCCGCCGCACACTGCACCGCTGGCTTGGCCACCAGATCGAGATCAACGGCGAGGTGGTGCAACAGGGCAAGCAGATTGCCGTGACGGTGCGCGGCACCGGCTTTGCAGCTAGAACCTTCAACGGCGCTCCGGCTGATTTGCCGAATCTTCTCGAGAACGCCGCGGAGTATGTGTACGTCCAAGCGGAGCGCTGACTGCATGCCGGCGTATGGGTTAGGCGCGCGCAAACGGAAACGCGATCACGTCTTCGATAGAACTTGCTTTCGCTGCCAGCATCACCAGCCGGTCAAAGCCGAGAGCCACGCCGGCACAGACCGGCAAACCCGACTGAAGAGCGGCAAGTAACGCTCCGTCCATCAGCACCGGCGGCAAGCCCTGCGCCGCGCGCAATTCGAGATCATGTTCAAAGCGCTGCTGCTGTTCTGTTGCGTCCGCCAGCTCATGGAAGCCGTTGGCAAATTCCATGCCATTCAGGAAGGCTTCGAAGCGTTCCGCCACCGGTGGGTCGTCCGCACGTATGCGCGCCAGCGCCGCCTGGCTGGCGGGATAATCGTAAACGAACGTGATCCGTCCCTGGCCCAGGGCCGGATAGACCAGGGTGCCGGCGGTAAAATCCAGCCAGGCGTCGTAATCAAGGTCAACCGGTGGCGGGGTAATGCCATGCTGCTGCAAGGCGGCTCGGCAATTTGCAGGATTGCCATTCAAGGGATTGAACCCGGCGTAGCGTTCAAAGGCTTGCCGATAGCTGAGATAGTCGGGCTCCGCATCCACATCCGGCAGCAGCCGGCACACCAGCTCCGCCACCTCCTGCATCAGACGGCGGTGATCAAAACCCAGCCGGTACCATTCGAGCAGGGTGAACTCCGGATTGTGCTGACGACCGGCTTCCCCGGCCCGGAATACCTTGCACAACTGGTAGATATCGCCGGCACCCGCCGCCAGCAGGCGCTTCATGTGGAATTCCGGCGAGGTTTGCAAATAAAGATTGCCGGTATGCGGCTGTTTCACGCAGAAACTGGCGAGATGCCGGTCAGTGGCGCCGGCATGGGACAGGGCCGGCGTTTCCACTTCCAAGACACCGCGGGCGTCGAAAAACGCCCGCGCCTTTTTCAGCAGTTCAGCACGCAGTCTGAAATTGGCGGGACTCGCCGTGGGACGCCAATGCTCCTCCTCACACCTCACACCTCACACCTCTCCCATGGCTATTCTTTTGCTCGTGCCACGTAGGTGGCGTTGCGCGTATCCACCTTGATGAGTTCGCCTTCGTTGATGAACAAGGGCACGCGTACGCTGGCGCCGGTCTCGAGTTTCGCGGCCTTGGTGCCGCCAGTGGCGGTGTCGCCGCGCAAACCCGGATCGGTTTCAGTGACCTTGAGGACGGCGAATACCGGCGCGGTGACGGCCAACGGACGGCCATCCCAGAGCATGACCTTGCAGGCTTCCTCGCCTTTCAGCCACTGGGGTGCGTCGCCCATGGCGGTGGCATCGGCGGCCAGCTGCTCGTAATTCTCGGGATTCATGAAATGCCAGAACTGGCCATCGCTGTAGAGATACTGCACGTCCATTTCCACCACGTCGGCGGCTTCCACGGTCTCGCCGGACTTCATGTTGCGGTCCAGAACCTTGCCGGTTCGCAGATTGCGGATTTTGACGCGGTTGAAGGCCTGGCCCTTGCCGGGTTTCACGAATTCGTTTTCGATGATGTTATAGGGGTCGCCATCAATAATGATCTTGAGACCGGCCTTGAATTCATTGGTGCTGTAACTTGCCATGTTCTTACTGCCAGGTTGGATGCAAAATGGCGGCCAAGGCCGCCTGAAAGGGGCGTAATGATACGCTAACACCCCTCTAGAAGGCAGCATTCCAAGGTTTGAACCATTCATGACCGCCCAATGGCAGACAGAATTGGCCGACGCGGTGCGCGATCCGGCGGAACTCCTGCGCATGCTGGAACTGGATCCGGCGCTGCTGGCAGCGGCGCGCGCCGCCGGCAGGCGATTCCCGTTGCGGGTACCGCGGGCTTTCATCGCCCGCATGCGTAAAGGCGACCCCGCCGATCCGTTGTTGCGTCAGGTTTTGCCGCTGGCGGCGGAACTCGAATCCCCCGGCGGCTTCAGCCACGACCCCGTGGGCGATCTTGCGAGCCGCGCGGCGCCCGGCGTGCTGCACAAATATCATGGCCGCGTGCTGCTCATCACCACCGGCGCCTGCGGCGTGCACTGCCGCTATTGCTTCCGCCGTCATTTTCCCTATGCAGACGAAAGCGCGCGTCAGGCTGACTGGCACGCAGCCCTTGAATACCTGCGTACGAACGCCAGCGTGCATGAAGTAATCCTGAGCGGCGGCGATCCGTTGTCGCTCAACGACCGCACGCTGGCACATCTGGCTTCCGCCCTGGAACAAATACCGCATATCACGCGGCTGCGCATCCATACCCGCCAGCCCATCGTATTACCTTCGCGGGTCAATAGCGCATTGCTGGCGTGGCTGAAGAAGTGCCACTTGCAGAAAATCGTGGTGCTGCACGTGAATCATGCCCACGAGCTGGACGCGGCTGTGATAGCCGCCTTGTCACGGCTGCGCGCGGTGGGCCTGACCCTGCTGAATCAATCGGTGCTGTTGCGAGGTGTGAATGACTCGGTGGCGGAGCTTGCCGCGCTTTCCGAGGCGTTGTTCGCGGCCGGCGTGATGCCCTACTATCTCAATCTGCTGGATCGGGTCCAGGGGGCGGCCCATTTCGAGGTCAGCGAGGAACAGGCGTGCATCCTCATCCAGGGGCTGCGGGCCAGGCTGCCGGGCTATCTGGTTCCCCGGCTGGTGCGTGAAATTCCTGGGGCAGCCAGCAAGGTGCCGCTGATGGACATGCCGGCCCGTGCATCCACCAGCAATACCCTCTAAAATTTGCCCCGTTAACCAGCAGTTTTGAGAGGGATGCTCTTGTCGCCGCGGAACGCCCTACCCATCCTCATCGTCACGGCCTCGCAAAACGAGGCCGAAGATCTCAATGGCGTACTCCGTAAGGCGGGCTATCCGGTGCGCCCCCTGTGGGTGGCGAATCTCGATGACGCGGGCAAGAGCATCCAGGAGCAGCGGCCCGATCTGATCCTCTGCTCCCTGAGTGTGGCGGGCGCCTCTTTCCAGGACATCGTGAATCTGCGCGACATGGCGCTTCCCAATGTGCCCATCATCGCACTCGGCGACGCGACCGCACCGGCGGTGGTGGCTGAAATCATTAATACCGGCGCTCGTGATCTAGTATCCATGGAACAGTCGGAACATCTCCAGGCGGTGGTGTCCCGCGAGCTCGAGGTTCTGCAGCTGGCCCGGGATCTGGAACAAAAGGGCCTGATTCTCAAAGAGTACGAGCAGCGCATTGACTTGGTAATGAAGGATTCTAAGGATGCCATCGCGTACGTGGATGATGGCATCGTGTTGAGCGTCAACCCGACTTTTCTGGAGCTTTTTGGCTATGCCTCCAGTGGTGAGATCGAGGCTTTGCCGGTGCTTGAGCTATTCGCAAGTGAATCCCGGAGCGCCATCAAGGACGCACTCAAGATTACCGGCAAAGGCCAGACGGTCAAGCCGCTCAAGGTAAAAGGCAAGCATCACCAGGGCAACACCTTCGATACCACCATTGAGATTGCGCGTACCGAGATCGAGGGCCAGCCGGCGCTCGAGATTGCCATCCGCGATGACAGCGACAGCAAGCAAGCTGAAGCGCATATCCACAACCAGGCGCAGGTGCAAATTGATTTGCTCAGCCAGAAACTCGCGGCCAGCGTGCAGCAGCTCACCACCGCCCGCAACCTGGATTTGCTGACCGGCTTCATCAACCGCATACACTTCGTCGAAGTATTGCGCCAGGAACTGGCGCAGGAAAAAAAACGGGTGGTGCGTGCCCTGCTTTATATCAAGCCGGATAAATTCTCGGCGGTATCCGAAAAGGTGGGCATTATCGCCAGCGACGGCATTATCAAGGGTCTGGCCGATCTGATTCGCGCAAATGCCACCAAGCAAGACATCGTGGCGCGCTTCGGCGGCACCGTTTTCACCATCATCATGACGCGCCACAAGCTGAAGGAGATCATCAGCTGGACCGAAAAATTCCAGTCGCTGGTGGGCGCGCGGATTTTTGAATCCACCGGTAAATCCACCAGCCTTAGCTGCAGCATCGGCTATGTGCAATTGGATGATCGCCATAACGATGCCGAAAAGGCGATCGCGCATGCCCACGAAGCTTATCAAAGCGCCAGCGCCGGTGAGGGCGGCACGATCGTCGGTTGGGCGCCGCCAGCCATGGATGCCCAGGGACAGGCAACCGACACCGAATGGAAACGGCGGCTGACCGCAGCCCTCAAAGCCAACCGCTTCATGCTGGCCTACCAGTCCATCGCCAGCCTGACGGGGGATGCCATGGAAACCCTGGACATCCTCTTGCGGCTGCGGGATGAGCAGGACATCGAAATACCGGTTAAGGATTTTCTCCCGGCCGCCGAACGCACCGGCATGATGATCGCCATTGACCGCTGGGTGCTGGAACGCAGTCTCAGGATGTTGACAGAACACAGTGAGCAGAACCGCTCTACGCGCTTGTTCGTGCGGCTCTCGGATCAATCGCTGACCGACAGGAGTTTGTTGCCGTGGCTGGAAAAACTACTGGGCGGCGTATTCTTCTCCTCTGGACACCTGGTCTTTCAGATCGCGGAAAAGTCCGCTGAAAAATACATCACCGACACGCGTGCGCTGGCTGAGGGCGCGCATCGCCTGCAATGCGGTTTCGCGCTCGAACATTTCGGCCTGGGCCACAATCCGCTGCATACCCTGGGGCTGATCCGGCATGTGGACTATATAAAGATCGACGGCAGCCTGACCGCCGCGCTGACCACGGAAGAAGAGAAACGCGAGACCGTCCAGAAATTCATGGGGCGGGCGCGCGAGCTGAAAATCCACACGGTTGCCGAAAAGGTGGAAAAACCCGAGACCATGGCGGTTCTCTACCAGCTCGGCATCGAGTACATCCAGGGCAATTACATCCAGGAACCGGACGTGGTCATGGGCAACGCCGATGCCACGCCGGCGGCCGCCGGCTGATCAGCATCCCGCAGCCGTTTCACGCCTTCGGCGTTTTGCCGGGTAAGCGCGATTCCGGGTACATCCCGTCCACCGTCCGGTAACCCCGCGGAAGCTTCAGGCCGCGCCGGCCACGCTCCCCGACGTAGCTCTTCAGCTCCTTCGGCGACAGCGTCATGTGGTGCTGGCCGGAAATAATCACCAGCGCCTCGCCCTCCGGCACGCAGCTCACCGCCGCCATGAATTCCTCGTGGCTGGCAGCCTTCTTCGAGGGGATGCCCATGATCTTGTTGCCCTTGCCGCGGGCCAGCTCCGGGAGAGCCTTGACGGGGAACACCAATATGTGTCCCGCGCTGCTCACCGCCACCAGCAGATCGTTTTTGACGTTGGTCACCGGCGCCGGCACCAGCACCCGCGCATTCTTCGGCAGCCGCAGCGTGGCTTTGCCGGAGCGGTTGCGGGAAACCAGTTCACCGAGCTTCACCACGAAACCATAACCCGCGTCACTGGCCACCAGCCATTTGTCCTCCGGCTCGCCGATGAGCACGCCGGCGAAACTTGCGCCTTCCGGCGGCGTCAGCCGCCCGGTGAGCGGTTCGCCTTGGCTGCGGGCCGAGGGCAGCGAGTGGGCCGGCAGCGTGTAGGCGCGGCCGGTGGAATCCAGGAACACCGCCGGCTGATTGCTCTTGCCATAAGCCGCCGCCAGGAAACCGTCGCCTGCCTTGTAGCTCAGGGTGCGCGGATCCAGTTCGTGACCTTTCGCGGCCCGCACCCATCCGGCTTTCGACAGAATCACGCTGGTAGGCTCGGTGGGCAACAGCTGGGTTTCATCAATCGCCTGGGCCGCGGGCGCGCGCTCCACCAGTTGCGAGCGGCGTGGATCACCGTAGGTTTCCGCATCCGCGGTCAGTTCCTCGCGCACCAGGGTCTTGAGTTTGGCCTTGGAGCCAAGGATTTTTCCCAGGGCGTCGCGCTCTTTGGCCAGTTCCTTCTGCTCGCCGCGGATTTTCATTTCCTCGAGCTTTGCCAAATGCCGCAGCTTCAGTTCCAGGATGGCTTCCGCCTGAGTGTCGCTGAGCTTGAAGCGTTTCATCAGCAGCGGTTTCGGCTGGTCATGCTTGCGGATGATGGCGATGACTTCATCCAGATTCAGGTAGGCGATCAGCAGACCGTCGAGGATATGCAAGCGCTTGTCCACCTTGTCGAGCCGGAATTTCAACCGGCGCGTGACCGTCTCCACCCGGAATTCCAGCCACTCCGTCAGCAGTTCCTTGAGGTTCTTGACCTGCGGCCGGCCATTGAGACCGATGACATTCAGATTGACGCGGTAGCTGCGCTCCAGATCGGTGGTGGCAAACAGGTGCGCCATGAGTTCGTCCGAATCCACCCGGTTGGAGCGTGGCACGATCACCAGGCGGGTGGGACTCTCGTGATCCGATTCGTCCCGCAGATCTTCCACCATCGGCAGCTTCTTGGCGCGCATCTGGCTCGCGATCTGCTCCAGCACCTTGTCGCCCGACACCTGATAGGGCAGCGCCGTGATCACGATGTCGCCGCCCTTCTCCCGCATCCATTGGGCGCGCAGGCGCACGCCGCCATTGCCGGTCGCGTAGATTTGCAGGATTTCAGCTTTGGGCGTGATGATCTCCGCTTGCGTGGGATAGTCCGGGCCTTTGATGTGCTCGCACAGCTCCTTGACCGTGGCCTTGGGCTGTTCCAGCAGGCGGATGCAGGCGCTGGCGACTTCTCTCAGATTGTGAGGCGGGATATCCGTGGCCATGCCCACGGCGATACCGGTGGTGCCGTTCAGCAGCACATTCGGCAGCCGCGCCGGCAGCAGCAGCGGTTCCTCCAGCGTGCCGTCGAAATTCGGCTGCCAGCCCACCGTGCCCTGGGCCAGTTCCGAGAGCAGCACTTCGGCGTATTTCGAGAGCTTGGCTTCGGTATAGCGCATGGCGGCGAAAGATTTGGGATCGTCCATGGAACCCCAATTGCCCTGGCCGTCGATGATGGGATAGCGGTAGGAAAACGGCTGCGCCATGAGCACCATGGCTTCGTAGCAAGCAGTGTCCCCGTGGGGATGGTATTTGCCCAGCACGTCACCGACGGTGCGCGCGGATTTCTTGGGCTTGGCCTGGTAATCCAGGGAGAGTTCCGACATGGCGTACACGATGCGCCGCTGCACCGGTTTCAGTCCGTCGCCAATATGCGGCAGGGCCCGATCCAGGATCACGTACATGGAATAGTCCAGATAGGCCTTCTCGGTGAAGGTTTTCAGCGGCTGCTGTTCGGTGCCTTCGACAGCAAGGGCGGTTATGTTGGCCATGGCAATCCTTGTAGGGAAATCTGCCGCGTATTCAGGGATTGGAGACGGCTAATATGATAACCGGTTATGCGGCAGGGCCGGGTGGAAAATCCGGAGCCGCTCGAACGGCCACTGCTGGGCCACCACGCCACCCGGTTCAACCGTGAGGACAGCGTAAGCTTGAATCAGTCCGGTCTTCGTTGACATCAGGTGAAAATGCTCATTACAATCCACTCGTCTAACTCAAGTTAGACGGAATGGAATCCTATTTCACAGTAACAAGGAGGTACTCACCATGACCCCTTCCCTCTATCAGCGACTGGGTGGTGCCAACGGCATCGCCGGACTCGTGGACGATATTATCGCGGCCCATTAGAACAATCCCATCGTCAAGGTCCGCTTCGAGAACATCAAGGACCTGGAGCACGCCAAACGCATGGCACGCGAATTTTTCTGCGCGGGCTCCGGCGGCCCGGAACCCTACACCGGCAAGGACATGCTCACCGCACATAAGGGTATGAACATCAGTGAACAGGAATATCTTGCGGCGATGGACGATATTATCGGTGCGATGGATAAACATGGACTGGACCAGGATACAAGGAAGGATGTAATAGCGATTCTCTACTCGCTCAAGGGCGAGATCATCCGCGTATAACGGTGTAGTTGTCGTCGGCGCTTCGCGCCTCACCATTTACAGGTCAGCTCTGCGTCAGCCGCCCCAGGAGATACCGATAATGGAAGATTCACAGCGCCGCCTGCTTTGGCATGGGATGTTTCTTTTCTTGCTCGGCCTGATCACGGGCTTCCTCGAAGAGAAGTTTATTAACCCTCGAATGGGACTTGCTGCTCACCTTGAAGCAATTATGAACGGCACGTTCCTTCTTGCGCTTGGCGCGGCGTGGATGCAGGTTCGACTTTCTGCCTTTCCAAGGGCAGTAGCGTACCAAGTTGTCCTGTACGGCACATATGCAAACTGGCTTTTCACCACGCTCGCTGCTGTGTTTGGAACGGCAGCGCTGTCACCTATTACCGGCACCGGTCATGGCAGCAAACCCTGGCAAGAGGTCTTGGTTACCGTTGGCTTCATAAGCGTAGCGCTGGCAATGATCGCCGCCACGGTCCTTGTTCTATGGGGTTTGCGTCGAGGTGCCGCTGCACCGGCTTGAGCCCGTTGCTGATGTGCGGCAGCGCCCGATCCAGAATCACGTACGTGGAATAGTCCAGGTAGGCCTTCTCGGTGAAGGTTTTCAGTGGCTGCTATTCAGCAGCCTTCAACATTGAATAGCTGCTCTGCCATAACCTGTCCTTTAAGGATATGCCGCATCTATTATCGCAAGTGCGCGTGCAAATAAATCATTTCAGCATCCACAGGAGACCGCAGGCATTAAAGATCGCGTGCACCAGAATCGCCGGCGCCAGGCTGCCGCTGCGGTGGCGTAACTCCCCGGCGAGTACTGCCAAAAGAAAAGCGGCGAATGCCGTGAATGGCCCGACCTCCAGATGAATCATTCCGAATAACAGCGCTATCAGCAGCGCGGCGATCGAGAGTGTTCTCCCCATGGCAGCCAGATTCACATCCAGGTGCTTGGCCAGGAGAGTTTGCAGCAACCCGCGAAAAATGACTTCCTCCTGAATGGAAGACCCGATCAAGAAATAGATGATCAGCATCCATAGCTTGAGATGCCCAATGCCCAGGGGGTCGCCGGGAGAGAGGTTCTTATCGATGAAGGTCAGTACCAGCCCCAGCGGTATCCCTACCACGATGGCTGCCAGGATGTAGCGGCGCTCGCTGAGCCGGAAACCATATTCCCGCCAGCTTCCTGAGATGCGCACCTGAATCGCGATGATGCCGATAACGAGAACAAAGCTGATGGCTATGGTTAATGGGATAGCCACCGCGATGCCAGGCTTGATGGATCCCACGATTGCAAACGTGGGCGCATACACCAGAAGAAAAAATCCTACAACAAGGAGAATCCCTTTTAGGGCTTGCATCTTCATGGACGGCTTCTATTCCCGTTAGCTTGCTCTTGTTAAAGCATTACCCCTGGTGTGGACGGATTTCTTGGGCTTGGCCTGGTAATCCAGAGAGAGTTCCGACATGGCGTACACGATGCGCCGCTGCACCGGCTTCAGGCCGTCGCCGATGTGCGGCAGTGCCCGGTCCAGGATCACGTACATGGAATAGTCCAGATAGGCCTTCTCAGTGAACACTTTCAGCGGCTGGCGTTCGGCGCCTTCGATGGCAAGCGTGGAGGTATTAGCCATGGGAATCCTCACTTAAATGCCGGCATTATAGGGTGTCTGACATGACGACTGGAAATCCGGGATTGTCGGTGCTACAAAGACTTGAGCTGCACCGAGGTCTGCGCTATTGGATAACGCCGACCTCCATCAAGCTACTATTATCCTCAACAATACTTCAGGAGGCGTCATGAGACCAGGGGGGCGAAAATTTATTATATGGATTGGCATTTTAGTCATTCCCCTAATTTCTGCTTGCGCAACTACCAAAGAGGCAACGTTTTCAGCATCCGATGACGTAAAGTTGTACAAATTTATCCAGATATCGGATCTTTCTGTATCTTCTGATTCCGATAAAAAGGACGAGGGTGCCAATGAGGCCACCGATCGAATCAAGGCCTTTTACAAGCAAGAGCTTACAAAGGACGTTAGTGCAAACAACAAGAGCATCGTTCCTGCATCACCACAGAATTCCCCTGCAGGAGAGAAAATTCTTGTGGTAGACGGCAGCCTCGACGTCCACTACGGAAGTAGAGCCTTGCGATACTGGGTGGGATTCGGAGCCGGCAAGGGCTATGCGACCCTAACTCTAACGGCCAAGGACAAAGACACTGGAGAAGTAAAATACAATGATGTTCGGACGGACGAATTGGTCATGGGAGGTTTCGGCGGTAGTTTTGAGGACATGATAGAAGCAACAATGAAGGAACAAATCCAGCAGTTCGTAGTTAAGTCACAATAAAGAATCAGGCTGGCCGGGGCATTAGCGGCGAGACCATCGAACCCGATGTCCGAAACTGGCCAGACTAGTACTCCAAAACAATTCAGCATGCTCTTGCTTACATCATTCAAGGAGCTGCTATGAACTCGTTCTGACTGACCGACCTGCCCTATGAGCAGTTTGAACCACTTTTTAATCTGACTGATGCCCATCTCACCGGGATGGACGCGGTTCGCGTGATCGCACAGCAAAACCCGGGCTACCCCTGTCGCGTAAGCCTCTATGATGCCGAGATTGGCGAAGAACTGCTGCCCTTACCCGCGCGCATCAGAATTTCGCGCCGCTCGAATTCGACATCCTTGACCCGCAGCCGCAAGCCTTCCAACAACCGCATCCCAGTCCCGTACAGCAGACTCGTGACGAGCCACATGGTACCGTTCAACTCGTGTAGCAGCGCACGCGCCTCGAGCGGCGTAAGCACCACCGGCAAGCGCCGCGGCAATTTGGCTTGCACCACATCATCCAGCCACGGCAACTCGATACCGAGTACCTCCCGGTAAAGAAACAAGAGCGCGCTCTTAGCCTGGTTCTGGGTCGAGGCAGACACCTTATGCGCGACTGCCAGATGCGTCAGGAATTGCTCCACTTCAGCGCCGCTCATTTCGAGCGGATGCCGTTTGCCATGGAACAGGATAAAGCGTCTGGCCCAATCCACGTAGGCATCCTCGGTGCGGATGCTGTAGTGATCGAGACGGATTTTCGCCCGTACCTGATCGAACAGTTTGGGCGGAGCAGGAGCGACGGCAGGGTTATCCATACGTCGAATTTCAGGCTGCCCTAAAACATCTCGTCAGGGATCTCACCTTGTAAGCAAGGCCTCTCTGCCTCATACAGTTGACTTAGACGATATCCGACCATACTGTACAGCATGTCTATTTCTAGTTAGAAGGCGGAATCAATTGACAGAGTCAAGGCATCTCGCAAGTCCTCATTCGATCATCTGGGAGTACTACGAGTGTTTGAAACGCCAAATAAACCGAGTTCCAGCGAACGAGAATGATAGAACCCAGAAACAAGAACTCGTACTCGCCTTATTTCTTGCAGTATCCGTAGTCGAGGCGTTTATTAATGCGTTTTTCCGCGTCGTCGTAGACGAAAATGGCTTCAAGATACACAAAGGCAAGTTGCTCAAAGACATTGAAAAGCGAATCTCATTAGAAAGCAAACTAAAGGAGTGGCCAAAGAGGTTCCTTGGCAGGTGCCTGGATTTTGATGCACCAAATGTCAAATCGTTTGTCGATCTTAAAAACCAAAGAAATGCGCTTATGCACTTTGTCTCTTCCCACGAAAGTATTGAACTGCCGGGACCCGTTTACATTCGCGGGCTGGCCGATATGTCGGCTTTGAGATCGTTGTCACTCCCGTTGGCTGTCGAGTACCCAAATGTTATTAGAAATTTCTCATGCGAAATATTCCTGGCGCGTGGTGTTAGCAGAGAATGCTTGTCGCATGCTTTTCATCGGTGGTTCGGAGAGCCGCCTTCTAACACTACGCTCAACCTGACTCGCGGTGCTGACGCACCGCTCGCAGGTTAGCTCAGCGTTAAGCGTCAAACTGGGGCGCACGCAGCAGCAGCGCTAACGTGGATGCCGTCACCAATCGTGAGCCACATCAGAAGGAGCGATCAGATGAATCCGAACAAAGTACTATGGGAAAAGGGCGACTTTACGCGCATCGCGGAAACCATGCGCAAAAGCGGAGAGGCGCTCGTCGAGAAGTTCGGCATCACCAAAGGCCTCAAGGTGCTCGATCTCGGATGCGGTGACGGAACCACCGCTATCCCTGAGGCGAAACGCGGCGCCGACGTGCTGGGCGTCGACATCGCGGGCAACCTCGTCGCCGCAGGCAACAAGCGCGCAAAGCAGTTGGGTCTCGCCAACTGCAGGTTTCAGGAAGGCGATGCCTCCGACATGCAGGGAGTGCAGGATCGGAGCTTCGACCTGCTCGTAAGTATTTTCGGCGCGATGTTCGCGCCCAAGCCGTTCGATGTGGCGAAAGAGATGGTCCGGGTCATCCGGCCCGGGGGACGCATCATCATGGGTAACTGGATCCCCAACGATCCGACGCTGGTCGCGCAGATCCTGAAGATCAGCTCGGCGTTCACACCGCCGCCGCCAGAAGGCTTCGTCAGTCCGATGACCTGGGGCGTCGAGAGCAGTGTCACCGAGCGCTTTGTCGCTGCCGGAGTCCCGGTCGAGAAATTGTCCTTCGCGCGTGACACGTTTACCTTCGACTGCCCCGGTACGCCGGCGGAGTTCGTCGGCCGGTTCAAGAACTACTACGGGCCGACTATGAATGCCTTCGAAGCCGCAGACAAGAGCGGGCGCGTCGCCGATCTGCAGAGGCAACTGGAGGACCTATTCGAAACGCAGGACAAGAGCGCATGCAAGGATATCACCTCCATTCCCGCGACGTTCTTGCGCGTGACAGTTACGCTTTAGCGGTGGACGCGCGCATCGAAGCGAGAGTCTCCGAAAGAGCACCTGACAATTCGTCCAAGCCGACGCCGCTTCGCGGCGCGGCTTATTTCCAGCGTTAGAGCGTCGAGCAAGAAGACTTAAATGGACATCTCTCAATCCGACAAACTCTTTACTGGTTCGATCCCAAAACTTTATGAAGAATATCTCGTTCCCCTGATATTCGCGCCCTACGCGGAAGATATCGCAAAACGGCTGGCGCCGCGAAAACCTTCGCGCGTGCTCGAAATCGCCGCTGGCACGGGTGTTGTAACCCGCTGCCTGGCGGCGACGCTACCCGGAGACGTAGCCATCGTTGCTACGGACCTGAATCA
>DAHUYB010000088.1 GCA_027315405.1 Gammaproteobacteria bacterium | reverse complement strand
CGATATCGTGTATGTCATGAACCGTTCGGTGGCGCGCAGTACCGACGGCGGCAAGGACTTTTCCTGGTTCAAGGGCGCGCCCGGCGGCGACGATTATCATTTCATGTGGATCAACCCGGATAATGACCAGTACATGATCCTGGCCAGCGACCAGGGCACCACCGTCAGCGTGGACGGCGGTCAACACTGGTCAAGCTGGTACAACCAGCCCACCGGCCAGTTCTACCACGTGGCGGCCGACAACCGTTTCCCTTACCGCCTTTATAGCGGTCAGCAGGACAGCGGCACCGTGGAGACCAAGACCCGCGGCGCATACGGCGACATCACCTCCCGCGACTGGCATCCGGTGGGCGGTGATGAGCGCAGCTACGCCGTACCCGACACCGGCGATCCGGACATCGTGTACGTTGGTGGTCTCGGCGGCCATGTATCGCGTTTTGATACGCGTACCGCGGATGTGCAAAATATTTCCGCCTGGCCGATTTCCCACTACGGAGAACGGCCGACGAAGGTCAAGTATCGCTATAACTGGTTCTATCCGGTAGTGACGGATCCGCGCGCGGCACATACCCTGTATCTCGGATCACAATACCTGTTCAAGACCAGCGATGGAGGTCTGCACTGGCGCATCATCAGTCCGGACCTGAGCGGCGCCGATCCCAAAGCTGCCGGGAATTGCGACAGCGATACCATCACGCTCCTGGAAGCGCGCGCCTGCGGCTATGGCGAGATCTTCACCATCGCGCCTTCGTCCGTGAAGCGCGGTGAAATCTGGGTGGGCAGTGATGACGGCCTGATCCATCTGACCCGCGATGGCGGCAAGCACTGGCAGAATGTCACGCCTGCCGGCCTGCCGTTATGGGGGCGCGTCAACCAGATTGACGCTTCGCCGACGGACCCGGCGAGCGCTTACGTCGCCGTGGATGCGCACCGCCGGAATGATCGCGGTGCCTACATCTACCGTACTCATGATTACGGTCATCATTGGACACAAATCACCAGCGGGATTTCCGCTGGTCAGTATGTGTATGTGGTGCGCCAGGATTTGAAGAACCCGCGTCTCCTGTATGCCGGCACCAATGCGGGCGTGTACGTGTCGTTTGATGACGGCGATCGTTGGCAACCGCTGCAACTTAACCTGCCGACGGTGCGGGTGCGGGATCTTACGCTGCACGGTGATGACCTGATCGCCGCCACCCAGGGCCGCGCCCTGTGGATATTGGATGACATAACACCGCTGCGTCAGGCCCGTCCATCGGTGATGGAAACCACGGCCTATCTGTTCAAGCCGGCCGCTGCGGTGCGTGTGCGTAACAACAACAACAAGGACACGCCGCTGCCTCCGGAAATCCCCGCCGGCCAGAATCCGCCCGCAGGCGCGGTAGTGGATTACTGGCTGGGCAAGGACGTGCATGGGCCGGTCAAGCTCGCGATCTATGACGGCCAAGGCAAGCTGGTGCGTGCCTATGCGAACGACGCTGCACTGTCTAAACTCAAGGCCAATCAGTATTTCACCGATGGCTGGCTGGTGCCGCCGGCATCGCTGCCGGCCACACCCGGCGCACACCGCTTTATCTGGAACCTGCGTTTCCCGCGGCCGCGGGCGATCATTTACGGTTATTCCATCGCCGCTCTTTACGGTCAGGGTACGCCGATGGTGCCAAGAGGGCCGCGGGTACTGCCGGGCCGTTACACCGTGGAATTAACGGTGAACGGTGCCCACTACCGTCAGCCGCTGACAGTGATTCTGGATCCACGCGTGCAACCGGCCCCTGGCGCACTGGCACAGCAGCTCAACCTGGCGCACCGCATCGACGCCGCCATGGACCAAAGTTTTACCGCGCATGCGTCTCTAGAGCGTTTGCATACACAGCTTGCGGCACTCAAGTCTCGCTTCATGGGCGAGTCCGCCAATGCCAAACTGCTGCAAACGGTGAGCGACCTGGATCAGCAGGTGATGATGCTCGCGGACAAACCCAAGAGCGACGACAGTTTCGATTCCATCAATCGCGGCCTGGCTGACCTGGCAACCCAGGTGGATGATGGCGATCGCGCGCCGCCGGCGTCCTACTACGCGGCCTTCAAGTTCTATATGGGCAACGCCGATACCGCGATGTCCGGCTGGAAGCGGCTGCAGGCGAGTGGGATTCCCACCCTAAACACACAGCTCACAAGCCAGGGTCTGGCGCCGCTCAAGTTATAAATCTGTATCCATAGCAATGGTCGCAAAAACAAACGCCCGGCGAGTGTCGGGCGTTTGTATGGGGCAGGCATAAAACCTTGAAAGGTTAATTCATGCTCGCTACTTTCTTGAGGCAGGCGAGGATTTCATCACTCATTTTTATCGCTGCCTCGGAAGTCTTGGATGGATTCCTGACATTCGGGCAACCCGCCTTCTTCGCGTAAGGTTGAAACGCCGGCGAGGCCACCATAAGGCGTGCCTTATCCAGCCAGTGATATTGGTCAACCATGGCATTGCGATACTTGCTGTCGGCCGCACGCACCTCATTGGGCGCAGTCTGGATTGCCTGGTTGTATTTGACCGCACGCGTTTGCCAGTCAGACTGATTTTTGGTGAGTTTTGGTTGTTCCGTATTGACCGTGGCGATATCTGTATTAACTTGCGCGAGTTGTGCCTTGCAGGCTTTGTATTGATCCGTATTCAGCTGCTTGCTGCTGCAGGTTGACTTGTAGTTATCGGTTTCGGTTTGCACATTGGCTACTTTTTTCTTATAGGCGGCAATGCCAGCTTGAATCTGCTGTTGCTGCGCCTGAATCTGCTTGCCCTCGGCGGCCAACGCGGCGTTTTTTTGAAGCGCCGCATCCAGCTCGGATTTGGCGGATTTCATGGCAGCCGCTGCGGTTTCACCTTGAGTGATTAGATCCACGACCGACTCGGCGCCCCAGGCGGTAGTCAGCACGCCGGCAAGGCCGAACATGAGTGCAAGCGTAATAATGCGTACGGTGGTCTTCATTGAAAGAAAGCCTCTTGGGATGGATTTGAGCGGCTAATTGTAGGGGTAAACTCCTGCTGTCACCAAGTCCCAGCCAGCCGCTTGGCCAATTTCGGGGCCGCCAGCCGTGGTTCTGCCGTGGCAGTGCAATCCCAACCCCGGACTGTTGTAGTACATAACGCGGGAGGGTGCTTGGCGTTGTCAGGTACGGGGCCATAGGCGTTGGCCCAACCCCCCACACCCGGGCGAGCTGGCGGGAGCAGGGCTTATTCTAGGTGCGGGGTAGCCCATCAGCTCCAATGACAGTAGATTCGCTGCTGGCATGGCCGATGCAGCCAAGGAAGCGCGAAGCGAAGAGCCTGCGGTAGCCCAGCGAACGTAGCACGCCGGAGTGTGCGCGGGGGTGTGAGGTTTGCGCCGGGGTATTAAACTCATTGTGGATGAGGCGTCAATGGGGGACGCACAGCGTCCACTGACAGGACGACGAACGCCGGACGGCCGCAGGGAAAAGAATAGTCGTCGCTGGCGCGAGTGGCCGGGACGACCCTCGGAAATCCCAGACGTGGGACGCCGGGATCGTACTGGCCGACTGCCTGCCGCAGGCAGGTCACCAGCGACGCTATCGACTCTGATCAACATGCGACGATAAAATGCAATACTGAAGATGCGAGATAAGCACAGCCGGTTTCTAGCGAAAACCTACAATCTATCGCAAGGTGATATCAACCCTGATTGCGCGGTAGAGTTATGACACGTGCAATCCAACTTCGTAGGGTTCGATTTACAGTCCTCTCAGGCGGTATACTGCCAACGATGAGCCAAGCCCCACCCGACAATGCCAGGGTGATGAACATATCAGTCCACATTCCCCGGTCGTGCGGATTGGCCGCGAGGTAGGGAATGTGGATAACCAACACCCAGGAACCATACATGCTTCCGAGCAAGGTGAGTGCCAGGCGAGCCTGTATCCCTGTGAGAATGCTGACACCGGCGGCTAAAGAGGCGATGCCGGTGAAGTATGCCCAAAACTGATGCGCCGGAATCCAGGTCGGTATCATGCCGGCGATAAAATCATGATAGATGAAATTGACGACGCAGAATGCGAGCAGCGAAATCCCAAATCCGTATCGGCCGAGACTGGCTAGCCTGTTAACGGCGGCTTCCCAGCGGTTCATGACACTCGTACCGGGCGAGGGGTTTGCGGCCATCGTCCACGCCACCCCACAGAGGGCAAGCGTTTCAAACGCAAAGGACAAGTCCGAGGCGGGATGGGGCACCAGCAGGGGCACATGAAGAATCAATACCCAAAGCAGCAGCATCAAGCCCAGCGAGATGGCCGCTAAGCGAGAGAGTTTGTTGATCGTCAGTCCAATGCCGATCGCCACGAAAAAGAATCCGGTCAGGTTGGCTAAAACCACCTGGTCTGGTAGCCAAGAAGGCACGGGTTCAAGTTCATAGATCACGGCAGAACAGATAAAAGCCTGAATGCCGAGCCCCCCGATGGCAAAGGTGAACAGAATACGGCCCAACTGTGACAGGTCTTTTATGTTGCTCTCACTTATCGGTCGAAAAGGGGGCGAAGTCAGGACAACTCAGCTGGCGAGGGAGTCCCGGGTCACGTTCTAACGAGGCCGGTTTCGATCTCAACCAAGGCAGCTCGAACCACGGGGCACTCCGGTAAGAGTCGGCAACGATCCGGGCTCCACCACGCCATAACCCACACTGCGGATGCGCATTCTGAAGAACCTCCTTATTTAGATGATATGGACGCCGCCTCTCAATTCGGCATCGTAATGTGCCAGAGTGGATAAGTCGATTATTCCACATCACATGAGAAAGGACGCTCACATGAAGATTAGCACCATCGGGTTGGATATCGCCAAACAGATATTCCAGGTTCACGGCAATGATTCCGACGATAAGTTGTGGCTCAATGTTTCTGCGCTCTGGATCTGCGCTGGCGTCATGCCTCGAGAGATGGTGGTGAGCGCATCACGGGTATCCAAGCCATTTTTCTGCGCTGATAGCATCCAAGCGTAGGCTTTGACGTCGTCCTGCGCGATCTCAACCCCGTTGTGATAAATCACCGCCAAGTTGTATTGAGCGGCGGGCAGGCCCTGACGTGCCGCTTTCGTATACCAGTAAATTACCCGTGACGGATCTTTCGTTACACCTTGTCCTGTATCATAGATCATGGCCAATTGGAATTCGGCATATTTATTGCTGCGTTTGGCAGCCTGTTCAAACCATTGGTGCGCCTTGGCGTAATCCTGCGGGAACCCCTTTCCGTTGAAATACATAGTGCCGAGATTGTAGGCGGCTGTGTCTAACCCAGAGTCAGCAGCCTGCTTTTCCCAATAAACAGCTTTTTGATATTCGCCGCGACTCGCTAGCATGACACCGAGGTTCGATTCCGCTTCTGCATCGCCAATCTTGGCCAGATGCATAGCGTCCCGAATTTCTTGCTGGCTATAGGGACCGGAACCCGCAGGGCGCTCCATGTAGTCAGGTGGCGTGCGAAAGTGGATTACGAGGATGCCTGGCGGCACGTGATCGGCTAGGGCCATGCCGCCAACGGCGATAAGCGCCAAGCCGATTACCCAAGGGAGCGCCAATCTGATGCTGTGCTTTCTGTATGCGATACGGTATGTCATATACAACTCCTTAACTTAAATTTAGGACTAGGCAGGAGACCTGCAGTCTTAATCAGATGATCTACTTGCGTGTCCATGAAACATGGTATAGCCCATCTGCAGTGGTGTGTGCCGGAATAAAGGTGAAATAACTCCAATTCATTTCTTATTTTGTGCTACGAGTCCGCCTCCGTATCCATTGGCGACCTTTAGCGATGAGTTGTGCGCAGATTTTGACTGTCTGTGAAAGCATCTGGCAGCTTAAGGTGGAGATGCATTTCGATATGAGCAAAAGAAAGACTTGATTACTCTGTTTGGAGATGCTTTGCAGAGCGGCGACCAGGTCTTGTTGAATTACATTCGGGTTGTTAAACCAGCTGTAATGACCGGCGTTTTTGGGAACGTACACATGTACGTTGCTCATATTGTGCGGCATGGGATGTACGTCGTATGAATCGGGTGAAGAGCCGCCAATCGCATCGTCGACTCCGGGGCCGTAATACACCCCGTCGCCCTGAAATGCATTTTCACAATACCCAGCCATATCTTTGAAAACGGTTTTATTGCCAAGATGGTTTCCGGTAAATTTCTTAAATTGCCCTATTAATCCAATTATCCATCCATACATGACCGGGAATGATCCAGCGTCCCTGGAGAATCGAGGTAGCTTAGAATGTAATCCAGCCAACGGTGGCTAAGATTCTCGTGTCCGGTATTTGGTACCTCTAAGAGCTTGATGCGCGGTATGCATAAAGCCCGATAGGAATCGAATGCTCTAAAGACGAGCATTGAATTTATGGGGCCATCTGCACCCACAGTGAAAATATAACGTCCGTGTGAGCGCATCGCCGATAGTTCTGCTTTCGTGGGTAACGGAACTCGGTCGTCCTCGATACCATTGCTCGGCTTGATGTTAATTCCATCGGCAGTGGAAACGAAAAGGCCTCCCCAAAAACTATCAGTAAAGGCCGGGGCAATGTGACTGGCAACCACGCTAGTGGCTCTTCAGTTACTTCGCAAATGCCTTGCGCACGCTTTCAGCATCACGACCACGTTCCGTTGTGGGCCAACTGCTGGTCAACCATTATGTTTGTTTTTCGGCATTATTGCGTTTTTGAGCGGCTGTAACCGGGGATTCTCAAGTCAACCGCTCCAACCAACACTCCATCCCGGCGCCAATACGCCCCTACGTACCGTGACTGTCACCGCAGGCAAGCAGATAGCCCCGTTTATTTCCGATACGAGTAGCGGATTCACCATCATCAATTCCGATCAGCTAGCAGACGCGGGCTGTGCGCCCTTCAGCCAGGTGGGGGCTACCCGGTAACCGGGTACGCGCACGCTGATGCGCGGGGCACGTCAAGCAACACCTGTGGTTACTGAGGTTCAATGATGTTATTTCGTCTGCCAAAAGGCATGTAACGACGGCAAAACGTTAATTCAGGGTTAACACTGGATAGACGGGACATTGCTTTATTCAGGTTGGGCTTAAGCAGGCCATGCAATACCGGCATAGCCAAATAAAAATGAATTGGAAATATTTCATCCTTACATAGAGATGTTTGCTCTATGCTTTTGTCGTGATTGTGTGAATTTTCAGAAATCGAAATCTCGAGCTGCTGGCCTCCCAATCGAAGGTGCTTTTGAGAGTGTGACAGTAATCTTTCCAGCCCTTTCTCGGATGGGTGTGTTCTGGGGTGGTATCGGCGGGAATCGGGATGCATGCCTAAATAAGGCAAATCGGCCAGATACTGGAGAACGTGCCTATGCTTAACCCAATGATGGATCATTACATGAGTAATGAAGCAAATAGCGGAACCTTTAGGGTTTTCGTCAAGATCGGGCGGTCTATCAGGGCAATCAATATTGCAAATATTGTGTATATCCAGGCCTCGGGCGATTACATTGATATTACACTGGCTACCGGCGAGGTTCTTCACAGCAAGAATAAAATCACTCATTTTGAAGACAGGTTGCCCAAAAACCTATTCGTGAGGATACATCGCTCTTTGGTTCTGA
>DAHUYB010000038.1 GCA_027315405.1 Gammaproteobacteria bacterium | reverse complement strand
ATCGCTTTGTTGCAGCCGGTATAGTTCACGTGGCACGCGCAGGCCGGCCTCGGAAAGCCTGTCGCCCAGCACGTTGAAAAAGGGTCGCTCGTCCATGGATTGCAGCAGCGGATGAGCATCCAGCATCTGTTCCAGCAGCGTGGTGCCAGAGCGGGGGAAGCCGATGATAAACACCGGGGATTCCGCAGCTTTCGGAGCATGCAATTTCGGCCATGCTGCGTCATCTTCCACGCTGAACCAGTAATTGGCAGCAGGGAACACCGGTGCGTCCGAAGCAAAGCGCTTGGGCGCCGCGCGGCGCATATCCTCGATCTGCAAGGCGTGGGCGGCGTGCAATGCCTGCAGAGCCGCGGCTCGGTCATCAAGTTTGTCGCAAACCTGCGCGAGTGCGAAGTAGTGGTCGGAATCCTCGGGGCCACGTGATCCGCGTGTTTCCAACATGCTGCGCGCAGCGGCAAAGTCTCCGGACCGCTCGATCAGGCGCGCCTCGCAGTGACTGATATCGTGCGCGACCGCCGCATCCAGCTCGCCAGCCTGCTCCTTGATGCGGGCGATCAGCGCGCGGGCATCGTCCAGCCGATTGCTGCGCTCGTACACGCTAGCCAGCAGCGTCAACGCACGGAGGTTGTTTGGCGCGCGCGCCACCAGATCCTCGAGCAATTGCTGCGCCGCCGGCGCATCACCAATGGTCATCAGTGCAAAGGCGAGATCGAACTGTGCGCCATCCGCCAACGGCAGCCAGCGGCGCCAGCCCTGGATCAGGTCCTCGGCAAAGTAATCGCGGCAGGCGATGGCCGCCTGCGCGGCTTGGATGGCGATCTCCGCATCATCCCGTTTCAAGGCGTGCGCGCGCAGCAACAGGTCGCGTGCGGTTTCGTATTCGCGCTGACGTAGGCGCATCCCGCCGAGACTGGCCAACAGCTCGGGATCGTCGGGTACGACCCGCAAGCCCTGCTCACAGGCGCTGATGGCCTCGGGCTCACGTCCGCTCTGCCGCAGTGCCACGGCAAGATTGGCCCAATGCAGGGCGGCATCCGGAAACAGCTGCGTCAGTTGCTGATGCACAGCCACCGCTTCGTCATTGCGGCCCTGGTGGTGGAGGCTCAGCGCCAGCAATACCAACAGGTTCTCGTCATCCGGCTGCGCATGCAGCCGCTCCCGGCATTCAACCTCGGCACGGACCGGATCACCGGTCTGCAAGGCATACACGATGTCGCGCATGGCACTCCCGAAAAAAAGAGCCGCGCGGACATGCCGCGCGGCTCGATTGTGCAGCCTGATGACCGTTTAGAACTTAACGGTCACGCGGCCCCAGTAGTAACGCCCGATCAGGTCGAAGTCGGCCGGGTCGGTATTGGCATTCAACGTGTTGTTTGCATACAGGAACGGAGGCTGCTTGTTGAACACGTTGTTGATACCGATTTGGAACTTGGTGTTGATCGGCGCGATTTCGTAGCCCACAGACAAATCACTGTAGGTGGTCGAGCCGTAAGGAATCACATAGCCCGGTAGACCAGAAATCGCGCTGGTTCCTTCAGACAGATTAGGGTTGCCGAGGCGGAATTTGCCGATGTAGCGCATGCGCCATGATGCATCCCACGGACCGCGATTCCAGTCAAACTGGGCTTGCGCACGCCAGCGCGGGAACATACAAATGCCCCCCACTGTATTCGGGCACGCACCTACGGCCGCAGAGTTGAAGTTTATGAAATGCCCGGCAAAGTGGTACACGGCATTTGCTGGGGTTCCTGGCGCGGTCTGTACATTAAATTGCGACAAGTAAGTGCTGTTAAAGCTGACCGCGAAGTGGCCGGGGTCCACACCCATCACGTTAAACTGCGGTAAGCGATAGCGGAAGCCGAAATCCACGCCGCCAGCATCCGTGCGACCTAGATTGACTGTAGGCTGCAGGATCTGCTGAATTTGCCCTTGGTTTGGACCTGAGGCATAGCGCGTGATGAGTGGGCAGAAGATAGTCTGGCCCGCTGAACATTGATCGAGAATGGTCTGCGCGCCAATCTGAGTGATCGTGTTGTTGAGATAGACGCGCCAAAAATCGACCGAGGTCGAGAAGCCAGGCAGCCAGCTTGGGTCATACACGAAGCCATAGTCGAATGACTTACCTTTCTCCGGGCCCAGCGGGAAGTTAGCGTATTTGGAACCAGAGCTGAGGGCGCTAATCTGTTGATGCAAGGCAACGTTGTTATCAACAAATGTGCCATTCGTGGGCACATTCACGCACGCAGGGTTTACCGGATTACCCGTGTAACCATTGCAGGGATCACTGCTGAGCGAGGGGGCGCTGCTGATCGGTGATCCGTAAACGTTACTGATCGTCGGCGCACGGAATACCGTGGTCACCGTGGCGCGCAACAGCAGATCGTTGATGGGGCGCCACTCGACCGCCAGCTTGGTGTTGTTGGTGTTGCCGAACGTGCTGTACTTCGAATAACGATCGCCAATATCCACATTCAGCGACTTGGCGAACGGCGCATCCTTGAGGATGGGCACGAACAACTCACCGTAGGCTTCTTTGACGTTGTAGCCGCCCTGCAAGTTGGATGAGCACTGGCTGCCCAAGGTGCAACTACCGGTCGATGGATTGATCAGCAGAACCGGATCGACGATGGTGCGCGTATATTCTTGGCGATACACCGCGCCTACAGCCAGGCGGGCTTCGCCAGCGGGAAGATTGAAGAGCGCGCCGTTGGCATCGACGTGCTCGTAGCGCTCCTGACTGTAGGTGTCACTGATGGCGTTGGCGGCAACCGATTTGATGACGGACAGATACTTAGGGTTATTGAGATCAAAGCCGTTGATCGGTGTGCAACCCTGAATGATATTTGCTGTAGGCACGATGCCGTTACTACCCGGCACACCGCAGACTACGTTGCCGGCTGCATCTAAACCAGATGGCCCCATTGCCTGACTTAACTCGGCGATATTGGGCAGTCCTTGAGTGATGGTGATTTGACTGAAGTGACCATAGCCTAGACCAGCATTCCAATCCCAATTATGGCCGAGGAAATCCAGGCTGCCCTTAAGTCCGGTAAACAGCTGATCCGTAGTAGTGCCAAATTGCGCTGCGCGCGGACCGGCGGAAGTCAAGCGGGCACGGAAGTCATAGCCACCGAATGGCGTGTAAGCAACGCCAAATGGATTGTAATAACTCTGGGCGGAAATCGTGGCGTTGCCACCGATCGAATCAGCTCCCACCAGTGCAGGAGCCAATTGGAAGCCAGACGTTGCCTTAGTGTGATAGAACTGCAAGTACGCATCGACATTGTCTGACAGATGGTAATCGCCGTTGACCCATGCGTAAGTGCGTTCCTGCGGGGTCATGATCAAGTTGATGGGCGCGTAGTTGTACTTGTCGCTATTACCAAAGCAGTGGTAATTGGCAGTGCTAGCAACCTGGGGATTGCCCCCCGGATTCAAAGAAACATGTTTGCAACCGAAGGTCGATTGCAGGTTAGGCGGCAGTTGGATGTTTTCCTGGGGTGGGAACGACGAGCCGCCGATGTACGAGTAGGGCGGCGTGCTCGGCGATCCGGTCAGCGATACCGCGTTCTTGGAGAAGCTACGGTTGCCGGCCAGGATCTGGTCCTGCTTGTTGTACTCGATGCCGCCCATGATGCTGCCCTTCTCGCCAGACTGGCCGAAGGTGAAGCTAAAGCCGCGGCGGGCGCCATCGCCATGATCGGAGATGCCGTAGTCAGTGCTGAACTCGGCACCTTGGTAGTTCTTGCGGGTGATGATGTTGACCACGCCGCCGATGGCGTCGGAGCCGTAGATGGCCGATGCGCCATCACTCAGCACTTCGACGCGCTCGACCATGTCTTTCGGGATCGAATTCAGATCCCCATTGATGATGCGGTTGCCATTGACCAGAATCAGCGTGCGGTTGGAGCCCAGACCGCGCAGGTTGACTCCTGAGGCGCCAGTGCCGCCACCATTGTTGGTCTGCGGGTTGGCGAAGCTGCCGGTATTGGATGGAATAGCCTGCACCACGCTGCCGATGGTCAGGCCGCCAGCGTTCTGGATGGCCTCGCGACCGATCGCGATGACCGGGTTCGAGGTCTCGATGTCCACGCGACGGATGCGCGAACCGGTGACCACGATGGTCTGCAATTCTTTGGCGTTGTTGCTGGTGGTGGGGGTGGTGCCGGTGTCCTGTGCCATGGCCGTACCGGCCACGCCCGCGGCGGCAACCGCGCCGAGGGTCAGCGCCATACGC
>DAHUYB010000082.1 GCA_027315405.1 Gammaproteobacteria bacterium | reverse complement strand
AAAGCCAGGGTGGAGGAAACCGTGCGCAGTAACGGTTTCCGAACGCCGGGCGTGCCGCAGCAAAGGAATGGGCCGTCGCTGGAGCGAGTGGCCGGGACGCCGGGACCGTACCGGCCGTCACGAGCGACGCGACGCTATCGTCATAAATCCCATCAAGGTGAATGTCCTGCTTGCGGCTTTCGGCCGGCGGCTTCGAGACGGAACAGGATCAATTGCGCCATGTCGTCCTCGAGTGCCTTGTACAGCACATTGGCCTGTTCGGTATCGCCGATCACGTTGGCCACGTCATAGGCATAATTGCGCGTCAGCGTCAGCGTCTGCGCTGCCAACAACGTCTTGCCACCGGCAGCGGTGAGCGAGAACTGCACTTCATAGGCCACCTGGTACTCCAGCGGCTGGCCGGTATTGCTCACCGACAAAACCCGCTGGAAACGCTGGGATTTCAGGATATTGAGCACCGCCGTGGCGGTAGTGGCATCGCCAGTTACCTTGGTGGTGGGCGTGATCAGATTGCGCCGCAGCTCACGCACCAGTTCGGTATCACCACCGGCATCGGCGATGTAGGTTCGCTGCATGGCCGCAGGTAAATGCGCGGGTCCGCGCAGATGAAAGCCACAGCCGGCCAGCAGCAATGGAATGCCCAGCAATACAGCAAGACGCGCGAGTTTGCCCATCAAACCACCACGTTCACCAGTTTTCCCGGTACCACGATCACCTTCTTAACCGCTTTGCCTTCGACAAACTTGCGCACATTGGCTTCCGAGAGCGCTGCCTGTTCCAGCTGGGCGCGCTCCGCGTCGGCGGGTACCGAAATCCGGCCACGCAGTTTGCCGTTCACCTGCACCACCAGCTCGACGCGATCCCGCAGCAATGCAGCCGCATCCGGTCTAGGCCAAGGCACGCTCATTACCGATGAGCCATGGCCGAGCTCGCGCCAGAGTGTCTCACAGATATGCGGGGTCATGGGTGCCAACAGCAGCGCGATGGCTTCGAGGCCTTCCTGTTTCACGGCCCGATCCTGAGCGCCTACCGGCTCGCTGCGCGTCAGCGCATTCAGGAGTTCCATGACCGCTGCAACCGCCGTATTGAAGGTGTAGCGGCGGCCGATATCATCGCCCACCTTGACGATGGTTTCGTGGATCTGCCGCCGCAAGGCGCGCTGAGCGTCGTCGAGCGCGGCAACCTCCAGTTGCGGCACGGGTCCTGCGTTGACATGCTCCGCCACCGCCCTCCACAGCCGCTTGAGGAACCGGTGCGCACCTTCCACACCGGTTTCGGACCATTCCAGGGTCTGTTCCGGTGGTGCGGCAAACAACATGAACAGCCGCACGGTATCGGCGCCGTACTTGTCCACCAGTGTCTGCGGGTCCACACCGTTGGCCTTGGATTTGGACATGGTGCCCAGGCCGCCGTATTCCACCGCTTGGCCGTCCTGCTTGAGTGTGGCGCCGCTGATCTGGCCGTTGTCCCCATAAACAGGCGTGACTTCATCTGGATTGTAGTAGCTGGTGCCGCCGGTGGTTTCCTTGCGGTAATAAATGTGGTTCAGCACCATGCCCTGGGTCAGCAGCTTGGTGAACGGCTCGTCGAAGCGCAGCAATCCGAGATCGCGCATCACCCGCGTCCAGAAACGTGAATACAGCAAATGCAGGATGGCATGCTCGATGCCGCCGATATATTGGTCCACCGGCAACCAGTAATTGACCCGCGCATCCACCATGGCACGCTCGTTATCCGGACAGGCATAACGCAGGTAGTACCAGGAGGAATCCACGAAGGTATCCAGGGTGTCAGTTTCGCGGCGTGCCGGTTCGCCGCATCGCGGGCAGGGCACGCGCACAAAGGCTGCGCATTTCGCCAGCGGATTGCCGCTGCCGTCCGAAATCAGGTCCTCAGGCAGCACCACCGGCAGATCCTTATCCGGTACCGGCACGTCGCCGCAATGTTCACAATGAACGATGGGGATGGGACAGCCCCAGTAGCGCTGACGGGACACACCCCAGTCGCGCAGACGGTACTGCACGCGTTTCTTGCCCAGGCCCTTGGCGGCGAGATCCGCGGCGATGGCATCCACCGCCGCTTGGTAACCGAGGCCGTCGTACTTGCCGGAATTGCACACCACCACGTCCTTGCCAACCACGCCCAGCTCCGTGCCGTGGACATCCGGGGCCGGGTCCGCCGGGGCGCGCACTACGAACTTGATGGGCAAACCGTACTTCCTGGCGAATTCGAAATCCCGCTGGTCGTGGGCGGGCACGCCCCCCACCGCGCCTTCGCCGTAACTCATGAGTACGTAGTTGGCGACCCACAGTGGCAGTGACTCATGGGTAAGCGGGTGCCGCACCGTGAGGCCGGTGGGTACGCCCTTCTTCTCCTGGGTGGCCAGTTCGGCTTCGGTGACGCCGCCCTGGCGGCATGCCTCGATGAAGGCCGCGACCTTGGTATCCAGCGCCGCGGCCCTGGCGGCCAGCGGATGCTCCGCCGCCACGGCTATATAAGTGGCGCCCATGAGCGTGTCGGCGCGGGTGGTGAACACTTTGAGCACGCCGCCGTCATAGGGAAAGCCGATTTCCACGCCCTCGCTTCTGCCGATCCAGTTGGCCTGCATCGTTTTGACGCGTTCAGGCCAACCACCCAGCCCGTCGAGCGCGCTCAACAATTCGTCCGCATACCCGGTGATGCGCAGGTAATACATGGGGATCTCGCGTTTCTCCACCAACGCGCCGGTACGCCAGCCGCGGCCGTCAATCACCTGCTCGTTGGCCAGCACCGTCTGGTCCACCGGGTCCCAGTTCACACTGCCGGTCTTTTTGTAGGCGATGCCCTTCTCCAGCATGCGCAGGAACAGCCATTGGTTCCATTTGTAATAGTTCGGATCGCAGGTGGCGATCTCCCGCGACCAGTCAATGGCAAACCCCAGGGACTGCAGTTGCCCGCGCATGTAGGCAATGTTGTCGTAAGTCCATTGCGCCGGTGGCATGCCGTTTTTGATGGCGGCGTTTTCCGCCGGCAGGCCGAAAGCATCCCAGCCCATGGGTTGCAGCACGCTTCTGCCCTGCATGCGCTGATAACGGGTGATTACGTCGCCGATGGTGTAATTGCGCACGTGTCCCATGTGCAGCCGGCCGCTGGGATACGGCAACATGCACAGACAGTAGTACTTCTCCGCGTCATTCCGTTCCACCGCCGCGAACAAGCCGCCTTCCCGCCATATGCTGCGGGCCGCGGCTTCCAGTGATTGCGGGTGATAGTGCTCTTGCATCATTCGGCTGGCTTCAGATTTGTCTGTGAAGCGGCTTGCGTATCCAGCAGCGCATAAAACAAGGCCATGTAAATCACATACCAGGTGATCATGATCGAGTGCAGGAAAATCGTGTCGGTCATGGCATAGATGGCGAAACCGGCCACCATCAACACCCCGGCCAAGCCGATGGCATGAGACGCATGCGCCGGACTGCGCGTCGCCCGCAGGAAGCGCCAAAGAGGAATCAGCAGTATGGCAAGCAACGCAACAAAACCCAGGAGTCCGCGGCTTGAAAGCGCATCCAGATAATCGTTGTGCGGATGATCGTAGATGCCGATAAACGGGGCAACCTTCGTTTGGCGGATCAATTGATTGGTTTTTGCCTGATAGGCCCCGGTGCCCACGCCGATTAGAGGATGTTCCAGGAACAGACGCCAGGCGGCTCGCCACAACTCAAAACGCTGGCCGACCGAGGTCTTTGCCAGCGACATGCTGTATTCGCCGAAAAATCCGTCGGTGGGCACCAGCCATACGCTTTCGTGAGGCTGGACATAGACGACTATTGCGTCTCCGGTTGAATTACCGGAATAAAGTGCTATGCGGCTATAAGCTGCGGAATCGAAATTCACGGTTTTCTGCCCGGTGCCGGCGAAGGAAACAGCGCCCTTGCCGCGCAGCAGCAATTCCGTCTTCTGCGGACCGGCTCCATCATCGACGATGCGCGGGAAGGCAGCCCCGGAGACCGACAGCTCACCACGGTTATGCAGACGTATGGCAAAGCTGTGCGTGCAAACCCGCATATCATCCAGCTTCCTGTCAGCCACTACCGAAGCATCCTGCTTGAGATTCACAGCAAGAAAGCTTTCGCGCAGCCAGGCATTCAGAAAAGCCTTGTTGCTATCACAGTGCAGATTCGTACCCTCCCCGGCGAATCGCGCCTTGGCGGTCTTAAGCCCGGTGAAATAATTCCGCATATTCGTTCCCACAATGGCGATGCGCTCCTGTGTGTCGCTCCGTGCCACAAAATAAAATGATGAGAAGGCCGCCACCAATACAAGCATGATTGCAAAGACATAGCGGCGCTTGAGAAAACCGGCCGCGGGCGTGGCCAGCGCCGGTATCAGCAGGAACAAGGGCAGCCAGGCACCACGCGTACCGGACAGCAGCGTCGCCGCCACGCCGCCGGCTAGGCACAGGATCAGCAGTGGCACCGACCAGTGGCGCCGGGAAGCCGCCATCAGGCCAAAGCCCGCCGCCATGCACAACACCATGGTGGTGGTGAGATCGCCGAAGATAATCGAGAGATCGGTTTGCGCCGCCACCCGGATTGACCCATGGGCGTGCATAAATTGCAGGCTCGCCAGTATACCGGCCGTTAACGCTCCCAGTGCCAGACCGACGAATACGGTTTTGGCGGTGGGTGGGTAGCGCCGGAACGCCAAATATACCGGCACGATCAGCAGGAAGCGCAGATAGCGGCCGAGAAAATGAAAGCCGGACTCGGTCTGAAGGCCGGCGATATACGCCAGCACCGCCACCGCGAACAGCAGCACAAATACCAGGCACAAATAACTGCTGTCGCGGGTCAGCCAGACCCACGCGCCGTCGCGCAGCCACACCCAGACGCCGATCAGCAGCAGCAGCCCCAGGGTGTAGCTGTCGCCGTGATTAACGAAAAGCACAACCGCTGGAAAGGCCAGCACCAATACAGTAATAATCACACGCAAAAACCGGTCGCTGCGTGCGCTGATGCTATGGGTGGTTTTACCGATATCCGACTGCGCCGGGTTATTCATGTTGTGAGTTTCCGAAGCTCCATTTCCTTCCCAGGCCTGCCGCAAACAGCAGCAGCAAACAGCCCAACACCACCGCGGCATTGCCGATGTATTGATACGGTGTACCGCCCGCATAGGGCACCACCACGCCGGTCAGTACGCCGCGCGTGCTGCGCGGCAGGCTTTTTACCACCGCGCCCTGGTTATTGACGATGGCCGTGATCCCCGTATTGGTATCACGCAACAGATAACGCCCGGTTTCCAGCGCGCGCATGCGCGCGATCTCGAAATGCTGCGGCAGCGCGATGGAATCCCCGAACCAGCCATCATCGCTGACATTCACCAGGAATGCCGCCTGCGGCAAGGCCTGCATTATCTCATTGCCGTAGGCGTCTTCGTAACAGATGGAGGTGCCCACCGCATAGCCCGCTACCTGCAGCAACGGCTGGTTGACGGCGCCCGGGGTGAAAGAGGAATACGGCAGATTCATACTCTGAAGCCAGCGCCTGGCCCACGTTGGCAGCGGAAAATATTCCGACAGGGGCACCAGATGCCGCTTGCTGTACACGCCATCGTGACCGCCGAGACTGATGACACTGTTATAGGCGGCGCCGGTGGCCGGATCCTCCGTGGGTACGCCGATGAACAGCTCAGCACCGTGGGCACGAGCTTCTTTTTCCAGCGGCTCCAGAAAATCGTCCCAGACTTCATCCGCATAATCCGGCACCGCGGATTCCGGCCAGACGATCAAGCGGCTGTTCCAGTGTTCCTCCGTCATCTTGCGGTACAAATCCAGCGTAGGCTGAAAGCTCTGCGGATCCCACTTAATGGTCGAGGGAATATTGCCCTGTATGAGACTTACACGCAGGGGTTTGCCGGAAGGATGGGTCCAGGAGACCGATGCCAGCACCCCACCTATGATCCACAACACCGCCAGGATCGAGAGCGATACCAAGCGCGAGCGCAGATTTACCTTCGGCGCCAGTACACTCAGCATCAGGCCTGCGGACAACATCACCGCGAGCGTCACGCCATACACGCCCAGCACCGGCGCATAGCCCTTCAAGAAGCTGCCGATCTGACTGTAACCAAGACTCAGCCACGGAAAGCCGGTCAACAGCCAGCCACGCAGCCATTCAAGCAATGTCCACAGCGCCGGCAAGGCCACTATCCAGCGCCATAGGCCTGCACGTGGCATGAGCCATACGCCCAATGCACACGCCAGTGCACTGTATACGGCCATGAAAACCATCAGCGCAGCCATAATCAGGAATGTCAGCCACAGGGGCGCGCTGGCGATGACATGGATGCTGATATACAACCAGTACACACCGCAGGCGAATTCCGACAGGCCAAACAGAAAACCGCGCCACCAGGCGCGGCCCACCGATACACCATCCAACAGCCAGAACAGCGCTGCCGGGGTGATAATCGCGAACGGATAAAGATTGAACGGCGCAAACGCCAGCACCGTGAGCGCGCCGGCGAAAAGCGCCAGACCATCGCCCGTCAATCCGGCGCGCAATCGTTCGCCCGCGGCGCTCGGAATGCCGGAGAAAAGCCTGCGTGCGCCTGGGGCGGACGCGGCGCTCATGCCGTCGTATCAGAAGCCGATGAAGCGCTAGCCCCCTTACGCATCACTTCCAGCAGGTGCAGCCGGCGGCTGTCGGCGTGCAGCACCTTGAAGCGCAGCTTGCCGATCAGGATCTTCTCCCCGCGTTTCGGCAAATGGCCAAAGGCGTGCATCACCAGACCGCCCAGGGTGTCGAATTCAGCGTCGCTGTAGGAGGTCCCGAAGTAGGCGTTGAAGTCTTCGATGGACGTCAGGGCCTTCACCGTGTAGCGCCGGTCGCTGTGCTTGAGGATACGAGTTTCGTCTTCCACATCATATTCGTCGTCAATCTCGCCGACGATCTGCTCCAGCACATCCTCAATGGTGATCAGCCCCGCGACCCCGCCGTATTCGTCCGCCACCATCGCCATGTGATTGCGGCTGGCGCGAAAGTTCTTGAGCAGCACGTTCAGACGCATGCTTTCCGGCACGAACGGCGCAGGCCGCAGATACTCACGCAGGTTGAAGACGGCCTCAGGATCCTCCAGGAAATGTTCCAGCAGGTCCTTGGCTAGTACGATGCCGATCACTTCGTCGCGGCTCTCGCCCACCACCGGGAAACGCGAATGGCCAGAATCCACCACCACCGCCAGCACCTCCCGCAGGGAAGCGTCCTTCTCCAGCGCCACCATCTGGGCGCGGGGGATCATGATGTCGCGGGCCTGCATGTCCGCTACCTGCAACACGCCTTCCAGCATGGCCTGGGCGTCGCTGTCGAACAGGTTACGGTTCTGGGCGTCGCGCAGCAGTTCCAGAAGCTCGTCCCGGTCGCGGGGTTCGCCGGCCAGCACCTGCCGGAGGTTCTCGAACCAGGCGCGCAGCCCGGGGCCGTGACTGCTGTGATTATCCGTGTTGGTCTCTGGCATGACGGTCGTTATCCGTTCATCCTTCATCAGGAGCAACGACGGCAAGTTTTGGGAAATACGTCCGGTAGCGCGAGGCATCCCGCGTGAGCAGGCTCATCCCCGACACGGAAGCGTGCGCACCGATGAAAAAATCCGGCAGGGGCGAACGCCGCGTCCCGCCCAGGCGCCGGTAGCGCAGAAAGCATTTGCCGGCCAGGAACGCCGCTTCCCACGGCAGCGGCTCGCGGCGCACGTGGCTCGTCGGCAGCGCTTCCTCCAGCGCCTCGATGGTATCGAAGCCGATGGAGACTTCAGCATATATCACCGGGTTAATGACCAGTTCCGACTGCTCCGCGCACCACGCCAGTTGCCGGGCGGACCAAGTAAACCAACGCCTGTCCTCCTGCAGTACGTCGAGCAGTACATTGCTGTCCACCAAGATGCGTTGCGCGGCGCTCATTCCGCGCGGGTGAGCGCCATGATCTCATCGGTGCTCATGCGCACGGTGGCCCGGCCGCGCATGCGCGCGATGAGTGCATCGCCGCGGCGGGCCTTGCCCACGGCCTTGCGCAGGTAGGCGCGGTCGCCCGAGACGCTGAACTCCACCTCGGTGTTGGGCATCAGGCCGAGCCGGCGGCGGATATCCTGCGGCACGGTTACCTGGCCCTTGGCGGTAATCTTCATAACAAGCAAGCCCTCGCTGGAGTATTACTCTTACTGGTAAGAATATTAACTCCCCCCTCGGACGTCAACGGCCCGGCCCATAAGGGTCCGGGAAACCGAGTGTTCCGAGGATGGCCGTTTCCAGGGGCTCCATCACCGCCGCCTGGGCCGCCGTCGCGTGGTCATACCCCAGCAAATGCAGGGTGCCGTGCACCGTGAGGTGGGCCCAATGAGCCGCGGGCGTCTTGCCCTGCCGCACCGCCTCCCGCGCCACCGCCGGCGCACAGATGACCAGATCGCCCAGCAGCGACGGGGCCACGCCCACCGGCAGCCCGGCGGGAAACGACAGCACGTTGGTGGCGTGGTCTTTGCCGCGCCAGCGGCGGTTGAGCCGGCGGCCCTCCGCCACATCCACAATACGGATCACGAGTTCCGTCGCGCCGCGGCCTCTGAGCGCCGCGCGCACCCAACGGGTGAAGTCCGCGTCGGCAGGCAGCTTGCGCAGGCGCGTGGCCCGCTGCACCGTCACCCGCAGTTTGCCGATCATGTATTTGTCATTCCGGGTTGATCTCCATTGCGGCGAATATCGTCGCTACAATAGATTGCTATTTCATCAGAAATACTAATCATGGGAGCGACCATCTGATGTACAGGAATATATGCTGTACATAGATGTAAGAGTGCCGCGAACGCAGGAGGCATGTGGGCGGCCAAGTGCTGCGCGACCCTTGGAAATCCCCGACGGAGAAATAGGCATGGATGCCGAGAGCAGCCCGGCCGCAATCCCGTATCATCAGCGCTTCGGTTCTTCCGGCAGATCGCGCTGTTCGTAAGCAGCGACGATACGCTGCACCAGCGGGTGACGCACCACATCGGCCGCCGTAAAAAACGTGAAGCTCACGCCTTGCATGCCGCGCAGCAGCTCCACCGCATCCCGCAATCCGGAGCGCTGCGGCCGCGGTATATCCACCTGGGTGATGTCGCCGGTGACCACTGTGCGTGAGCCGAAGCCGATGCGCGTCAGGAACATTTTCATCTGGTCAATAGTGGTGTTCTGGGCTTCGTCCAGGATGATGAAGGCCTCATTCAGGGTGCGGCCGCGCATGAAAGCCAGCGGCGCCACCTCAATGACGCCGTGCTCCAGCAATTTCCCGACCCGTTCAAAGCCGAGCATTTCATAGAGCGCGTCATAGATGGGGCGCAGATACGGATCCACTTTTTCCGTCAGGTCTCCGGGCAGAAATCCCAGGCGTTCGCCGGCCTCCACCGCCGGCCGCACCAGCACCAGCCGCCGCACCTGATCGCGGTTGAGCGCGGCCACGGCGCTGGCCACCGCCAGATAGGTCTTGCCGGTGCCCGCGGGGCCGATGCCAAAGGTCAGATCGTGATCGGCGATGTTCTGCAGGTAGTGCCGCTGGTTCGGACCGCGCCCCCGCACCCGCCCTTCCTTAGTGGTCACTACGATGTCGTCCGGCGCCTGCGCTTCGTCCTGATTCTCCAGCAAGGCCGCCATGCCGGATTCCTGCAAACTCACATGTACCGTCTCACGGCGGATGCGTTCCTGGCCGGTGGCGGCATACAGCTGTTTGAGGATCGCCGCCGCCGCCTGCGCCGGCTGCGGGTCACCGATGACCCGGAACTGATTGCCGCGGTTGTTGATCTCGACACCCAGGCGCTGTTCGATCTGGCGCAGATGCTCGTCGAACTGGCCGCAGAGGTTCGCCAGCCGGTCGTTGTCGGTGGGTTCAAAAGCGATGTCAATAGATGCAAGTTTCGAATCCATTTGCTGCAATGTCGTTATGGTCGAATCCGCGTTCCGATGGTTTCAGAGATGATGGGTCGCAACGCCCAAGGTTGCCGCCGCCGACAATAGAACCTTGTCAAAAGTTGCGAGCGGCACCTGTCGTTTGACAGCACAGGCCAGATGCAATGCATCGAGGGTGCGCAGTGGGGATTTGCGCGCCAACAGCCAGATCACTGCCTGACGGTAATAGGTCGCGGTCAGCGGGAACACGCGATAACAGCCTTCATCGATATCAGTCTGGAACGCCGCATGAATGCGGCTGGCATCCGCGTCGGTGATTTCGCCGGTCCGTACCCAGCGCGCCAGAGCCGAGGCGACCTCCACTTCGGTCAGTGAGCTGATGAAAGCGGGTTCCTTAAGACTGAGCAGAAGTTTCTGCGCGCGGGCGCTTTCAGGCTCGGCACGGTAAAATGCCAGCACCACGCTGGTATCCACGTAGAACATCAAGAACGCTCGTTATCCCTGAGTTTGCGCACCGCTTGCGCCGCACTCTCCGCCGAGGCCGGCACCGAGGCGCGCAATGCCTTGCGATCCGGGAAACCCTGCCACTGCGGTTTGCGCACGGCAGTCAGGCGGGCAGCTGGTTTACCGCGACGCACAATGATGACTTCCTCCCCCGCCGCGATGCTGTCAAGAAGATGGGCAAGTTGTTCGCGAGCCTCACGCACGCTGACTTTTTCCATGGTTTTGCCCGGCAAATTTTCTGTGTACACATTCAAGTGTACATGAGGGAATTACGCATGGCAACCGTGATACCCGGCTACCCGCCCCCAAGAGGGCCTGATATGGGCGCCGCTGCTGCGCTCTGGATACCGGCATTGGCAAAAGCGGGTATGCCCGCCTGGGTGAGACGTCCGCGCAGGGAATTCTGCTTCACCTCGGTAATTACCACCTCCACAAACCGGCCGATAAGGCGCTGGTCGCCGGCGAAGTTAACCCAGCGGTTGCATTCGGTCCGGCCTGCAAGTTCGCGCGGATTTTTCGTCGAGTGCCGCTCCACCAGCACCCGCTGGGTGCTACCCACGAGACGCTGCATATACGCCTGGCCAAAGTCATGAATGCGCGCCTGCAAGGTTTCAAGCCGCCGCACTTTTTCCCCGTATGGCACATCATCCGCAAAGGATGCCGCCGGCGTGCCGGGACGCCGGCTATAGATGAAGCTGAAAGCCTGATCGAATTGCATGTCCTCCACCAATTGCAGGGTGGCCTGGAAATCCTTTGCGGTTTCGCCCGGAAAACCCACGATGATGTCGGTGGACAAGCTGATATCGGGACGCACCTCCCACAGTTTTCTGATCTTCGCCTTGTATTCCAATACCGTATGGTTGCGTTTCATGGCCGCGAGTATCCGGTCGGAACCGCTTTGCACCGGCAGATGCAGGTAATTGGCAAGCTTTGACACACCTGCAAACGCTTCGATCAGGCGTTCGTTGAATTCCAGCGGATGTGAGGTGGTGAAACGGATGCGCTCGATGCTATCCATAACCGCAATATATTCGATCAGCGTCGCAAGGTCAGCCATTGACCCATCGTGCCTTTGGCCGCGGTAACCATTGACATTCTGGCCCAGTAGGGTCACTTCCATGACGCCCTGCTCCGCCAGCTCGGCAATTTCCGCAATCACATCATCAAACGGCCGGCTGACTTCCTCGCCGCGGGTATAGGGCACCACGCAGAAGCTACAGTACTTGCTGCAGCCTTCCATTATGGAGACGAAGGCGGTGACGCCCTCCGCCCTGGGCGGGGGCAGATTGTCGAACTTCTCGATTTCCGGGAAGGAAATGTCCACCACCGGACGATGCGTGTGGCGTGTTTCTTCCAGCATCTTCGGCAAACGATGCAGGGTCTGGGGCCCGAACACCAGGTCCACAAACGGTGCCCGCTTCACAATGCCTGCGCCTTCCTGGCTGGCCACACAGCCACCCACGCCGATGATGAGATCAGGGCGCTGCTGCTTGAGCTCGCGCCAGCGACCGAGCTGCGAGAACACCTTTTCCTGGGCTTTGTCGCGCACCGAGCAGGTATTCAGCAGGATCACGTCCGCTTCTTCGGCGTGCTCGGTCAACTCATAAGCATGGGAATCCCGCAGTATCTCCGCCATTTTCGCGGAATCGTATTCATTCATCTGGCAACCGAAGGTCTTGATGTGAAGTTTGCCGGGCATGGTGTCATCCATCAGAAATTGCCAAGTAGGCGGCACAGGTCATACTCGGTTCTCGGTTCCGAGACCGGGCACGCGTCTGAACTCGCGAGTATCATGCATTATCAGTGTGGCTTTGGCAGACACAGCATAGGCCAAATGACCTACGGACTGAAGCTTCCCGCAGCAATGGCTCTCCCGCAGCCGGAATACCCGGCCAATCCTCAGGTGATTAATCCCAGCCTGTCACCTGCGTAGCGCGTGTTGCGAATTTCCATGCACCACCGCAAATTGGCTATATACCACTGCACGGTCTTGCGCATACCGCTGTCGAATGTCTCGCGCGCGCACCACCCCAATGCAGACGTTATTTTGTGCGTATCCATAGCATAGCGCCGGTCATGGCCCGGCCTGTCCGGAACGAATGTTATCTGCTCGCAATAACTTCGGCCGTCCGCACGCGGTTTGAGCTCATCGAGCAGTGCGCAGAGCTTCCTCACGACCTCGGCATTCTGGCGCTCGCTCGACCCGCCGATGTTATACACCTCGCCGACCCGGCCTTTCTGCAGTACATATTCGATACCGCAACAGTGATCCTCCACATACAGCCAGTCCCTGACATTCTTGCCGTCGCCGTATAGCGGCAGAGGTTCCCCTTCTAGGGCGTTGAGTATCACCAAGGGAATCAATTTCTCCGGAAAATGGTATGGTCCATAATTATTTGAGCAATTACTGACGGTTACCGGCAACCCATAGGTATGGTGATAGGCCCTGACCAGGTGATCTGAAGCCGCCTTGCTGGCGGAATAGGGAGAATTGGGAGCATAAGGCGTTTGTTCGGTGAACGGGGAATCACCGGATCCCAGGGAACCATAAACTTCATCGGTGGAAACGTGATGGAATCGGCAGGGTCCGGACCGGGTTTTATCGTCCAGCCAGGTGCGTTTTGCGGCTTTAAGCAGGGTGTGCGTGCCGACAACATTGGTGCGGATAAATGCATCCGGCCCGGTGATGGATCTGTCCACGTGCGATTCGGCGGCAAAATGCACGATCGTATCCAGGCGCTCCGCTGTCATCAGATTATTGACCAGGGAGTCGTCGCAGATGTCACCCTGCGCGAAACGGAAACCGGGATGCTCCTTGACCACATCCAGATTTGAAATATTTCCAGCGTACGTCAGCGCGTCCAGCACAACCATTCTGTCTGCGGGGTATTTCCCGGCCCAGTAGCGCACAAAGTTGGTGCCGATGAAACCGGCACCGCCGGTTACCAGTAACCTACGCATGACTGAGAGCCTGCAGCATCAGGCGCAAATTGGTACGCCAGTGACTCGGTGCCACTCCGGTCTGCGCGGTGGTGTCCTGTTTTTCCAGCACGCTGTAGCAGGGACGTTTGGCCGGCAACGGATAGTCCTGCGTGTTGACGGGCCGGATGGGGATGGCCTTGCTCACCAGCCCCAGGTTCATGGCTTCCTCCTGGATCGCCACCGCAAAGTCATACCAGCTCGCCACGCCCGCATCGCTCCAGTGCAGCAAGCCTCCGATCTCCGAGCGCTTGACGATCACCCAGGTCAGCGCGGCCAGGGACATGGACCAGGTGGGGGTACCGACCTGGTCCGCGATGACATTCAGCACATCCCTCTCAGCCAGCAGACGCAGGATGGTTTTCACGAAGTTGTGGTCTTCGACCGCATACAGCCAGCCGGTACGGATAATAACGGCCTCCTTCCCCAGCACCGCCTGCACGCGTTCCTCACCTTGCGCCTTGCTGGTGCCGTACACACTCAGCGGGTGGCGGGCATCGGATACTCGGTAGGGGCGGGATTGCATGCCATCAAAAACAAAATCCGTGGAAACGTGGATCAGGCGCGCGCCGGTTTGCCGGGCGGCTCTTGCCAGGTACTCCGGACCGTCGGCATTCACCGCAAAGGCGCGGGCTTTATCCGTTTCCGCCTTGTCCACCGCTGAGTAGGCCGCAGCATTCAGTACCACCTGCGGCGGGAATTCTGCAAACGCGCGTTTGACCCGGTCCTCACGGGAAACATCCAGCTGCGCGCGGGTCAAAGCCCTGACTTCATGCTCCGGAGGAACCGTCTTACGCAGGGAACTGCCCAACTGGCCCGAAGCGCCGGTTATCAGGATTCTCATGGATACACATCCGCGCCACGCAACGGCTTGCCGGATTTATCCTTTTCAGACAGCAGCGGCGATTCGCCCGGCGCGAGCGGCCAGCGAATGCCTATATCCGCATCATTCCAGAGCAGCGAGCGTTCATGGTGCAGTGCGTAGAAATCCGTGCATTTGTAAACGAACTCTGCTGTGGTGCTGGTCACCAGGAAGCCATGCGCAAACCCGGGCGGAACCCACAACTGCTGCCTGTTCTCCGCAGAAAGATACACCCCCACCCACTTACCGAAGGTCGGCGAGCTCCTGCGCAGATCCACGGCCACATCGTAAACCTCGCCGGCCACCACCCGCATCAACTTTCCCTGCGGCTGTTTTATCTGGTAGTGCAATCCGCGCAGCACGCCCTTGATCGAGCCGCTGTGGTTATCCTGAACAAACTTCAGGTCCAAACCCGCCAAGGCGAACTTTCCGGTCTCCCAGGTTTCCATGAAAAAGCCGCGGGCATCTGCAAACACGCGCGGCTTTATCAATACCACATCCGGCAATGCGGTCGGCAGAAACTCCATTACCGCTCTCTGCCGTCTGCCAGTTGCAGCAAGTACTCGCCATAGCTGGTTTTGCCGAGGGATGCCGCCAGCCTTGCAAGCTGCAAGGCATCAATAAAGCCCCTGTTGAAGGCGATTTCTTCCGGGCAGGCTATCTTGAGTCCTTGGCGCTTCTCTATGGTTTCAATGAAATTCGCGGCTTCGAGCAACGACTCATGGGTACCGGTATCCAGCCACGCCACGCCGCGGCCGAGTATTTCCACGTGCAGTGTGCCGCGCTGCAGATAAGCCTTGTTCACATCGGTGATTTCCAGTTCGCCGCGGGCCGAGGGCCGGATGGCTTTGGCGATGTTGATTACCTCGTTGTCATAAAAATACAGACCCGTGACCGCGTAATGGGATTTCGGTTCGGCGGGTTTCTCCTCGATGTCCAGCGCCTTTCCGCGCGCGTCAAAATGCACCACCCCGTATTTCTCGGGTTCCTTGACGTAATAGGCAAAGACCGTGGCGCCTTGCCGGCGTTTCGCGGCATCGCGCAACTGGCCGGACATGCCCTGGCCGTAGAAAATATTGTCGCCCAGAACCAGCGCCGCCGGGTTACGGCCGATAAACCGCTCACCGATGATGAACGCCTGCGCCAGACCTTCCGGCCTGGGCTGGGGTGCATAGCTGAAACTCATACCCCACTGGTTGCCGTCCCCCAGCAGCTCCTGGTAGCGCGACAGATCATGGGGCGTTGAGACAACCAGGACTTCCCGTATGCCCGCCAGCATCAAAGTCGAGAGCGGATAATAGATCATCGGTTTGTCATACACCGGCAGAAGTTGCTTGCTGATCGAGCGCGTGATCGGATAGAGCCGCGTACCCGACCCGCCGGCGAGAATAATCCCTTTGTAATGCATGCGGATTCCTTATGGAGCAATGCGGTTAAACACATCGGCCCCCGGGTTGCC
>DAHUYB010000077.1 GCA_027315405.1 Gammaproteobacteria bacterium | reverse complement strand
CGTCACCCTCTACCGCGACAACTGGGGCATCGCCCACGTGTACGGCAAAACCGACGCCGACGCCGTATTCGGCATGGAGTACGCCCAGGCCGAAGACGACTTCCACCGGGTGGAAACCAACTACATGGACGCGCTGGGCTGGCGCTCGGAAGCCGAGGGTGCGACGGGAATCTACCGCGACCTGCGCCGCAAGCTGTTCATTCATACCCCGCAGCTCAAGGCCGAATACGCCAGGAGCCCCGCCTGGCTCAGGAGGCTTATGGATGCCTTTGCCGACGGTCTCAACTACTATCTGTACACGCATCCGCAGGTGAAGCCCAAGGTCATCGCCCATTTCGAACCGTGGATGGCGCTGGGTTTCACCGAAGGCAGCATCGGCGGGGATATCGAGCAGGGGGTGAACATTCCCCGGCTCGCGGCGTTCTACGGCGGCGTGCCGCTGTTGCCCCGGAAGACGGCGGAAAACCTGCCACCTCCCGAACCTACGGGCTCGAACGGCATCGCCATCGCGCCGTCCATTACCCTCGACCATCACGCCCTGCTGTGGATCAATCCGCACACCTCGTTCTATTTCCGCTCGGAGCTGCAGATGGTGAGCGACCAGGGCCTCGACGTCTACGGCGCCGTGACCTGGGGACAGTTCTTTGTTTACCAGGGATTCAACGCCACCGCCGGCTGGATGCACACCTCAAGCGGGGTGGAAAATATCTCCCGGTTCCTCGAAACGGTGACCCAGAAGCACGGCCGCTATTATTATCGCTACGGCAATCGGGAGCTGCCGATGAAGACCCGCAGAATCGTGGTGCGCTACAAGACAGCCAAGGGGATGGCGGAGAAAACCTTCACCGCCTATTACACGCAGCACGGGCCTATTATCGGAAAGATCGGTGACCAGTGGGAGAGCGTCAATCTGATGCAGCGGCCCATCCGTTCACTGATCCAGGACTTCACCCGCACCAAAGCCAAAGACTACGCGCAGTTCAAGAAGACCATGCAACTGCACACCAACTCCTCCAACAACACCATCTTCGCGGACGCCGAAGGCAATATCGCCTACTGGCACTCCGACTGGATCCCCCGGCGCAGCGACGCCTTCAACTGGAGTAAGCCCGTAGATGGCAGCAACCCGGCCACGGCCTTCCACGGACTGCTGACCCTCGCCGAGACCCCGCACCTGCTCAACCCGGCGAATGGATGGCTGTACAACTCCAACAACTGGCCCTGGTCGGCGGCCGGACCCTACAGCCCGAAACGCAAGGATTTTCCCAGGTATGTGGAACGAGGCACGGAGGAGACCCCGCGGGGTTACCACGCGCTGAGGGTGCTCACCGGCCGCAAGAACTGGACCATGGCCTCGCTCACCGCCGCGGCCTTCGACAGTTATCTGCCGGCATTCGCCACCCTGATTCCGGTGCTGCTCAAGGGCTATGACGCAACGCCCGCGTCCGCTCCGCTCAAGGCACAATTGGCCAGGCAGATCACTGTACTGCGCGCCTGGAATTATCGCTGGGGGATCAATTCCGTGGCCACCTCGCTGGCCGTGTTCTGGGGCACGGACATCTACGCGCAGGTGCGTAACGAGGCCCGGGCCGCGGGCCTGTCGCCCGAGAACTACGTGGTGCGGCGCGCGACCCGGGGGCAGCTGCTGCAGTCACTGGCCGCGGCCTCAGACCGTCTGACCGCCGATTTCGGCAGCTGGCAAACCCCGTGGGGGCACATCAACCGCTTCCAGCGCATCAATGACGACATCAGCCCGAACTTTGACGACGCCAAGCCAAGCATTCCAGTGCCGTTCACCTCGTCGCTGTGGGGTTCGCTGGCGTCGTTCGGCGCGCGCCCCTATCCGAATACCAGGAAATGGTACGGCGACAGCGGCAACAGCTTCATCGCGGTGGTGGAATTCGGCCCCAGGGTGCGGGCCTGGGCCATCACCGCCGGCGGCGAGAGCGGTAATCCCGCGTCGCCGCACTTCGATGATGAAGCCAGCCAGTACGCCATGGGTGATCTGCGCACGGTGTACTACTACAAGTCGCAACTCAAGGGTCACATTGAACAGGAATATCATCCCGGCGAGTAAGTTCGAGATTGAATGCAGCTGGGCGAGATTGGTGAGCTTGGCCTGGGTGATACTGTGAACACAAAGCGGATGAATTTGGCGCGCCCGGCGGGATTCGAACCCACGACCCCTGCCTTCGGAGGGCAGTACTCTATCCAGCTGAGCTACGGGCGCATGATCAAAGCTTAACATCGGTGGTAGTAACCGTCCCTGGTATACCCGCCAGCTCGGCATCCATGCCTCGCGTTCGCGCCGCCGAAGCGGTGCTTCGGCTTTCTCGCTCACCCAGCTGAGCTACGGGCGCATGATCAAAGCTTAACATCGGTGGTAGTAACCGTCCCTGGTATACCCGCCAGCTCGGACGTCCGACCGCCAGGGATAGCGGAAGTGCAGATTTTGCAGGAACAAAAATCTGCCTAGCCTCCGCGGCCGCTTCCGGCATCCTGCCTACCGCGGCACTTGTGCATCCCTGCACATCGTTCACTCGGCTGAACGCCGGGCGCTGAAAACGGGCCGGAGGATACCGCGAAGCCCGCGGAGCGTCCAACCGGCGGGTGATTTCCCCCACCCCAGCCGCTGGCTATATAATTTGCGCCTGCCGACAGCGGCCGCTGACCGCATCCTGGCCCATCTCACCACAGGGGATATCCGTGGAGCATCCAGACCGCCCGACGCACGCCCAACGCCACGACCAGCATTTTTTCGATTCCTTCCTGTTGGTGTTCGGCGTTCTGGTCGCCTTTGCCATCGGCGCTTATTGGCTGGCCATCTACATCGCCGGGAATGAGCCCGGTTCTTACAACCGCGGGGGACCGATGCAGGAAAAGCTCATTGACCAGCGGCTCGCGCCTATCGGCGACGTGCAAGTGGCCGGCAATTCTGGGACCCAGATAGCTTCTTCTGCGTCAGCGTCCGCCGGCGGCAGCGCCAGCGTCGCGGTCCAGACCGGCAAGCAGATCTGGGAAGGCACCTGTTCCGCCTGTCATCAAACCGGCGCCCTGGGCGCGCCCCGAATCGGCAATAAGGCGGAATGGGCTCCGCATCTCGCCAAAGGTCTGGCGGTCCTGGAAAACCACGCCCTGCACGGTTTCAAAGCCATGCCCGCCCATGGCGGCAACCTCGCACTCACGGATGCCCAGGTCATCCAGGCGCTGGAATACATGATCAGCCAGAGCGGCGGTGCGAATCTGGTGCATAAATAACTCGTTAGCTGCCTTACTCAAAGCCGCCCATGAGGCGGCTTTTTTGCGTGCGCGTTTCGATATTCAGTGTAGCGCTATCAGGCGGCGGCTTTCTGCCGGTCCAGCACCCGATAACCGATGGCTTCGGCGATGTGTGTACTCAGGATGGTGTCGCTGTCCGCTAAGTCGGCAATGCTGCGTGCCACCTTGAGCACACGATGGTAGCCGCGCGCCGACAGTCCCAGGCGCTCCATGGCGCGCTCCAATAATTGCCGGCCGGCGGTTTCGGGAATGCAGTGGCAGTTGACCTCGCGAGTGGTGAGGCGTGCATTGGATTTGCCGCTGCGCGTCAGCTGCCGCAGACGTGCCGCCGCCACACGCGCGGCGATCAGCTTGCTCGGCTCACCGTCCGCCGGAGTGTCGGGTCGCAAGACCTCGCGCGGCGGACGCGGGACTTCCACATGCAGGTCGATGCGGTCCATCAGCGGCCCGGAGATGCGCGCGCGGTAACGGCGCACCTGTTCGAGTGTGCAGCGGCAACGGCCGGAAGCGTCGCCCAGATAACCGCAGGGGCACGGGTTCATGGCGGCGATCAGCTGGAAACGCGCTGGAAATTCCGCCTGGCGCGCGGCCCGTGAGACCACGATCTGGCCGGTCTCCAGCGGCTCACGCAGCACTTCCAGCACATGCCGGTCGAATTCCGGCAGCTCATCCAGGAACAGCACGCCGTGATGCGCGAGTGAAATCTCGCCGGGACGCGGATAAGAACCGCCGCCCACCAGGGCCACACCCGAGGCGGTGTGGTGCGGCGCGCGAAAATTCCGCTGCCGCCAGCGCGTCACCTGAAACCCTGCGTCGCTGATGGAAGCCACGGTCGCGGCTTGCAGCGCTTCCTCTTCGGACATGGGAGGCAGGATGCCCGGCAGACGCGACGCCAGCATGGATTTGCCAGTGCCGGGCGGACCGATGAACAACAATGAATGACCGCCGGCTGCGGCGATTTCCAAGGCGCGCTTCGCCTGGTGTTGCCCGCGTACCTCGGCCAGATCGTCGTACTGCGGCGCATGCTCGGCAAGCGTCGCGACATGCGGCGTCAGGCGTTGCGCGCCGCTCAGGTGCGCGCACACGTCCAGCAGATGGCGCGCACCTAGGACGCGTACGCCAGAAGCCAGCGCGGCCTCATCGGCATTGTCGCAGGGCAACAGCAAGCTGCGCCCGGCGGCGCGCGCCTTGATGGCCGCTGGCAAAGCGCCACGCACCGCTTTCAATTCGCCGGACAGCGACAGCTCTCCCAGAAATTCCACATCGCGACAAGCCTCGAGAGGTAATTGTCCGGAGGCAGCGAGGATACCGAGGGCGATGGGCAGATCGAATCGCCCGCCTTCCTTCGGCAGATCGGCGGGCGCCAGATTCACAGTGATGCGACGTGGGGGAAAATCGAAGCGCGAGTTGAGCAGCGCACTGCGCACCCGGTCGCGGCTCTCGCGCACCGCCGCCTCCGGCAGTCCGACGATGGCGAAACTCGGCAAACCATTGGAAAGATGCGCTTCGACATTGACTTCCGGCGCGTCAATGCCGACCTGGGCACGGCTGATGATCCTGGCAAGCATGTTCCGCTCTCCTTCCTTGGTGGCGGTGTAACGCGGTGGCGTGCCGACGCTATTTCTTCAGGCCGGCGCTCCCACCTTCCAAAGCGGTTTCCATTTCCTGGAGGCGCGCGGCCAATTCCTCCAGACGTTCGCGGGTGCGAGCCAGCACCGCCGACTGTACGTCGAATTCCTCGCGGCTGACCAGTTCAAGTTTAACGAACACGCTTTGCAGCACGGCGCGGAAATTGCGCTCCGCGTCGGCTTGCAGCTCGCGCAAGCCGGTTGGCACCGCGTCGGCGAGTTTCTTCGCCAGGTCATCGAGAACCTTGGGATCCAGTGCCATCGCCGCCACCGCTGGGCCGTTAAACCTGGGTCCAGTATATATGTCCGGGCACTCCCCGCCCAAGCGTCCAGGGCCGGTGCTAGACTGATAGCCGCATTATCACGAACCCGCAACTGAGGGCGTGTGCATGAAAATGGTCGCCGCGGTCATCAAACCCTTCAAACTGGACGACGTGCGCGAGGCCCTCTCGGACATCGGCGTGCAGGGCATCACCGTCACCGAGGTCAAGGGTTTCGGCCGCCAGAAGGGTCACACCGAACTGTACCGCGGCGCCGAGTACGTGGTGGATTTCCTGCCCAAGGTGAAAATCGAGCTGGCGGTGCCGGACGATCTCCTGGACCGGGTGGTCGAGGCCATCGCGCACGCGGCCAAAACCGGCAAGATCGGCGATGGCAAGATTTTTGTTTATGAGCTCGAACAGGCGATCCGCATCCGCACCGGCGAGATGGATGCGCAGGCGCTGTAAGGAGTGCCTAGTATGAAGTTACCCATCGTGGTACTACTGCTGGCCGCGCTGGTCATGGGCGCGGCCTTGGCGGATACGGTTGTTTACAAGTGGGTGGACAAGGATGGTAACGTGCATTACAGCACCGTTCCCCAGAATCCGAACGCAAAACCGACCGACATCATCAACACGGCCCGCGAGCAGGCGCCGGCCGCCGGCAGCGCGCCCGCCGCCAGCAGCGCGAATCAGGTACCGTCAATCTCGCCGGATGACTCGCCGGCCTGCAAGTCCGCCAAGCAAACGCTCGGCAAGTACCTGCTGGCCGAGGCGCTGTTTTCAGTGGATGCCAACGGCAACAAGACACTGCTATCCAAAGACAAGCAGGCGCAGCTCATCCAACAAACCCGCAATCAGGTGACCCTGGCCTGCTCACAACCGGGAACCCCGCCATGAACCTGAAAAGACTGTATGTGGTGTTGCTATCGGTGGCAGTGCTGACCTGCGTGATGGCGCGCGCCGATCAGGTGTACCGCTGGGTGGACGCTCAGGGCAATGTCCATTATTCCCAGACACCGCCGCCGGATGCCGTCACCAAAGCCAAGCTGGTGGACGTGGAACCGCCGCCGCCGGATCCCAGCGCCGTGGAGCAGCAGCGGAAGCTGGTGGAATCCGTCAACGCCGCCGACGCCGCACAACAGCAAGCTGCCGACGCCGCACAACAGCAAGCCCAGGAAAAAGCCCGGAAACAGCAGGCTTGTGATGCCGCACGCAAGCGCCTGCAAGGTTACATGGAAGCCCATCGGGTCATCACCAACGGCAACAGTGCCAACCCCACGTATTACACCGGCGATAATCTGGTTAAATTCCGCCAACAGGCCCAGGAGCAGGTGACCAAACTGTGCGCCGGAAGTTAAGCGCCTGCGCGAACGTCTTTGAATAACACCGGCAGGGCGGATGCGGCTCCATGCATAGCGGAGTGGCGTCAACGCTTGGGGCATTGTCCGGCGTCCGCAGCGGCTTGGCGCAAACACACATTCGTTCCGAACTTACAGCCCCGCATGCACGCGCACCGGGGTGGTTTTGTTCCGGTGCTTTTCCTGTCCCTATATTTAAAGAAAAGCGTCCGGCATACGGGCGCGGGATTCCACACGCTCAATTAATGGTTTGACGGCATTGAGCACCCAACATTCGGGCCGGAACCCTTTTATATTGATGACGCTTGCCGTACGCTTGCGCGGTTTTCTTTACCCGCCCGTGGAGTCCCGCCCGCATGAGCAGTCAACCCATCCAGGATGCCCGCGAGATTTTCAATGTGCTGCGCTGGGGCGACGGTTATTTCGACATCAGCGATGACGGCCATTTGGTGGTGTTCCCCACGCGCCGCCGGGAAGACGGCTGCGTGGACATGCACCGCCTGGCCATCGAGGTCAGCAAGTCCGGTCTCAACCTGCCAGTGCTGTTCCGTTTCGGCGACATCCTGCGTGATCGGGTGGACCGGCTGTGCGGGGCTTTCGCGGCGGCCATGAATTATCACGAGTACCAGGCCGGTTATACCGCGGTTTATCCCATCAAGGTGAACCAGCAACGCGCGGTGGTGGAGGACATCCTCAAGCACGGCGAGGGCCGCGTGGGACTCGAGGCCGGCAGCAAGCCGGAGCTCATGGCGGTGCTGGCGCTGGCGCCGGCCGGCGCCAGCATCGTCTGCAACGGCTATAAAGACCGGGAATATCTGCGGCTGGCGCTCATCGGCCAGCAGCTGGGCCATAAGGTCTATGTAGTGATCGAGAAACCCAACGAACTGGACCTGCTGCTCAAAGAAGCCGCCGAGATGGGCGTGAAACCCACCATCGGCGTGCGCGTACGCCTTACCAGTACCGGCCGCGGCAAGTGGGAACATACCGGCGGCGAAAAATCCAAGTTCGGTCTGTCGGCGGTGCAAATCCTAGAAGCGGTGGAACGGCTGCGCGGCGCCGGTATGCTCAACTGTCTACAATTGCTGCACTTCCACCTGGGATCGCAGATCGCCAATATCCGCGACGTGCAGCGCGGCATGCTGGAAGCCTGCCGTTGCTTCGCGGAACTCGCTGAGCTCGGTGTCAATGTGCGGGTCATGGATGTGGGCGGCGGACTGGGCGTGGACTACGAGGGCACGCGCTCGCGCAGTTCCTGCTCCATGAACTACAGCATGGAACAATACGCCAATACCATCGTGCGTTCCCTGTGGGAAGTGTGCGCCGATTACGAGTTGCCGCACCCGAGCATCATCACCGAGTCCGGCCGCGCTATCACTGCGCATCACGCGGTGCTGCTCACGGAAGTGGTGGACCGGGAATCCATCCCAGACAAGCCGCTGGCGCCACCGGATCCCGAGGACCCACAGATTCTCACCGACCTGTGGGAGGACTACGAGAATACCGATAGCCGCTCCCTGCTGGAGGTCTACCAGGACGCCCTCTACTGGAACGGCGAGGCCCAGGCTATGTACATCCACGGGGTGCTGACCCTGGAGCAACGCGCCCGCGCTGAGCAAATCTACCATGCCATCTGCCGCAAGGTGCGTGACAGCCTGAAACCCACTACCCGCGCGCACTCCGAAGCCATCTTCGAGATCGACGAGAAACTCGCCGACAAGTTCTTCCTCAACATGAGCGTGTTCCAATCGGTGCCGGATGTCTGGGCCATCGACCAGGTATTCCCCATCATGCCGGTGCACCGCCTGGATGAAGCGCTCACGCGCCGTGCGGTCTTGCAAGACCTGACCTGCGATTCCGACGGCCGCATCGAACAGTACGTAGACGAGGAAGAACTGGAAGCCACTATGCCGGTGCATGCCATGCGCAACGGTGAGCCCTATTATCTGGGATTCTTCATGGTAGGCGCCTACCAGGAAATCCTCGGCGACATGCACAATCTGTTCGGCGACACCGACTCGGTGAATGTGGAACTGGACAAGGATAATGGTTACAAGCTGCTGAAACCGGAACAGGGTGACACCGCCGAAGTGGTGCTGCGCTACGTGCACTTCGAACCCATCGAGCTCGTGGCCCGTTATCACAACAAAATTGACGCGGCCACCACCCTCGACCCCTACCAACGCGCACAATATTTAAAAGAACTGGAAGAAGGCTTGAAGGGTTACACCTATCTTGAGAAGTAGGAACGTGCGGGGAATTGGCGCCAGACAGTCATGGAACAATAGTTAAGATGCAAGAGCAGCGGTCTAAATCGGTATTTTCCAATCGCAATTTCAATCTGCTCTTCGGTGGCAGCTCGGTTTCGGCCCTGGGCGATCAGTTCACGCTGGTGGCATTGCCGTGGCTGGTACTGAAGTTGACCGGTGATCCCGCGGCCCTCGGCATCGTATTGGCGGTCATGGCGCTGCCACGCGCGGCTTTCATGCTCATTGGCGGGGCGGTGGTGGACCGGATGTCACCGCGGCGCGTGCTGCTGGGCGCGCGCGCCATCAATACCGCCTGCGTCGCCATCCTCGCGGTCTTGGTGCTCACCAGCGCCATCCAGATGTGGATGGTGTACCTGCTGGCCCTGGGGATCGGCCTGGCTACCGCCTTTGCCTATCCGGCGGGCTCGGCGATCCTGCCGCAGTTGGTGGAACCACAGCAGCTGCGCGGCGCGAATGCCTTGTTCATGGGAATGCGTCAACTCTCGATGTTCGTGGGCCCGGTATTGGCCGGCGTTATCATCAGCATGGGCGCCAACAGCCATCAGCATGCGCTCGCCGATGCCCGCGGCATGGGACTGGCCTTCAGCATCGACGCGATAAGTTTCCTGTTCTCACTCGCTTCGCTGGCCATGATCCGCATCCACAGCGACCGGCATCCGCCGCAACCGGTCGGCAGCGTGCTGGCGAATGTAGCGACTGGGATACGCACCATCTGGGCGGACCTGCCGCTGCGTGCCTTCATCCTCTACGCTGCGGTGGTCTCGGTGTTTGTGGGCGGACCCATCCAGGTGGGCCTACCGGTGCTCGCGGACACACGCCTTGATCTGGGGGCCGCGTCCCTGGGTATTCTAATGACCGCCAATGGCGGCGGCATCCTCGTGGGCAGCTTTCTCTCCGGGATCGGGGCACGCTTGATGCGCGGGCGGCTCGGTCTCATGGTGCTGTGCATTGACAGCCTTGCCGGCCTGGCGCTGGCAGGGCTGACGCTCATCCATTCGACATTCACCGGTGCCGCGCTGCTCGCCTGTGTCGGCGTACTCGCCGGTATCGCACAGATCGCCATCTTTACCTGGATACAACAGCGGGTATCCCAAGAAATGATGGGGCGCACCATGAGTGTGCTGCTGTTCACCTTCATGGGCTTGGGTCCCGTATCCGCGGCGGTGGCCGGTGGTTTGCTCAAGGTGATTTCATTGACCGCGTTATTCGCCGGCGCCGGTTTGACCTTGACGGCGATTGCGCTCGTCTGTCTCAACAGCCGGCAGTTGCGCAATGTCGGCGTTAGCAAGCCACAAGCGGCAGGGATTTGAAACACACGGCACAGCGTAGCGTATGCATTCATTAAGAAAACGGTTTTCCCCTGGACTTTATCCGGAAATACAAATGACCACATATTCCAAGCTGGGTTTCATCGGGCTCGGCGCCATGGGTTATCCCATGGCGCTCAATCTGCACAAGGCCGGGCTGCTCGCCGCGGCATACAACCGCACGCATTCCAAGGCCGAAGCGCTGGCGAAGGAAATCGGTTGTCTGGCTGTCAAGGATATTGCCGAACTGGCAAAACACTGCGACGCGGTAGCGACGTGTGTATCCGCTGATCAGGACGTCTTGGATGTGGTGGATCAGCTGGCGACGAATCTCAAACCGGATGCGCTGGTAGTCGACTGCTCCACGGTGAGCACCGCGACCGCACGTACTGCAGCGCAACGCTTGGCCAAAAACAAAATTGATTTTCTCGACTGCCCGGTATCCGGCGGTACAGAAGGTGCAAAGCAGGGTACGCTCGCCATCATGTGCGGCGGCGATGAAAAAGTTTTCGCGCGTGCGCAGCCGATACTCAGCGCCCTCGGCCAGCGCATCGTACTGATGGGGCCGGTGGGCGCGGGGCAAGCTACCAAAGCCGTGAATCAAATCGCCGTGGCCGGCATCGCCCAGGCGGTTAGCGAGGCGTTGGCGTTCGCCGAAGCCGAGGGTCTGCCACTGGACAAGGTCATCGAGGTGGTGGGCAGCGGCGCTGCCGGCTCCTGGTTCATGAGCCACCGCGGTCCCAGCATGGTCGCAGGCCGCTACCCTTTGGGTTTCAAAGTGGCGCTGCATGAAAAGGATCTGAAGATCGTCCAGCGGATGGCCGCCGCCCGCGGCGTGCAATTGCCGCTGGTGGAGATGACGCTGCTGCATTACCGGCATCTGCTGGAAACCAGCCACGGCGAGGAGGACATCTCCTCCCTGCACCGTCTCAAGCGCCGCCTGTTTGGGCGCTGAACCAGATGCAACAGGCCTGGCAGCGCAGGCTGCCGGGTACTCTTGCCGACCGCAGCAAAACCTCCGACACTCATGGGCACGGCCGAAAACGAATCCGGCAGACCGCCTTTGGGGAATTGTTCCTGCCGGATTTCTGTTGCGCGCCGGCGGTGATGTACGCGGCCCATAGGATGGCGCTGACGCCGATATGGACGCATTGCGCAACGCGGCGGGTGAACTGCCGCAGCCACGGGAGAGAAGGACATCATGAAAACATTCCAGCTTGGTATCGCTTTCACCCTGACCTGTGTGAGCGCGTCGCTGCTGGCGCAGAACGTGCCGCCGCCGGAACTGGCTCGTATTGCACCTTATATCTTTCCCGGCACGCGGGATTGCACCAGCACGCTGTTCGCAACCAGGTACCGCCCGCAGACCATTACGACCGGCATCGCGCAAGGCGAGCTGGCGGTCGGCGGGGCCTGGATTCATTTCACTTACGACGCAACGCACACCGCCGCGAGTCCGCATCCGTATCACATCGGTGGCTACATCGGCTATGACGCAGCCACCAAACAGTACGTCCAGAGCATCGTCGATCTGTTCGGCCACAACACCTCGACCAGCAATGGCCCGGTCGGCGACACCTTGACCTTCGAATACAGCAACATGGAGCACGGCAAACTGGTCCACGGGCGTGATATCTACGGCAGGGCAGGCAGCAACGCACCCGCGCACACCGGCAAGGTACAAGACGAAAACGGCCGATGGGTCAAAACCGACGAGGAAGTCTGTGACCACGTGCGCACTGCTTTCGACGCTGAAGCCGAAAGCAAGGTGTTGTTGCAACGCGATGCGGAGTGGGCCGCTGCCGCAACCGCCGGGAAGGATATTGAGAAAATCGTTTCCTATTGGAGCGACGACGCCATCGTCGTCGAACCGGGGCAACAGATTTATGAAGGCAAGACGGCCATCCGCGCCTACGTCGCGGACAGCCTGCATACACCCGGCTTCAGCATCCACTGGGTCTCCGAAAAACCGATGTTCTCCAGTGACGGCAGCATGGCATTCATGCGCGGCGTCGATGTGATGACGTTTCCGGACTCGAACGGTAAGCTGGTGAAGCTGCACACCCGCGGGATCAGTGTCTGGCGCCGGGCTCCGGGCGGACTGTGGCTGTGCGTGGCCGACATTGCCAACGAAGCGCCTGCGCAAGACACGCCATGAATGCGCACATGGCCTGCCCCATAAAACAAGTGCCATGACAAACGTGGCGTGGGCGTAGGCTGCCGAGGCCGTCTGCCAGCGGTTTTCAAGACACCGATCCATACATGCAAGCCAACTCCGGCCCGTCTCATCGGGCCGGAGAAGGCCGCACCTGAGGAACCGGGCGAAGCGAGGTGAACCTGGAGTCCGGCAATCCGCGGGGGGAGAAACGGGGCACCACCGATAACCAAATACAGGTATCCCCCTTGTGATCGCAACGCTTGATGACCAACACTCTTGCCCGCCGCGCCGGAACCTCCGACACTGATGCACATGGCCAAAAGCGACTCCGCCAAAACCGCGCCCGAGGAGTTTTTCCTGCCGGACTTCTGTTCGGCGCCAGTGGTGCTGGTGGTGATACTGATTGCAGAGCTCACCGCCTTCGTGCTGGTGATCGCGCGCCACCTGCCGGGCGAGGGCACGGTGCTGTGGCTGGATCTGGCGCGCATTTCGCTGTTCCTCCAATGGATCGGGCTGACCAGCGCCGGCGTGCTGTGCGCCACGCGCAAGTTCCTGATGCGCATGCCCTTGCGCCGCGCCGCGGCCGTGAGTTTCATACTGCTGCTCATCACCACCGGGGTGTTAAGCGAGATCGCCTTCCGGCTATCCAACTACACCGGTATCGGCCAAACCTTTCTACCCCTGAGTCATACCGGTTTCGTGCTGCGCAATCTCTTGATATGCGTCATCGTCAGTATCCTGGTGCTACGCTATTTCTACGTGCAACATCAGTGGAAACGCAACGTGCAGCGCGAGGCGCGCGCCCGTATCGAAGCACTACAGGCGCGTATTCATCCGCATTTCCTGTTCAACAGCATAAATACCATCGCCGCGCTCATCCGCAGCAATCCGGATCTGGCGGAACGCACCATCGAGGATTTGGCCGACCTGTTCCGGGCCAGCCTCAAAAAAACCAGTCCTACGGTGACGCTCGCCGAGGAGATGGCAATGGCACAACAGTACCAGCGCATCGAGGAATTGCGCCTCGGTGAGCGCCTCAAGGTGAACTGGCAGACCGATGCGTTGCCGGTGGATGCGCACGTGCCGCAGCTGTTGCTGCAACCGCTGCTCGAAAACGCCATTTACCACGGCATCGAGACCCAGCCTCACGGCGGCACCGTCGAGGTCCTTGGCACACGCGACGCCGATATCCTCAATATAGAAATCAGCAACCCGCTGCCGCCGGAGAACGCGCCACGGCGGCACGGCAATCAGATGGCAATGGAAAACGTGCGCCAGCGCCTGATGCTCGCGTGGCCCGAGCGCGCCAGTCTGAGCGTCAATACCGCTGACGGGTTTTATCGGGTGTGCCTGTGTTTCCCTTACGAGAGGCAAGCGCCATGAAAGTCCTGGTGGTTGACGACGAATTGCCGGCGCGCACGCGCCTCAAGAGCTTGCTGGCCGAAGTTCCCGGTTGCGAAATCGTCGGTGAGGCCGCCAACGGCCGTGACGCGCTGCGGCTTTGGGAAGTAACACAGCCCGATGTGCTGTTGCTGGATATCCGCATGCCGGTGATGGACGGTCTGGAAACGGCGCGCCACCTTGCGGGTCTCGACAATCCGCCGGCGGTGATCTTTACCACCGCCTACGATGAATTTGCGGTGGAAGCCTTTAACACCCGCGCCATCGCTTATCTGCTCAAACCGGTGCGCCAAGCACAACTCAGTACGGCGCTTGCCAACGCCGGCCGGCTCAATCGCGTGCAGCTCAACCAGCTGGCCCAGCAAACCGCGCATGCGGCGCGCCACCATATCTGCGCGCGCTTGCGCGACAAACTGCATGTGGTGCCGGTAAACACCATCCAGTGTTTCATCGCCGATCAGAAATACGTGACCGTATGTCACAGCCAGGGTGAGTTGTTGATTGACGAAGCAATCAAGGACCTGGAAAAGGAATTTTCCGAGCTTTTCATCCGCGTCCACCGTAACGCACTGGTGGCGCTAGCGCATATCCAGAGCCTGGACAAGAGCGATGACGGTCGTTTCCTGATACGCCTGCATAGCCGCGCCGAGCCGGTGGAAGTAAGCCGGCGGATGGTGGCGGAGGTGCGTGCCCAGCTGCGCAATGCCCGTTAAAGCGTGGCCTATTCCTGCTACGATTAGCGCCCTTTTGACCGCCGTCCATTGATGAATCTCAAACCGCTTCGCATCGCCACGCGCAAGAGCGCGCTGGCTCTCTGGCAGGCCGAACATGTGGCGGCACGCTTGCGCCCGCTGGCAGCGCCGCGTGCGGTCGAACTGTTGCCGCTCACCACCCAGGGTGACCGCAGTCTGCAGGACTCTCTGGCGTTGGTGGGCGGCAAGGGTCTGTTTGTGAAAGAACTGGAAAATGCGCTCACCGATAAGCGCGCCGATCTTGCGGTGCATTCCATGAAGGACGTGCCGGTGGCGTTGCCCGCGGGTTTTGTTATCGCCGCGGTACTGGAGCGGGAAGACCCCCGGGATGCCTTCGTGTCGGCCGGCTGGCCGGCGTTGGCGGCGCTGCCTCGGGGAGCGCGTGTGGGCAGCTCCAGTCTGCGACGCCAATGCCAGTTGCTGCGCCGCCGCCCGGATTTGCAAATCCTGCTGTCGCGCGGCAATGTAGATACCCGCCTCAAGAAACTGGAGCAGGGGGATTACGATGCCCTGATTCTGGCAGTGGCGGGATTGAAGCGGCTGCAACTTGCGCACAAAATCACCGCCGTGCTCGACGTGCAGATAAGTCTGCCGGCCATCGCCCAGGGCACCATCGGGATCGAGTGCCGCATCGGCGATAAGGAGACCCGCAACTTGCTCGCACCACTCAATCATGCGCCCACCTGGCAGCGCACACTGGCGGAACGGGCCTTGAATCAGGGCTTGTCCGGTAGCTGCAATTTACCGGTGGCGGGCTATGCGGAACTCGACGGTCATTCGCTGACCTTACGCGGCCGTGTGGGACTGCCGGACGGCAGCCGGATGGTGGACGGTGAAATACACGGCCCCGCAGACCACGCCGAAGACCTGGGCCGGCGGCTGGCTGCCGACATGCTGGGCCGGGGCGCTGCCGAAGTACTGCGCCAGGTAATGGATTCATAGCCGTGGCAGCTCCCCGACCGCTCAAGGACGCTGGCATCGTCATCACCCGTCCCATGCACCAGGGTGAAGCCCTCAGGGCGCGCTTGGAAACCAAGGGCGCTGAAGTGCTGCATTTTCCCACCATCGAAATCCTGTCAGCGAGGCGTTCCGCAGAATTGGATACCTGCCTCAAGCGGCTTGACCGCTATGACTATGCGATTTTCATCAGCCCCAATGCGGTGGACTACGCCGCCGATTATCTGGATTTCAGCACCTTGCCGCCGAAACTCAAACTGGCCGCCATCGGTCCGGGCACGGCGCGTGCACTCGGCGCCCATGGCCGCAAACCGGACATGCTGCCGCGCGACGGCACCAACAGCGAGGCGCTGCTCAAACTCAAAGCGCTGAATGCGGTGAGCAACAAACGCATCCTTATTGTGCGCGGCCAGGGCGGGCGTGAATTGCTGGCGGAGACCCTGGAGGAACGCGGCGCGCAGGTGAATTACGCCGAGGTTTATCGCCGTGCCGTACCGCGTCTGGACCACAGCGAACTCGGCAGCTGGTTCCGTCAGGGCAGAATCGATGTCATCGCGGTCACCAGCCGTGAGGCGTTGCTCAATCTGGACCGCATGCTGAGTCCGGCGCTCACGCCGTATCTGCGTTCGGCGCAGCTGTTGGTATCCAGCGCGCGGATAATCAAACTGGCGGGCGCCCTGGGCATCCGCCGTCGACCGGTGATCGCCGCCGATGCCGGTGATCGCGCACTGGTGCACGCCCTGGTGCAATGGTGGACACGCCAGGGACGTGAACAACGCAAACACAGGAGAGAGCATGAGCGCCGCGCATGAACCTCGCGAATCCGATACGCCGGGGAAAAATCTGGTTAAAATCACGCCCCCGATTTTGATCCGGCATCGGCATTGGCTCGGCTGGCTGGCACTGGTGCTGGCTATCGTGAGCTTGATCTTGATGGTCGCCGGTTGGGTGAACTTCACCCGCACGCAACGCACCCAAGCAGCGCAACTCAGCGCCGGTCTGCAAACTGTAAATCAGCGGCTGGAGGCGTTGGCGCAATCGGCGGCGCCACGCAGCGAATTGAATAACGACATCAGCACCACCCAGCAGACGCTCAAGAGTTTCGGCGACCGGCTCGACAGCATGGACGCGGCGCTTACCGACCTGCGGCGGCGTTCCGAACAAGGCCGCGACGCCTGGATCAAGGCGGAAGCGGCTAGCTTACTGATGGCCGCCAACGACCAGGTGCAACTCAACGCCGATCCGAGGCTGGCACTCAAGGCACTCGAGGCCGCCGATGAGCGACTGAAACTGCTGGCCGACCCGGGGCTCATCCCGGTGCGCCAGCTGATCGCGCGGGAGGAAACCGCCTTGCATAGCGTGCCGCAAGTGGACGTGACCGGTATGGCCGCTACCCTCACGAGCCTCAGCGAAGCGGCGGATCACTGGCCACTCAAGCGCGTGGCGCCGAAGCGCTATGTTCCCATCCGGCACGCCGATAATGGCGCGCCCGCTTCCCCGACTTTGTGGAACCGGTTCAAGGCCGGCGTGGAACGGCTCCTCAAGGATATCTTTAGCGTGCACCACCGCCTGACAAACATCGAACCGCTGCTGGAACCACAGCAAGAATACTTTCTGCGCCAGAACCTGCAACTGCGGCTGGCGGCGGCGCGCGCGGCCTTGCTGGAACGCGACAATGCCGCTTTTCAAAGCAGTGCGCATTTGGCCGGCAGTTGGCTCAAGACCTACTTCAACACCCAGGACAACGCCGTGAAAGCCGCCATCGAGGCACTTACGGAAATGCAACAGCAACAAATCAATCCGCCGCTGCCGGACATCTCCGCATCACTCACCCGGCTGCGGCACCTGGAACCCGCGCGGGACAAGGCGCCATGAAATACGCCTTCTTCCTGCTGCTGGCGTTGCTGGCTGCCGTCATCGTCGCCAGTGCACTGCACGTGGACAATGGTTATGTGTTGCTCTCCTGGCACCACACCAGCGTGGAGATGTCACTGGGTACGTTGATGGTATTGATCTTGTTCGTGTTTTTCGCGCTGTACTTGCTTACCACACTGGTGGTGAAGCTCTGGACTTTCCCGCGGCGGATACGTGCGGCCATGGAGCGGCGCCGCGAACTACGCTCGCGACGTTCTTCCATCCGCGGCCTCATCGACCTGGCCGAAGGCCGCTGGAGCGACAGCGAACGCCACCTCATGCGACATGCCGCCGACAGCAAGGTGCCGCTGATCACCTACATCGCCGCCGCCCGTGCCGCGCAGATGCAAGGCGCCCACGAACGCCGCGACGCCTACCTGCGGCGCGCCTACGAACAGGTGCCAGCGGCGCATCTGGCGGTGCTGCTAACCCAGGCAGAACTACAGATCGACCATCGTCAATACGAACATGCCCTGGCCACGCTGCGACATCTGCAGGAATTGGATCCCAAGCATGCTTACGGTCTGAAGCTGCTGGCGCGTCTTTATAGGAAACTTGGCGACTGGATGCCGCTGCGGGCGCTGATTCCGAAACTGCGGGAACTTCGCGTCATGCCACGCGCGGAAATCGATCGTCTGGAGTCGCATGCGGTGTGCGCATTACTGGAGCGCATGGATGCCCAATCCGCAAGTGCCCAGGCAACGGTTCTGTGGAACGACATGCCGCGGCGTTTGCGCAGCGACATCAATGTAGTGCGTGCTTACGTTCAGGCATTGATAAAGTTCGGCGAATACAAACCCGCGGAAAGCATCGCGCGTGATGCGCTCAAGTCCGATTGGGACGAAGAGTTGGTGGTGCTTTATGGCCAGACACGCGCCGATGATTCGGTGCGGCAACTGGCGCGGGTGGAGGATTGGCTGGCGCAGAAGGGTGAGAGCGCGGCGCTGCTGCTAACTGCCGGCCGCCTGTGCGTGGTGGCGAAGCTCTGGGGCAAAGCCCGCAGTTATCTGGAATCCAGTATTGTGCTGGGCGGGCGGCCGGAAGCCTATGAAGAGCTGGGCAAACTGCTCAAGTCCCTGGGCGAACCGGAACATGCCATGCAGGCGTTCAGCGACGGTTTGGCGCTGTCGCTGGGCGGCAAGATCAAGTCGTTCAGGCCCGGCAAGCTGCGGCGCGTGCGTGGTTAGCACGACACGGAACCCCGGCGCCTATGATGACACCGGGCTTTTCATGCGCAAGTCTCAACCTTAATCCTTGTCGTTTGAATCGTCGGAATTCTCCAGCAGCTTGCCGGTTTTGGCGTCCACCCCGACTTCATGTACAGTCTGTTGGTTGCGGATATCGAAGGAATATCTGAGCCCGCTGCCGCCGGCCTCCTGCTCGAGTTCCTGTTTCAGTATTTTCCCCGGGAATGCTTTGAGCGCAGTGGCACGGGCTTGCGCCAGGCTGATGCGGGCCTGTTTGGCGTATTGGTGCCCGCTGTAGGCCTGAGCGGCAACCAGTGGTGCCAACAGTATCAGGGCAGCAGTAATAATTGTCCGAAATGGCTTCATGACCGGATACCTTTTTGTGATAGTAAGGCCGCAAGCTAGCATATCGGCAGGTTGTGGTTCGATAACCAGGACTAAATCTGGATTAACGTTTCTTCATATACGCCGGAACCGGGTTTTTACCAGTTTGAGGCGAAGCGCTAACATAGCCGCCTCACGATTCTCCATAACATAAGCATTCAACATGCAAGTCCCTGAAGTTCTAGTCATTGAATCCCAGCACCGGCCCGGCAACCTGGGCCGCATTCTCACCGCCATCGGCGAATGCGGCATCATCGTGGATCACATTAGCCTGGTGCGCCGCGCTCAGGACAAGAGTGTGTGGGAAATCACCGTGGAGATGGACGAGGCCGCGGGCAAACAGCTATATGAACGCCTCGCCGAGTTGCCCTATGGCCGATTATTGGGGCGCTCCGATCGGGTGTTCGACCGGCACCGCGGCGGCAAAATCGAAACCATCTCCAAAGTACCGCTGGATTCCATCCAGCAGCTTCGCGACCTCTACACGCCGGGTGTGGCGCGTGTCTGTCTCGCCATCCAGAAGCATCCGGAAAAAGTTTGGGACTACACCAACCTCGGCAACACCGTGGGCATCATTACCAACGGCACCGCCATTCTCGGCCTCGGACACATCGGCGCCCTCCCCGGACTACCGGTGATGGAAGGCAAGGCCATGATCTATGCCAAGTTCGCGGGTATTTCCGGCGTGCCGATCCTGCTCACGGACACCGAACCCAAGAAGGTCATTGATGCGGTGCTCGCTATTGAATCGTCTTTCGGCGCCATTCACCTCGAGGACATTGCCGCGCCCGCTTGTTTCGAGATTGAAGAGGCCCTGATAAAGAAACTCAACAAGCCGGTGATGCAGGATGACCAGCACGGCACCGCGGTGGTGACTTTGGGGGCCTTGCTCACCGCCAGCCGGCGCGTACACCAGGATCTCAAGAATTCCGTCGTCGGCCAGGTGGGTTTGGGAGCCGCTGGCATTGGCATTGCCAGTTTGCTGTTGCGTTACGGGGTCAAACAGGTACTGGGCGCGGATCTGCGTGAGGAAGCCTTGGCGCGCTTGGAACGCCTGGGCGGCAAGCGCGCGAGTCTCGAAGAATTGATGCAGCAGGCGCAAATCGTTATCGCCACTACCGGCGTCAAAGGACTCATAAAACCGGACATGGTGCGCACCGGCCAGCTGATTTTCGCGCTCTCGAATCCGGAAGCGGAGATCGAACCGCGTAGCGCCCTGGAACACGGCGCGGCCTTTGCCACGGACGGCCGCAGCGTCAACAATGCCCTGGGATTCCCGGCGCTGTTCCGCGGTGCCCTGGACGCGCGTGCCAAACGCTTCACCCAGGAGATGTATCTGGCGGCCGCCGATAAACTTGCGGAACTGGCGCCACCGGATGAACTGCTACCCCATGTGCTGGATAAAACCGTGCATGTGGCGGTGGCCGAAGCCGTGAAGCAAGTAGCGCTGAAAAATCAGTAGGCGATATGCGCGCGCCGGTACAGGAACGCCAGCAACCATAGGGGGCCGATGAGCAGGAACTGGATGTCCTTCAAGAACGAGGGCTTGCGGCCCTCGATTTTATGGCCGAGGAACTGGCCTGTCCAGGCGATCACGAATACACCCAGCGACACCAGCCACAGCGGTGCCGGCAACTGCTCCACGCCGCCGACAATGGCGATTATCACCAGCACCACCACAGTCATGCCGAGTGCCAGCCGCCAGGCGAGCGCGTAGTAATACAGCAGCGCAGCGATCATAAACAACACACCCCAGTTCAGCAGCGGCGAGAGCCGCGCGAAAACCTGCGGCACGGGAATTGACCACAGCAGGCCGACGAGGGACAGCAGGATGAGGGGCACACAAATCCAGTGGAGGGATTTGTTCACCGGGTTTCGGTGACTCTCGCCGTATTCATCCAGCCAGTTTTGTACCGGGCGCATGACGGTTCTCCATAGTGTGACATAGAATACCTCGGACCGACCGGGAGCGGACATGAGCTTGCTGCGCTTAATCGCCAAAATGAAATTCATGCCGGAAACCCGGCGGCTGGAACTGTATCCGCCGTTCTTCAAGATGCGTGCCAGGGTGCTGGAAGCACAGGATGGCTGGCGCCGGCTGCGCATCCAGCTGCCCCTGACAGCGTTTTCCAGCAATCTCTCCGGCGACATGTTCGGCGGCTGGCAGGCGGCCTTGGCGGATCCGATCGCTGCGTTATCCTGTGCGCGGGTATTCCCGGGCTACTCGGTATGGACCCGCGCCATGCACATCGCGTTCGAGATGCCCGGCAGCACCGACCTGGAACTGCGCTTCGAGATGCCACCGGATCAGGAAGCCGCGATTAACGCGGAATTAAATGCCAACGGCCGCGCCACGCCTACCTTTGAATACGGTTTTTACCTGACCGACGGCAGCTTGTGCACGCGCATCACCAACACCGTTGCGATTCGCCCACGAGGCTACGCCAAAACCAGCAGCGAGCAGATGGACTCGAACCAGGTTTAACTCAGATTTCGATAAGCCCGTCTGATAATTCGTTGTTATTACCCGGCGTGGGGGGATAGTGCTTCGCCATAGCGGCACCGCAAGCGCCGATAGCCGTTACAAAACCATCCACCACCTGGCCTTTGCGGACCTGCGCCACGAAATCCTGAATGATGCCCTGCCAGTGAGCCTCGCCGAGTTTTTCATGGATGCCTTGGTCGGCTACGATCTCCACATAATGTTCCGCCAGGGAGACAAACAATAGCACCCCGGAATGATGCGGCGTCAGCTGCACACCCTGCTGGTAGAACTGCGCCTTGGCTAGGCGGCTGGCGCGTGAATGTTTCACCTGCCGTGGAACCAGCCGCAGATGTAGCTCCGGCACGAACAAGAATAAAAACGCGAGCACGATAAACACCGCCAGCTGGATTTGATAAACATGGATGGCGACCAGAGAATTGCCGGACAGCAGGAAAACACCCGGCACCAGCAACGCCAGAATAGCTGCCCATAACAGCGGTACAAAAATATAGTGGTCGCTGCTGCGCGCCACCACCGCCACGAATTCACCGCTAGTGTTTTTTTCCGCCGCGTGGATAGCGGCGGTGATGCGGGCTTTGTCGGCGTCGGAGAATTTGATCATGTCGTTCCCCCAAAAAGCACCCTCACCCTTGCCTCTCCCGGAGGGCGAGGGGAGAAAGTTTCTGAATCATTTCGGTTCACCAGCCTCCGGAGGCGCCACCGCCACCAAACGATCCGCCGCCACCCGAAAATCCGCCAAAGCCACCGCCTCCAAGGCCCCCGCCGCCGAATCCACCGCCCCCAAGCCCACCACTCAACATCCCCAGGGCCAGCCAACCTAACCATCCCATCCCGCCGCTACTTTTACCGGGAGCGCCACGGCCGCCGCGGCTAAAAATTGCCATCATCAATGGCAAGAGTGCAAACAGAATGATGATCAGCATGAGAAACCCGGCGCCGGAGCGGTTGCGCACTTGCTGCTGCGCGACGGCCTGCTGCCGGTTGCCGAGCACCGTGAGAATCGCATCGGTGCCCGCGGCGATGCCGCCGGCGTAATCGCCCTGCTTGAAGCGCGGCAGGATGATATTGTTGATAATGTTGAAACTCTGGGCATCCGTGAGCGTGCCTTCCAGACCATAACCCACTTCGATGCGCACCTGTTTCTCGCCCGCGTCCACGATCAGCAGCGCACCGTTGTTCTTGCCCTTCTGGCCGATACCCCAGTGGCGGCCCAACTGATAACCGTAGTATTCGATGGGGTAGCCGTTGAGCGTGGGTACGGTCACCACTACCAGTTGTGTGCCGGTGTTATTGGCGTAGGCCGCGAGTTTTTGCGAAAGACTGTTGAGGACGTCCGCCGGCAGCAAGTGCGCCTGGTCCACCACCGGCCCGGTGAGTGCCGGAAACGCCGGCATGCCGGCGTCCAAGCCATTGCTGGCTGCGAAAGCGGGCGTGGCCAGCAACGTGCTGGCGACAACTGCCAACGTAAACAAACGACGGATACAAAGCGTGTACATGCTATTGAACCCCCTCATCCTTCCTTCTCCCCCTCGCAGGGGGAGAAGGAACAGGGAATTAGAAACTGACCTTGGGCGCCTGCTGCGCCTGTTCCGAGATCGTGAAATTCTGGATCATCGGGTAACTCGAGTAGAACATGGCGTGATACCAACGTCCCGGGATGGTGGTGAGTTCCGTATCGTACTGCTGCACTGCCAGGATGTAGTCGCGGCGCGCCACGGCGATACGGTTCTCGGTGCCTTCCAGCTGCGATTGCAGCGCCAGGAAATTCTGATTGGCTTTCAGGTTCGGATAATTCTCCGTCACCATCATAAGGCGCGAGAGCGCACCGCCCAGGGTCGCCTGGTTCTGTTCGAACTGGTGGAACGCCTTAGGGTTGGTAAGGATATCGTTGGGTATCTGGGTCTGGGTGACCTTGGCGCGGGCATTGGTTACGGCCTCCAGTACATCCGCCTCGTGAGTGGCATAGCCTTTAACCGTGGCCACCAGGTTGGGGATCAGGTCGGTACGCCGCTGGTATTCGTTCAACACCTGGCTCCAGGCGGCGGTTACCCGCTGCTTGTAGGTGGGAATGTTGTTGATACCGCAGCCGGCCAGTGTCAGCACCATGCCCAGCACGGCGGCGAACCCCACGACTTTCTTCATGGTATGCAATTCGGACATAGCGCTAATCCTCTGAAGATATCTACACATTAACGATGCTTCATGATACACCCGCAGGGCACGCTGCCGGCGTCTGGACTAATATGGATTATGGATGACAGCAGCCGTTTTCAATGGCAGGACCGCAATAATACAAGGAGCTTGAATGGCTAAGCAAAAGCGCCTGGTGGTGCTGGTACACGGCTGGAGCGTGCGCAATACCGATACTTACGGCGGTCTGCCGCAGCGCCTCAAACTGGAAGCCAAGCGTTCGCCCGATTTGGACATCGAGGTACGCAATCTCTGGCTGTCGGAATACATCAGTTTCCACAACGAAGTCACCATTCCGGATATTGCCCGCGCCTTCCAGACGGCCTTGGAACGGGAGCTGGGCGAGGCCATCAAAAATGGGCAACGTATCGCCTGCATCGCCCATTCCACCGGCTGCCCGGTGATCCGTGCCTGGCTGCAGCATTTCTATATCAACGCTGGCCGCAAGCATTCGCCCCTGAGCCATCTCATCATGCTGGCGCCCGCGAACTTCGGTTCGGCTTTGGTACAACTGGGGCTGTCCAAGCTCTCGCGCCTCAAGGCCTGGTTCGAGGGCGTGGACGTGGGTACCGGCGTACTGGAATGGCTGGAACTGGGCAGTCCCCAGAGTCTCAAACTCAATCTCGAATGGCTGCAACAGGGCGCGGACTATATCGGCTCGCAGGGCTTGTTTCCCTTCGTGCTCAGCGGCGAATCCCACGATCCTCAACTTTACGATTTTGTGAACAGCTACACCGCGGAAAACGGCTCCGATGGCGTGGTCCGGGTGGCGGCTGCCAACTTGAATTACACCTATGTGCGCCTGAAACAGCAACCACCAACGGCGGACAAAAAGTCGAAGCTGGGTTTCAGCGCCCCGTTGCTGCAGGCCGGGGCACCGGAAATTTCAGCGGCGGTGCCGTTGGCGGTAATCCCCGGCGTCTGTCATTCGGACCTGCGCATGGGCATCATGCGCAGCATTCCCGCCGATGCCACCCCCAACGCCACTGTAACGGGCATTCTACAATGCCTGCGGGTCACCACCCTCAAGGATTACGCTGAACTCTTCGACAGCTTCCGCGCGCAAACGGCGGAGGTCCAACAACAAGAACAAGTGGAGGACCGCGGCAGCCTTGGTCCCTTCGATCATCAGGTAATCGTGGATCCCTGCTGCATGCTCATTTTTCGGGTGCGCGACGACCAAGGCAATGCCATCAAGGATTTCGATATCGTTCTCACCGCCGGCAAAGACAATAGCCCCAACCACCTGCCGCCGGGATTTTTCATCGACCGCCAGCGCAATCACCTGGATCCCGGCACCATCACCTACTACCTCAATTACACCCGCATGCTGGGCGGCCCGGCGGTGATGTACAAAGGCCGGCAATTGCGGCCAGCGCTGCCGCCCTGCGACGGCCTCGGCCTGCGCGTGGTGCCCTACCCCCAGGATGGCTTCGTGCTCTATCAGCCGGCGACCCTTAAGGCGACGGCGGTTAATCTCAGGAATTTCATCAAGCCCAACCAGACCACCATCGTGGATATCGTCATGCGCCGCATCCTACGAGAGGGCGTGTACCGCCTGACCCAGAATCCTTCACCGCAAGACTTCACCAAGCAGCCGCCGGGAATGCCAATCAACTAAATCATCGGGAGAAAATGCTGATGCGCCGTCCTCTTATTTTAAGTCGAAATCTTCTGTTTGCCTTGTTCATTGTCACCTCGGCCGTGTTTGCGGCGCCCCCTACGGGATCCCACGTGGTACTCGCAGGTCACAGTTTCAGCGTGGAAATTGCGGCCACCGACGCCGCCCGTGAACGCGGTCTGATGTACCGTACGCACTTGGCAGCCGGCCACGGCATGCTGTTTGTCTACTCCAACGCGCAGCTGCGTTATTTCTGGATGAAGCATACACTCATTCCATTGGATATTCTGTTCTTCGATGCACAGCGCCGGCTCATCAACGTGTCGGCGGATACGCCACCTTGCAAGATGAATCCCTGCCCTTCTTATTCCAGCGCCGCCCCGGCAAAATACGTGCTGGAACTCCATCCGGGCGTAGCGGAAAAGCTTGGAATCCGTCCCGGCGTTATTTTGACCATTGAACCATGACGCAGCAGTCAAACATTTTTCACTCTGCGCAGTTCGGTAACACCTGGTTTATTCGGCATTATTCCAAGCACCCGATCAACTAAGCGTATGGTCTCGGAGCGATGAGCAACAATAATGCGGGTAATTTTCAGTCGCCGCACGGCGTCGCTCACCAGTTTTTCCGTGGGTACATCCAGGTGGCTGGTAGCCTCGTCCAGCAGCAATATTCGCGGTCGGCGATAAAGTGCCCGCGCCAGCAGTACTCTCTGCTTCTGGCCGCCGGAGAGAACCGTGCCCATGTCGCCAATCAACGTGTTGTAGGCCATGGGCATGGTCAGAATATCGCCGTGGATAGCCGCGAGTTTCGCACAGGTTTCAATCCATGACTGATCCGCCTGCGGATCGAAAAACGCGATATTGTCCGACAAAGTACCGGCAAAGAGCTGATCCTCTTGCATCACCGCGCCCACGTGCCGACGGTACTCAGAAAGGCCCAGGGTCTGGATATCGAGACCATCCACCTTAATCGTCCCTTCCGTAGGCCGCATGAGGCCAAGCAGGAGCTTGACCAACGTGGTTTTGCCGCAGCCCGACGGACCAACGATGCCTACCGACTCGCCTGGCTCGATGTAAAAGCTCACGTTTCTCAGAACCGGCGCTTCCAGATCACCGTAGCGGTAGCACAAATTCTCCACTTCGATCCTGCCGCGGATGGGCACCTGTCCCAGCCGCGGTAAAGACGAAACTGCCTCCGGCTCGGCAAACACAATATCGCCCACCCGCTCCGCATGCAGCCGCAGCATGCGGAAGGCAATGGCTTTGTCTATCAGTGCCCCGGCCTTGCCGGTGCTCTGGCTGGCGTAGGAAATGAATGCGATCAACATGCCGATGGACAACATACCGGCCATGACTTCGCTTGCGCCCCACCAGATCACCGCGATGGTCCCAAGACCGAACAACAGTCCGTTTGTGGCCTTGAACCAGATACCGAGCTTGCTGACGATAAATGAAGCATTCACGTTGTCCGCCAGCCGGTTCTGATACTGAGTGTGGCGTTCTCCTTCGGAACCGGCTACTTTCACACTCTGCATGCCGCGCACGGTTTCCAGGAAATTGGACTGCTGCTTGGCGAGCTGGATGATCTGCTCTTCGGTGGCAGTGTGCAGCGGACGGTAGGCGAGAAACCGGATGATTGCGTAGCCCACGATCAATGCGACTATCAACAGCGTGAGCGGCACGCTATAGAACAACATGACGGCAACGGTGAATATCACCATGACGCCGTCCACCAGCGCCTCGATGAGCCCAGAAGTCATGGTCTGCTGAATGGTGCTCATGGAATTAAAGCGCGAGACCACGTCGCCGATATGCCTTTTGGCGAAGAAGTCCAACGGCAACCCCACCAAATGCCGCATGAGCGCGGCCGCGGAGTGAAATTGCAGGTGACTGCCGAGATAGGCCACCATCCAACCCCGCAAAGCCGTGACCACCACGTTGATGATGGCCAGCAGACCAAAACCGATGCCGAGCACCGTCAACAGGTTCATGTCGCGGTTCACCAGCACCTGGTCCACGACAAGCTGCGTAAAGAACGGGCTGAGAATCGCGAAGGCTTCCAGCGCCAGCGAAAACACCAGAATCTGGGTAAGAGCGCCCAGCATACCCCGCCAACCGCCAAGGAGTGACCAGATGGCTGGTATTTCGGGAGCGGCTTTAGTTTGAAAACCGTGGCCGGGAGCAAGCTCCAGCGCCACGCCTGTAAAATGCTTGGAAACCTCGTCAAGATTGAGGCTGCGGCTCCCGCGAGCCGGATCGTGAATCACCACGTGGCGCCCGCGTGCGGCCTTCAGCACCACGAAATGATTCAAGTCCCAGTGCAGAATCGCGGGGCAGGTAAGCTTTGGTAAATCCTCAAGTTCCAGCCGCAAGGGGCGCGTGATGAACCCCAAGCCGTTGGCAATGGTAATGAGATGCGCGAGTGTCGCGCCCTTGAGAGAAAAACTGTATCGGCGCCGCAGCTCACCCACATCCATGCGGTGGCCATGAAAACTGAAAACCATGGCCAAGCAGGCAAGGCCGCATTCCGCGGCTTCGGTTTGCAGCATTACCGTTAACTGCCGGCGCGAGAACCGCAGCGTCACTCCTACGTCCTCCGGGAACTTCTAGAGTTTGCCCTTCAAACTGTAAAGTGGCTCAAATAGCCATTGAATAATGCGTTCGCGAGCCAAGAGCACATCCGCGCTCAGTGACAGGCCCGGCTGGAGCGCCACCGGATGCCCGTAGGCCATGACATCCTGTGAATCGAGCGCCACTTCTACGGGATACACGGCTGCGTTGATGGCGAGCGGCCCCGGTAGTTCAGATGGTGTGAAAACGGCATTGGAAACCTGCGTGACGCGTCCCTGATAAGTGCCAAAGTTCTGGTAGGGAAACGCGTCGTAACGCAGCCTGACTTTCTGGCCAACTTTTACGAAACCCATGGCGCCCGCGGGGATCAACAAACGCGCTTCGAGTTGTGACCCCGTGGGCATCAAGATGACCAGCGGGGTTTGCGGAGACACCGTCTGCCCCGGCTGCACTAGCATGGCGGACACCGTACCGTCCACCGGCGCCTTGAGTACGAAGTTGTCCCCAGCCTGATATTGAGTGAGTTGCTGTTCGGCCGTGCTCAACGATTGTTGATACTGGGCAAGTTGGTTTTGCAGGTTGATATTGGCTTGCGCCAACTGGAACTGAGTGCTCTGAATTTGACCCGTGGCCTGTGTAATGGATTGCTCCAGTGCTTGGACTTTCGCGACCTGCTCCAGCCACGCTTGTTCCGCATTCCTGATGTCCAATTCCGAGATCAATCCCGAGCCTTCAAATGTGGCGTACTTCTTCTGTCGCGTCGCAAGGATCGCCAGCAATTTCTTCTGCGTGTTGAGCTGGGCACGCTCTTCACTCAAATTCGTGCGCAAATTGACGAGGTTGGCCTGGAACGACGCTTCCTGGCTTTGCTCAAGCTCAACGGCCTCGGTCATCTGCGCGTGGATCGCCGCCTCAGTCTGCTCGACGGCCTGCGCCAGCGCCTGATTTACGTTCGCCGCACTAGTTGAGCTGCGCGGAATCGCGATGACCAGAAGCGTGTCATCTTTGTGGACGCGCCCACCCTGCGCGACCTTGCGTTCGCTCACAATGCCTAGCTCGGGCGCATACAAGCGCACCAGTCCCTTCGTAGGTAGCAGATAGCCTTCCACCGTTACCTTGCGCGTGTAATGCCCCCCCAGAAGTAAGCGGCAATTGAGGCGAGCAAGATCAGCGTAAAGGTGCTCATAAACCATAGAGGAAGAGGGGTTGGCACCATAACGGCGCCGAAGCGTAAGGTTGTTTTGTGCTTGAAAACTTCAGGTCTGAACAGTGAAGGCATGGAAATACCCGCAGGGCGGTGCACGCCTATCTTTCAGCACTTCGTCCAAGGTCTCCGACTTGAGGATCATCCGCTTCACTCCTCATGACTGCCAGTGGTAAGCTCTCATGAAGCAGCTACACAGTTCAATTTACAGTCTCCCATGATAGGAATTCCTGCTTTATATCTATTTTTGCATATGTTCCTTAATCGATCTAAGCCAAGCTTTTAATGAATCATAGTTGTCCAAATATCGCTTGGGCAAAATTATTTGCAAATAGTGGGGATAACTGGCTGTAGTCTTTTTGGTTACCTCGAATCGTTCTTTAGTATCATTAAAATGATTTCGCTTAATGCCTGATTTATAGTCTTCTGCAAATTGTCGTTTCGTTTTAGATTGCACCAAGATAAGAATCACAACAAATAACAGCGGGATAACAAAATATAAGTGACCGCCAAGTATGCCGATCGAGCGCAGATAAAAGCAGACACAAAAACTTGAAAACACCACGATGGCAATAAATCGTGTCGGGTGACCTCTCTGATGCCCCCATAGGTAGCTGTACAATGTCATCCATATACAAATTAAGCCAAATATCAACATCTCCATGAAAAATAGTGGATTTGATTTAATACCCCAAACATAAAGACCTAAACCGAGTGTTACAACCCCAATTAGCCAAATGGTGATTGCAAGAGGCCGTATTTTGTGGATTTTTACCATAGCTGGTACAGAAATTTTTAGATCGAAATTCACGTGAAAACGAAAGGTCCCTGTCAAATTGACAAGGACCAAAAGATCATCTCGTTTTTAAAAGAGCGAGTAAATATACTCGCCAATTTTTATTCCGCCCGCCGCCGCGGCTAAGGTTAACGCTCCTGGTTCATCTCCAACAAGTGCGTTTGCCAAAGCGCCAATGGCCAGACCTTGTGCGACAGTGTCCAATTCGGACTCACCTGCTGGTGCTCCACCACTTACAAATGAGAATTCGTTCGCGGTAAGGTTTCGCATGTTTGTCTCCTTTCGAGTAATTTTGCAATTATGGTGAGCAGTAAAAATGTATGTCCTGCTCATCGGCGACAACCCTACCCCCCCCCCGCGCGATTTTGTCAAGTATATCTCTGCGCTCATCCCAGAGTAGCCACCTGTGCCAGCGCCGCCCCGGCAAAATACGTTCTGGAACTCAAGGCCGGTGTGGCAGGCAGCTTCGGAATACAACCTGGAAACACATTTACTACCCGCTAATTAATCAAGATGCTTCTCGCTGGCGGTTTTTCTCACGATCAGATACCCGAGGATTGGGCGCAACACCGTATAGATGATGAATGCAGACATCCCGCCCAGGATCAGCCATGCAATCAACCCGTGCAGGGTGTATTCCCAGAGCATCGCCAGTGTCTGCCAGAATCTCAATCGCAGCAGCGCGGTGAGTTGCGCAAACGAGAACGGCAAAGGCGGCTGGCGAAACAGCCATTGCCCACCCTGGATGAAGGGAATCAACAATAGCAGTTGCAGGGGGTAAACCAGGTAGTTCACCACCTGAATCAGCGGCAGGTTGATGCCGAACACCAGGGCGGCGGCGGTGCACAGTAGCGTGGTGCTGCCGAGCACCGGGGCCACACCCAGTACCACACCCAAGGCGACGGTGAGCGCAATCTTGTGGGGCGTGATGCCCTGACTCAGAAGCTCGAGAATCAGCCGTGCCAGCTTGTGATCACGTAGTTTCATCGATCAACCGTTGCAACCATATATTGATTGATTCGCATCCCAGATTTCAGTCTTGAATGCGGCGCATGGATTGTTCCAACCTGTCAAGGAGGCAGTCTAGGGGAATTCTTACCGGATTTCTTCAGTTCGGATGGAAAGTCCCGATCACCGTTCATGATGGCGGCAACTGCGACTGATAGACCCATGCCAGCACGATGGCGCACAGCCCAATGCTGCTCCCAGCCTACTAAATTGGACGCGGTGCAAACCGCTGAGCTTTTCTTTTGCGGTATCATTAGCGCCCAAAATAACCCCTGCCGGAATGTTTTCATCCGTCCATGAACGCACTCAGCATCCACAACCTCGTCAAGACCTACAAGAACGGCACCCAAGCCCTCAAGGGCATTGATTTCGAGGTGCAGGAAGGCGAGTTCAGCGCACTTCTCGGTCCCAACGGCGCCGGCAAAACCACCGCCATCGGCATCATCACTTCATTGGTGAACAAGACTTCTGGCAGCGTCAAGGTCTTCGATCACGATATCGACACCGAAATAGAAAGGGCGAAATCCTGTATCGGCCTGGTGCCGCAGGAGATCAACTTCAACCAGTTCGAGAAGATTTCCGATATTGTAATAAACCAGGCGGGGTTCTACGGCATCCCGCAACGGCTGGCGAAGCAGCGCACGGAGAAATATCTGAAGCAGTTGAGCCTCTGGGATAAGCGCGACCACATCTCCCGGACCTTGTCCGGCGGCATGAAGCGCCGGCTTATGATCGCGCGGGCGCTGGTGCACGAACCAAAATTATTGATCCTGGACGAACCCACCGCCGGCGTGGATATCGAGGTCCGCCGCTCTATGTGGACGTTCCTGAAGAAAATCAACAAGGAAGGCATCACCATCATCCTCACCACCCATTATCTGGAGGAAGCCGAGGATCTGTGCCGACGCGTCGCCATCATCGACAAGGGGCGTATCATCGAACAGGGACGCACCCGCGACCTGCTGGCGAAATTGCATACCGAAACCTTCGTGCTCAACTTGCGCGAGCCGCTGCAACAGATGCCGCCGCTCGACGGCTACGCCGTGACCCAGGTGGACGACACCACCCTGGAAGTCGAGGTGAATAAGTCCCAGGACGTCAATAGGTTGTTCGGCCTGCTCTCGCAGCAGCACATCCAGGTGACCAGCATGCGCAACAAGGTGAATCGTCTGGAAGAGCTATTCGTGCGCCTGGTCGAAGGCAAGGGTTGATCGCCATGCGAGTCAGCAGATTGCGTGAAAACTTCATCGGCTTCCAGACCATCGTCATGCGTGAACTGGTACGGGTGCTGCGTATCTGGGTTCAAACACTGGTGCCGCCGGCCATCAGCATGACGCTGTATTTCATCATCTTTGGCGGACTCATCGGCAGTCGCGTGGGACAGATGGGCGGATACAGTTATATGGCGTTCCTGGCTCCCGGTCTCATTATGTTGGCGGTGATCAACAACTCCTACGCCAATGTGGTGTCGTCGTTCTTCGGCGCCAAGTTCGGCCGTCATGTGGAAGAGCTGCTGGTGTCGCCGCTGCCGAATGCCTACATCGTGCTGGGTTACGTGGCGGGCGGCGTGGTGCGCGGCCTTCTGGTAGGCATCATCGTCACCATCATCTCGCTGTTCTTCACCCACCTGCGTGTGGTACATCCGCTCATCACCGTCTCGGTTGTGATCCTGGCGGCGGTGGTGTTCTCGCTGGGTGGTTTCATCAACGCGGTGTTCGCCAAGAAATTCGACGACGTTACCATCATCCCGACCTTCATCCTTACGCCACTCACCTATCTGGGCGGCGTGTTCTATTCCATTCACCTGCTGCCTGAAGTGTGGCAACACATATCCAGGGCCAATCCCATTCTCTACATGGTAAACGCCTTCCGCTACGGCATCCTCGGCGTCTCCGACATCCGCATCGGCACCGCTTATGCCATCATTCTGCTATTCATTCTGGGGCTCTTCAGCTTCAGCCTGTTGCTGCTGAACAAAGGCGTGGGTTTGCGTACCTGAGGAACGACCTCAACGTGGAGGTGGATGTTTCAGCGCCTCTTGATCCGACCACTTTGATAACTCCTCGGCCATGCTCGGTTGGTAATCGCCGGCACAATGATGGCCCGGGAAGGCCAAGGTCACCCGGTTGGAGGGGGAAGGACCCATCTGGATCGTTTGCAGCTCGCTGCACAGACCGTCGGATTTCAGCATCACTCCACCGTAGAGGGAACGGTAGCTTTCTCCGTCCTGAATACTCGCCGGCTTGCGGGGTGCATTCAAGGCTTGCTGCAAAGGGGTAGTGACCGGGATCTTGTGCAACGTGAATTCGGTCGGGTTCGAGTCACTTTGGTCCTGGCTTTTAACGCTCATCTCTACCTGCTGCTGCCAATCAACAGGCTTGGGCAACGACTCAATAATTTTCAACGGAATCTTTTCCGGCCTCACAAGATGCGATTGTTTCAGGATCGCCCCGCTTTCATCCGGAGGTTTGGATCGCAGCTGTTTCGGCTTCGAAGCCGCTTGTTTAGACGGCGTGGCCGAAGTCAAACGTATCTCAATCGACGTGACCCGGATTGCGGATTCGAGGGGTCTGTCGAACATAAAGATCAGAGCGGCCAAAACACTGGCCGCGGCAAGTATGCTGGCCGCAACACACGCAGCCCTGTTCGGTTGCCAAACCAATTCGGATTGCGACACCACCATGGCCACTGGTAATCTCCACGCCCCCTTCTATGGAATATCCAGTCAGCCTTTATAACCGATTTTCCTGGATTGCCGGCTGTTTGCGGCGATAGCCGAAACGCGTGGTTACCAGGATCACGCCAGCCAGAATCACCAGCATGCCCAGAAGCCGGACAGCCTCGACTTTTTCGCCCAGCACCACCCAGCCGAGTACCAGCGCGATGGCGGGATTGACGTAGGCCGTGGTACTGAGCTTGTCCGGAGTAGTGTGGTGAATGAGCCATATGTAGGTGCTGTAGGCGATGCAGGATCCAAATACCGTGAGATAGATAAGCGCTCCCATACTCAGCAGGCTCCAATGCCAGTGGGAGGATTCGCCGGCAGCCAGGCCAATAATCACCAACACCCCGCCTCCCAGGAACAGCAACATCCCCGACAACATCAGCGGCGTCACACTCACGCTATAGCTACGGCCGTAGATCACCCCGGTGCCCCAACATACAGTGGACAGCAGAATTGCAAGCTGCGCGCCGAAGTGTTCAAAGGTAAATTGTTTCCCCGGCAACAACATGAGAACCGCGCCCACTAAGCCGATGACGAGCCCGCTCTTGGCACGCGCGGATAGCGGATGGCCCTTGGGTCCGAAAGTGCCAAACCACGCCACCCACAAGGCCGAGGTGATGGCGATGAGCGCCGCCTGATTGGACTGCACATAAACTTCCCCCCAGGTCACCAAACCGTTACCGAGTGTCACCAGTAACACGCCCATGATCAGCGCGTGCAGCCACTCGCGCGGCCGTCTCGGCAGCGGCTGGCCGCGGGCGACTGCGATCGCCATCAATACCAGACCTGCGGCGGTGTTGCGTATGCCGGACAACAACGCCGGAGGGATATCCACTACACCGATGCGGATGCCGAGATACGTTGATCCCCACACGATATACACTACCGCAAAGGCTGCCATAAGCCGCAGCCGGTGACGGGCGTCGCTAGTCATGTGGTTCCCTGTGCAGTGAAAAGGCCGCTATTCTACATAGGCAAGAGAAGTGCCTGCTGTTGCTGACGTAACTTCAGCCCTCGCCCATCATTCTTCAGTTCGCGCCCTTTAATATGCCGCGACACAAATAATACAAACGAACCCTGTTTCGCAGGCATAATCGCGTGCGGCGTGTGTCTCTCTAGCGCTCATGGTTCAGCTTGCCCTTGTTCACGCTGCGCATCCACCTGCTTCGAGCCCGGCACCAGGACACGCGCCATGAGCATGCCGATTTCATACAGCAGATAAATGGGCACGGACAACAAGGTCATGGAAACCACATCCGGCGGCGACAGAATCATGCCGACAATGAAGGAAGCTACCAATGCATAGGCGCGCAGTTTCTTGAGCTTGCCCGGCGTCGTGAACCCCACCCACACTGCCAGTACGATGGCCACCGGCACCTCGAAGGCCAGGCCAAAGGCAAAGAATATCGTGAGCACGAAATCCAGATAGGCATTGATGTCGGTCATCACCTTGACCCCGGCCGGCGCCACCGAGGTAAGGAACGCGAAGGCCACTGGAAACAGCACAAAGTAGGCGAAGGCCACGCCGCAATAAAACAGCACCACGCTGGACACCAGCAACGGGAAAAACATGCGGCGTTCACTCTTGTAGAGTGCCGGCGACACAAACCGCCACAGATGCCAGAGTAGCACCGGTACGCTCAGGAACAGCGCCAGCATGAGCGTAAGCTTCATGGGCGTCATGAAAGGCGAGGTGACACCGGTGGCAATCATGCTGGAACCCGACGGCAGCCGCCGGATCATGGGCAAGGCGATGAAATCAAACACCCGGTTCTGGAACGGGAACAGGCACAAGAACAGCACCAACAGTGTCCCCACCCACAGCAGCAGACGGCGGCGCAACTCCAGCAGGTGCCCGATGAGGGATTTGCTGATCAGTGTTGCGCCGCCAGGATCATCCGTTGGAAGGGTCATGCTTGGTTGTTTCCTGCACCCTGTCCGCCGTATCCGTACCGGCGGTCTTGGTGCCGGTGAGGTTGATCGGCTCCTGCATGGTCCGGCGCACGCTGTTCGCCGCCTTGCGCATTTCCTCGGCCGCCAGTTCGCGTTCGATCTGCTCCGTGAGATTTCTTACCACGGCCCGCGCCCGGCCCACCCACAGGCCAACGGTGCGCGCCAGTCCCGGCAAACGTTCCGGACCAAACACCACCAACGCCAGCACGAAGATCAGTGCCAGCTCCCAAAAACTGCCTTCGAACATGGAACGTCAGTTGGACGTGTTATCGGAGCCGGACTTGGACTTTTCGTCTGCGGCTTTCGCTTCGGCCGCGGGTTCGTTGTCGCTATCGTGCATACCTTTCTTGAAGCTGCGCACGGCCTTGCCGAGGTCTTCGCCGAGCTTGGGCAGTTTAGCGGTGCCGAATACCAGTACTACAATGATAAGAATCAACAGGATCTTGCCAACACTGAGTTCCATTAATTGCTCCTGCGGCTCCGGGGTAATGGGTGGGGATCAGAGCTCGCTCAAAAGAAACCTGAGTCGTTAAGACCGATGAAAGCATATTTTACCCCTATTGCCGCGCTTTTGATCTCCTATTCCGAAGGCTCGCCGGCAAACACGTCGGCAAGTTTTTGTGCCTTGGCAAAATCCAGGGTTTGGACAGTCAGCACGGCGCCCGCCAGGCTACCGCCGCCTGCCTTACACAACTGACGGATATCCTCAAGAGAGCTCAGGCCGTTGGCCAGAAATATCGGGATGGTCAGGGACTGGGCCAGTGACAAAGCCGCCGCGAGATTAAAATTGCGCATCCCACCATGGTGTTTGTCGCTGTAAAGAATTCCCGCCACACCCTCGCGCTGGAAATGCTCCGCCACCTCCAGTGCGTCGTGGTTGGCCAATTTCGACCAGCCCTCGGTGTTCACCTTGCCATCCTTGGTATCCAACTCCACCAGGATGTGTCCGGGATATTCGAGGCACAGATTGTTGATGTAATGCGGCGTGCTCGCGGCTTTGGTCTCCAAGATCAGGTAGTCTGCGCCTGCTTCAAAATAACTTTCCACGTTTGCATCGCTGCGCATTCCGCCGCTGACCTGCACCGGCACGCCGGGGCAGGCGTCCACAATGTCGCGGATTACGGCGGCATTCGCCGGTTTGCCGGGTTGTGCACTGTCCATGTCCGCTACGTGCAGGCGGCGTGCCCCTGCTGCCGCCCAGCGTTGGGCAACCGTCACCGGGTTATCCGTCGGCATGGACTTGCCATCGCCCGGAACAGCCGTCGCAGGCGTGCATTTCCCATTCGTTATATCGATCGCGGGTATCAGCAACATGGTTGTCGCCTGATTTTGATCTGCGTTATTTCCCGTCCGACAGTGCGCACCGCCAAACTATAAAGCGGGGGCTACGGAGCACCGGCCTATGATATTTGATGGTTTTGGAAAACATGGGATTGGATCCGGATCGGTCGTTGATGACAAAGCTGGATTTAAGTGCGCCGCCCATTTTCAAGCAAGCCAGCATATTTTACTCATGGTTCATAAACTACCGGCTGCTCAATCCTAATCCAGACGCAGGTCAGGAACAATCCACATCCTCTCGGCTCTCCGAATCGGGCGGGACTTTTAACCAGAAGGTGACGGGGCCGTCATTCACCGACGACACCTGCATGTCAGCCCCGAATAGGCCGCACTGGGTAGCGGCATGGACCCGCACACTCTGTTTGTACAGATACGTGAACAGATATTTACCCTGTTCAGGCGGCGCCGCCGGCGTGAAACTCGGGCGGTTGCCGCTGCGGGTATCCGCCGCTAGCGTGAATTGCGGTACCAGCAGCAAGCCACCGCCAATCTCGCGCACATCCCGGTGCATGCGGCCAGCCGCATCCGGAAACACGCGGTAGGCTAGCAGGCGTTGCAACAGACGTTCGGCCTGTGCTTCGCGGTCACCACGCTCGACAGCAATGAACACCAGTAGCCCTCGACCGATGGCGGCCACCGGCTTGCCTTCCACCTCCACCGAAGCGCGGCCGACGCGCTGCAGCAGTCCGATCATGGGGTTTTGAAACGGCCAGCAAACTCATCGGTCGCTTCCACCAGGGCGGAGCAGATGCCCGGTTCGCTGGAGGCGTGGCCGGCATCGGGAATTAACCGGAACCGCGCTTCCGGCCACGCCTTGTGCAGCTGCCAAGCGGCGGACGCCGGACATACCACATCGTAGCGCCCTTGCACGATCACGCCGGGGATATTCCGGATACGCGGCGCATCGCGGATGATCTGGCCAGGGGTCAGGAAACAATCATGTACAAAGTAATGACATTCAATGCGGGCGATGGCCATGGCCACATCCGGCTCGGAAAAATGATCTACGACGGATTCACTGGGCAACAACGTTGAGCAGCGCGCCTCGAACAACGACCAGACTTCCGCCGCGCGTTGGCGTGTGGCGGGATCATCGCTGGTGAGACGCCGGTAATAGGCGTGTATCAGGTCGTTGCGCTCGGCCGCCGGGATCGGCGCCACGAACTCCTCGAAATGGTCCGGAAACAGATGCTGGATGCCGTCTTGGTAAAACCAGTTGAGTTCCGCCGCTGTGACCAGGAAAATGCCGCGCAGGATCAGCGCCAGGACCCGCTGTGGATGCGTTTCGGCGTATACCAAGGCCAAGGTCGAACCCCAGGAACCGCCGAAAACCAGCCAGCGCTCAATGCCGAGGGTTTCCCGGATACGCTCCATGTCCTCCACCAGCGCCTGGGTAGTGTTGTGCGTGAGTTCCGCGTGCGGCCGTGAACGGCCGCAACCGCGTTGATCGAAGAGCACGATGCGATAACGCGCCGGATCGAAAAACCTGCGGTTGTCGGTGGTACAGCCACCGCCCGGACCACCGTGAACGAACACCACCGGCAGCCCGCCGGGATTGCCGCATTCCTCCACATAAATCTCATGGGGCGCCTGTACGCGTAGGCTGCGGGTGGCAAGGGGTTCCAGGGGAGGGAAGAGTTCGCGCATGGGGCTGGTTTTGGGGTTTGTTGCTGGGTTTTACCGCAAAATCAAAATGGGAGGACAACTTTCGATGTAAGCCTTTTCCTACGCTGGCTGCCGGGGTCCTCCGACTGTGCCGGCAATCTGCCCGTGGCAGAGTAACACTTGCCTGCACTGCCAAGGAATGGCGGGACAAGGATAGGATCAAGGACCCGGGGCGGGGTATGGACCAGCAAGGATGCTTACGCCCTTTTAGGTACACTCAATCACCTCTGGCCATGAAGGCCTTAACCCGGCGGTCCCGTCCGCCGGGTTTTTTATGCCGCCGTCGTCACGGTTTTGTGTTTTAATCCCAAAGGTTAGTCGCTACGCGACGCAAGTTCCGGGACACAACCTTGCTGGTATTCCCCGCATTCCGGCAGTTTTCGGTCTGGTTAACCCGCTTTTATAGTGCACTCACCGAGGACAGCGACCGGGCGTGGCGCTCGCCGCCGAGGGCGGCAGGCGACGGGGATTGCAATGCCGACTTGGTTGCCGACATGGACGAATACGTCACCATCGCCACCTTCGACAAGACTATCGATGCACATATCGCCATGGGGCGGCTGGCGGCGGAGGGAATTCGCGCGTTACTGTTCGATGACAACATGGTGCAAATGGACTGGTTGTATGCCATCGCCCTCGGCGGCATCAAACTTCGCGTCATGCGTGCGGACGAGACCTTGGCACGCGCCGTCCTGGCCACCGATTATTCCCACGATCTGGATGACGTGGATGTGGGCAAGCCGGAAATCTGAATACCGGCGTGCTAAAGGCCGCTAGAGTTCCAGTAGAGTCTCCCTTTCCTGGGCCGACGGTTCGAAACCGCGCGTTCCGTAGTACTCGAGGATGGCGTTCACCACCTCCTGGGCTTCGTTCACGACCTTGAACAGTTCGAGATCCTGTGCATCTATCATATGTTCCGCAACCAGGTGTGCCTTCAACCAATCCACTAATCCTTGCCAGAATCCGCTACCCACCAGCAGGATGGGAATCGGCATAATCTTGCCGGTTTGGATGAGCGTGAGGATTTCACCGAGTTCATCCAACGTGCCGAAACCGCCCGGCAGCACCACATACGCCGAAGCGTACTTCACGAACATCACTTTGCGCGTGAAGAAATGCCGGAACTTAAGGGAAATATCCTGGTAGTGGTTGGCAGCCTGTTCATGGGGCAACTGGATATTGAGACCGATGCTCGGCGATTTTCCTGCGTAGGCGCCCTTGTTGGCGGCCTCCATGAGCCCCGGTCCGCCGCCGGTCACCACCGAAAACCCGGCGTCGGATAATGCCCGGCTGATTTGTTCCGCGAGTGCATAGTACGGATGATCCGGCGTCGTGCGCGCCGAACCGAAGATGCTTACGGAAGGCCGGATGGACGCCAGTTGTTCGAAGCCTTCCACGAACTCCGCCATCATCCGGAAAATTTTCCAGGACTCGCGGGCATGCATGGCATCCAAGTTTTCACGTTGCGGATGTAAATGGCGTTTATCGTCAGCTTGCATGATGTTGCTCCGTGGATAAACTCTTGACCAAAAACCTGATTGACGCAAATGCCAAAAGCATCTGCCTTTCCATCAACGACTGCTGACCAGCATGGACGCTGGTACCAATCTCCGTCCAAGATTCTAGATCCCGTGCAGGTGCTGCCCTCGGGATTCGAAAACAGGACCAACACCACTGCCTATCACGGCGGACGGTGATATCGCCGGGGTTGCCGGGCAACGCGGGCACCCATCAGATGGGCATAAGGTTAGCGTAAGCCACCACTAGCCATTTGGCGCCTGCGCTGCTGAAATTCACCTGCACGCGTGCATGCTCGCCGCTGCCTTCGTAATCCAGCACCGTGCCTTCGCCAAAGTTCGGATGGCGCACCCGCTGGCCGAGACTCAAGCCCAGCGGTGCGGCGTGCAGCCGGCCGGCAGCGGCCGCCGTGAACGGCCGCGACACTTGCACCCGCGGACGGATTTCCTGCACCAGCTCCGGCGGAATCTCCCGCAGAAACCGCGACGGCACGCCATAATTGTCCATGCCGTGCAGCCGCCGGCTCTCGGCATAGCTGAGATATAGTTCCTGTTTGGCGCGGGTCATGCCCACATAACACAGGCGCCGTTCCTCTTCGAGTCCTTCCAGATCCTCGCTGGAGCGCTCGTGCGGGAACAGCCCGTCTTCCAGTCCACAGATAAACACCAGCGGAAATTCCAAGCCCTTGGCCGAATGCAGCGTCATGAGCTGCACACAATCTTCCCATTCCTGTGCCTGGCCTTCACCGGCCTCCAATGCGGCGTGAGAAAGAAAGGCCGACAGCGGTGTCATGCCTTGCAGATCTTGTGGTTGAAAACCGCGCGCCGCGCTTACCAGTTCCTGCAGATTCTCGACGCGCGCTTCGCCGCGCTCGCCTTTTTCCGCCTTATAGTGTGCAACCAACCCGCTGCTGTGGATCACATGATCCACCTGCTCAAATAAATCCAGTCCGCGTACGGCTTTATCCATATCATCCACGAGCTTTGTGAAGCCACCGAGCGCGCCCGATACCCGCGCCGGTACATCCTTGCTGTCCAGCAGCTGACGCCACAGCGGCAGATTTTGCCGACGACTGGCTTCGCGCAGCGAATCCAGCGTGCGTGTGCCGATACCGCGTGCCGGCAGGTTGATGATGCGCTCGAAAGAGGCATCGTCGTCGCGGTTTTCCAGCAGGCGCAAATAGGCGAGCGCATCCTTGATTTCCTGGCGCTCGAAAAAGCGCGGACCTCCATACACCCGATAAGGAATCGCTTCCGCAAGCAAGCGTTCCTCGAACACCCGCGACTGAGCATTGGAACGATACAGCACGGCGACATCGTGGCGTGCACCGCCCTGCTCCTGCCAGTGCCTGATCTGATCCATGACGAACTGCGCCTCGTCCTGCTCGTTGTAGGCGGCATACACACGGATGGGCGGGCCGTCAGCGCTGCTGGTCCACAGGTTCTTGCCCAGCCGCGTGCTGTTATTGGCGATCAGGGCATTGGCGGCCTTGAGGATATTGCCGGTAGAACGGTAGTTCTGTTCCAGGCGCAGCATGCGGGTATCGGGGAAATCCTTTTCAAATTTCAGAATATTCTCGATCTTGGCGCCACGCCAGGCATAAATGGACTGATCGTCGTCACCCACCATGAACGGCATGCCCTGTTTGCCCGCAAGCAAACGGATCCAGGCGTACTGGATAGCGTTGGTGTCCTGGAATTCATCCACCAAAATGTGATGGAAGCGCCGTTGATAATGGGCCAGCAGCGCCGTATCGTTGCGCCACAACTCCAGTGCCCGCAGCAGCAGTTCCGCGAAATCCACCAGCCCGCCACGTTCACAGGCGCTTTCATAAGCCGCATAAGCGCGCAACATTTGCCGTTGCGTAGAGTCGTCGCTTTCAGGAATATGTTTGGCGCGCAGTCCCTCGTCTTTGCGCGCATTCATGAACCATTGCAACTGACGCGGCGGATAGCGGGCCTCGTCAAGTTCAAGATTCTTGAGCACGCGGCGGATAAGACGGTATTGATCCTCGGAATCCAGTATCTGGAAGCTCTGGGGCAGTTTCGCCTCGCGCCAATGCTGGCGCAACAGCCGGTGGGCGAGTCCGTGAAACGTGCCCATCCACATGCTGCGCGCAGAACCGCCGATGAGTTGTTCGATGCGCACGCGCATCTCGGCGGCGGCCTTGTTGGTGAAGGTCACCGCCAGAATGCCGAACGGCGAGACCTGCTGCACCTGGATCAGCCAGGCGATACGATGCACTAATACGCGGGTTTTACCGCTGCCGGCGCCCGCCAGCACCAGCATGGGTTTGGCCTCGGCGGTCACCGCCTCGCGCTGGGCGGGATTCAAGGGATCGAGAATTGCGGTGACATCCATCCAGTTATTTTAACAGAGCCGATTCAGGGGCTTAGCCAGGGGGACAACCAACCGGTATGTGTGTCGGAGATAAGCGTACACCGACATACTTTGCACCCAAGGGCTGCACACAAGTGCTATGTGCAAAATCTCAGCCCAGGTTCTATTTGGTCTCAGATTCTTCCTGCAGTCGCAACAGTCCCCACTGGCTCAAGGTACTCACAATACCCATTCGAATACGTTGAGTAATGCGGAACAACGCACCGGTAGCTATTCATTTTCTCAATTTAGTAATGCTTGGATTTCGATAACTCCGGTAAAGGATACAGGGATTCGGGCCAGGGAATCGGGTGCGCCTGCTGCAGTTTCACGATCTCGGCCACCGGTACCAGTTCAATACCTTGGCTTGCAAGCTTCGGCAGCTGCGCGGCGAGCACCGCCAGTGTCGCCGGCCGCGGATGGCCGATGGCCAATGCAAAGCCTTTCTTGCGCGCAATCTCCAGCAAACGGTTGAACTGGACCTGCACCGCTTGCGGCGTGTTCACATCATCCAGAAACACGTCGCGGCGTGCGGCGGGCACACCGTTCTCCCGTGCAATCTGATAGGCGATGCTGTCCACGGTGGTATAGCTATCCACGAAGAACAGATTCCCGATGGCGTGCAGCGTCTGCATGATCCAGGCAAGATCCCCGGGGTGCATGCTAATGAGACTGCCTTCGTGGTTGTTGACGCCCACCAGGTGAGGAATGGCCGCCACGTCTGCGTGCACCGTATTCTGGATTTCCTGCCGGGTCATCTCCAGCGTGATGCCGCCGGGACCCAGCGGTGCGTCATCAATCGCCTGCATCGGCAAATGCAGCAACACCTCTTTGCCGTGTGCGTAAGCGAGATCGGCGAGGGTCACGGAATACAGCGTCTGCGGCAGAACCGCACAAGCCACCGGCCCCGGTAGGTCAACGGCGCGCCGGCCTTCCTCAAGGGTATTGCCAAGATCATCGATGACGATGGCCACCACCGGATGAGCAAGGGACGCGGCGGCGCACCGTGGTGCGCCGGTAATTTGCATCAGCAACGCCAACAACAGTAATGCGAATACGGCTACGCAGGACGGTCGGGTTGTGCTGCTTGTCATCCGGGACCGGCGGCGGCCAGGCTCAGTCCCTTGAGGATATTGAGGGCTTCATACAGCTGAAAATCCTGTTGCGCCAGCCGCTCGGCGGCGGGCGTGCCGGAGGCAGCTTCCGGTGTCGGCGCATTGTTGGCAAGATGCCCCTGCAGATTGGATTCCGCAAGGTTTTCATTGGCGGCATTGGACACCGCCACATTGAACTCCGGCACCACGATATCCGGCTTGATGCCTTCCGCCTGGATGGAATGGCCCGATGGCGTGTAATACAGGGAGGTCGTGAGTTTGATGGCGGCGCCTTCCGGCAACGGAATCACGGTCTGCACCGAACCCTTGCCGAAGGTCTGGGTGCCGAGAATCAGCGCACGGTGATTGTCTTGGAGCGCACCGGCGTTGATCTCCGCCGCCGAGGCGGTGCCGCCATTCACCAGCACCACCAGCGGCGCGCCTGAAAGTATATCGCCGGGCGTGGCACGGCGCACGAAGTTGGAATCCGGCGCGCGACCTTTGGCGGTAACAATGATACCGCTGTTGAGGAACGCATTGGACACGTCCACCGCCGCATCCACCAGGCCGCCGGGATTATTGCGCAGATCCAGAATCAAGCCCTTGAGGGGTGCATGGTTTTGTTTGATGAGAGCTTGCACTGCCCGCGTCACGCCAGTACCGGTGTCCTCGCTGTACTGACTGATGCGCAGGTAACCATAGCCCGGTTGCAGCAGGCGGCTGCGCACGCTCGCCATGTGCACTTCGGCGCGTGTGAGTTTGAAATCCAGGGGCTTGGCCACACCATGACGCAGGATGGTGAGGGTGATGGCGGTGCCGGGCTTGCCGCGCATGAGTGCGACGGCATTTTCGAGATTCATGCCGTCCAGGCTGGTGCCGTTCACCCGTAGGATGATGTCGCCGGTCTGGATACCGGCCTGGGCGGCGGGCGTGTCGTCAATCGGCGAGATCACCACCACCGCCCCGTCCTGCTGGGTGACTTCCAGTCCCAGGCCGCCGAATTGTCCGCTGGTGATGATCTGCATCTGCTGGTAATTGCTCTTATCCAAAAATGCGGAATGCGGATCCAATCCCGCCAGCATGCCGCTGATGGCGTTGTTGATAAGCGTGTTGTCGTCCACCGGCTGCACGTAATCTTCCTTCACCAGTTGCATCACATCGGCGAGCAGCCGCACCTGTTGCCAGGGCAGCGGGGTTTGCGTCTGTGTTGGTGCGGCGGGTGCCGGCGGCGGCGCAGCGATTGCGGGTACCATGACGCCGAGCACGATACCCAGGAGGGAACCAAATATAAACGCGACAGACTTGGGGGAAGTGGCGGACATGCAGATATTCTCCGGCTGTGCACAGCCTGCTGAACTATGCGGTCAAGATAGCACGCGGCGCCCCGATTATCCCCGCGGCAGATGTCCACGGCACCATTCCCGGGGGCTGAGCGCCACATTGCGATGGCGGATTTCAAAATACAGTGCCGGTTGATTCTGACCGCCGCTGTCGCCGAGAGTGGCGATGATCTCACCCATCTGCACCCAGTCGCCCACGCGCGCATAGACACTCTGATTATGGGCATAGATGCTCATGTAGCCGTCGCCGTGATCAATGATCACCAACAGGCCAAAATGCGGCAGCCAATCGGCAAACACCACACGCCCATAAGATACGGCGCGTACCGGTGTGCCCAGCGGTGCGGCGATCAAGTCACCGGTGGCACGCAACCGGCCATCGGCCAGCGGCTCGCCGAAGTGCTGGATAACCCGGCCGAAGACCGGCCAGGGCAGTCGGCCGCGCAGGCTGGCAAAGCGATGGTGTCCTTCCAGATCTGCGGGTATGTCCGCCAGGGTCTGTTGCAGATTCGCCAGCAAATCCACGATGACGCGGGCGTCGCGCTGCATGCGTGCAAGTTTCTGGCTGTGGGTGTGGATGCTGGCATTAAGCTGTGCAAGCGCTTGTTTACGTGCCGTGCGGTTCTGTTCCAGCTTGGCCAGCGCCTGTGCCCGTTGAGCGCGCAAATTCGAAAGACGCGTCACCTGTTGCTGGACCTGGGCGTTGATTTTTTCAAGGGCATCCAGCTCCTCGCGCACCGCTTGGATGCGCGCCGCCCGTGCCTTGTTGAAATAATCGTAATAGGCCAGCAACCGGCTGATAGTGGCGGGATCCTGGGCGTTCAGCAGCAGCTGCAACTGCGAATCCCGGCCTTCCATATACGCGGCCCGGATTTGCCTTGCAAGCGCGTCTTTCTGGGCTGCAAGCGCCACCTGTTTCTGTGCCTGTTCGCGCTGCAGAGCGTCGAGGTGCGATTGTGCCCGGCTGACGGAGAGCTTTAAGTCATGCAGGCGCCCGCTCAGTTGCGCGATCTGCCGCTCGCTGGTGCGCAACTCCAACTGCATCTTGCTGCGCCGCTGGATATCACGGTCCAGGTTGGACTGCACCTGAATGATGCGCGCGCGCAGCTCCTTGAGTTGCGCCTGCTTGGCGGTGTCGCTGCCGCCGGCAGCTGGTACCACAATACTGACGAGCAGTAAGGTGCCGAACGCGGCCAGCGGCAGTGCGCGTGTCATGGTCAAAAGCCAGGCCGGCGGCAGGCTGTGCGGCAGGCAATGCAGATGAGCTGCTGCAGGCGGGCTGACATGGATGGTTCCAGGCGCGGATTTCGCGGTGATTCTAGGCGCTTTATCCAGCCCCTCAAAGGCTTGTGCTTCAACTGTTATACTACGCCCCCTTTGTGCGACCTTCACTGCATCCATGTCACGTGTGCTTGAATTCGCGGGTCACCACCCCTACCTCATTGCCGCCGCCCTCTTTGTCATCTTGCTGTTCATCGGTGATGAAGTCCTACGTCGCCTGCGCAAGTACCGGGAGCTGGCGCCGGCGGAAAGCGTACTCCTCATTAATAAAGGCGCTGCGGTACTGGACATTCGCCCAGCCAAAGATTTCGGAGACGGTCATGTGATCGGCGCTCGTAACATTCCCGCGGCCGAACTGGACGGCCGGGTGACGGAACTGGATAAATTCAAGGAACAGCCGCTGATCATCTACTGTGATACCGGACCTACCAGCCCGAAAGCCGCAGGCATTCTCATAAAGCATGGCTTCAAGGCTGTACATATCCTCAAGGGCGGCATCCGGGCTTGGCAGAACGAGCATTTCCCGTTGGAACGCAGTTGAGGCAAACAGTAAGTTATGAAACCCGTCGTTATTTACAGCACCCGCGTCTGTCCTTATTGCATGCGTGCCAAGGCCTTGCTGCAATCCAAACATGTCGCGTATACAGAGTTTCTGGTGGATATGGATCCTTCCAGGCGCAAGGAAATGGAAAACAAAAGCCGCCGCCGCAGCGTGCCGCAGATTTTTATTGGCCAGCAGCATGTCGGCGGTTACGACGAGCTCTACGCCCTCGACCGCAAGGGTGGGCTGGATACGTTGCTCGCTGATTGAGTTATCGCAACTTTCAATATTCAAGGAATCCTCATGGCTGACACTCCCGTCACTCCCAACAATAATGAAGAGGCCGCCGGCAAACAGGTGGTGCTGCAACGCATCTATGTAAGAGACTGTTCCTTCGAATCGCCGCGCGCACCCGCGGTATTCGCCACGCCGATCAACCCGGAAGTGAAAGTGAATATGCGCTCCGACACCAACAAGCTCGGGGATGACAACTACGAAGTCGTGTTGACGATCACCATTGAAGCCCAGGCTGAAAGCCGCAGCATTTTTCTGGTGGAAGTGCACCAGGCCGGTTTGTTCAACATTCGCGGTTTCAACGATCAGGAAACGGCGGCGGTGCTCGGCAGCTATTGCCCCAACATCCTGTTCCCTTACGCGCGTGAGGCGGTTTCGGACCTGGTGCAGAAAGGCGGCATGCCGACGTTATTACTGCAGCCAGTGAACTTCGACGCCGTCTATATGCAAAGCATCGAACAGGCCGCCGCCCCACGGGCTAATGCGGCTATCCCGGCTTAGGCCCACCCCGGCCGTGAGCGCTGCGGCTCCCATCGGTATTCTCGGCGCCGGTTCCTGGGGCACGGCGCTTGCGATCCTGCTGGCACACAATGGCCAGAGCGTGCGTTTATGGTCGGTGGATACGCATGAGTTGGTCCCGCTGCTGGCGGAGCGCGAAAACCGCCAATATCTGCCGGGTATCCGTTTCCCCGACACGCTGGTGATCGAACCGCAACTGGAAAAACTCTCGGCCGTGGTTCGCGATGTGCTGGTGGTGGTACCCAGTCATGGTTTCCGCGCCACCTTGAACCAGCTGGCTGCCCTAAAGCCGAAAGATCTGCGTCTCGCTTGGGCCACCAAAGGTTTCGAACACGGCACCGGCAAACTGTTGCACCAGGTGGCTGGTGAAATCCTGGGTGAACAACTGCCGCTGGCGGTGCTCTCGGGCCCCACTTTCGCGCGCGAAGTGGCCGCCGGTATGCCCACGGCGGTGACTGTGGCCTCGAATGATGCGGAGTTTGCCAAGGACTTGGCGGAAAACCTTCATAGCAGCAGTTTTCGCGCCTACACCTCCGACGACCTGACCGGCGTGGAGGTGGGCGGCGCGGTCAAAAATATAATCGCCATCGGCTGCGGCATCAGTGATGGCTTGAAGTTCGGCGCCAACGCGCGCGCCGCGCTCATCACCCGCGGCTTGGTGGAAATTACGCGCCTGGGTTTGAAACTCGGCGCGCGCGCCGAGACCTTTCAGGGCTTGGCCGGTTTGGGGGACTTGGTGCTCACCTGCACCGACGATCAATCACGAAACCGCCGCATGGGCCTGGCGCTGGCCGCCGGTAAAGCCGTGAAAAGCATCGAGCATGACATCGGCCAAGTGGTGGAAGGCGTGTACGCCGCCGTCGCGGTGCACCATCTGGCCCGCCGGCTCGGCGTGGACATGCCCATTACCGATCAGATCTACGGCATCCTGCATCAAGGTTTGGCGCCGCGCGCCGCGGTCGAGACCTTGATGACGCGTGCGCTCAGATCGGAATCGTAAGCATGCCGGTATCCCGACTCAGCTTCCGCCTTCAAACCTCAACTGCCGCCAGGCTTCATACACCATCACCGCCACGGCGTTGGAGAGATTCAGGCTGCGGTTATTGGGTCGCATGGGAATCCGCAGCCGTTGTTCCGGCGGCAGGCAGTCCAACATCGCCTGCGGTAGACCTCGGGTCTCCGGTCCGAACAAGAAAGCATCGCCCGCTTGAAATTTTGCATCTGCGTAGCGATAGCGGCCACGGGTGGAGACCGCAAACAGCCGCGCAGGCATCACCTCTTTTTTAAAGGCATCCAGATCGGCATGCTCGTGTATACAGGCCATGTCCCGATAATCGAGGCCGGCGCGTTTCAGCCGCGCCTCGGTGAGCTCGAAGCCCAGTGGATGAATGAGGTGCAAAGTGGCGCCCGAATTGGCGCACAAGCGTATGATATTGCCGGTGTTGGGCGGGATTTCCGGCTGGTAAAGGACAACGTGCAACATTAATCAGGGGCGCGTATGGACGATGGAGAACAGACTCTTCCTGATTCGCTAAAAACCGACTTCTGTGGTCTCAAATTCAATTCGCCACTAGTGCTATTGTCGGGCTGCGTGGGGTTCGGCGAAGAATATACGCGCGTGGCCGGATTTTCCAACCGCGATGCGGGCGCCGTGTGCCTTAAAGGCACTACCTTGAAACCGCGCCTCGGCAATCCAGCCCACCGCATTTACGAAACTCCGGCGGGCATGTTAAACGCCATCGGCCTGCAGAACCCTGGGGTAGATCACGTGGTGAAAAAGATCCTGCCGACACTGGATTTTTCCGAGACCCGTTTCATCGCTAATGTTTCGGGTTCAACGGTCGAAGAATACGCGGAGGTCACGCGGCGCTTCGATGATTCGCCTATTGATGCCATGGAGATCAACATCTCCTGCCCGAACGTGAAGCAAGGCGGCGTGGCCTTCGGTAACGATCCGGAGATGTCGGCGCGGGTGGTGGCCGCCTGTCGCGGGGTTACCAAAAAGCCGCTGATCACCAAGCTCTCCCCCAACCAGACGGACATTGCGAATAACGCCCGGCGCTGCATCGAGGCCGGCACCGACGGTTTGGCGGTCATCAACACGCTCATGGGTATGGCCATTGATCCGGAAACCCGCAAACCGGTCATCGGCAACGTCCAGGGAGGGCTTTCGGGTCCGGCTATCAAACCCATAGCCCTCCTCAAGGTGCACCAGGTGTATCAGGTCGCGCGGCCCCATCAGGTCCCCATCATCGGCCAGGGGGGGGTCACCACTGTCAATGATGCCCTGGAATTCCTGGTGGCCGGTGCCGCGGCGGTCGGGCTGGGAACAGCCTTGTTCTACGACCCGCTGGTCTGCAAGAAACTTAATGCCGGCATCGCCGATTATCTCGCGCGGCATCGCCTCCAGACGGTTGCCGAATTGGTCGGTACATTGGACACTGGTGGCGGGCGGCTTGAACTTTGTGCAGCAGGTTAGTTTTCATTCTTAACTTTATGTAAATTAAGAAAATCTCTCACACAAAACTTTCCTTGACGTTCCTCCAAAAGGAGTGTATCAAGTGCGCGAAATGTGTCACTTGTGGCTAGATTTTTGATGAAGAACTGACGATTTTTGTTGGTTCCGCTATCGAAAGGGCGTATCGAAACGCTTAACAAACCTGGAATGCTTGGGTCAAGCGAATTGGCATACGGATTGCTTGGGTATGAATGTAGGAGAAATTCTTAGACACCTTCATAGGGAAACCCCCAAGGGGTCTAGGAAATACCCGAAAGGGTGCAGGGACCAAGGCCGCCCGACACGGATGTGGGTGGCCCCGCTGTAACCATGTTGTTTTTGTGAAATAACATTTGGAGAAATGTCATGTTGAAGCTTATACGCACCCTCGCCATCACCGGCGCCGCCATCCTGCCCCTAGCCATCGCCAGCGTGCCGGCCCAGGCGGGCACCACGACCAGCACCTTCCAGGTTACCGCCACAGTGGTAACGTCTTGCGTGATCAATTCCGCAGGTACCCTGGGGTTTGGCAACTACGACGTCAATGCCGGAGCCGCTATCACCGGTACCAGCACTATCAACGTCAATTGCACCAAGAACACGCCGTACACTATCGCCCTTAATTACGGCATTCATGGCGGTACCGCAGCCAACCGGATCATGCAGGATGCCGGTACTGATACCCTCAACTACAACCTGTACACCGACAGCGGTTACACGCTGGTCTGGAACAGCAGTTGTGGCGCCGGTAACAACTGCGACAGCGGCACAGGCGCGGGCCCAGGTGTAGGCAACCAGCAAACCTATACGGTTTACGGCCAGCTTCCTGCTGGACAGAATGTCCCGACCGGCAGCTATGCTGACACCATCACGGTTACAGTAAACTTCTGATAACAGGCATCGTGTCACGTGCAGAGTGTTGTCATGCGTCGGATTCTAATACTGGTCTTAATGCTGCTTCCGCCCCTGTGGGCGGAAGCAGCTTCCTTCCAGGTAAATCCCGTACGTCTGACGCTCTCCGCCGATCATTCCACCGATGTATTGAGAGTGACTAACAGCAGTGAGACACCGACAGTGGTGCAGCTGCAGATCGTGGCGTGGTCCCAGGACCACGGCCAGGACATCTATACGCCTAGCCGCAAGCTCCTGGCCACGCCGCCGATTTTCACCGTGACTGCCGGCAGTCAGCAGATAGTGCGGGTCGGATTGCGCACCCAACCGGATGCCAAAATGGAAACCTGCTATCGTCTGTTTCTTAGCGAGGTGCCGCCGGCACCTACACCGACGTTCCGCGGCGTACAGATTGCATTGCGCGTGGGGATTCCGATATTCGTAGAGCCGGCGACGCATACCAAGCCCGTACTGAAATGGTCAGCCAAACGGCTCAGCTCCACTGAACTGCAAGTCAGCGCAGTCAATACAGGCACAGCACACGCACAAATCCTGAAGTGGACACTCACAGCCTCTGATGAGAAACGGCCATTAGCGCAGAAATCCAGTAACTATGTATTGCCCGGTTCAGGCCACACCTGGGTCGTGAAATTAGCATCACCACTGACAGTCAACGCACCGCTTGAAATCACCGCCGATACCGACCGGGGCAGGCTCCATGCGCAACTGGTCACGGGAAAATAACACTGCGGTGCCGATAGCGGGCTTGATATTCACGGCAAGCTGTCAACACACACAATCCAAAGGCCGCTTTCTGGCCGCTACGGGCTAAGCCGTGAACAGCCCGTTCAAAATCCGGGGGCGCTGGCTGGCGACCGGATCGGCAGCACTCGCACTGCTTATTCTGTTGCTACTCAGCCGGTGCCACTCGCGTGCTCTGATAACAACCACGGTGAAACCGACATTTACTACTGCGGCTAAAACCCTGGCAGCGGTCGTCAGTTCTAAGGCGTCTTCAAGATCCCGGCTTGAGCACAAGGCAATTTCCGCACCGCATCAAAGATTCGAGGCGGGTGGCGATCAAGCGACTGTCAGCATAGCGCCACTGCAGACAGCCTCAGCCACTACCACAACTGTGTCCAGTGCTGGGCACAGGACCGCAACACCACCGTCCACCAAACAATTACCGACAACTGCGCTCGCACCCGTCGAGCTGCTGCTGGAAGTGCACATCAACCAGCAGCCTTGGCATGAAACCAATATGTTTCTGGGTTTTGGCACAACCCCTGACGAGCACTTGTACGCCAAAGGTTCCGATCTGGAGCGCTGGCGCTTGCACCCTCCTGCAGTCAAACCCTACCTGTATCAGGGTGAGAAATATTATTCCTTGGATGCAATTCCGGGCCTCAGTTATCGTGTGGACTCGTCCACCGAAACCTTGTGGATTACGGCACTGGCCGCGGAATTCAGTGGCACCATCGTGGATGGACTTTTCCGGCAAAATCCGCGGGCGCAACATACCCCCTGGGGTGGTTTTCTGAACTACGATTTCCTGGGCAGCCATAGCCCCGGACTCACGGCGATTAATGGCTTACTCGAAGCCGGTCTATTCAACGACTGGGGTGTGGGCACCAGCAGTTTCATCGGCCAGAACATCAACCATGCCCACAGTCAGTGGACGCGCCTGGATACTACCTGGACGCATGACGATCCCGACAGCATGACCACGCTGCAGCTCGGCGACAGCATCACCGACGGCGGCATGACCGGACTGGCGGTGCGCATGGGCGGCCTCCAGTACGGCACCAATTTCGCCACCCGCCCGTACTTCATCACTTTTCCTCTGCCGGTGATCAGCGGCCAGGCGGCACTGCCCTCGACGGTGCAGTTGTATGTGAATGGAGTACTCAAGCAATCACAGCAAATACCCCCAGGTCCGTTCTCGATTCCCGCGGTTCCCGTGGTCACCGGTCCGGGCACGGCGACAGTGGTCGTGCAAGATATGCTGGGCCGCGAGCAGGTCATCTCGTCATCCTTCTACGCCACCGCAGATTTATTGAAATCGGGACTGAATGATTATTCTTTTTCCGTCGGCAAGTTGCGGGATAACTATGGCCTAGACAGCAACGACTACGGCCCATCCGCCGCAACTGGCACTTTCCGTCATGGCTTTACAGATGATTTCACAGGTGAGCTGCGCGCTGAGACTTCCGCCAATCTTAAGGATGTGAGCGTCGGCAGCACCTACGCCACGCCTGATACCGGCGTCTTCAATGCCGCCCTAGCCTTGAGCCACAGCAATCTAGGGCACGGCGCGCTGGGTCTCATCGGGTACCAGCGGCAATGGCAGGTCTTCAACGCCGGCGCCAATATCGAGTTGGCAAGCCCGGACTTCACCGAGCTGGGATACAACGGCCAGCCGGCCCCCCATAAACAGATCACCGCGAGTGTCGGCGCCTTCCTGGGCGGGGGCGGTTCGGTTTCCCTTGCCTATCTGGATCAGGATAGCCCGCTGTTCGGCCAAGCACGTTTGATAACTGCAAGCTACAGTGTGAACGTGGGGAGAAATGGTTTTTTCATAGCCAATGCCTTCCATAACCTAACTGGCGGTAGCAATAACGGCGTGATCCTGATGTTCACGCTGCCCTTCGGGGAACGTAGCAATATAAGCGTTGGTGTGCAGCGGCAAAACAATACTGATCAGGCCTTCGCCACAGTACAGGAGAATCTGCCCGCCGGTACTGGCAGTGGCTACCACGTCGGCATCCAAGCGGGTCCGGATGCCATGAATCAGGCGGAATATGATTACCAGAATAATGCCGGCACCTATCGCGTGGGCGCGCTCAGCGCCGACGGCCAAACCACCTACCAGGGTGAAGCTGCGGGCAGCTTGGCGTTCATCGGTGGCGGTGTATTTCCGATCCGCCAGATTCAGGGTGCCTTCGGCCTAGTCGAGGTACCGGGGATCCCTGATGTCACGGTGTATGCGGACAATCAGCCAATCGGCACCACCGACAGGAACGGCAACGCGTTGGTGCCTATCATGCGGCCTTACCAGAATAATCCCGTCAGTCTTGGCGCAGGCAGTCTGCCGCTCAGCGCCCAAGTGAACACTCTCCAACTGAACGCTGTGCCGCGTTTTAACAGCGGTGTGATTGTGAAATTCCCGATCACCTCCACCCGCGGCGCGACGCTGACCATCAACCTGCAAGACGGCAAGCCGCTGCCGGCCGGCGCCATAGTCCGGATTGAAGGACAGCAGCAGACCTTCCCCGTTGGGTTCGATGGCGAGGTATATATCACCGGGCTTGCGGCGCATAACTCACTGCGCGCAAGCTGGGATCATCAGGGTTGCGAATTGAGCGTGAACATGCCCGAATCCAAAGATCCACTACCGGATTTGGGTACATATATCTGCAAAGGAGTAAATTTGTGATGTGTGGTCTTTGCATTCTGGGCATAGTAAGTATTGCATCGCTCACGCCCTGCATTGCACATGCGGCGACCTGCGCCGTAGCTACCAATACTTTTAATTTCGGCAATTACGATCCGATGGATGCGGCGCCCACGATTATGACTGTGACTAATCTCATCAGCGTCGTGTGCGCTCGCGGTAAAGGTACTATGACTGTGGACCTCAGCACCGGTGACAGCGGTAGTTATTTTCCGCGCGCCATGAATACTGGCATAAATACCCTGACTTATAATCTTTATACCACAGCCAGCCTGACCACCGTATGGGGCAATGGAATCGGTAGTACGGGTGATATCGTCCAGACGTTCAAAAATAAGAGCACCACGATGTTTAATGTTTACGGACAAATTCCCGCTCAGCAAAATGTAATGCCAGGTAGTTATAGCGACTCGATCACAGTAACAGTGAGTTTTTAAACATGCAGCGGCTTAATCGTCCTACAATCATGTTGTTGCTATGTGCGGGCATGGCCTTTCTCCTGTCAAATACGCTAAGAGCCGCAACCTGCACCATCACGGCTCGGCCAATCGCATTCGGCAACTATAACCCGTTTTCCACTAATCCATTGAACCGCGCGGGGCGCATTACTATCGTCTGCAATGGTATGGGCACGCTCACGGCGGCACTCAGTTCCGGCCAAAGCGGCACCTACAACCCCCGTTACATGATCAGTGGTACCACCAGCGACCAATTGGATTACAACCTGTATACCACTGCCGCGCGGGTGATCATCTTTGGTGACGGCACCGGCGGTACCCAGACGGTCAGCAAAAATTTCAACAACAATCGCGTGCGTATCAGCGTCTATGGCCAGATTCCGGCACTGGAGAATATTGCTCCAGGAAGCTACGACGATAGTATCGTGGCCACCGTGACTTTTTAGCGATACGTCAACTACTGATCAGAATGCGCGCTTTTCAGCTTGCGTGTGAGGGTGTTGCGGCCAATACCGAGCAGTTTGGCCGCTTGCTGACGGTGACCGTCGCTGGTTTCCAGACCGGCCTCAATTAAAACCTTTTCCATATCTCCAGCTGCCACGGAGAAAATACCGGTTTTGCCGTCCGCCAACTGTTGCCGTGTCCAGGCGCGCAGCGCACTCCGCCAATCGCCAGGGTTGGCGTCGGCAAATGATTCTCCTTCATTCTCATTCAACAATTCCGCCAAATCGTTGCGGTGTACGATGCGGCCGGTCGCCATTAATGTGAGCCGGCGACAGACATTTCGGAGTTCACGCACATTCCCCGGCCAGCTGCGGTCCCGCAGTGCCGTCATGGCATCTGCCGTGAGCCGCTTGGCTTCGAGATTAAGTTCCCGCGCCGCCGCCTGCATGAAATGCTCCAGCAGCTGCGGAATGTCGTCGCGGCGTTCCCGCAGCGCCGGCATATGCACTTGCACGACGTTCAGGCGATAAAACAGATCCTCACGGAACTGGCCTGCTTGTACCTGCGTTTCCAGGCTCTGATGAGTAGCGGCGATGATGCGCACGCTGACCTTCACCGGCTCATGGCCACCGACCCGGTAAAACTCACCTTCCGCCAGCACCCGTAACAGCCGCGTTTGCAAGGCCGATGGCATATCGCCGATTTCGTCCAGGAACAAGGTGCCGCCGTGAGCCTGTTCGAAGCGGCCAATCCGGCGCGCGTTTGCGCCGGTGAAGGCCCCACGTTCATGACCGAAGAGTTCCGACTCCAACAATTCGGCGGGAATGGCGGCGGTGTTGAGAGCGATGAAAGGGCGCTGGCTCCGGGGACTGTGACGATGCAAAGCACGGGCAACCAGTTCCTTGCCGGTACCGGATTCGCCTGTGATCAGCACCGTCAAATTCGTACTGGACAACCGGCCAATAGTACGAAATACCGCCTGCATCGCCGGCGCTTCTCCAATGAGGGTATCCACCGGCTGCGTCCCAAGTGAACGGGCAATATCCGGCGATGAAGCAGTTTGCAAAGCCCGATAAACAAGTGCGGTAAGTTCATCCACATCGAAGGGTTTTGGAAGGTACTCGAAAGCCCCACCCTGGTATGCAGCCACCGCCGTTTGCAAATCGCTATGGGCCGTGACCACCACTACCGGCAACCGCGGATAGGAAGCGCGCAATTCGCGCAATAATTGAAGGCCATCTTCGCCCGGCAGGTGAATATCGGTAATCAAAACATCCGGCGTGGTTTCTTTCAAGGCATCCAGTACCTCTTCCGTGTTACTGAAATCCCGTGGTGCATGACCGGCTTCCCGTAATGCTTCGCCCATGACCCAGCGCAGCGAGGGATCATCGTCCACCAACCAGACCTTATGCGTTTTCATGTTCATGGTTGTCCTCAATGGCAAGTAGGATGGAAAAGACCGTGCGCCCCGGTACGCTCGCACATTCGATGAGTCCGCCATGACGACTAACCAGTTCCTGAGCGATACTGAGGCCAAGACCAGCACCATTGGGTTTACTACTCACCAGCGGACTGAACAGCTGCAACGCTAATTCCGGCGGGATGCCGGGACCGTTATCTTCAATCTCCACACAAATTACCAGCCGATGACGGATGCCATGGAGGGTAAACTGCCGCAAAGCACGACTCCTGAAAACAATGACACCGCGCTCGCCCAGTGCTTCACAGGCGTTTTTGGCGAGATTGAGCAGGGCCTGAATGATTTGGTTTCGATCCAGCCGCAATGTCGGCAGACTGGGATCGTAGTCGCGATTGATTTTGAACCTGCCGGGTGCAGCGGCTTGCAAAAGCTGCGCCACATGTTCAAGTAATTCGTGGATGTTGGTCTCCACGCGCCTGAGTGCTGGAGGCGGTCCGAGCAGGGAATCCACCAGCGCCGTCAAACGATCCGCTTCACTGACGATGACCCGGGTGTACTCCAGAAGCCCCGGGCCGTCCAACCGGCGTGCCAACAACTGAGCTGCTCCCCGCAGGCCGCCCAGAGGATTTTTGATTTCATGAGCCAACTTTAGAGCCAAGGAGCGATTGGCTGCGCTCTGGGCGCTGAGGGCCGCCTCGCGGCTGATACGCAGATGCCGGTCTTGGGGAATCAGTTCTACCAACAGTTTGACATCACCTTGCTTGTCTACCATGGGACTGACAGTGCAGTCTGCGGTAACGGTATGGCGTGCGTCGGCAACGCCGACGACCAAGCCCAACTCTCGCTGGGTGACGGTTTCCCGGGTATCCAGCACCCGCTGCAGAATAGATTTGAGATCGGCGGCTTCAGGCAGATTGCTGGTCAGGACCGAGCCGATGCAGCGCTTACCCTCCAGATCCAGGAGGGTCTCTGCGGCTGGGTTCAGATAGCGCAGACGGAACGCTGCATCTAGCCAGAGTAGGCCCGTGGTCTGACTTTCCAGTAAAAAAGCAAAAAAACTTGAAAGCTCTAAATCTGGCATTTGCACCATTATAGTGCAACTGCTCTTTATCGGGGCGGTTTCGGACCTAAGATGGTCTTTTGATGGACGAAGAAGGTGACGGGGCCGGCTGACAAGGTAGCGCCATTAGCACTGTTCAGGGTGACTGAAGCCGTGTGTGCACCCCGCGCAATGTCCTTGAAAGTAACGCTGCTCTGCGTGGTTGGGCCGATACTCTGGCCATCCAGCTGATAGGTAAGGGTATCGCCGGAGCGCAATGCGGGAGACAGGCTTACTGCAACCTGGACCTCATGGACGTACCAGAGATTCGCCTGGCTCGCCGGAGAGGCAATCGTGAATTGTTTGTAGCCCGTTGTGGGGGTTGCGGTGGAAGTGTCCGGTACGGGTGTTGGCGCCTCCGTGATGGAGGGTGGCCTGTAAGTCTGGGTCTTTGGCAATTGCACCTTTTCGGCACCCGGGCGCGGGTGATCCGTGTAATGCACATTGCCCTGAGCATCCACCCATTTGTAAACGGCGTCGGCCTGGGCCAAACCAGAACCAAGACCTAGGGCCAATAAGATCAGAAATACGGCTTTGTACATGGGGGCAGACTAACTAGTTTGCGGGGGGCGGACAAGTACCAGTCTTTCAAAAAGTAGGCGGTTGCCAACTCATCACTGCATCTAGATGACCTCAAGTCATTACAATACAAGCGCCGTTGGCTTCCTTAATAGCACTTGCAAAAATAGACTGGACGGTCTAGTCTAACCCCAATACGTGCTCTGAACAGTCCTGACCCGCCAGGCTTAAGTTCTCGGTAATGCCGATTTTCTTCTACCCGGATACTCGGCCAACGGGTCCCCGCGGCACACCTCCCCGGTGCGCTGAACTGGCCCTATCTCTCCCTTTCGGGGCCAGCCGGGTGTCTTCCCCAACACCCGGAAGCTTGCCGGCGTACCGTTACCCCATCCCCCGATACGCCGGCTTTTTTATGCCTGCCGACCGCTCACGTCAACTCATCCAGTGCGGCGCGTAACTGCGGGAGCGGTTTTGGCGGGCTTGACGGGTTATCGTAATTGCCCAAAGGTCTTTGCCACCAACCCACATCATGCCAAGCGCCGAGCTTATAACCTGCGGCCCGAAAAATTCCGATGGGCTCAAATCCCAAGGCCTGGTGCAAGGCAATGCTGCCCTGATTTGGCAAGGCAATACCGGCATAGGCTGTGTAATAACCCTGATGCCGCAGTATCGCAAACAGCCGTTGATATAGTCCGCGTGCAATCCCGGTTCGCCGGCTTTGCGCGTCCACATACACCGTCGTCTCAACGGCCCATTGATACGCAGCTCTTTGCCGGTACTGGCTCGCGTAAGCATAACCGAGCACCCGATCGCCGGAATAATTCACCAGCCAGGGAAATTGTCGCAACGTGCTTGTGATGCGCTCTCCCAGGCACGCGTCGGAAGGCGGTTCCAACTCAAACGACACGGCGTTATCAGTGACAAACGGCCCATAGATAGCGTTTATGCCGGGCGCGTCCCCGGATATCGCAAAACGAATCGACATACATCACGAATGCTTGTGTTCCGAGTTACAAGCTGAAGTACATGTCAAATTCCACCGGATGTGTGGTCATACGCAGACGCGTGACTTCTTGCATCTTGAGCCCGATGTAGGCATCAATCACATCGTCAGTGAACACCCCGCCAACTTTCAGAAAGCCGCGGTCCTTGTCCAGATATTCCAACGCCATATCCAATGAATAGCAAACCTGGGGAATATTTTTTTCCTCCTCCGGCGGCAGATCATAAAGATCCTTGTCCATGGCTTCGCCCGGGTGGATCTTGTTTTGGATGCCGTCCAAGCCTGCCATCATCATGGCGCTAAAAGCAAAATAAGGGTTGCCGCTGGAATCTGGGAAACGTACCTCAATACGGCGCTTTTGGGGGCTGGATACGTAGGGAATGCGGATGGAGGCAGAACGGTTGCGGGCGGAGTAAGCCAGCATTACCGGTGCTTCGAAATGCGGCACCAAGCGTTTGTAGCTGTTGGTACTGGCGTTGGTTAGGGCATTCAGTGCGCGTGCATGCTTGATGATGCCGCCGATATAGTAGAGCGCCAGTTCCGACAACCCGCCATAGAGGTTGCCGCTGAACAGGTTTTTACCCTCCTTGGCCAGCGACTGGTGTACGTGCATGCCACTGCCGTTGTCGCCTACCAGGGGTTTGGGCATGAAGGTGGCGGTTTTGCCATACGCATGCGCCACGTTCATGACTACATACTTGAGGATCTGCACTTCGTCGGCTTTCTTGACAAGCGTGCCGAAAGCTACACCGATTTCGCACTGACCCGCGGTTGCTACCTCATGATGGTGCACTTCGGTTTTCAAGCCCATGTCTTCCAGCGCCATGCACATGGCGGAACGGATGTCCTGCAAGGCATCCACCGGTGGCACCGGGAAATACCCGCCCTTGATGCCAGGACGATGGCCAATATTGCCGCCCTCGTAAACGCGCTCGGAATTCCAGCCAGCTTCCTTGGAGTCAATCTTGTAGAAGGAGCCGCTGATATCGGCACCCCAGCGGATATCATCAAAAATGAAAAATTCGTTCTCCGGTCCGAAGTAGGCGGTATCGGCGATGCCGGTGGATTTTAGATAGGCCTCGGCACGCTTGGCGAGGGAGCGTGGATCACGCCCGTAGCCTTGCATGGTGGCGGGTTCGATAACGTCACAACGCAGATTGACGGTAGGCTCCTCGAAGAACGGATCCATAATTGCGCTGCCGGGATCGGGCATCAGAATCATGTCGGATTCATTGATTCCCTTCCAGCCGGCAATGGAAGAGCCGTCAAACATTTTGCCATCCTCGAACAGTTCTTCGTCCACGGTATGCGCCGGCACACTCACGTGCTGCTCCTTGCCGCGGCTGTCGGTGAAGCGGAAGTCCACAAACTTCGCGTTTTCTTTGGCAATCAGATCCAAGACATCTTTGGAGGGCATGGGAAACTCCGGAGGTGAGAATTGCGGAAATTGCCTTATCCTACTGAGGAGCAATCCGCGTGCCAAACAAAACCCCTATCAATCCGGCATTCCTTCAAAACCAAATCGTCTTAATTAGCCTCAACCGCACCACAATGGTGCACAATTCTGAAACGGCCTGCTTCCGGATTTGTGTCAGTGACTTAATGAAGAAGCTATACTTGGCGGCCTTCAAGCCGGGCGGGACGCCGACCGTACAAGATAATGAGCGCCAGAACCCCCGCGACCTTCCAGAATCTTATCCTCGCCTTGCAGCAATACTGGCTCCGTCAGGGTTGTGTACTGCTGCAGCCCCTGGATATGCCTGTGGGCGCGGGCACCTTCCACCCCGCTACTTTTCTGCGAGCCATCGGCCCGGAGCCCTGGAGGGCCGCCTACGTGCAGCCCTGCCGCCGGCCCACCGACGGCCGTTATGGCGAAAACCCCAACCGGCTGCAGCACTACTATCAGTTCCAAGTAATACTCAAACCCTCCCCGGATAATATTCAGGAACTGTATCTGGGTTCTCTAAAGGCTCTGGGCTTGGACCCGCTGATCAACGACATCCGTTTTGTGGAAGACAACTGGGAATCGCCGACTTTGGGCGCTTGGGGGCTTGGCTGGGAAGTATGGCTGAACGGCATGGAAGTAAGCCAGTTTACCTATTTCCAGCAGGTTGGCGGCCTTGAATGCCGGCCGGTGTCTGGGGAAATCACCTACGGCCTCGAACGCATCGCCATGCACCTGCAAAGTGTGGAGAGCGTGTTTGATCTGCTGTGGACCGACGGCCCGCTTGGTTGCATCACCTATGGCGACGTGTTCCGCCAGAACGAAGTGGAGCAATCGAAATACAACTTCGAGGAAGCTGATACCCAGAGCCTGTTCGGCTGGTTCGACACCTGTGAGCGCGAATGCCAGCGGTTGCTTGACAAGCACCTGCCGCTGCCGGCCTATGAACAGGCCTTGCAAGCTTCGCATACCTTCAATCTGCTGGATGCCCGCAGGGCGATCTCCGTGACCGAGCGCCAGCGCTTTATCCTGCGGGTGCGCACCCTGGCCCGCGGTGTCGCCGAAGCCTATCTGCAAAGCCGCGAAGCCCTGGATTTCCCATTACTGCGCAGGGAAAATCCTCGAAAGAAACACGCCCATGGCTAAGGCGAAAGACACGCAACCGTTCCTGGTGGAAATCGGCACTGAGGAATTACCGCCAAAAAGTTTAAAAGGCTTGGCGATAGCCTTCCATCAGAACCTGTTTATGCAACTCGCAACCCGCAATTTTCTTCCGGAACACCCCCCTGAGGGAGACACGTTTTTTTCACCACGGCGGCTGGCGATCTATCTGCCCAGAATTCTTCTCAAACAAAAAGACCGTACCGAAGAACGTTTAGGGCCGGCAGTCAGTACCGCATTTGATAGCCAAGGTCAGCCAACCAAAGCCGCCGAAGGTTTCGCTAAATCCTGTGGAGTGACCGTTGGTCAGTTGAAGCGCTGTCAAACCGACGGAGGTGAGCGGCTGGCTTACATCAGGGAACTCAAAGGCAAAACCGCTGCCGAGCTTCTGCCCGGGATCGTGAACGAAGCATTGGCAAAGCTGCCGATTCCGAAACGCATGCGCTGGGGATCAGGCGAGGTGCAGTTTGTGCGGCCGGTGCATTGGGTCGTGATGCTGCTCGGCGAACAACCGCTCAAGGCGGAAATCCTCGGCATCCAGGCCGGCAGCAAGACTTACGGTCACCGCTACCATCACCCAGCCACGATTACTCTCAAACACCCAAAGGACTATCCCAAAGTGCTCGCCTCCACAGGCAAGGTGCTGGTGGAGGACCGCCACGGCACGTTGACCAAGAGAATCGCTGTGCAAGTGACTGCGGCGGCAAAGAAGGCGGGTGGGCAGGCACAACTGGACGGGGCATTGCTTGAAGAGGTGGCAGCAATGGTGGAATGGCCGGTGCCGGTGACCGGCGGGTTCGACAAGAAATTCCTAGTACTGCCCGACGAGGTGATCGTCGCAGTTCTTGAAAGCCAGCAGCGTTACTTCCCGCTGCGCGATGTTAAAGGCCGGCTGTTGCCGCGGTTTGTCGCCATCAGCAACATCCAGAGCAAACAACCCGCGGAGGTGCGGCGCGGCAACGAGCGCGTGATCGTGCCGCGGCTCAGCGACGCCGCATTCTTCTGGGAACACGACCGCAAAACACGGCTCGAAGCGCGCCTGCCGGAACTGGAGCGCATTACTTTCCAGAAAGGCCTCGGCAGTCTTAGGGACAAATCCCGGCGAGTGGCAAAACTGGCTGAGTATATCGCCGGACAGATCAACGGCGACCCGGGACTCGCAAGTCGCGCCGCACTGTTTTGCAAGTGTGATCTGGTGACCGGCATGGTAGGCGAATTCCCGGAGCTTCAGGGTGTCATGGGCGGCTATTACGCGCACCACGACGGCGAGCCGGAGGAGGTGGCGCGCGCCATCGCTGAGCACTATCGGCCGCGTTATGCCGGCGATACGCTGCCCGCGACCAAAACCGGCCAAGCGCTCGCCATCGCCGACAAGCTGGACACCATCTGCGGAATCTTTGTAATTGGCCAGAAACCCACGGGCGACAAGGATCCTTTCGGCCTGCGGCGCGCGGGCCTGGGAGTCATGCGCATTCTGGTGGAACAGCAACTTGATCTGGACTTGATGAAACTCCTTCGCGCCGCGTTGGCCGACCAGCCGTTTGGCCAAAACCAAGAGGTACTGGCCGACGAGCTGTATGAGTTTCTGCTGGAAAGGCTATGGGCCTATTACCTGGAAGCCGGCATCCGCGCCGACGTGTTCGAGGCGGTGCGTGCGCGCCGCCCGGAAAGACCGCTCGACTTCCAGCGCCGCATACAGGCGGTAAATGCCTTTCTGTCTCTGCCGGAAGCATCGAGCCTTGCGGCCGCCAACAAACGCATCGGCAACATCCTCAAACAGGCAGGCCGGTTTGAGGCCCATGAAGTGGAAATATCCAAGTTGCGCGAACCCGCTGAAAAATCGCTGTATGCCCAGGTGGAACGGTTACAGCAGGATATCCACCCGCTGCTCGCCGCTGGCGATTACACCGCGGCCCTCAAAAAGCTCGCGGCGCTACGCGCGCCTGTGGATGAGTTCTTCAACCGGGTGCTGGTCATGGACACGGACGCGGGAATCCGCGCCAACCGCCTGGCGCTTCTCGCCCACCTGTCCGAGTTGTTCCTGCACACCGCCGACCTGGCGCTGATTCAGACCGAATAACATGCGGCTGGTGATCCTCGACCGCGACGGCGTCATCAATCATGAATCCGAAGCCTACATCAAGTCGCCTGACGAATGGATTCCCATCCCCGGCAGCCTCGAAGCCGTCGCCCGTCTCAATCAGGGCGGTTTCAGCGTGGTGGTGGCAACCAACCAAGCGGGTGTTGGACGTGGACTGTTTGACCTTGAGGCCCTGAAAGCTATTCACCGTAAGATGCAAGCAGCTGTTGAAGCATCCGGGGGTAGGCTGGCCGGTATTTTTTACTGTCCTCATGGCCCGGGGGATGATTGCGACTGTCGAAAACCAAAACCCGGATTGCTGCACCAGATCGAGAAACGGTTCAATCTGAGCCTCAAAGGCGTCTCCGCTATCGGTGACAGTTTGCGCGATATCCAAGCAGCGGAAGCAGTCAAGGCTCGTCCGATCCTGGTACGCACGGGCTATGGAGAAGAAACCTTGCGGCAATTATCTGCCCCCCGGCGCGTGGAAGTGTTCGCTGACCTGGCGACGGCCGTCGAGCATTTACTCCTTGAGGTACAGCGATGATCTGGCTCCGCTCGCTGGTTTACAACATTTTCATGGTGCTGACCGCCGGCCTATTAAGTATTCCCGTAGCCCTGGGTGCACCGTTTCCTTCCGGTAAGCATTTTGGCCATTGGATCGCCCGCCAATGGGTGCGCTGGCAGTTTTTTATGCTCAAGCATATGTGCCGTCTGGATTATCGGGTGGAAGGTCTGGAGAATATTCCAACCCAAAATGCCATTACCTACTGGAAGCACCAGTCGACTTGGGAAACCATGGCGCAATTGCTGATTTTCCCGGCCCAGAGCTGGGTGCTGAAGCGGGAACTATTGTGGCTGCCGCTCGTCGGCCAGGCTATTTTTGCACTGGAGCCCATCGCTATTAACCGCAAATCGGGTCACGCCGCTGTGAAACAGGTTCTGGAGCTGGGTGTGCAGCGTTTAAACGCTGGATTGTGGGTCGCGATATTTCCAGAAGGCACGCGCATGCCACCCGGCACGACGCGTCGCTATGGTTTATCCGGCGCGCTGCTGGCGGACAAAACCGGCAAACCCATCGTCCCTGTAGCCCACAACGCCGGCGACTTCTGGAAGCGCAAGGCGTTCTTGAAATACCCCGGCACCGTGCAAGTCCGTATCGGCAAGCCAGTCTACGCAAACGGTCGCAAGCCAGAAGAAGTGAATGCCGAAATCCAGGAATGGATCGAAATGCAGATAAAGAAGATCAGCCTCAATTATGCGGGCAATCAGCTGGGCAGCGAGCGCATCGGAAATTAGATATCGAGGTTGGCTACCTCGAGGGCATTTTTTTCGATGAACTCCCGGCGTGGTTCCACCGCATCGCCCATAAGCGTGGTGAACACATCGTCGGCGCTGCGCGCATCCTCGATGCGCACCTTGAGCAGACGCCGTGTCTGCATATTCATGGTGGTTTCCCATAGCTGTTCGGGGTTCATTTCACCCAAGCCTTTGTAACGCTGGATGGCTTGACCGTGTTTAGCGTCATCGATCAGCCAGTTCATGACTTCCTTGAAGCTGGTGACTTCCTGTCGGCGATCTCCACGAATTACATAGGCGCCCTCGCCGATAAGGCCATCCAGCTGTTGCGCCAGTGCGGCAATGCTCTTGTACTCACCCGAAGCGAAAAATTCGCGGTGTATTAATTTGTCGGTGGAAAGTCCGTGATGCTCGCGCGTGACTTTGAGACTCGGTACTTCGCGATTGACTTCCTTGTGGAGCATCACGCGGTAGCGGGTACCACTGCCATCGTCGGTATTCAAACGCTGCTCGAGGGTTTTTGCCCAGCCAGTAAGCCAAGCTGCATCACCGAATTTGTCCGTGGTCACTACGGGTACATAGAGCAATTTTTCCAACACGCGCTCATCATAGCGGCGTGTCCAGCGCCGGGTCATAGCCATCACTTCCATGTAGCGCGCCGCCAGCGCCTCCAATGCGGTGCTATTCATCATCGGCGCATTGGTTTTGATGCAGAGTTTCGTGTTTTCGGTGGCGGAGCGCAGCAACAGAGCGTTCAGTTCCATGTCATCCTTAACATACTGTTCCTGTTTGCCGCGTTTCACTTTGTAAAGCGGCGGTTGCGCAATATATATGTGACCACGGCCGATGAGCTCCGGCATCTGCCGGTAGAAAAACGTGAGTAACAAGGTGCGGATGTGCGAACCATCAACATCTGCATCGGTCATGATAATGATGCGGTGATAACGCAGCTTGTCGATGTTGAATTCTTCGGTACCAATGCCGCAGCCGAGGGCAGTGATGAGTGTACCCACTTCCACCGAGGACAGCATTTTGTCAAAACGCGCCTTCTCGACATTTAAAATCTTGCCCTTGAGCGGCAGGATTGCCTGATATTTCCGATCGCGCCCCTGCTTGGCGGAACCGCCGGCGGAATCACCCTCCACCAGGAACAATTCCGAGAGCGCCGGATCTCGTTCTTGGCAATCTGCCAGTTTTCCTGGCAAACCGGCCACATCCAGTGCGCCTTTGCGGCGTGTCATCTCACGAGCCTTGCGCGCCGCTTCACGGGCGCGGGCCGCATCAATGACTTTGCCGATAATTATTTTGGCTTCGCTGGGTTTTTCCAGCAGGAATTCTTCGAATTTCTCCGCCATCAAGGATTCCACCACTCCTTTCACTTCCGACGAGACCAGCTTGTCTTTCGTCTGGGAGGAAAATTTTGGATCCGGCAGTTTCACCGAAATAATGGCAGTCAATCCCTCACGGGCATCATCGCCGGTCATGGGAATTTTTTCCTTTTTCAGCCGGCCTTCCGTTTCGATGTAATTGTTAACGGTGCGGGTGAGCGCGGCCCTGAAACCGGCCAGGTGCGTGCCCCCATCTCGCTGCGGAATATTGTTGGTAAAGCAATACACGGTTTCCTGATAGGAATCATTCCATTGCAATGCAATCTCAACGGTGGTGCGCTCGCGCTCCGTGAGAAAGTGAAACACGGTTGAGTGCAATGCGGTTTTGTTGCGGTTCAAATGCTGTACGAAAGCCTTGATGCCCCCTTCATATTGGAAGACATCGTGCTTATCGGTGCGCTGGTCATTGAGTAGGATGCGCACGCCGGAATTCAGAAATGACAATTCCTGTAGGCGCCGCGCCAAAGTCTCATAATTGAACTGAATGTGGGTAAAAACTTTAGCGCTGGGCTTGAAACGGATCTCCGTGCCGTTGCCTTGGGCCTCACCGATAACCTTCAATGGATAGGAAGGATTACCATCGCGGTATTCCTGTCCATACAATTTCCCATCCCGTTTGATGAACAAGTGCAAATGCTCCGACAGGGCGTTCACTACCGATACCCCAACCCCGTGCAGGCCTCCGGCAACCTTGTAGGAGTTATCGTCGAATTTTCCGCCGGCGTGTAGGATGGTCATGATGACCTCGGCGGCTGAACGCCCCTCTTCCTTGTGCAAGTCTACCGGGATGCCGCGACCGTTGTCCACGACCGTTACTGACTCATCCTCATGAATTGTAAGGGAAATTTCAGTACAATAGCCCGCTAGAGCTTCATCAATGGAGTTATCCACAACCTCAAACACCATATGATGGAGGCCGGTGCCATCGTCGGTATCGCCAATGTACATTCCGGGTCGTTTACGGACCGCGTCGAGTCCCTTTAAGACCTTGATATTACTGGAATCATAGCGTTTATTTTCAGGCATAATACGGCATTCCAAAGACCAAGGGCATTATACCATTTCGGTGATTTTGTCTTGTTTCACGTGGAACGCCTTTGCTACCCGGCTTGTGATCGAAGAAGGGGGATCTATGGCAGTAATATGGGTCTGGGCGCCGCATTCTTCTACGCGGTCTAGAAATCGGGTTAGGTGTCCGCTATCGAATTCAGCGGCTAAATCATCCAGCAACAAGGTGCAGGGCCGCCCACTACGCGCCCGGTAAACAGCAGCTTGAGCCAGCAATAAGGCTCCAACCAACGCTTTTTCCTGTCCCCGGGAGACCCTTTCTTGAGCAGGCTTACCCTCCACTTTTATCAGCATCTCGGCCCTATGGGGTCCGACCTGCGTCATACCCGCATATCGATCCCGTTCGATTGCATTCTTCAAGGCATCCGGAAAACCCTGCTCTCTTGGCCACCCCGGGCGATACTCCAAACTAATTTCGAGTCCGCCTAAGGCTTGACTCGCCCAGGCGGTGGCAGTCGGGAGCAAGCTCGCTAGATATTCCTGCCTGAAGGCACCCAACGCTTCCCCCTGAGAAACCAATTCCCTATCCCAACTCGATATCTCTGGTTGGGGATTGCCGTTGCGCAGCAGCGTATTGCGCTGGCGCAAAACCCGCTGATAACGGCGCCAGACAGGGAAAAAGGTCGGTTCCACGTGAAACACACCCCAATCCAAAAACTGCCGGCGCCGATGTGGGTTGCCTCGTATAATTTCATGTGCCTGATTATCTACTAACTGAACTGGAAAGGTTTCCGATAACTGCGCCAATGTCGCCGGCGTCTGCCCTGCAATTCTCGCCTCTAGATGACCATTTTCACGGGCAAGTCCTATAGGTATTGGGGTGGATTGGCTGGATACCCGCCCGACAATCTGAAATCCGTTGGTGCCCGCACGAACCGCCGATTCCAAGTTTGCCGTCCTGAAAGAACGCCCTCGACCCATAAGGAAAATGCTTTCAATCAGGCTGGTTTTTCCTGAAGCATTTTCCCCGGTGATCAAATTAAACGTTGGGGCAAATTCGAGGTCGGCGGCAGTAAAACAACGGAAATTACGCAAGGAGAGATTCAATAACCCCATAAGGATTACTGGTCAGAGCCGCATCGGCATAACCACATAGCGGCAGTGTTCATTTTCTGGCCCACGGATTAAGCAACTGCTATTGGCGTCGGTCAAAGTGATATGTACCTGCTCACTCTCAAGTGCTGCCAAAGCATCCAACAGATAAGTCACATTGAACCCTATCTCCAGTTCATTTCCTTGATATTGAACTTCCAACTCATCTTCTGCCTCTTCCTGTTCTGGATTGTGGGCCATGACTTTCAGGTGTTTTGTTGCCAGCTGCAACCTTACCCCCCTGTATTTTTCGTTGGAGAGAATAGCGGCCCGGCCCAGAGTTTCGCGCAAAAGCTGGCGATCGGCGATGAACACCTTGTCGCCACCTTTAGGTACCACCCGCTCATACTCCGGGAATCGTCCATCAATCAACTTGGACGTGAACCTCAGGCTAGGCAAGCTTACACGCAGGTGGTTCATACCCAACTCGATTTGGGCTTCCGTATCAACATCCGCTAAAAGACGCTGCAGCTCGAGCACGCCTTTACGCGGCAGGATTACTTGTTGCACAGGGCTGTTTGCGCCCGTGGTTTGTAAATCACACAGTGCTAGCCGGTGTCCATCCGTGGCCACTGCGCGTAAGCGATTTTCACTGGTTTCCAACAACAAACCGTTCAAGTAATAACGCACATCCTGCTGAGCCATGGAAAATGCCGTTCTGGCAATCAAATCACGCAGCTGTTTTTGGCTGACCGCGAAACCCCGTTGCACCTGGATATCCTCAACGGAGGGAAAATCGGTAGCAGGCAAAGTGGCTAGACTAAAGCGGCTATGCCCCGAACGTAGGGAAAGCTTGCCATTATCCAAACTGATCGCAAGTTTTGCCCCTTCTGGTAGAGCCCGGCAGATTTCCAGCAGTTTGCGGGCTGGAACCGTCACTTCGCCCTTTTCCTGTACCTCAACTGGGGTATTTGCGACCAGCTCAACTTCCATGTCCGTACCGGTTACCGATAGCCCATCATCCGAAACAGCTAGTAATAGGTTGGCAAGTATGGGCATGGTTTGCCTTCTTTCCACAACGCCAACGACCGCCTGAACAGGGGAAAGAAGGGTGTCCCGAAGGGTCTCAAATTTCATTTATCCACCTGTCTATAGATATTGGAGATAGATAATTTTAGATAATTAATTATCATAATTAAATCATGCATTTATGTTTATAAAACTAAATTTTATTTATAAATCATATAGTTAGATTGTTTTTATCTTGTTGGTTTCTCGGCCGAAAGAGTGGTGTTAACCCGTTCATACACTGTGTGTGGTTTAAGCCCCAAGAGTCTTCCACAGCTTACCCACAATTGTTCAACATGAAAGGGTTCTTATGAGGGTTTGATAGTCTTCCTCAAACCGCGGTTCCATACCACGTAATTCCTGTACCTTGCGGCAGGCATGCAGTACGGTCGTATGGTCGCGACCGCCAAAAGCATCACCGATTTCCGGCAGGCTATGGGTGGTAAGGCCCTTGGCAAGACTCATGGCGACCTGCCGGGGTCTAGCAATTGAGCGACTGCGTTTTTTGGAGAGCATGTCACTGACCCGCACATGAAAGTAATCCGCTACTGTTTTCTGAATATTGTCCAAGGTAACTAAGCGGTCCTGCCGCGCAAGGATATCTTTAAGCCATTCGCGGGTATTTTCCAAGCTTACGGCTTGGCCGGTAAACTGGGCATTAGCTGCCACCCGGCGCAGCGCGCCTTCCAATTCCCGGATATTGGAACTGACTCGCTGAGCGATGAAAAATGCCACATCATTCGGCAACGCGACATTTTCAAGGCTGGCTTTTTTCATAAGAATAGCCACCCTGGTTTCCAGCTCAGGTGGCTCAATGGGGACCGTAAGCCCCCACCCAAAGCGTGATTTGAGCCGCTCCTCCAGGCCCTCGACTTCTTTGGGATAGCGGTCACAGGTAAGGATTACCTGCTGCTGGCCCTCCAGCAGGGCATTAAAGGTATGGAAAAATTCTTCTTGGGAACGTTCCTTGCCGACGAAAAACTGTATGTCATCGATGAGTAATGCGTCCAGGGTGCGGTAATGGCGTTTGAATTCGTTAATCGTGTTGTGTTGTAGGGCACGCACCATGTCGTTAACAAAGCGCTCAGAGTGCACATACGCGACCCGTGCTTGGGGGTTACGTGACTGGATCAGGTGGCCGACACTCTGCATAAGATGGGTCTTGCCGAGCCCCACCCCGCCATAGATAAACAGGGGGTTGTATGCCCTGCCGGGGTTCTCAGCCACTTGGCGGGCGGCAGCCAGAGCAAATTGATTCGATTTGCCTTCAACAAATGTTTCAAAGGTATACAGAAGGTTAAGCCCGGTACCCGATGTGGGGACCAGATTACCGATAGGTACGGTGGCGTGGCCCTGCGGGGGTATTTCTTGGACCGCTCCGACCTCCAACAGCACCCGGCGTTCCCGGTCTTCAGCCAATTCCTTGGCGAGCTTGGAAATCCTTGGCAGGAAGCGGTCTCGTACCCAATCCATGACGAAGCGGTTGGGCGCTAGTAGCCGCAGCGTATGGCTGTCTTCCTGAGCGTGTAGTGGCCGGATCCAGGTGTTGAGCTCTTGCTCCGTAAGCTCATGCTCTAAATGATCCACACACCGCGTCCACAGCGATGGCATGCTAGACCCCCGGCAGTTCGATTGATTCAATTCAACCCGGCAGCGTATTGACGATGCTGCGCGAAAGAGCGAAAGAGTCTATACCGGTTCAATGGAGTTATCCACAGGACCAAATACAGGAAAACAAGGCCCACATATTGACAGTGGGCCGTTGCACACGTCTAATATCGCGCCTTTGCCCACGCGTCTGTGAACGCAGCGCATCAGACCGGCCATCAGCATGAAAAGAACCTATCAACCCAGCATTATTCACCGGAAGCGTACCCACGGGTTTCGCGCGCGCATGGCAACGAAACGCGGTCGCCAGGTACTCAGCGCCCGCCGCGCCAAGGGCCGGGCGAGACTCTGCCCTTAAGTTCGCCCACAAACGGCTTCTCTCCTGAAGCGCGACTGCGCACGCCGGCGGATTTCAACCGTACCTTTCGCATAGGGGCGCGGACTTCAGATTCTTACTTCCGCGTCTATGCCAGCCCCGGTCATTTTGCTGCCCGGCTGGGTATCAGCGTAGCGCGCAAGGCGGTACCCAACGCCACTGCACGCAATCGCATCAAGCGCCAGGTGCGGGAAAGCTTCCGCAGGCACCGGACCATACTTCCGGCCGTGGACATCGTAATTCAGGTCAAATCGCTGGCAGCTTCTCAGGATAACGCCGGCTTACGCAGCAGCCTCGAGTGGCATTGGCAGGAATTGATAAAACAATGCGCAGCATCCTGATTCTCTTAATTCGCGGCTACCGGCGTTTTGTAAGCCCATTCCTGGGTCCGCACTGCCGCTTTGAACCCTCCTGCTCCGCGTATGCCCAACAAGCCATCCATCGCTTCGGCGCATTGCGCGGCAGCTGGCTTGCGATCCTGCGTATCCTGCGTTGTCATCCGCTGCATCCCGGTGGCTATGATCCCGTGCCGAGTGTGAAACACCCCCATGGATAACCGCCGGTTATTTTTGTTCGCGGCACTGGTGTTTGTCGCATTCCTGATTTATCAGGCGTGGATGCATGATTACGGGCCCCAAACTCAGGCGCCCCAGACCGTTGCCACGGCCATGCTCGCTACACCAGTGCCGGAGATTCCCATCGCACCCAACGCCTCAGTGCCGGCAGCCAATACCGCCAGTAACGCGGTTGCTGCACCAGCCACATCTACTCCTGAGCGGCCCAGAGGTGAGCAGATCCATGTGCGCACCGATATGCTGGACGTGATTATCGACACCGCGGGCGGCGATATCCGCGAGGCGGAGTTGCCGGCCTATCCCGTGGAGCTGAAAAAACCGCAATTGGTTAAGGTATTAAACAGCGACGCTGCGGAGCTGCTGATTGCTCAATCCGGACTTCAAACCCATTCAGGACCTACAGCACCCACCCATGAGGCGCTCTATTCAGCCAGCCGGAGTCAGTACGACCTGGCACCGGATCAAAAAACCCTGAGCGTGACCCTCATTTGGAAAGATCAACAGGGGCTGGAGGTGCTGAAAACCTATAGCTTCACCCGCGGCAGTTATCAGATCGGCTTGACCTACAGCGTCCATAATGGTTCTTCCGAACCCTGGAGCGGCGCGCAGTACCTGCAGTTCGAAACTCACTACACTCAGGAAAGCCACGGTCTTTTCAGCCCGCATCGCTACGACTACCAACGCGTGGCAATGCATGACAGCAGCGGCTATCACCAGTTTGAGTTCAAGGCGTTGTCTGAAACACCGTTGAACAAGACCGCTCCCGGTGGCTGGATTGCCGTTGTCAATCATTATTTCCTGGCGGCCGCCATTCCCGAAGACCCGGCGCTTACGAAGAATTCCGCAGGTGACCAGCAGGAAAACCTGTATTACACACGCTCCCTGAGTGATTCGCGCTATTTCGTCGGTACCATCACCGCGCTGAAAACCGTGGCAGCGGGAGCCAGCGCCACCTTCGCGGACAAGTTTTTCATCGGTCCGAAATTGCAGACGCGGCTGGCACAAGTGGCGCCGGGACTCGAGCTCACCGTGGACTACGGTAAGCTCACTATCATTGCCGAACCGATCTTCAAGCTGCTGAATCTGATCCATCGCTTCATCGGCAACTGGGGCTGGTCCATTCTGGTGCTGACGCTGCTGTTCAAACTGGTGTTCTATCCCCTGAACCAGATCAGCGGCCGCTCCATGGCCAAGATGCGGCGCGTGCAGCCGCGTCTCAAAGCGCTGCAGGAACGTTACAAGGACGATAAACAGCGCCTCGGCCAGGCCACCATGGAGTTCTACAAGAAAGAAAAGATCAATCCCATGGGCGGTTGTCTGCCGATGCTGGTGCAGATGCCGATTTTCTTTGCCTTGTACTATGTGTTGGTTTACAGCGTGGAACTGCGGCAGTCGCCGTGGCTCGGCTGGATCCATGACCTGTCCGCGCCGGATCCCTATTACATCCTGCCGGTGCTGTACGGCGTGGTGATGTTTATCCAGCAGCGCATCAGTCCGCAGCCCACCACCGATAAGATGCAACAGCGCATCATGATGGCCATGCCGCTGGGTATCATGGTGTTGTACGCGTTCTTACCGTCGGGTCTGGCACTTTATTACGTGGCCAATTCCATGCTCACCATTATCCAACAGTGGCGCATAAACCGCGTTGTGGGACTGGACAATCACAAACACGCGGCCAACGAAAAATAACTCACAGTATTTTTCCTTACTGCTTCAAGTGTGTCTCAATCAAGACTTCCGAATGCAGCGTTTGGTGTACCGGACATTTATTGGCGATCTCCAGCAAACGCTGTTTTTGCTCCGGGCTCAGTGAACCGCGCAATTCTATTTCCCGTTCGAACTTGTCGATTCTGCCTTCTTTAGTCTCGCAATCGGCACAATCCTGGGCATGGATCTTGTTATGCGTGAGACGTACGTTCACGCCTTCCAGTGGCCATTGTTTGCGGTCCGCATACATGCGCAAAGTGATGGCCGTACAGGCGCCCAGGGCGCTGGTGAGATAACCATAGGGTGAGGGCCCGGCGTCGGTGCCACCCACCTCTTTGGGCTCATCGGCCACCAACACATGGGTTCCGACGTACACGTCGCTGCGGTAATGTTCCCGGTTGATACGCACCACCACTTCACCTTCGGCAGCCGGGCTGGCAGCGTGTTTCATATCCACCTCGCCAAGGTATTTGGTGGCCCAGGCGGCCAGCAGCAGACCCACGTATTCGGAATCCCCCGGACGCGACAACAAATGGTCCGCGCCGGAGAGCGACACGAAACTCTTGGGATGCAGGGCCGCCGCGAAAATCAGGCCGGCATTGCTGATATCCACCGTGGCATCGGTGGGCGAGTGGAAGATCAGCAATGGTTTGCGCAGGCTGTGGATATTTCGCTGCCATTGCTGGTTTGCCAGGTCGTCCAGAAAGGCCTTCTTGAAGTGGAACTTGCGCCCCGCCAGCAGCACATCGGCCTCGCCTTGCTGCTCGATGACCCGGCGTGCGGCACCCAACAGGCCGGCCACATGTTCCGGATTGGCGGGCGCCGCCACGGTCGCCACCGCGATGCAGCTCGGAATCCGATGCGCGGCTTCCAGCACCGCGGTGCCACCCAAAGAATGTCCTATCAGTATCTTGGGTGCTTGGTAGCTTTGTTCGAGAAATACCGCCGCTTGGATCAAATCGGAAATGTTGGTACTAAGTGTGGTATCGGCAAATACTCCCTGGCTCTCGCCAAGGCCGGTGAAATCGAAGCGCAGCACCGCAATGCCCCGCATGCAGAGTGCGCGGCAGATGTCCACGGCGGCCCGCACATCCTTGCCGCAGGTGAAGCAGGAGGCATATAGCGCGTAGGTGTGGGGTTTGCCGTGGGCGGGCATTTCCAGACGGCCCACCAATTGTTGGCCGGCTGCATTGGGGAAATGGACGGGTTCGCCGGACATAATTTCCTGCCTTTGTTGGTCGTGGTGATCGCTAAACCGTTTTAAACTGATTTTCCCATGAAATCCGCTGCCACATTTGTGACCGACACCATCGCCGCCATCGCCACACCCGCCGGCCGTGGTGGCATCGGCATCGTGCGGGTCTCCGGCCCTGCGGTCCCGGCCATGGCCACGGCTCTGTTTGGCGCTGTGCCGGTACCCCGGCAAGCGCTGTTGCGGTCCTTTATGGATGCTGCAGGTACGCAACTGGACACCGGCCTAGTGTTGTTTTTCCCGGCGCCGCATTCCTTCACCGGCGAGGACATGCTGGAGCTGCACGGCCACGGCGGCCCGGTGGTCTTGTCGCTGGTGCTCAAACGCGTGTGTGAGTTGGGCGCGCGGATGGCGCGCCCCGGGGAATTCTCCGAACGCGCGTTCCTCAACGATAAACTGGATCTGGCCCAGGCGGAGGCCATTGCTGATCTCATCGACAGCGGCAGCGAGCAGGCGGTGCGCGCCGCCCTGCGTTCCCTGCGCGGCGAATTCTCTACACGCGTCCACGCTCTGGTGGAATCACTGATCGCACTGCGCATGTACGTGGAAGCCGCTATTGATTTTCCCGATGAAGAACTGGATTTTCTGAGCGACGGGAAAGTGGCGGAGCGGCTGGACGCCAGCCGCGACCAGTTGGACGCACTGAATGTCGCGGCGGTGCAGGGCAGCCTGCTACGCGAGGGGCTGACCGTGGTCATCGCCGGCCAGCCGAATGCCGGCAAATCCAGCCTGCTGAACCGGCTGGCGGGCCACGAGGCCGCCATCGTCACGGAGATTCCCGGCACCACCCGCGATCTCTTGCGGGAACAGATAAATCTGGACGGCTTGCCGCTGCATGTCATCGATACCGCCGGGCTGCGGGAGAGCGGCGATATGGTGGAGCAGGAAGGCGTGCGCCGCGCCTGGGAGGCGATCCGTTGTGCCGACCGTGTATTGCTGGTGGTGGACGATACCCGGGGATTTTCCGCCGAGGATACACGTAGCTTGCAGCAGTTCCCGCTGAACCTGCCGGTCACTCTGGTTTATAACAAGATCGATCTCAGCGACCGTCAATCGGAAGCCAACGAAGATGGCGCAGCCGTCTATGTGGCACTGTCCGCCAAAACCGGTCAGGGTTTGGAATTACTCACAGCCCATCTCAAAACCGCCGCCGGTTTTCAAGAAACCGGCGAAGACACCTTCATGGCCCGCCGTCGCCATCTGCAGGCCCTGGAACGGGCGCGCAATCATCTGGATGAGGCGCAACAGCGTTTGCAGGAGCGTGCCGGCGAATTGCTGGCGGAAGAATTGCGGCTCACGCAAGTGTGTTTGAGCGAGATTACCGGGGAGTTTACCAGTGAGGATTTGCTGACGCGGATATTCTCGAGTTTTTGTATTGGTAAATAACCCCCCCCGCGGACCGACGTTAGGGTTTGTACAGTTGCTGCGAAAAAGGATTGGGCTGTGTGTTCCAGAGGGATGACCGGAAAGCGCGTGGCATCGGGCCACTGGGATGCGGCGGCCGCCCGAATTCATCTCCGTCCGATTCGTGATGACGGTGCCGGAAGCGGAAGTAGCCTCCATACAGCGGCGCGGCGTAAGAGACTGGTTCTGCCGGCGGAACAGGTGCAGCTTTGGGCTGGCTTTCCTGCCAGGCCAGTAACTGCTCATATTGCAGCTGCGACTCCTGCTTGAGCACGCTTTCGTACCACTGATTGACACCGGCGATCCAAGCCTGGTTTTGCGCTTCGCTCTGTGGATCCGGCGCGGGGAGTGCGGGCAGCGTTATCTGCTGCATGCTGTGTACCGGTTTGACCGGGGCTTTGTCGCTGTAATGCACAACCCCCTGACTGTCCGTCCATTTGTAGATCTGCTGGCCATCCGCAAACGCGGCCATTGAGTACAGGGTCGCTGCCAGGACTATTAAAATTTTGATGCTCTGTGTATTCATGACCGGCACGCTTTCGTTCAAGGCTTATTGAGTATAGTCCCGTAAAAACCGGTTTTTGTCCCGGTGAACAATAGTTAATCCTCAGCCTAAAACCTGCTCGCGGCAGTACAGCCAGGTGGCCAGCCAGGCGAGCAGCAGGCCCAGGGCGAGGGTGCTGCTGACAGAGATCGCCACGAACGCGCCGCTGAGGGCGGCGCCCTTGATGAGCGAAGTCACCAGCACGTCCTGGCTCAGGGCCGGCACCCACATCATCCAGAGGGTCGGTTCGGTCGGGAACATGATCAATGCAAATACCGGAATCATGGGCAGGATGAAGATGAATGACAGCCAGGTCTGGGCTTCCTTGTAGCTGCGGGTGAAGGAGGCCACGACGGTCAACAACGCGGCGATCAGCAGACAGAAGGGCACGGTCAACAGGAATGCGGCCAGTGCCGTGTGCCAGCCGAAATTCACCACGATATTGAGCTTAGCCGCCGGGATCAGTCCCTGGCTCCAGGACAGTGCCATCACATCCAGGCCCAGGGACACCGCTGAGAACACCGTGACCGCGGCGAGTTTGCCGGACATCAGCGTGCTGCGCGCCACCGCGGTGGTCAGCAGCGGTTCGAGGGAGCCGCGTTCGCGTTCGCCGGCGGTGACATCAATCGCCAGATAAAACGCGCCGATGATGGCGGCAAACAGAAAGAAATAGGGGACGAAGCCCAGGATCAAGACAGCGCGGGATTGGGGCGTGGATACGTCCACGCTTTCCACTGCCAGCGGCGCCAGGGCGCGCGGATCCACGCCGCGGGCCAGCAGGCGCAGCGCCGCGATTTCCTGGCCATAGCTTTGCAGCAGGTTTCTGGCCCGCTCCACATTTTTCTGGGCCGAGTCCTTGGACTGGTCCATGACCAGTTGCACTACCGCCGGCTGGCCGGCGCGGAAGGCCGCGGCGTATTCCTTGGGGATGACCAGCACCACATCCACCGAACCGTTCTTAACCGCCTGCCGGGGATCCGCAGGTGCAGACTGGATGTCAGTATTGTGCTGCTTGAGGTACTCCACCAGATTGGGCGCATAGCGTGCACCCTGTACCGGCAGCTTGAGCGGCTGATTCAGGTTGGCCAACTGCTTATTGGTCATCAGGTTCATCATGCCCACATACAAGACCGGGCCGAACAGCGGGCCGAACACCAGCACTGTGAGCAAGGTGCGCCGGTCGCGCAGGTTGTCGAGCACTTCCTTGCGGAACACGGTCCAGAGTTTGCGCATCATGGCGTTACTCCGGATTCGCCCACGGCTTTCATGAAGGCTTCCTCCAGATCCGTTTCGCCGGTATGTTGGCGAATCTCGTCGGGTGTACCGCGGGCGACAATCCGGCCGTGGGCGATGATGATGATGTCATCGCAGAGCGCCGCTACTTCCTGCATGACGTGACTGGAAAACAGCAGGCAATGGCCCCGGTCGCGCAGGCGGCGGATGATGGTGCGCAGCGCCCGGATGGCCATGACATCGAGTCCGTTGGTGGGCTCATCCAGCACCAGGTTCTTGGGCCGGTGCACCAGTACCCGCGCCAGCGCTACCTTGATGCGCTGCCCTTGGGAGAAACCTTTGGCGGGGCGGTTGGCGAATTCCTGCATCTCCAGCAGCTCAACCAATTCAGCAATGCGTTGGCTGAGGGCCGTGCCTTCGAGACCGTTCAATTCGCCGTAATAGCGGATATTTTCCATGGCCGTGAGCCGCGGGTACAGACCGCTGGCGTGGGGCAAAACACCCAGTTGCCTGCGCGCCCCCAGGCTATCCACGCGCACATCGCTGTCGTCCACCATGACGGTGCCGCTGTCAGGTTTCAGCACCGTGGAGATGATGCGCAGGGTGGTGGATTTGCCGGCGCCGTTGGCACCCAGCAGACCGGTGATGCGGCTGTCAGCCGCGGTGAAATCCACCGCCTGTACGGCACGCACCGCGCCAAACTGTTTGCTGAGGTTACGAACCGCAATCATGGCGTGGGGCCGGTGAAACGGATGAAGAAGGGAAAGGGTTTGATATCTTTGACGCAGGCGGTATCCAGGCCATTCACCGACGCCCGCTGCACAAACTCGGCCATGAGTTTCGGCACGCAACCGCGAAAGGCGTTGCCGTGACCCTGTCCCGGCACCACGATGGACAGACTGTTACCCAGGGTTTGGGCGGCATGCGCGGCGTTGGACGGTGGCGTGATAGGGTCGTCTTCACCGGATAACAGCAATACCGGCTTGTTGGAGACCACCGGTTTTTTGAAATCCGCCGGCATGACGCCGCGTGGCCAGTGCTTGCAGATTTCCACCAGTTGCGTGACCGGCGTGGCGCCTACATAAGTATCGGCCGCCTGTTTTTGGTCGGCGGCCGCGTGCTTGTAGAACGGCACATCCTCGGTGCATAGCACCGCGGCATTCATGCCTTGGGCGATGCCGCCGTTGATCTGAGCGGTGAAGAACAGCGAGTTAGCCATGAGTGGCAGGTAATCGTGCGCCACACTGGCTTGCTGGATCAGCAGCGGCAAGAGCGCGGCGGTCTCGCTGGTGTAACTCATGATCCGCACTGCACCGGCCACCTCGTTCCAGTTGAGAGTCCGTGTGAGTGGTGCACCGGTCAGTGGGTCGCGCAGATTGACCGTTTGAGGATGTTGCTCAAGCATTTGCTGCAAGTTGCGCAAGCTCGCGGGTAGGTCCGGGAAAGCTTCATGACACGCCGTATTGCGTGCGCAGCGGGCGAAAATGCGGTCGAGGGCCTGCTGCGCATCCCGGGATACAGCGGATCCCACATTCCAGTCTGCCGGTACCACGCCATCCAGCACCAGGCTGCGCACGTGTTGTGGAAATTCCCGCAGGTATTCCAGCGCCACCCGCGTGCCGTAGGAAATACCGTAGAGATTGATGCTGCCGTAACCGAGCGCCTGGCGCACCGCGTCCAGGTCTTTCACCGCCACGCTGGTGGTGTAGAAACGCGGGTCGCCCGGCAATTGCTTGAGGCAGGCGTGCACTTGCCGGGCGATTTCGGCCGCGGAAGGATTGTCGCCGTTGCCCGGTGTGGACGGGCAGTTGAGCGGATTGGATTGACCGGTACCGCGCTGATCCACTAATACGATGGCACGGTTTTGGCGAATGCGTCCGAAGGCCGGCGCTTCTTCCAGATACGCCTGGGTGGCCGCTTGCCCGGGTCCGCCGGCGATGAAGAACAACGGGTCCGGCGCCGGCTTGCCGGCGCGCGCCGCCAGCACCGCGATATGCAGTTTGATTTTTCTGCCATCCGCCTGCGCACGATCTTCCGGTACCATGAGACTCGTGCATCTGGCCTGCAGGTGCTGCGGCGAATCCGGTGCACCGATCTGGCAGGGAGAGAAGCTGGGTGCCGCGTGGGAAGCGGCCGGAACCACCAGCAAGGTCAAAAACATGAGCTGGAGGGAACGGCTATATAAACAGGAAAACCCGCCTGATTTCATGGAATTGCATGATGCCTAGTGCCTGCACCGACGTCAATTTACCCGGCGAGTTTGTGAAACCCGATGCGCGTCTATGCTTAGGCAGTCTTCAGGAAGGCGGCATGCCGCGCGTTATCCATTTTGAAATCCACGCCGACGATCCGGAACGCGCCATGCGTTTCTATCATTCGGTACTCGCTTGGGATTTTACCCTGATTGAAAACATGTCGGTGGGTTACTGGGGCATCAAAACCGGCGAGTCCGAGCAACCCGGCATAGATAGCAGTCTGATGCGGCGTCTAATACTGTGGATAGCGCGGCCGTTACTGCCTTTGTTTGTACGATTGCGGTGCCCGATTTGGATCAGTACCTGATGAAAGTCGCCACCAGCGGCGGCCAGCGCATCGTCAACAAGCTGGCAATCCGGGGAATCGGCTGGCTGGCCTACTACAAGGACATGGAAGGTAATCTGTTCGGTATGCTGCAGGCGGATGCGGCGGCGAAGCAATAATGCGGATAACGTTGCCGACCTCAGCACTCATAATGCTGAGTTCAACCATTCAAAATCCTTATGTCGCAGCTATGTGAATATCCTCTTTGGGCATAAACTAGCGGCCGTTTCAACCAAACTCTGGTTTTGAACTGAATTACCCCAAGCATTTTGACGTGAGCGTGGTTCTGAGCGTCAGCCACGCCTACACTGAGGCGGCGCTGGCGTAGTGCAAGGACAAAAACAAAGAAGGCAATTTGTTTGACGTGCTGCAGACGGATGCACAGGCACGCTGAGTTTTGCGCCGTTAATATCCGATTGTGAAGGTGAAGCATGAACCGCGATGGAGTAATAAAAAAGTGCATCGAGCTGGGACCCTGGTTTCATAATATAGACCTGGGCGGTATCAGCACCCGTGACATTGCGCCATCGCCCGGACCGCAGCCACTGGATCACCCCGTGCCGCGCTGGCTAAAGATCAAGGATGTGCTGCCCGCCGATATGAGCGGCATGTCAGTCTTGGATGTGGGCTGCAGCGACGGCTTCTTCAGTGTGGAGATTGCGAAGCGCAACGCCAGCAGGATATTGAGCATCGATGCACAACGGTTGGCGATCAAGCGGCTGAGATGGGTGAAACGGCATCTCAAGCTTAGTCACATCACTGCACTGGCCGGCGATATCTACAAGTTCCACAAGGGTATAGCCGGACTCGATTCTTTCTTCATCTTCGTGCATAAGGGTATCCGCTTCCTACGCCGCAAGTTGCGGCCAGGAAAGGTGAATGAACCCATCTATGTGGCGAGAAGGTTCGACCTGGTCTTCATGTTTGCTCTTTTGTATCACCTCAAGGCTCCATTGCTGGCCCTGGAGTACCTGGCGCCACTGAGCGACATACTCCTTATTGAGACACTCGTCGTGGACGACGAGCAGAACTCATACCTGCAGTACGTAGCGCCGATGAACGGCGTGACCACCGAACCCAAGTTGTTACCAACCACGCGTTGTTTAAAGGACATGCTCAGATGGGCAGGCTATGAGCATGTGATGGAAATAGCCGATGCGTCGGACAAGCGGCCCATCTATCTGGCCTACAAGGAAGGCGCCGATTTGAGCGGGTGGCGGCTGCCGGGGAAGTAAACATTGCGTGCCAGCGAGTAAAAACCCTTAAGGGGAAATTTCAAGCGGCGTCAGCGAATGCCGGGTCCCATTTTGGTAATCTGATGTTTACGCATAATATAGCCACATCTTTTAAATAATCTTTAATACGGTTTTTATGGATTTTCCCCAGCATTTCGAGGTGATCGTGGTCGGCGGCGGCCATGCTGGCACCGAAGCGGCGCTGGCGGCCGCGCGCATGGGCTGTGCCACGCTGCTGCTCACCCACAATGTGGAGACCCTGGGGCAGATGAGCTGCAATCCGGCCATCGGCGGCATCGGCAAGGGCCATCTGGTGAAGGAGATCGATGCCCTGGGGGGCGCCATGGCGCGCGCCGCGGACCAGGCCGGCATCCAGTTCCGGATGCTGAACGCCAGCAAAGGACCGGCAGTGCGTGCCACCCGCGCGCAGGCGGATCGCACTCTGTATAGAAAAGCCATCCGCAGTTTGATCGAGAACCAACCGAACCTGACGCTGTTTCAACAGGCGGTGGACGATCTGCTGGTGGAAGACGAACGCATCATCGGCGTGGTGACCCAGATGGGGCTCAGGTTCTTCGCGCCCACGGTGGTGCTGACCGTCGGCACATTTCTGGGCGGACGCATCCACATCGGTCTTGAAAATCACGCGGGCGGCCGCGCCGGTGATCCACCCGCGAATCGTCTCGCCAAACGCCTGCGGGAGTTGCCGTTCCGGGTCGGGCGTCTCAAGACCGGCACGCCGCCGCGCATTGACGGTCGCAGCATCGATTACTCGAGCCTGGCGGTGCAGTCCGGCGACCAGCCCACGCCGGTATTTTCGTTCATGGGTTCCTGTGACGAACATCCGCGTCAGGTGGTCTGCCATATCACCCACACCAACATACGCACCCACGAGATCATCAAATTGGGCCTGGATCGTTCGCCCATGTACACCGGCATCATTGAAGGCGTGGGGCCGCGCTACTGTCCCTCGGTGGAAGACAAGGTTATGCGCTTCGCCGACAAAACTGCGCATCAGGTTTTCATCGAGCCGGAGGGACTCGATACCCATGAGGTCTATCCCAACGGCATTTCCACCAGCCTGCCGTTCGACGTGCAATACGCGCTGGTGCGTTCCATCAAAGGCTTCGAGAACGCACACCTCACCCGGCCCGGTTACGCCATCGAATACGATTACTTCGATCCGCGGGATCTTCAGTATTCGCTGGAAACCAAATATATAACTGGCCTGTATTTTGCCGGCCAGATCAACGGCACCACCGGCTATGAGGAGGCCGCCGCCCAGGGATTGCTGGCCGGCATGAATGCCGCGCTCCAGGTGAAACAGCAGCCGCCCTGGTGGCCGGGGCGCGAGCAGGCGTATCTCGGGGTGCTGGTGGACGACCTCATCACCCGCGGCGCGCCCGAGCCTTACCGCATGTTTACCAGCCGTGCCGAACACCGCTTGATGCTGCGCGAGGACAACGCGGATTTGCGCTTGACCGAAATCGGCCGCAAGTTCGGTCTGGTGGATGATGGGCGCTGGGAAAAATTCTCAGAGAAGCGTGAAGCCATCGGGCGGGAAAGCGCACGTCTGCAAACTATTGTTGTGCGCCCCGATGACATTTCCGAAAGCCAGGCTGCGGCACTGTTTGGCGCGCCCCTGACGCACACTACTCCGGCACTTGAACTTTTGCGCCGGCCGGAAATCAATCACCGGAAACTGGTGTCGCTGGCTTGCGTAGGCGATGCCAAGGTGGCGCCGGCCGTGGCGGAACAGGTGGAAATCGGCGTGCGTTACGCCGGCTATATCGAGCGCCAGCAGGAAGAAATCTTGCGTGCGCGCCGCCAGGAAGAAACTCCGTTGCCGGCGGATTTTGATTTTAGCCTGGTGCGCGGCTTGTCCAATGAAGTGCGCCAGAAGTTCATCCAGGTCAGACCGCAAACACTTGGTCAGGCGGCGCGCATTCCCGGCGTGACGCCCGCCGCGATTTCGCTGTTGCTGGTGTATCTCAAAAAGCGCGGTATGAAACTACGCCGCAGCGCCTGATTGCGGCTGTTCCCCACTTTGCTTTGTATCCGAATTACTCAATGATCTGCAGAAAGCCCCTCACCTGCTCCATTAAACTTCGTTCATATCATTGAGATACGTCTGTTCAGGGACTAGGCTTTATATAAGCTCCTGCGGCTTCCGGCCGCAGGCTCAGCGGGTAGATCGCGGGGGAGGCAGCTCATGTACACCAAGATGGTCTTGATCGGATTGGCGGTGTTAGCGTTCACCGCCTGCGCCACGGTTTCTCCCACCCGGCGCTTCGCCAACAGCGTCGCTTCGGCCCAGCACTCCCACCGGCCGCTGGTGATTTACCGGCTGAATACCCTGACAACTGGCTATCATCCGCTTTACCGGACACATAGCCGCTACGCCACGTTCGTCCAAGTGGGCTTCATCAACGCGGCTCCCCAGGCCATCCAGCGGGTGGTCTTGCAACTTTCCGCCTATGACGGCAACCAGCCGGCACTGAATCCCCACGGGCGGCCTCTGACCCAGAATCTGATTGCCCTGGGGCCTTTCGCGACCGGGCACTATGGGGAATTGGTGAGTAAATATCCGGTGTGGACCAGCCGCAGCGAGAACACCGCCTGTGCCCGGTTGACCGGAATCCGCGTGTTTTATGCGGACGGTGCCTCGGTCGCCGTGGCGGCTCCTGAGGTCCCGCGCTACCTGACTCCCCAGTTAGACCCTCATTGTACGTATTATTATCCAAGTGGGTTTTACAATTACGGCGGCGGGGCGAACAGCGGGGGCGGCGATGACCCCGACGGCGACGGGCCGCGGCGATAATGGCACCAGTCGGAATCGCGAGACCGCCGGCATTCTGCAAACCGCGGCACAGACACCGCATATGCGGCAGTTTCTTAATCTCACGCCGGCGGCAAGATTACGCTAGGTACTTCCGGAAAAACGCCAGGCAGCGTTCCCAGGCCTGCTTGGCCGCGCTCGCGTTGTAGACATCCTTGCGTTCCGAATTCATGAAGGCATGCTGGCCGCTGTAACGGTAGATTTCATAAACCTTACGGCTGGCTTTAAGTTCCTTTTCGAACATATCCACCATGGCCGGGCTGCACCACTCGTCCTGATTGGCGAAGTGTCCCTGGAAGGGCACGCGGATATCCTTGGCCGCGGCCACGGATGCGGGCGGGATTCCGTAAAACGATACCGCGGCATCCAGTTCCGGAATGTGCACGGCGCCGATGACCGCCACGGCGCCGCCCATGCAGAAGCCCGTGAGCCCCGCTTTCCCACCGCGGGATTTCAGATACTGCACGGCGCCGCGCACCGCCTGGTCGGTGGCCGTCTTGAAGTTCAGTGAAGCCATGGCTGCGGTGGCGGCGGCGCTGTCGTGATAGGGCGCGACCGTGCCGTTATACAGGTCGGGCGCCAGCGCGTTAAAGCCGGCCGCCGCGAAGCGCTCGCATACCGCCTTGATCTGACCCTGCAACCCCCACCATTCCTGGATCACCACCACGCCGGGCGCATGGGCGCCGCCCGCCTCGGCAAGGTAGCCCTGCGCCTGATGTCCGTCGGTACATTTAAACGTGGTCATCTTTCCCATGCTGGTGTTCCCGCTTTGGTTTCGCTGTAGATCATATTGACTGTATTCTTGTCGCTCCGTTCCATGGCTTGCACCCCGGCGCATGCATTCCCCGGCCTATTTTCTGGAATCCCTGAACTTTCTCGACTGGTGGCTGTTGGCCATGGTCCTGGGAATCGCTGACGTATTCGTGCTGCGCGGCTGGCTGGTGGTTACAGCAGTCGCCGCTGGTATCGTTGGCTTTCTGCTGATGCTGTTTCCTCAAATTGACTGGCCTTCGCAGCTTGGCGGATTCGCGGTGATCGCTGTGGCCGGCATTGCCATGCGCCTGTTGCGCGGCGCAAAATCCACCGCCTCCATAGCGTCTGCCGTACCCGTCATCCAGGAACCCACCATGAACAACTTTTATGATTTCGAGATCAAGACCATCGATGGCCAGACCAAATCACTGAGGGATTTCAAGGGTAAGGCGGTGCTGGTGGTGAACGTGGCCAGCGAGTGCGGACTGACGCCCCAGTATGCCGGTCTGGAAAAACTCCAGCGTGAATTCGAGGATCGCAGCTTTACGGTTCTCGGTCTGCCTTGCAACCAGTTCGGCCAGCAGGAACCGGGTACGGAAACTCAGATAAAACAGTTTTGCAGTTTGAATTACGACGTGACATTTCCGCTCACCGGCAAGATCGAGGTCAACGGCAGCGGTACTCACCCTTTATATGCCTGGCTCAAAAAAGAAACCGGCGGGGCTGACATCCAGTGGAACTTCGAGAAGTTTCTTATCGGCAAGGATGGCCGGATCGTAAAGCGTTACTCGCCCAAGACCGTACCCGAGGACCAACAATTGCGCGCCGATTTGCAGGCCGCGTTATAAGCCTGCCGATACACAACGACACGGCCTCCTTTCTGGTTACCAATCCCAGCAGCCGAGAGCGCCGGTTTTCTTGTCAGTAAACCGCGCTCCGCGTAGCATACGCGCCCCGTTGTGCAGGTGACCCATGGCCGCTGTTTCCGACCGCTTTGCCCAGACCGCGCCCAGAGTGGGCTTTGTGAGTCTCGGCTGTCCCAAGGCGCTGGTGGACTCGGAGCGTATCCTTACCCAGCTGAAAGTGGAAGGTTACCAGGTGGTGGGCGGCTATCGCGAGGCCGACTTGGTGGTGGTCAACACCTGCGGTTTCATCGAAGCCGCGCAACAGGAATCCCTGGACGCCATCGGTGAAGCACTGGCGGAGAATGGCAAGGTCATTGTCACCGGTTGTCTGGGCAAACGTGAAGCCTTGATCCGCGAACGTCATCCGCAGGTGCTCGCCATCACCGGCCCCCACGACTATGAATCGGTCATGCGTGCGGTGCATGCACAACTGGCGCCGCCGGCGCGCAATCCATATATAGACCTGATCCCGGCGAGCGGCATCAAACTCACGCCGCGGCATTACGCCTATCTGAAAATTTCCGAAGGCTGCAACCACAAATGCAGCTTCTGCATCATCCCCAAGTTGCGCGGCCGGCTTGTCAGCCGCCCCATCGGCGAGGTGTTGCAGGAAGCGGAGCAGCTGGTTAAGGACGGCGTCAAGGAATTACTGGTGGTCGCTCAGGATACCTCGGCTTACGGCGTAGACATCAAATATACGGGGGCTGTCTGGCGCGGGAATGATTATCGCACGCAGTTGACGGATTTGTGCCGGGGCCTTGGAGAACTGGGGGTGTGGATACGCCTGCATTACGTTTATCCGTATCCACACGTGAGCGAAGTGATTCCCTTGATGGCAGCGGGCAAGCTGTTGCCGTATCTGGATATTCCTTTGCAGCACGCCAGCCAGAAAATGCTCAAGGCCATGCGCCGCCCCGCGGCCGGCGAAAAAGCCCTCAAGCGCATCCAAGAATGGCGCGCCATCTGTCCTGATCTCACCATCCGTTCCACTTTCATCGTGGGGTTCCCCGGCGAAACCGCAGCGGATTTCGCGGAGCTGCTCGCATTTATAAAAGAAGCGCAGCTGGACCGGGTCGGCTGCTTCACGTATTCACCGGTGGAAAGTGCCGACGCCAATGCCTTGCCCGATTGGGTGCCCGCCGAGGTGGCGCAGGAGCGCCGGCGGCTATTCATGGAAACCCAAGCGCAGATCAGCGCCGTACGTTTGCAACGTTTCGCGGGCCGTGAACTCACGGTACTGGTGGACAGTGTTGTGGATGACAAAGCCATAGCGCGCAGTTTCGCCGATGCGCCGGAGATTGATGGCGTGGTGCGCATATCCAATGCCGCCAAGCTCAAACCCGGTGGGTTTACCAAAGTCCTTGTCACTGGCAGCGATCACTACGATCTCTTCGCCCAGCCCTGATTGATGGCGTAAAATGCAGCCGCACACCAGGATTGACGGTCATGCGCACACTTTCCGCCCTCTGGGATTTCGACCACGGCATCAGCGCCATTGATACGGATTACGTGCGTCCGTTGCTGGATGCCAGCCATCTGATCGTACGCGGCGGACGCGCGGCTTTTGTGGACGTGGGCGTAAACCACTCGATACCGTTGTTGCTGGCGGCTCTCCAGGCCAAAAATCTGGACACCGCCGCTGTCGAGTATGTGTTTCTGACCCACGTGCATCTGGACCACGCCGGCGGCGCCGGCCAACTGATGCGACATCTGCCCAATGCCAAGGCCGTGGTGCATCCGCGCGGGGCCGCGCACCTGGTTAATCCGGACAAGCTCATCGCCGGCACCCAGCAGGTGTATGGAGAGCAGAGGTTCGCGGAGCTTTACGGCGAAATCCTGCCGATCCCGGCGCAGCGCATCATTAAAGTCCAGGATAATGCCCGCTTCCGTCTGGACGGCAGCGAGTTCCAATGCACCCACACTCCCGGCCACGCACTGCATCACTACTGCCTCGTGGACCTGGACAGCCACAGCGTGTTTACCGGCGACAGCTTCGGGATTTCCTATCGCGCCTTCGATAATAAAAACGGCGCATTTATTTTCCCGGCCACTACCCCCACGCATTTCGACCCACAGCAGGCGCATGCCTCGCTGGACCGTATCATGGCGTTTGAACCCGAAGCCTGTTTTCTCACGCATTACAGTCGCGTCACTGGACTGCAACGGCTGTCTGCGGATATGCACACTCATCTCGACAAGTTCGTGCAGATAGCCCAGGCCTGTGCCAACCGCGGTGAGCAGCGCAGCGCCTGCATGAAGGAATTGATGCATACCTACCTGGTGCAGCGGGTGCGCGAACACGGTTGTAGGCTGGATCAAGCGCAGGTGGATTTGTGGCTGGAAATGGATGTGGAGCTGAATGCCCAGGGACTGGCGGTGTGGCTGGATCGCCTGCAGCGTTGATTCTGCCTGACCTTGAGTCGTGCTCATCGGCTGCAATCTCTCCCATCCGGATACCCAAAAAAAACACATCCTCTATGGCATCATGCGCGTGCCGTTTCCGGGAGTTGCCAGCATGCAGAAATCCACCGCACATATTGAAACCCTCTGCGTGCACGCCGGACATGCGCCGGACGCGGCCACCGCGGCCATAAGCCCGCCGATCCATCTGTCCACCACCTTTGAGCGCGACGCGGACGGCGGCTATCCTAAGGGTTTCAGCTATGCACGCGCCGCAAACCCCAACCGCACGCAGCTGGAAACCTGCCTGGCGGCGCTCGAGGGCGGCAGTGAAGCGCTGGCGTTTTCCTCCGGCGTGGCCGCAGCCATGACGGTATTCCAGGCGCTCAAGCCCGGCGACCACGTGATCTGCACCCAGGATGCCTACCACGGCGTGCAGCGTCTGCTGCGGGAAGTGCTGCAGCCCTGGCAACTGCGTGTGAGTTTCGTGGATGCCGCCGATGCCGATGCGGTACGCAAGGCGCTCACGTCGGTCACCCAATTGATCTGGGTGGAAACACCGTCTAATCCGTTGCTGCGCATCACTGACTTGGCAGCCATCGCCGAAATCGCGCGGCGTGTGCATGCACTGACGGTGTGCGACAACACCTTCGCCACGCCGGTGCTGCAGCGGCCATTCGATTACGGCATGGATTTCAGCATGCACAGCGCCACCAAATACCTGGGTGGTCACAGCGACGTGCTGGGAGGCGTCATCGTGGCACGCACGGCCAGTGCCTTCAGCGAACGTCTGCGGCTGCTGCAATCGGAAGCCGGCGCCGTGCCTTCGCCGTTTGATTGCTGGCTGTTATTGCGCGGCGCCGCCACCTTGCACCTGCGGATACGCGCGCAGACCGAAAACGCGGTGCGGATCGCTGGTTTTCTTGCCGAACATCAAGCGGTGGAAAACGTCTTTTACCCCGGGCTTGAATCCCATCCTGGCCATGCGCTCGCCAAACAGCAAATGCGCGGCTTTGGCGCGATGCTATCCTTTACGCTGCGCGGCGGCGCCGCCGCGGCCATGCGCGTCGTCGCCAACGCGAAACTGTTTGCCCGCGCCACCAGCCTCGGCGGCGTGGAAAGCCTGATCGAGCACCGCGCCTCCATGGAGGGTCCCGACACCAAGACACCGGGTAATCTGGTGCGTGTCTCCGTCGGTGTGGAGCATGCCGGCGATCTGATTGCCGATCTCGATCAGGCGCTGGCTGCGCGGTAACACACTACAAACTTTCCGAAGGAACTGACATGATTCAACGCGCTGCGTCCCTGTTTCTTGGCCTGCTGCTGGTTTCGCCGGCGCTCCTGACCAGATCCGTGGTGGCTGCCGCACTGGTTATGCCCCGCGCCGCCGGGGTCACACTCGAACAGATCATGGCGAATCCGGACTGGATCGGGAATCCGCCGGAACGCGCTTACTGGGGTTATGACAGCCGCCACATTTACTACTGGCAAAAACGCGCCGGCAGCGCGTTGCGCGACTTGTATGCGGTAAATATTGCCACGGACGCAACCCGCAAGGTGGCGGACGATGAATTAGGCAGGGTTTCCGCACCGGGCGACCGCTTCAATTCCGCGCATACCTTCGAGGTGTTCGTGCGCGACAACAACGTTTTCGTGCGCGCCATGTCCAGCGGTATTCTGCGACAGCTGACCCGAGACACCACCCCCAAGAGCGATCCCGCCTTTATGGCTGACGGTGTGCACGTGCAGTGGCACCAGGACAATGACATCTACCTCTATGACCTGCGTACCGGCCTGGTGTCCCTGGCGGCCGATATCCGTCTCGAAGATGATCCCGCCAAATCCAAACTGCCGCAGAACTATCTGCAGGCGGAACAACCGCGCTTGTTCGACTTCCTGAGCAGACAGCAAGCCGACACGGATGCCACACGTCAGCAGCAGGCAGCTCAGACCGGCGCCGACAATACCCGCGTACCCGCGCCCTGGTATCTGGGCGACAAGCTCAGTGTCGCCGGCAGCTCGCTGTCGCCGGACGGGCAATGGCTGGTGCTGATAACCGAACCCAAGGATTACAACAAAGGCGCGCCCGGCATGATGCCCGAATGGATTACCGGGTCCGGTTACGTGCAGCTGCTCAAGCGCCACACTTACGTGGGACTGAATCCACCCGCGCCCCAGAGCGTGCGGGTGCTGGATCTCAAGACCCACAGTTCCTTTCCGTTGAACCTGAGCCAGTTGCCCGGCATCCAGGATGATCCGCTGGCCGAGTTGCGCAAGTCGGCGGTGGAATGGGACGTGCAGCATGGTATCGAGCGCAAAACCGCCGAGGAATCCGTGAAGGCGCCGGCAATCCGACCGGTGTCCGTGTGGGGGCTGGAGTGGAGCGACAATGGCAATAATCTGGCGCTGGAATTTCGCGCCAACGATAACAAGGATCGCTGGATCGCCACGCTGGATTTCGGTGCCAAAACGCTGGTAACCCAGAACCGCCTCACGGATCCGGCCTGGATCAACTGGAGCTTCAACCAGTTCGGCTGGCTGCACGACAATCACACACTCTGGTATCTATCGGAAGCCAGCGGTTATTCGCAGCTTTATCTGAAAGACCTGCGGGCCAAAACCGCCCGCCAGCTGACCAGCGGCAGTTTCGAGATTTCAGATCCGATACTCAGCCGCGATGATCGCTATTTTTACGCGGTGGCCAACGTTACGGCGCCCGGCATTTATGAAATTTACCGTATCAACACCCACAGCGGCGGCCTGCAGGCGATCACCCATCTGGGCGGCGTGAACGGTCCGCAGTTCTCCATGGTGGAGGACGGTGGCGGCGGATACGCGCTGTCTCCCGACGGCTCTAAGCTGCTGGTGTATCACTCCACCACCACGCGCCCGCCGGAGGTCTGGCTGGTGCAGGCGCATCCCGGTGGCGCCGCCAGACGGCTCACCTATACCGTGGCTTCCGCCTTCGCCTCCATCCCCTGGGTGCAGCCGCAGATCGTCAAGCTGCCGTCCACCCATGTGAAGCAGCCCATCTACGCGCGCTTGTACCTGCCCGCCGGCTACTCGCCCGCCAAATCCTGGCCGGCGGTGGTGTTCATCCATGGCGCGGGTTACTGGCAGGAAGCGCACCAGGGCTGGTCATTCTATTTTCATGAATTCATGTTTCACACATTTCTCGCGCAGCACGGTTATCTGGTACTGGACATGGATTACCGCGGCTCGGCGGGTTATGGCCGTAACTGGCGCACCGCCATCTACCAGCACATGGGTCACCCGGAAGTGCAAGATATCGAGGACGGCGTGCACTGGCTGGAAAGTGACTGGCACGTGGATGCGAAACGCCTGGGCGTGTACGGCGGTTCCTACGGCGGATTCATGACCTACATGATGATGTTCCGCCGGCCGACGCTGTTCGCCGCCGGTGCCGCGCTGCGTCCAGTGGGCGACTGGGCGGATTACAACGACTTTTATACGGGCAACATCCTCAACCGCCCGAATATCGATCCGCAAGCGTATTACACGAGTTCGCCCATCAATTACGCCGGCCAACTGCAGCATCCGCTGCTGATCCTGCAGGGCCTGGAAGATGATAATGTGTTTTTCATTGACACGGTGCACATGGTGCAGAAACTCCAGGAGCTGCGTAATCCGAATTTTGACGTGATGTTCTACCCGACTGAACATCACGACTTCAAGGCGCCGTCCTCGTGGCTGGACGAATACCGGCGTATCTGGAAGCTGTTCAAGATCAATGTGAACCCACCGGCATCCACTCCGGCAAACTGAACTGGAAGTTGCTAACATGGACCCCGCTAAACGGCGGGGTCTTTTTTTGCGGAGTGCGTATGCAGCCGCTAGTTTTTGACGATCTCGATAGTTGCGTGCAGGCGATCATCGCGCGTGTCGGCAAGCGCCTGGTGGTCGGCACGCCGCTCGGTATTGGTAAGCCCAATCATCTGGTGAATGCACTCTATCAGCGCGTGGCCCGCGATCCCAGCCTGCATCTCACCCTCATGACCGCACTCTCCCTGGAACGGCCGGTCGGTGGAAGCGAACTGGAAAAACGCTTTCTTGAACCGTTTGCCCAGCGGGTGTTCGGCGATTACCCGGAGCTGGCGTACATGCAGGCGCTGCGCACCGGCAGCCTGCCCGCGAATATCGAAATCTCGGAGTTCTACTTCAAGTCCGGCGCACTGCTGGGCAATGCCCATGCCCAGCAGCATTACGTCAGCAGCAATTACACCCATGTGGTGCGTGACATGCTGGCCGCGGGCGTCAACGTGATCCTGCAGATGGTGGCCAAGCAGGAACACCAGGGGCGGCTGAGCTACAGCCTTTCCGGCAACCCGGATCTCACCCTCGACATCTTGCCGCCGTTACGGGCCGCCGAAAAAGCCGGCCGCAAAATCGCCATCGTGGGCTTGGTGAATAATCATCTACCGTTCATGCCGGGCGATGCGCAGGTGGCGCCGGAGTTCTTTGACCTTATGGTGGACAACCCCGCCTATGCTCATCATCTGTTCGGCGTGCCCGCCCTGGCCATTGATCCCATCGAACACATGATCGGCCTGTATGCCAGCACCCTCATCCGGGACGGCGGCACATTGCAGGTGGGCATCGGCTCCCTGGGCGATGCCTTCGTGCACGCCACGCAACTGCGCCACGCCGACAACGCCCGCTACCGGCAAGTGCTCGAAACCCTCGGCGTACCGCAGAAATTCGGCGAGCTCATCACGCGGCTGGGTGGACTGGATAGCTTTAAGTCCGGCCTGTACGCCGGCAGCGAGATGTTCAGCGATGGCCTGCTGCACCTCTACCGCAGCGGCATCCTCAAGCGCCGGGTATACGACCATGAGGTACTGCAGAAACTGCTGAACGAAGGCAAAATCTCCGAGAGCATCGGCGCAGAAACGCTCACCGCGCTGCTGAGCGCCGGCGCTATCCACTCACCCCTGAGCGCCGAAGACGCGACGTTTCTGCAACGCTTCGGTATCCTGCGGCCGGATGTGCGTTACCACAACGGTGTTCTGATGCTGCCCGACGGCACACGAGTGGCGCCGGACCTGGAAGATCGCGCTGCTTTCACCCGCATTGTTCATGACGGACTGGGTGCGAAGCTGACCAACGGCGTGCTGCTGCACGGCGCCTTCTTCCTGGGCTCCAACTGGTTTTATGCGCAGTTATTCGGTATGCCGGAGCCGGAGCGGCGCTTGTTTGCCATGACCGCGGTCTCGAAGGTCAACGAACTCTTCAGCGACGTGGAACTGGAGCAGCGCCAACACCGTCATTCACGTTTTCTCAACATTTGCATGAAGATGACGCTCTTGGGTGCCGCTGCTTCCGACACGCTGGCCAGCGGCCAAGTGGTGAGCGGCGTGGGCGGCCAGTACAATTTCGTGGCCATGGCGCACGCGCTCCAGCAAGGCCGCTCCATCCTCATGCTCAAGAGCGCACGCCGGGAACACGGCAAATTGGTGTCGAATATTCTGTGGGACTACGGACAATGCACCATCCCACGGCACCTGCGGGACGTGGTGATCACCGAGTACGGCATCGCCGATGTGCGCGGCCGGCAGGATTGGGAAACGATCGCGGCCCTGCTCAACATCAGCGACTCGCGATTCCAGCAGCAATTGCTGGTGGAGGCCAAACGCGCCGGCAAGATCATGAGCGATTACCGCATACCCGATGTCTTCCGTGAAAATCTGCCGGACAGGCTGCACGCGGGACTCCGACCGTTTCAAACCTCAGGGCTGTTTCCCGACTTTCCCTTCGGCCACGAATTCACCCCCGAAGAGCTGGTGCTGGGCAAAGCCCTCACCAACCTGAAAAACCGCAGCGGGACGGTGGGTGGAAAGTTGGGCATCGCGCTGAGCCTGCTGAAACCACAGAACCAACGAATCGCCACACCCTATCTCAAGCGCATGGCACTGGACCGGCCGGCAACCTTCAAGGAAAAACTGCTGGCCAGATTGGTGACGGCGGCACTGGCGGCCGATGGCGCGAATTAGGCAGCAGAAAACTGACTTACATTCGCGCAACGGCGCACACTATTGCTCATTGGCGCGCGCAACCCCATCACGGCTCATGGAGGTACACCATGCGAAGTGACATGACAATTATCCGTCCGGCCGCCGAGCGCGGCCGCAGCCGTCGCGATTGGCTGGACAGCCGGCATACATTTTCATTCGGCGATTATCAGGATCCGCGCTACCTGGGTTTCGGCGCTCTGCGGGTCATCAACGATGACCGGGTAACGCCCGGTGGCGGTTTTGCACCCCACAGCCACAGCGACATGGACATCATCAGTTATGTGCTGGAAGGCGCGTTGCAGCACCAGGACAGCCTCGGCACCGGTTCCATCATCCGCCCCGGAGAAATCCAGCGCATGAGCGCCGGCAGCGGCATTACCCACAGCGAGTACAACGCCTCGCACAGCGAGCCGGTGCATTTCCTGCAAATCTGGATCATCCCGCAGCAGCGCGGCTTGCCGCCCAGTTACGAGCAGCGCAACTTCAAGGCGCAAGACATCAGCGGCCGCTGGTTCAAATTGGCGGCCGCTGAAAACGGCGGCGGCCTGGTGACCATCCATCAGGATGTGGTGTTGTGGGGCACGCGTGTCGCACAGGAAACGCTTGCCTACCCATTGCCGCGCGGGCGCCGCGCCTGGCTGCAGGTGGCGCACGGTGCCGTCAGGGTCAACGGCACATTGCTGGGGGAAGGCGATGGCGCCGCACTCATCGGCCCTGCGACCATCGGCGTCAGCGGCGCGCCCGAGGGCGAAGTATTATTGTTCGACCTGCAATAGGCGCGTTTGATTGTGGGATACACCCATTAAAAACATTGTCTGCGTGCAATCAACGCCTACTCAAATCTTGATTGATAACTTTGTTGCCATCCCGCAGAAGCCGCTTTTCAGGACCGACAATGGCCGAGCAACGGCTTCTGCGGAGATGACAAATCCATCAGCGCTCCTTTAAATCAAGCCACTTGTGAGGGTGCACCCTGCGGGGATGCTGTCGAGTGCCAGACAGCGGTTATATATAGTTTGGAGCTATCTGCAACCCTACCCCCTCGATCCATCAGGAGCGGTTGGACTCTTTGACCTTCAGGTCATTGGTGACAGCTTTAACACCATCGGCGCTCATAGCAAGCCGCTCTGCCAGTTCTTTTTCTACGGTAGAACGCACTGTGCCGTGCAAGGTCACGACACCGTGGTTTTGACCTTATTCATGGTATCGCTGGCCTGGCTTTGGGCAGTCCGGTCCGCAGGCCCGTTGGTAGTGACAGTGCCTTGACCATAGGCGGCAACACCGATGCTGGCTACTAGCAATACCGGAGCAAATATCGATAAACGGATAATCAGATGCATAAATACCTCGCGGCTTCAAGTTCCAAGTGCAACAGTTAGTGAAGTCTTGGTCCGGAAGAATACCTCATGCGGTGTTTTGAATCCCAGTCTCTTTCGAGGTCGGTGATTGAGCCGGTGCATGGCGTGATCCAGTTCTCTCTGCGTGACCG
>DAHUYB010000075.1 GCA_027315405.1 Gammaproteobacteria bacterium | reverse complement strand
CGGTTCTTCACATCCCACCGGACCGGCATAACAGTTGAAGCTTGTCAGCATGCTCCCGTCCGGGTTGTAGATGTACACCGATGCCCCCGGCTCTGAACTCGGCGTGAATACCAAATTACTGATCCCCAATGCTAGGTTCTGGTGTATCGACCCATGGAAAATGAAGCGTATGCTCTGTGAGGTGACCGTCGTTGCCAACCCAAGACTCGTGCCATTGGTGTTGGCTGTGGAATCTACTTTCAGAACCGCCGAAACCTGTACCGTGCCGCTCCCCGAACCGAAAGCCACCAGGTAGGTACCGGTGATCGGAATGACCGGCAGATGGATGGACATGTTGCTTGTCGCAGACACTGTGCCCGAAGTAATCTGTGCATTGATGGGAGAATAAACCCAGTAGCTCACGGTGCCACCACTGGGTGTCGTGGCTAAGGAACTTAATTGCACGCTCAGCCACTGGCCAGCGGTAGCATTAAACACAAAGATGCCGTACTTGTTGGCGGCATTGATATTGAGACTTTTCGTTGCCCCATTCGCCGCAAGCTGAGCGGTTGCGGCCACGTTAGCGGCCCCGATTGCGCTTGGCACCACAATGAAATCTGTGCCCGTTATCGCCTGACCATAGGGCGTGCCGACTTGAATCGGGCCGGACCCTATGTCGGCGCTGGGTACCGTGAATGTCAATTGTGTATTGCTGGCCGACGTGATGGGTTGAAATAGTCCCCCTAATGCAAGTGTGGTGCCGTTTGCAACCGGATCCAGGTTCGAGCCTGATACTGTGACGGCCGTACCCGGATCACCAAACACCGGACTGAAGCCACTGATATATGGCCCCTGGACTACCACGAAATTGGTGGTGCTCGTGACGGTGTTGGAACCCACCGTGACCGAGATCGGCCCGGTGGTGGCGCCGCTCGGTACCTTGACCACAAGCTGCGAGGTCGTGGCCGAGGTCACCGTTGTGGCCTTGCCATTGAACTTGACGGTGTTGCTGCTCGGCGTGGTACTGAAGCCGTTGCCTTGGATGGTCACTTGGGTGCTAACGGTCCCCTGTTGGGGATCGAAAACAAACAACGCCAGTTGCCCGACGGCAAGCGGCTGGATGCTGAGGATGTTGCCCAGCGCGTCATAGCTGTAAACAACAGCGCTGCCGCTGGGAGCGGTGACGGCCACGAGCCGGCCGTTGGCGTCATAGATGTAGTTACTGGCATAGGCGGCGCCGGACACGAGTGCCGCGATCAACAACCACGACAGCAGAAGGCACCGCAAAACATTGGCACAACGCCTGCGGAACAGGCGCTGCGAAAACCTTAAATAGTCGCCCACGACATTGGATGTGCGCAGAACGCGCGCATCGCTCCGCTCGCCCCCCCGCCCCATACAAATCTCCTTACTTATTCAGACCTGGCCGCAGCGCGGTAATCCAAACCTTGCCGTGCCGACCCCTGGAGCTTTGCGCCCCAGACCCTAGCACTAGTCCGTCAGGAATGAAATATCAGAGGCGATGAGGTCGGTTCGGCGATTGCGAAAGCAATAGCTGTGCCAGCCGGAGAGGGTGGGATTTCTCGTTAGTATTCAATTGCTAAAACGCAAGTCCGGCGAAAACACATCGCATGGCATGACACCCCCTCGCCAGGGATTAAAGAGTTGACCGCCGGACCGCAGCGGCAACCGGAGTCAGAAAGTAATCACCCGGGCGCACAGCGCCATGAGCGGCCCCGGCAGAATACCCAGCAACAGGATGGCGAGACCGTTCCCGGACAGTACCCAGCGCAGGTCGAGACTGGATCGGAGGGGTTTGGCGTCTGGCGGCGCGCGGTCAAAATACATGAGCTTCACCACTTTCAGGTAATAGTAGGCACTGATGAGGGCGAAGATCACCGCCACCACCGCCAGCCATGACATGCCGATGTCAATGACCGCGCGCAGTACATAAAGTTTGGCGAAGAAACCGACGAAGGGCGGCACGCCGGCCATGCCGAACATCACCATGAGCATCATGGCCGCGAACCACGGGCTCCGGTCGTTCAGCCCTTTGAAATCATCAAGCCGGTCGGCTTCAAATCCCGCGCGCGCCAGCAGGATGATCATGCCGAAGGCCGCGGTGGACATAATCACGTAAGTGACCACATAGAACATGGCGGCCTGGTAGCCTTCGGTGGTGCCCGCCAGAATCCCCAGCAAAATGAAACCCACATGCGAGATGGTGGAATACGCCAGCATGCGCTTCAGGTTGGTCTGGACGATGGCCACAATGCTGCCGATGCCCATGGACAGCACCGCCAGAACCGTCAGGATGGCGTGCCATTCAAGATGCAGGCCACCCAGGCCCGCCACCAGCAGCCGCATGAAAAGCGCGAAGGCGGCGATCTTCGGCGCCGAACCGATATACATGGTTACCGGCGTGTTGGCGCCCTCATACACGTCCGGCAGCCACATGTGAAACGGCACCGCACCCAGCTTGAAACACAGCCCGACGATGACGAATCCCAGAGCCAGCATTACGCCGATATTGATGGCTGCGGACTCCGCGATGTGCATGCCGAGCCGGGTCAGATCCAGGGTGCCGGTGGCGCCATACAGCAACGACATGCCATACAGCAGTGTGCCGGAGGCAATGGCGCCCAGCACAAAATATTTCATGGCCGCTTCCGCGGCGACCGGCGAGTCGCGATCCAATGCCACCAGGGTGTACAACGATAAAGACAGCAGTTCCAGGCCGAGGTAGATGGTGATGAAATTATGCGCTGAAATCATCACCATCATGCCGAGCATGCCAAACAGGCCAAGCACGTAGAATTCGCCCTTGAACAAGCTGCGATCGCGGAGATAATCGCGCGAATACAAGAAAGTGAGCGCCACCACCAAATAGGTGAACAGCTTGAGTACGTTACCCATGCTGTCATTCACGAACATGTCATTGAAGGTCAGCAATCCCGCGGTCTCGGCCACGGTGACGGTAAGCCATGCGGTCGCCGCCACGGTAGCCAGGGACAGCCAGTAGGTCACGATCCGATGCCGGTCGCTCAGGAGCGCATCCACCATCAGGATAAAGCAGCCCATGCCCAGAACGAACATCTCGGGGATAGCAGGAGTGAGGGCGGGCAGCGTGGACATCAGGGATTCCTTAAACAGTTTTCTACAATTTTGATTTCACTGCTTGGTGCACCAAATTCACCACGGAAGCGTGCATGACATCCAGCAAGGGCGCCGGCCAAATGCCGATGAGAATCACCGGAATTGCGCACAGACCCAGGACAATGAATTCGCGCTTGCCGATATCCTGCATGCCGGCCACCTGGCTGTTGCTCACCGGGCCGTAAAGCACGCGCTTCACCATCCACAGGGTGTAGGCGGCGCCCAGGAACAGGATAAAGGCGGCGCCAAATGCAATCCAGAAGTTGGCCTTCATGCTGGCGAGAATCACCATCCACTCACCCACGAACCCGGAAGTGCCCGGCAACCCCACATTGGCCATGGCGAACAGCACCATGAAGAAAGCGAATGCCGGCATCACATTGACGACACCGCCGTAGGCCTTGATCTCCCGAGTGTGCAAGCGGTCGTAGAGCACGCCCACACACAGGAATAACGCCCCGGAGACGAACCCATGGGAAATCATCTGCACCAACCCACCCTCCACGCCCATAACGGTGCCGTCGGTACTCGCGGTCTTCTCGAAAATCAGAAACAGGATGAAGAAACCCAGGGTTACAAATCCCATGTGCGCGACGGAGGAATAGGCCACCAGCTTTTTCATATCGGTCTGGGCGATGGCCACAAAGCCGATATAGACGATGGCCACCAGCGACAAGCCAATGACCAGCCACATGAGTGCATGACTGGCATCCGGTGCTATGGGCAGGCTGAAGCGCAGGAAGCCGTAAGCACCCATTTTCAGCAGGATGGCCGCCAGGATCACGGAACCGCCGGTAGGCGCTTCCACATGGGCATCCGGGAGCCAGGTATGCACCGGCCACATGGGCACTTTCACCGCAAACGCCGCCAGGAAAGCGATGAAGATGAGCACTTGCGCGGTCATACCCAAGGGCATTTGCTGAAAGGCAAGAATGTCATAGCTGCCGGATTTCACGTACATATAAATGATGGCCACCAGCATCAGCACCGAGCCGAAGAAGGTGTACAGAAAGAACTTGATGGTCGCATACACACGCCGCGGTCCGCCCCAGATGCCGATAATCAGGAACATGGGGATGAGCATAGCTTCCCACAGCACATAGAACAGCAGGCCGTCGAGAGACGAGAACACGCCGTTCATCAGTCCTTCCATGATCAGGAAGGCCGCAAAGTACTGAGCCACTTTGTATTGGATGACTTCCCAGCCGGCGATCACCACTAGCACCGTCATGAAAGTCGTGAGTAGAATCAGTGGCATGGAAATGCCATCCACCCCCAGGTAGTAATGCACGTTGAAGGTGCTAATCCAGGACAGCTTCTCAACGAACTGCATGTTCGCCGTATCGGTATCAAATCCGGTCCAAAGAGGCACGCTGACAGCGAACACCACAGTTGAGAAAAACAGCGCCAACCAACGAACCGACTTGGGTGCCACTCGGCCCGCCATCAACACCACCAGGGCACCGGCGATGGGCAGCCACAGCAACACGCTCAGGATGGGAAAATGCGCGTTCATCGGGAGGGATCCCATCAGTGCAATATCAGCCAGCCCAGCAACAGGCACAGGCCGACGATCATGGCAAACGCATAGTGGTATAGGTAACCAGACTGGCCGCGGCGCAGCACACGGGAAAACCAGCCCACGGCCCTGGCGCTGCCATTCACCAAGCCGCCATCAATGATGGTCGCGTCACCCACCTGCCACAGCAATCTGCCCAAGGCGCGGACCCCAGCGGCTATGAACAACGCATAAATCTCGTCGAAATAGAATTTATGTACCAGTAATTGATATACCGGCGCGCAGACTCTTGCTAGCACGCCGGGCCAGGCCGGTTTGGCCAGGTAGAAGATCCAAGCCACGATCACGCCCGCCAAGGCAAGCCACAGAGTCGGTGTGCTGACGCTTTCCAATAGCATGCCGCCGGCGCCATGGAAGCGCTCCGCAAGACCCTGCATCACATGGTGATCCGGTGCTACGTAAATAGAAGAACCGAAGAAATTTCCATACAACAGCGGTTGGATGGTTAGCCAGCCGGCCGCCAGCGAGGGGATGGCCAGCAGGATCAGCGGCACAGTGACCACCCACGCTGATTCCTTTGGAGGCTGTGCCAGATGACCCGGTTCCAAGTGAGCCTGTGGATCAGCGTGCTGCGTTCCATGGCCCTTCTCCACCACAAAGTGTTGTTTGCCGTGAAATGTCATGAACAACATACGGAAGGTATAAAGCGCGGTCACGAACACGCCCAAGAGCACGCACCAATAGGCAAAGCCGCTACCCAAGCGATGGGATTCGTGAATGGCCTCAATGATGGTGTCCTTGGAGAAAAACCCGGAAAACCCCGGGAACGCGATCAATGCCAAGGAACCCACCAGGAAGGTGATGTAGGTGATGGGCATGTACTTGCGCAGTCCGCCCATGTGACGCATGTCCTGTTCGTGGTGCATGGCGATGATTACCGAGCCGGCCGCCAGGAATAGCAGGGCCTTGAAAAACGCATGGGTCATGAGATGAAAGATGCTCGCGGCATAGGCCGAAGCCCCGAGGGCCGCGGCCATGTAACCCAACTGCGACAGGGTCGAATACGCAATCACGCGCTTGATGTCGTTCTGCACGATGCCCACCAGCCCCATGAACAGAGCGGTAATGGCGCCGATGACCATGATCAACGACAAAGCCGTATCGGAAAGCTCAAACAGCGGCGACATGCGCGCCACCATAAAGATGCCGGCAGTCACCATGGTAGCGGCATGGATCAACGCCGATATGGGCGTGGGGCCTTCCATGGAATCCGGCAACCACACATGCAGCGGCACCTGGGCGGATTTGCCCATGGCGCCCACAAACAGCAGGATGCAGATGACCGTCGGCACCGACCAAACGACGCCGGAGAACAACTGAATGGTTTGACCGGAAAGCTGCGGAGCGTGGGTGAAGACATCCACGTAATTCAGGCTGCCGGTGTAACCCAGTACCAGAGCGATACCCAGCAAGAAACCGAAGTCACCCACGCGGTTCACCAGAAAAGCCTTGAGGCTGGCATAAATGGCCGTGGGCCGCGTGTACCAAAAACCGATCAGCAGGTAGGACACAAGCCCCACCGCTTCCCAACCGAAGAACAACTGCAGGAAGTTATTGGCCATCACCAGCATCAGCATGGAAAACGTGAACAGTGCGATATAACTGAAGAAACGCTTGTAGCCGGGATCATCCGCCATATACCCGATGGTATAAATGTGCACCATCAGGGATACGAAGCTCACCACGGTGATCATCAGCGCCGTCAGGCGGTCCACCAGGAAACCCACCTGGAACTGCACGTTGCCGACCACGGCCCAGTTGTAGATGGTCAGGTTGTAGTTGCCCATGCCGTTGAAGAGCATCTGCCAGAGCACATAAGCCGAAAGTATGAAAGACACCGCTACACCCAGAATCGCTGCCCAGTGGGCCGCGGATTTGGGGATGAAATGCATGAAAATTCCGGCCACGACGGCGGCCGCCAACGGCGCCAGCACGATGATCAGAAAAATGCCCGGCATCGCTGGATTCATATCAGCCCTTCATGCTGTCCATTTCTTCGACATTGATACTGCGGCGGTTGCGGAACAAGACCACCAGGATCGCGAGGCCGATGGCGGACTCGGCCGCGGCCACCGTAAGGATGAAAAACACGAACACCTGGCCGGCGCTATCGTTGAGATAGCGCGAGAACGCTATAAAATTGAAATTGGCCGCCAGCAGCATCAGCTCGATGCACATCAGCAACAGAATCAGGTTCTTGCGGTTCAGGAACACGCCCGCTACGCTGATGGCGAACAGCGCGCCGCTAAGCGCCAGAAAATCAAATAGGGTAATCATGGGGACCCACCTCCCGGTTTGCGTTCCGACGGCATCTTCACGATGCGGATGCGGCCGTGTTTGGCGCTGACACGTACTTGCTTGGCGGGATCCTGATGGCGCGTGCCGCTGCGACGCCTCAGGGTCAGGGTGATAGCCGCGATGATGCCCACCAGCAGGATCACCGCCGCGATTTCAAATGGATAGACGTAGGTGGTATAGATCGCACTGCCCAGTTCACGGGTGTTGCTGAAAGCGGCCGGATGCGGCAGCGGGGTGCCAAAGGTCACGCCCAGTTTCTGGGTCCACACCACGTAACCGATTTCCAGCAGCACGATAACCGCCACCACCACGCCCAGCGGCGCATAGCGCACAAAACTCCGGCGCAGAGTGATGCTGTCGATGTCCAGCATCATCACCACGAACAGGAACAGCACCATGACTGCGCCCACGTACACCAGTACCAGCACCAACGCCAGAAATTCCGCTTCCAGCAGCAACCACAAGCCGGCGCTGGTGACAAACGCCAACACCAGGAACAGGGCCGCGTGCACCGGGTTGCGGGCGGTGATGACGCCCAGTGCGGCACCGATCAGGATCGCCGCCAGTACAATAAAAACGATGGTCGCTGCCATGAGATCCTCAGCGGTACGGCGCGTCGGCCGCGCGCTCGGCGGCGATCTGCGCTTCATATTTGTCGCCGATGGACAGCAGTTTTTCCTTGGTCATAATCTGCTCTCCGCGCTTTTCGAAATGGAATTCCGTGATACTGGTTTCCACGATGGCGTCCACCGGGCAGGCTTCCTCGCAGAAGCCACAGTAGATGCACTTGAACAGGTCAATGTCGTAGCGCGTGGTGCGGCGCGTGCCGTCCTCACGCTGTTCCGAATCGATGGTGATGGCCAACGCCGGACACACCGCCTCACACAGTTTGCAGGCAATACAACGTTCTTCGCCGTTGGCGTAGCGACGTTGCGCGTGCAGTCCGCGGTAACGCGGCGACTTGGGCGTGTGCTCTTCGGGATAGCGGATGGTCACCTTACGGGCAAAAAACAACTTGCCTGTGAGCGCCAGCCCCTGGAATAATTCCACCAGCAACAGGCTCTTGATCCAACTGCGTACTGCGTTCATGCGGGCCTCACGCAAACCACGGCGAGATCTTCAGCACCACGGCCAGGCCCTCCAGCACCAGCCACAGGATGGTGATAGGGATGAATACTTTCCAGCCGAGCCGCATGATCTGGTCGTAGCGGTAACGCGGGAACGTGGCCCGGAACCAGAGAAAGCAATACAGGAAGAAACTGGTTTTGAGGGCAAACCAGATAAAGCTGGTCCTGGTGAGGAAGCCCAGAGAGGTCCCTGCCAGCCAACTCCAACCCTGCAGGGGTGACAACCAGCCGCCGCAGAACAGGGTCGCGGCTAGCGCTGAAATCAGGATCATGTTGGCGTATTCCGCCAGGAAAAATGCCGCAAAAGCGGTACCTGAATATTCCACATGGAAACCCGCGACGATTTCCGATTCGCCTTCCGCCACATCAAAAGGGGCGCGGTTGGTTTCCGCCACTCCGGAAATCAGATAGATCATGAACAACGGCAGCAGCGGCCAAAGGTACCAATGACCGATGTTGCCACTCTGGCCCAGCACGATCTGGTTAAGATTGAGGCTGTGGCTCGCCAGCAGCACGCCTACCAACGCGAAACCCATGGCAATTTCATACGACACCATCTGCGCCGCGGAACGCATGGCCCCCAGGAACGCGTACTTGGAATTCGAAGCCCAGCCGGCAAGAATGACGCCATAAACGCCGAATGAACTCAGCGCCAATATATACAGCAGCCCGGCATTGGCATCCGACAGGATCACGCCGTTGCTAAACGGAATCACCGCCCAGGCGGCGAACGCCGTGGCGATGGAAATGATGGGCGCGGTCAGGAACAGGAAACGGTTGGCATTGGTCGGCAGTATGACTTCTTTGCACACCAGCTTGAGTACGTCCGCGACCCATTGGAATGTGCCATGCATGCCAACGCGATTCGGACCAAGACGCAGCTGCATGTAACTAAGTACTTTGCGCTCTATCAGAGTCATGAAACCCACCGAGACGATCAGCGGTACCATGATGGCGATGATGCCGCCGAGGGAGCGCAGCGTGAGCCGCCAGCCGAAAGGCAGCGCAGCCCAATACAGGAGCAAATTGTGCAAGGCGGCCGTCATCGGATTTTTTCCAGTTCCAGGCCACTATGAAAGGGCGCAAAACCGGCGGTTTCGCGGATGCCAGCGGCCAACCACACATTCCCGGCGGCCACGCTGTCGTCGCACTTCACAGGCAATATGAGGCTGGCATCGTCATGGCTCACCCTGATTCGCTCACCTTCCGCCAGTCCAAGTTTCTTGGCGTCCGCGGGACACAAACGCACCCAGCCTGTATCCGCATCGCGGGTTTCCTGCAGCGGTGGTGCGCGCCGCACCAGCATATCGGCGGAATACAGCGGAACTTCGGCGACACGCTGGAATCCCTTGAGCGGCGCTACGGACGCGACGATACGCGTGGCCGTGAAGGAGTTATCGGGCTTTAAATCGCCCACGGCCTTTCTGAGTTCCTCGCCCACCTCTTCCGATGAAAGGTACTCGAAGCCGGCCAGCCCGCAGAGGTTGCCCAGCACCCGCAGTATCTTCCATCCGGGGCGCGACTCGCCCATCGGTTTTGTCATGCCGGTGAAGTGTTGCCAGTGACCTTCCACGTTCACGTAGGTTCCGGAAGTCTCGCCGAAAGTTCCGCTGGGTAGCAGCACCGAAGCATAGTGCTTCATGGCATCGGTTATGAAGGGTGTGATGACCACCACGACGCTTGCATTATTTAACGCCTGCAATGCGCTGGCACTGTCCCAACAATCCAGCTCCGGCTCCACGCCCATCAGTAGATAGGCGCGGCGCGCCTCCACAAACATGGCGCGGGCATCCAGTCCTTTGAGCGCCGCCCGCTTGCCGCCAGCCAGGCGCTGTGGCACGGCGCCCGCGAGCCAGGCGCCAGCGCTGTTGGCGCCCTCCGAAATATAACCCAGCTGCGCGCCGCTTACCTCGGCCAGCGCGGCCGCCAAAGCGCGCAGATCCGCGTACTGCGGGTGCTGCAATGCCAGATGCCCCAGCAGAATCGCCTTGCGTTCACCTTTAAGGAGTTGTTCCGCCACCCGCAGCTGCGGTGCGCTCGGTTCCTGGTCTTTCAGCAGATCCTTGAGGTGCGTGGGCGCTGTTTTCCTTCCCAACGCCGCTTTCAGCACTGCCGCCAGCGCTGCCGTCATATCCAATGACGCGACATTGATTTCGGTGGCCACCGGATACAGAGATTCGTAACGGCGTGGATTGAGGAACATCACGGCGCCACCCTGGAGTGCGGCCTTGCGCAGGCGATGAGCCAGCAGCGGTACTTCCTTGCGCAGGTTGGAACCGATCACAAAGACTGAGTTGAGTTTTTCCAAATCTTCGAGCGACTGCCCAAGCCACGGATATACCGGTTCGAATTCATCATCGCGGAAATCCGCCTGGCGCAGGCGGGTGTCAATGCTGTGGATACCCAGGCCGCGCGCAAGTTTCTGCAACAGATACAGCTCTTCGGTGGTGGAACTGGGCGAAGCCAGCACCCCAGCATCGCCGTGCACACTGCGCAAGGCGTTAACGGCAGCCGCCAATGCGGTTTCCCAGTCCGTTTCACGCCAACGGCCGTCCTGCTTCAGCATCGGATGTTCGAGGCGATCGTTGCTGGTAATGCCGGTGTAACTGAAACGATCGCGGTCGGAAATCCAGATTTCATTCACTGCCTCATTGGGCCTCGGTATCACCCGCATGACTTTGCCACGCAAAACATGGCCGTAAAGATTTGAACCGACGCAATCATGCGGGGAGACGCCAGCAGTCTGGGTCATCTCCCAACCGCGGCCATGCATTTTGAAGGGTTTCGAATTCAACGCGCCCACCGGGCACAGATCAATGACATTGCCGGATAATTCATGGTCCACGCTGCGGCCGATGTAAGTGCCGATGCGCGAGTGCTCGCCGCGCCCGGTATCGCCCAGCTCCTGAATGCCGGCAATCTCCTGACCAAAACGCACGCAGCGCGTGCAGTAAATGCAGCGTGTCATGCAGGTGGAGATCAACGGGCCGATGTTCTCGTCCTGGATAACGCGCTTGCGCTCCGAGAAGCGCGCAATATCACGGCCATAGCCCATGGCAAGATCCTGCAATTCGCATTCCCCACCCTGATCACAGATGGGACAATCAAGTGGGTGGTTGATAAGCAGAAATTCCATGCTGGCCCGCTGCGCGGCGATGGCTTTCGGGGAGCGTGTAAACACCTTCATGCCTTCAGTCACCGGCGTGGCGCAGGCAGGCAAAGGTTTGGGCGCCTTTTCCGCTTCGATAAGGCACATGCGGCAATTGGCCGCCACCGATAGTTTTTCGTGATAGCAGAAGCGCGGTATATACACGCCTTCGCGGTCAGCAGCCTGCATGATCATCTCGCCCTTGCGGGCTTTGATGGGCTTGCCGTCGATTTCGATATTCACCGGTGGTTCTGCCATGTGGGTATTGGCCATGCGCGCTCAGGCTGCCTGCTGGCGGGCTCCGGAACCCACCAGGCAGCAGTCGTGGTCAATGTGATATTGGAATTCGCTGCGAAAATGTTTGATAAAGCTCTGCACCGGCCAGGCAGCGGCATCACCGAAGGCACAGATGGTGTGGCCCTCGATATTTCTCGAAACGCTCAGTACCATGTCCAGGTCCTCCTGCCGGCCCTGTCCGTGCTCGATACGGGATATCACGCGATACATCCAACCGGTGCCTTCGCGGCACGGCGTGCACTGGCCGCAGGATTCCGAATAAAAGAAGCGTGAGGCGCGCTCCAGCATCCTCACCATGCAGGTGGTCTCGTCCATCACCACCACCGCGCCCGAACCCAGCATCGAGCCGGCGTTACGCAGCGAATCGAAATCCATGTCGCAATTCAGCATGATGTCGGCGGGCAGCACCGGCGCCGATACGCCACCGGGGATGACCGCCTTGAGCTTGCGGCCCTGCCACACGCCGCCGGCCATCGCCAAAAGTTCCTTGAACGGCGTGCCCAAAGGGACTTCAAAATTGCCCGGCTTGGCCACATGGCCGGTAACGGAGAATATCTTGGTGCCGCCATTGTTGGGTTTGCCGAAGGCTGCGAACCATTTAGCGCCTTTCAACATGATGCTCGGCACCGAGGCGAAGGTCTCGGTATTGTTGACGGTGGTGGGACGGCCGAATACGCCATAATTGGCCGGGAACGGCGGTTTGAATCGCGGCCAGCCTTTCTTGCCTTCCAGCGAATCCAGCAGCGCGGTTTCTTCGCCGCAAATGTAAGCGCCGGCGCCCAAATGGGTATGAATGTCTATATCCAAACCCGAGCCCAGGATATTCTCGCCAAGCAGTCCGGCTTTATAAGCCTCCTTGAGCGCCAGCTCGAAGTGCTCATAAGGTTCGTCCATAAACTCGCCGCGGATATAGTTGTAACCCACTTTGCAGCGCATGGCATAGCAAGCGATGGCCATGCCTTCCACCAACGCATGCGGATTGAAGCGCAGGATATCCCGGTCCTTGCAGGTGCCTGGCTCGGATTCGTCGGAGTTGCATACCACATAGGACGGGGCAGTGGGATTTTTGGGCATAAAACCCCATTTAACGCCGGTGGGAAAACCTGCGCCGCCGCGACCGCGCAGTCCCGAGGCTTTTACTTCCTCAATGATCTGGTCAGGGGGAATTTTATCCTTGAGAATTTTCTTCCAGGCTTTGTAGCCATCCACCTTGAGATAATTATCCATGCTCCACGGTTTATCGAATTGAAATGTCCGGTGACAGACCTGATCCAACGGTATGCTCACTTCAAGCCCTCCAGGATCCGGTCGATCTTTTCCGGCGTCAGATTTTCATAATACTTATGGTCCACCATCATCATGGGACCGCCGGCGCAGGCCGCCAGGCACTCTTCCTCGCGCTTTAGATAGCAGCGGCCATCGGGCGTGCTTTCGCCGGTCTTGACACCCAGCTTTTTCTCGATATGCGTCACAATGTCATCCGCGCCCCGCAGCATGCAGGAAATGTTGGTGCATACCGAGATACTGTGACGGCCCACCGGCTTGGTCTCGAACATGGAATAGAAGGTGGCCACCTCATAGACCTTGATAGGCTCAAGCTTCAGATAATCGGCCACGGCATCCATCAGTTCGACGGTGAGATAGCCTTGGTTCTCATGCTGGACCGCGCGCAGAGCATCGAAAACCGCCGAACGCTGCCGACCCTCGGGATACCGCTTGATTGCTGCGTCAATCACCTGACGGACACGTTTTGACAGCGCCAGGGCTTGGGAACCGGTCATCAGCGATCCACCTCGCCGAACACTATGTCCTGGCTGCCAATAATGGCCACCAGGTCCGCCAACATGTGGCCGCGCACCATCTCATCCAAAGCGGAAAGATGCGCGAAGCCGGCGGCGCGGATCTTCACCCGAAACGGCTTGTTGGCGCCGTCGGAAATCATGTATACGCCGAACTCGCCCTTGGGATGCTCGATGGCCGCATATACCTCCCCTGCAGGCACGCAGTAACCCTCGGTCATGTACTTGAAATGGTGTATCAAGGATTCCATGTCGGATTTCATCTGCTCGCGGTGCGGCGGGGTGATCTTGTGATCGTCCAGCCACACCGGGCCGGGATTCTTGCGCAACCAAGCGATGCATTGCTTCACTATTTTAGTGGATTGCCGCATCTCTTCGATACGTACCAGATAACGGTCATAGCAGTCGCCATTCATGCCCACGGGAATATCGAATTCCACCTCATCATAAACCGCGTATGGCTGCTGCTTGCGCAAATCCCATTCAACGCCGGAGCCACGCAGCATCGGCCCTGAGAAACCGAGTTGCAAAGCACGTTCTCGCGAGACCACGCCGATGCCCACGGTGCGCTGTTTCCAGATGCGATTGTCCGTGAGCAGCACCTCATACTCGTCAATGCACTTGGGGAAACGCCCGGTAAAGTCCTCGATAAAGTCCAACAATGTGCCTTGGCGCGCCTTGTTCATCCGCCGCATGTCGCCCTTGCTGCGAAAGCGCGAGGCCTTGTAGTCAGGCATGTGTTCCGGCAGGTCGCGATACACGCCGCCCGGGCGGTAGTAGGTAGCATGCATGCGCGCGCCGGATACCGCTTCATACATGTCCATGATGTCCTCACGCTCGCGGAAGCAATACAGAAACACGGTCATGGCGCCGATATCGAGACCGTGGGCGCCCAGCCACAGCAAATGATTGGTAATGCGCGTCAGCTCGTCATACATCACACGGATGTACTGGGCGCGGATCGGCGGCGTTATCCCCAGCAGCTTTTCGATCGCCATTACGTAGGCATGTTCGTTGCACATCATGGATACGTAATCCAGGCGGTCCATATAGCCGATGCTCTGGTTGTAGGGCTTGCTTTCGGCAAGTTTTTCGGTGGCCCGGTGCAATAGGCCGATATGCGGATCCGCTTTAGTGATCACCTCACCGTCCATTTCCAGGATCAGGCGCAGCACACCATGGGCCGCCGGGTGCTGCGGCCCAAAATTCATGGTGAAATTCTGAAGTTCAGGCATTCTTGGAGGCCTCCTTGAAGGCTTCCTGGTAACGTGGATCTTCGCGTATGACGCGCGGCACCAATACCCGCGGTTCGATGCTTACCGGCTCGTATATCACGCGTTGCTTCTCCGGGTCGTAGCGCACTTCCACGTTGCCGGACAGGGGGAAATCCTTGCGAAAAGGATTACCTATAAAGCCGTAGTCAGTGAGGATACGCCGCAGATCCGGATGGCCGCTAAAGAGGATACCGTACAGGTCGAAGGCTTCGCGCTCAAACCAATTGGCCGATGCCCATATCTCGGTCACCGAATCTAGCATCGGTGGCTGGTCCGCACAGAATACCCGCAATCGCAAGCGTTGGTTATGACGGATGGACAGCAAATGATAGACCACAGCGAAGCGCCGTTGCGCACATTCGCCAGCCTGCGGTGGATGCCGGTCTACACCGCGACTAAAACCCGTGACGGTGGCGCTCTGGGTGCGCCATTCATTTTCACCGTAGCCGAGGTAATCCACGCCGCATACGTCCATGAGTTGTTCAAACCGGAAGGGTTCCTCATCCCGCAGTGCATGACAGACGTCTCGCAATTTCGCCGCAGTCAGTTCATATGTCAGTTGCTCCACTGTGGACGGCACACGCTTCATGGCGCCGCCGAAACGCGACTCCACGGATCCGGCGAGTTTGTCGGCAGCTGAATTCATTCGATTACTCGGCTAACGGGCTATGGTATTGGTGCGTTTGATTTTTTTTTGCAACTGGATGACGCCATACAACAGTTGCTCGGCGCTGGGCGGGCAGCCGGGCACGTACACATCCACCGGCACGATACGGTCGCAGCCGCGTACCACGGAATAAGAATAATGATAATAACCACCGCCGTTGGCGCAGGAACCCATGGAAATCACCCAGCGGGGCTCGGCCATCTGGTCATAAACCTTGCGCAGTGCCGGCGCCATTTTATTGACCAGGGTGCCGGCCACAATCATGACGTCGGATTGCCGGGGGCTGGGGCGGAAAATCACACCGAAGCGATCCAGATCATAGCGCGCGGCGCCGGCGTGCATCATCTCCACGGCACAACAGGCCAAACCAAAGGTCATGGGCCACAGGGAACCCGTGCGCGCCCAGTTCACCAGCGTATCCACGCCAGTGGTCATGAAGCCTTTTTGCTGCACGCCTTCTATTCCCATTCCAGGGCTCCTTTCTTCCACTCATAGATGAAACCCACCACCAGGATGGCGAGAAAAATCATCATCGAGAAGAAACCGAATAGACCGAGAGCGTTCAGTGACACCGCCCAGGGAAACAGAAAGGCAATCTCGAGATCAAAAATGATGAACAGAATTGCAACCAGGTAATAGCGCACATCGAACTTTATACGGCTGTCTTCAAAGGGTTCAAAACCGCATTCATAGGGCGATTGCTTTTCCCTGTCCGACCGGCGGTTGCCGAGCAGGGTGCTGGCGATGAATCCGGCCCCGACCAGCACGCTCCCGAACAGGCCGCCGCAGATCAGGAACAACAGTATGGGAACGTAATTCTGGAGCATGCTCTCCTTCCAAAGACGCTAGGTGCCGCTACCACCCCTTGAGCGCCTTGGGCACGGCGCTGGGCGGGGATAACGCTGGTGCCGACGGGGAGACTCGAACTCCCACGGTTTTACCCACTACCACCTCAAAGTAGCGTGTCTACCAATTCCACCACGTCGGCATTTCGACTTACAGGATACCGGCGCGTTTGCCAGCCGTCCGCGAAGCCGTTTAATTTTAACGTATTGCGCCGATAAAAAGCGATGCTGGACGCTGCCGAGGCCGTTCCCGTTTGCTTTTAATCAATGGCCGGGAGGTTGGACGGGAGCGGGATTACCGGTGGGTTTAGGGTTGGACGCTGCCGGGGACGTCTTAGCAGCACCGGGTATTTGCGGTGCGGCGGGTTTTGTACTGGCTGCCTGCTGTTGTACGGCGCGTTCCACGATGCTCTGCGGCGTAGTAGTAACGTGGTGGGATAAATAGGCCATCGCCAGTGCCAGAATGAAAAACAGTGTGGCCAGTATCGCCGTGGCATGGCTCAGAAAATTCGCCGAGCCGCCGGCGCCGAATACCGTACCGGAAGCACCGCTACCGAACGCAGCTCCTGCATCCGCGCCCTTACCCTGCTGCAACAGTATGAATATGACCAGTGCTACGGCCACGAATACCAGGATGATCTCAAGAATTGTGTACAACATGGAAACGCTCAAAAATGATTTATTTGGGATCAGACCGCCGCTTTGCAAATGGCGATAAATTCATGTGCCTCCAGGGAAGCGCCGCCCACCAAGCCGCCATTAATATCGGGCATCTGGAACAGTTCGGCGGCATTGGAAACTTTCACGCTACCGCCGTAAAGCAGGCGGATGGCGCCGCCTATTCTAGCATTCCCGGCGCTGATACAGGCACGAACAAGGGCATGCACTTCTTGCGCCTGGGTAGGAGTCGCGGTCTTGCCGGTGCCGATGGCCCAGACTGGCTCGTAGGCCACAACCGCCTGATCAAAGGCACTAATACCGGCCGCATCCAGTACCGCCATAAGCTGCCGCCTGATGACCGCATGGGTTTCGCCGTGCTGGCGCTGGGTCAGGGTTTCACCCACGCACAGGATAGGCGTGAGTCCCGCCCTGTGCGCGGCCATAAATTTCCGTGCTACCAGCGCGTCATTTTCGGCGTACAGATTACGCCGCTCCGAATGTCCTACGATCACGTAACGGCAGCCGACATCCCGCAGCATGGAGCCGGACACTTCGCCCGTATACGGGCCATTACCCTCGGCGCACAGATTCTGTGCGCCCAAGACCAGCGTACCGCCATCGAGCAGCCTAGCCATATCGGCGAGATAAACAAACGGCGGACAGATCGCTATCTCGGCCATGACTGGCAACTCAGAGCCGCGCAGCATCTCGTTCACGAGTTGCGTCGCGCTTTCCCGGCTGCCATTCATTTTCCAGTTGCCAACGACCAGAAACGGACGCATTATAGTCCCCCGACGCCCATCGAAAGGCGCGCAAGCTTAAGGGCACAAGACCTGGAAATCAATGCAGCGCCGCAGCCCGTACGGCTTCGGCGATGGTTTCCGCATACTGACGCGTCAGACCGGCATCCTCGCTCTCCACCATGACGCGCACCAGCGGCTCGGTGCCCGAGAGGCGCAGCAACACGCGCCCGCAGCCGTCCAGCCTCTGTTCAACCGTTTTTACAGCAGCGCGGATTGCCGGGGTTTCTAAATCCACCCGCTCCCGGGTCTCCACATTCACCAGTACCTGGGGGAATTTGCGCATCCCGGTTTTCACGTCGGCCAGATCGCGGCCGGCAGCGTTCAACGCCTCCAACACCTGCAATGCCGAAATGATGCCGTCACCGGTGGTAGTGCGATCCAAGCAGATGATATGTCCCGAACTCTCGCCGCCCAGCACGCCGTGACTTTCTTCCAGCATGGCCAAGACGTAACGGTCGCCTACCTGAGCGCGGCGGAACTCTATTGCGTGTGCGCCCAAGGCCTGCTCCAGGCCGAGATTGCTCATCTGCGTGCCCACCACGGGTCCCTGCAAGGCGTGTCGCAACTTGCGCGCCATGGCAATGATGAATAACAACTCATCGCCATCCACCAGTTCGCCGCGGCGATCCACCATCAAAACCCGGTCACCATCGCCATCGAAGGCAATGCCTAGCTGCGCACCCAATTCCAAGACCTTCTGCTGCAAGCGCTGCGGATGTGTGGAGCCGCTATCCTGGTTGATGTTAAGACCATCCGGATGCACGCCGAGATTCGTCAGCTGCGCGCCCAGCGCACTGAATACGGCCGGTGCGATGCGGTAGGTGGCGCCATTGGCGCAGTCCAGAACCAGTTTGAGACCAGCAAGCCTCAGCCCCGGCACCACGCTGGCTTGGCAGAATGCAATATAACGCTCGGCGGCATCGGCCATACGGCGCGCACTGCCCAGCGAACCCGAATCCACTGTCACAAAAGGTTTTGCAATCGCCTCCTCTATGCGCAGCTCAGTTTCATCCGGCAATTTGCGGCCTTCAGCGGAAAAGAATTTGATGCCGTTATCATGATAGGGATTGTGTGATGCGCTGATAACCACACCGGCTTGTGCGTGTGTTACGCGCGTGAGATAGGCGATAGCAGGTGTGGGCATGGGACCCAGCAATTGCACATTCACGCCCGCGGCCGAAAAACCGGCCTCCAGGGCGGATTCAAACATATAGCCGGAAATGCGCGTGTCCTTGCCGATAAGCACCGTACCGCCGCCTTGGGGCGCGAGCACACGGCCCGCAGCCCAGCCGAGGCGCAGTACGAAATCGGCGCTCATTTGCGGGCTGCCTACCGGGCCGCGAATGCCGTCAGTGCCGAAAAACTTGCGCGTCATTCTTTATTCCAACCTCGTTTGACCGAATTCTAGCAGCCGATGCCGTGCATAGCGGCGGCAATCTTGAGGGCCTCCACTGTGGGCTGTACATCATGACAGCGGATGATGCTGGCACCTTGCAATACCGCTATCACTGCCGCAGCCACGCTGCCCTGCAATCGTTTGCCTACTGGCGCATCATCCAGCAACGCGCCAATCATGGATTTGCGTGACAAGCCCACTAGCAGCGGTTGCCCCGCTGAGGTAAATTCATCCAGGTGGCGCAGCAAACTAAGATTATGAGCGAGTGTCTTGCCAAAACCGAATCCTGGATCAATCACTATCCGTTTGCGCGCTATGCCGGCTGATTCACAAACCTGGCTGCGCTCCTCAAGAAACTGTTTAACCTCAGCCACTACATTTTCATAGTATGGGTGTTGCTGCATGCTGCGAGGTTCGCCTTGCATGTGCATGATACACACCGGAATGGCACAGACGCGTGCCATCTCCAGCGCACCCGGTAAGCGCAGCGCATGGATGTCGTTGATCATGACGGCACCGGCCTTGACCGCCGCACCCATTACCTCCGGCTTGCTGGTATCAATCGAAACCAGTGCTGCTTGTTCAGACACCAGACGTTCGATGAGCGGAATGACCCGGTCCAGCTCCTGCTGCACGCCCACGGCGATGGATCCGGGGCGGGTGGATTCTCCTCCTATATCTATGATAGCTGCGCCTTCCTCGATCATTCGAAGTGCTTGCCGCAAAGCCGCATCAATATTTGTATAGGCGCCGCCGTCGGAGAACGAATCCGGTGTTCGATTCAGCACACCCATGACCTTGGGTTGTGACAGATCCAGCGTGTGGCTCCCCAACTGTAGTTGCACTCTAGCCCTCCGCGTTTGCGTAAACCTGCCAATAAAAAAGCCGGCGCAGGCCGGCTTGATTACAGCACGTTTCGTTAGTGCTGGCTCGCAGGTCCGCCAATTTTGGTGTCAGTCTTGGGTGTTGAGGCGGCACCGAGCGCGGCTTTCGGCTGGCCGTCCTGGTCATTATCATCCCAGCCCTTGGGCGTGCCAGGCTGCTTGCCGTTCATGATGGCGTCTATTTGGTCGGTATCGATGGTTTCATACTTCATGAGAGCATCGGCCATGACGTGCAGCTTTTGCAGGTTTTCCTGTAGCAGCTGCCTGGCACGCTGATAGTTGCGATCAATCAGATTGCGCACTTCCATGTCAATGGTATTCTGGGTATCACTGGAGATGTTCTTGTGGCGTGTGACGGAATGACCGAGGAACACCTCGCCCTCTTCCTCTTCATAACTGAGCGGTCCGAGTCTTTCCGATAGACCCCACTTGGTGACCATGTTGCGTGCAATCTGGGTGGCGCGTTCAATGTCATTCGCAGCACCGGTAGTGACGCACTCCTCACCAAAAATTAGTTCTTCGGCCACGCGCCCGCCGAACAGGCTCGATAACTGGCTTTCCAGGCGGCGCTTGCTGTAACTATAGCGGTCATCTTCCGGCAGGAACATAGTGATGCCGAGTGCCAACCCACGCGGAATAATGCTGACTTTATATACGGGATCATGGTCGGGAACCAAACGGCCGACGATGGCATGCCCGGATTCATGAAATGCCGTCAGACGTTTTTCTTCCTCGCTCATGACCATGGAACGGCGCTCTGCGCCCATCATAATCTTGTCCTTGGCCTTCTCGAACTCCTCCATACTCACGTTGCGCTTGTTCATGCGCGCCGCGAACAGCGCCGCTTCATTAACGAGGTTGGCGAGATCGGCACCAGAAAAACCCGGGGTACCGCGGGCGATAATGGCGGGCTTCACATCATCATCGATAGGCACCTTGCGCATGTGTACTTTCAGTATCTGTTCGCGGCCGCGCACATCCGGCAACGGCACTACTACCTGACGGTCGAAACGGCCGGGGCGTAGCAACGCCGGATCCAGGACGTCAGGGCGGTTGGTAGCGGCGATGACGATCACGCCCTCGCTGCCCTCGAAACCATCCATCTCCACCAGCAATTGATTGAGCGTCTGTTCACGTTCATCATGGCCGCCACCCAAGCCGGCGCCGCGATGTCGGCCGACGGCGTCGATCTCATCGATGAATATGATGCACGGTGCATGTTTCTTGGCCTGTTCGAACATGTCGCGCACTCGCGAGGCACCGACGCCCACGAACATTTCTACGAAGTCCGAACCTGAAATACTGAAGAACGGCACCTTGGCTTCGCCGGCAATCGCCTTGGCCAACAACGTCTTGCCGGTACCCGGTGATCCCACCATCAGCACGCCGCGTGGGATGCGGCCGCCGAGTTTCTGGAATTTACCGGGGTCGCGCAGGAACTCGACCAGTTCCGCTACTTCATCTTTGGCTTCTTCGACACCGGCCACGTCGCTGAAATTGATCTTCACTTGGTCCTCACCCAACATGCGCGCGCGGCTCTTGCCAAAGGACATGGCACCACGTCCACCAGCGCCGCCTGACATCTGGCGCATGAAATAAATCCATACGGCAATCAGCAATATGAACGGGCCGAACGACAGCAGCGCCTGCAACCACCAGGAAGTCTGTTCCGGGGGCTTGGCCTCGATCTTAACGTTGGCGTTGTTTTTACGCAGGCTATCCACCAGCGGTGCAAAATCCGTCGTTAAGGGGCTATACGTGTTGAACTTCTCTCCGGAAGACAGAGTGCCGGTGATGCTACGGCCGTCGAAAGTGACGTTCGCAATGCCGCCATCCTGAACATCCGTGAGGAAGTTGGAATAAGCGATGGCTTGGGTCTTGCTGCTGCTGGAGCTGAAGCTGTTGAAGACCGCCAGCAACACCACCGCAATCAGAATCCAAATAAGCAGGGTTTTGAGAAAATCGTTCAAAATCAGGTCCCTCGCAAGCGCCTGGCCGGGTCACCACGGCCTGTTTCAACGTTTAGACAGTACTACACCCGCCGGTGTTTGGCCAATAAATACAATTCACGACTACGGGTCCGCGAGGCCTTGGGCTTACGCGTGGCTACCCCGCGAAAGCCAGCGCGCAGCTCCCGCAGATAGGTTGCAAACCCCGCACCCTGAAACACCTTCACCAACAAAGTACCGTGCGGCCCAAGTACCGAGCGGGCAAAAGCCAATGCCAGCTCCGCCAGATACATGGTGCGGGGTTGGTCAATAGCATCATCACCACTCATATTGGGGGCCATATCCGACAATACAAGGTCAACAGGATGGCCGGCGAATCGTCGGTAAAGCTGCTCCAGAACCGGTTCCTGGGTGAAATCCACCTGGATGATTTCCACCCCCGCCAGGGGTTCCATCGGCAGAATATCCAGGGCCAATACGCTGCCACGGCCTGCGAGTATTTTCGCTGCATACTGGCTCCAGCCGCCAGGAGCCGCACCCAAGTCTACAACCGCCATGCCGGGTTTAATGAGATGGTCGCGCCGCTGGATTTCATCAAGTTTGAAAACTGCGCGTGAGCGCCAACCCGCTTGCTGGGCACGCTTGACGTAAGCATCGGAAAAATGCTCAGCCAGCCAACGGGCACTGCTCTTGGTGCGCTTGGGCATAATGCGTTTCATTCAGCCGCTGCCCCGGTTGCCGCGGAACAATACAGCCCGTGAGCCGGGCAACGTGCGTTTTTATTCGTAACGCACCTCGATGATCTCGAACTGCCGCTCGCCGATGGGGGTTTTTACCACCGCCACATCGCCTTGCTGCTTGCCGATGAGCGCGCGCGCCACGGGTGAGTTCACAGAGACACGACTTGCCTTGATATCCGCTTCGTCCTCGCCCACGATCTGGTAGGTAACTTCATTGCCGCTTTCCTCGTCCGCCAGCACCACCGTGGAGCCAAATACCACCTTGCCACCGGCGTTGATCTTGCTAACGTCAATGATTTCGGCACTCGAAAGTTTGGATTCCAATTCCTGGATACGGCCTTCAGCAAAACTCTGTTGCTCGCGGGCGGCATGATATTCGGCGTTCTCACTCAAATCTCCATGGGCACGCGCCTCCGCGATGGCCTTGATGATGCGCGGCCGGTCCTCACTCTTAAGGCGCTTGAGCTCATCGCGCAAACGCATGGCACCGCGCTCCGTTAAGGGTGTTTTCGCCATCAGACAAGCTCCCGGTGCAAATCCTGTAATTTATTCACCCCTGCGGAATCAATATAATCCAAGGCAATCACCGTGGCTTTGGCGGCGGCAATGGTGGTGTAGTAAGTAATCTTATGGAAAACCGCTTCCCGACGAATGGAGTTGGATTCCAATATCGCCTGCTTGCCTTCCGTGGTATTCACAATAAGGCTCACTTCTTCATTCTTTATGATGTCCACCACATGCGGCCGGCCCTCGCGCACCTTGTTGATATGCTCGCAGGTTACACCCGCGGCTTCCAGCGCCGCCGCGGTCCCGTGGGTTGCAATCAGTTTGAAACCGCGCTGTACCAGCGCGCGCGCCAGGCTGATGGCCGCCGGTTTATCCTGATTGCGCACCGACAATAATGCCTTGCCGGCGGTTGGAATGATAATTCCCGAAGCGAACTGCGCCTTGGCATAGGCTTCACCGAAACTGCGGCCGGTGCCCATCACTTCGCCGGTGGATTTCATTTCCGGACCCAGGATTGGATCCACACCGCGAAATTTGATGAACGGATAGACCGGCTGCTTAACCGAGAAATATGGCGGCGCTGGGATCATGGTGATGCCCTGCTGCTTGAGACTACGGCCCACCATGCAGCGCGCAGCTACTTTAGCCAGCGGCACGCCCACCGCCTTGGAGACAAACGGCACCGTGCGCGAGGCACGCGGATTCACTTCCAGCACATAAAGCTTGTCACCCTGGATGGCAAACTGGATGTTCATGAGGCCCACAACATTGAGGGCCTTGGCCAGTTGCCGGGTCTGATCGCGTATGCGCTCCTGCATCTCCGCGGACAGGGTATTGGGCGGCAGTGAACAACCGGAGTCACCGGAATGTACGCCTGCCTGCTCGACGTGTTCCATAATTCCGCCGATCAGCACATCCTTGCCATCTGAGAGTGCATCCACATCCACCTCGGTGGCATCCTCCAGAAAACGGTCCATGAGCACCGGCGAGGCATTCGACACTTGCACCGCATTGCGGATGTAACCTAACAAGTCTTCCTCGCTGAACACCACCTCCATGGCGCGGCCGCCCAATACATAGGATGGCCGCAGCATGAGCGGAAAGCCTACTTCGCGTGCAAGTTGTACTGCTTCCTGCTCGTTATGGGCGCTGCGTGCCGGTGGTTGCAGCAAGCCCAACCTGTCCACCAGCTGAGAAAAACGCTCGCGATCCTCGGCGCGATCGATGCTGTCCGGCGAGGTCCCGATGATGGGTGCGCCGGCCGCTTCCAGGGCACGCGCCAGCTTAAGCGGTGTTTGGCCGCCGAACTGCACGATTACGCCCGTGGGCTTTTCGAGATCAACGATCTCCATCACGTCTTCGAAGGTAAGCGGCTCAAAATACAGACGGTCAGAAGTATCGTAATCCGTGGACACGGTTTCCGGATTGCAATTGACCATGATGGTTTCATAGCCGTCGTCCCGCAATGCCAAGGCTGCGTGTACACAACAGTAATCGAATTCAATGCCCTGGCCGATACGGTTGGGTCCACCGCCCAGCACCATAATCTTGTCGCGTTTGCTTGGATTAGATTCGCATTCCTCTTCATACGTGGAATACATATAGGCCGTGGTGGAAGCAAATTCAGCTGCACAGGAATCCACCCGCTTGTACACCGGCCGCACGCCGTGTTGGATACGCAACGCGCGAATCTCGCTTTCCTGGCAGCCGAGTAACGTCGCCAAGCGGCTGTCGGAGAAGCCTTTGCGCTTGAGGGCGCGCAGGCGCACTGCATCCAAGGCCTTGAGACCGGCAGCGGTGATGGCGTGCTCTGCCTGCACCAGATCCTCAATCTGCGCCAGAAACCAGGGATCAATGTGGGTATTGGCTGCCACTTCAGCCAATGGCAGGCCTGCGCGAAAAGCATCGGCAACATACCAGAGACGTTCCGGCCCCGGAGCGCGCAATTCATGTCGCAGGGCATCCATGACGCCCGCGGCATTGAAATCCCTGAGCTTCTCCTCGAGCCCGTCGCTGCCGGTTTCGAGTCCACGTAGGGCTTTCTGCAGGGATTCCTGGAAGGTGCGGCCGATGGCCATAACCTCACCCACGGATTTCATCTGAGTGCTGAGCCGCGGTTCCGCCTGTGGAAACTTCTCGAAAGTGAAACGTGGCACCTTGGTGACCACATAATCAATGCTGGGTTCAAATGAGGCTGGTGTTGCGCCGCCGGTAATTTCATTTTTCAACTCATCCAGGGTGTAGCCAACGGCGAGTTTGGCGGCGACTTTTGCGATTGGAAATCCTGTCGCCTTGGATGCCAGCGCCGAGGAACGCGATACGCGCGGATTCATCTCGATGACCAGCAAACGTCCGTCCTGGGGATTGATTGCGAACTGCACGTTGGAGCCCCCGGTTTCCACCCCCACCTTGCGTAGCACCGCGAGGGATGCATCCCGCATGATTTGGTATTCCTTGTCGGTAAGCGTCTGTGCCGGAGCCACGGTGATGGAATCACCGGTATGCACTCCCATGGGGTCCAGATTCTCGATGGAACACACGATGATGCAGTTGTCTTTCCGGTCGCGGACCACTTCCATCTCGAATTCCTTCCAACCCAGCACTGATTCCTCAACCAGCAATTCATTGGTGGGCGAGAGGTCGAAACCCAGTTCACAGATTTCCACGAATTCGTCGCGGTTGTAGGCGATGCCGCCACCGGAGCCGCCGAGGGTAAATGACGGCCGAATGATGGTTGGATATCCGATTTCCGCCTGTACAGCCAGAGCTTCATCCAGATTGTGCGCCAGGCCGGCGCGCGGCACCGCCAGTCCGATATCCTGCATGGCGCGTCGGAACAGATCCCGGTCTTCGGCCATGTCTATGGCCTCACGGGATGCGCCGATCATCTCCACGTTGTATTTGGAAAGTATTCCTTCGCGCACCAAATCAAGCGCGCAGTTGAGCGCTGTCTGTCCCCCCATGGTCGGCAGCAAAGCATCGGGCCGCTCCTTGTCGATGATGCGTGAGAGGGTGCGCCAATGAATCGGCTCTATGTAGATTGCATCGGCGGTTCCGGGATCGGTCATGATGGTCGCGGGGTTGGAATTCACCAGCACCACCCGGAAGTCTTCTTCACGCAGGGCCTTGCAAGCCTGGGCGCCGGAATAATCGAATTCGCAGGCTTGGCCGATGACGATGGGTCCGGCGCCGATTATCAAAACACTTTTAATATCCGTGCGCTTTGGCATTTATTTTAGTCTCTTCGGCAGCGAAGCTCTGCACCTTAGGCCGCAGAATACGGGACGCTGGTTCCAGCGCCGGGGATTTGGCATATGAATTCCCATGAATCAGCTGGCGGCGGCGCTTAGCGGTTGCGCTCGGCGTGCCTCCATGGCACGCACGAAGCGCTCGAACAAAGGTTTAACATCATGGGGGCCGGGGCTGGCTTCCGGATGTCCCTGAAAACTGAACGCTTCACAATCGGTACGCTCCATCCCCTGCAGGGTACCGTCGAATAACGAGCGATGCGTGGCGCGCAGCGTCGCAGGCAACGTCTGCTCGTCCACCGCAAAACCGTGGTTCTGGCTGGAAATCATGACGCGGCCGGTATCCAGATCGATGACCGGGTGATTGGCGCCATGGTGGCCGAATTTCATCTTGACGGTCCTGGCACCGCTGGCCAGTCCCAGCAGCTGATGGCCCAGGCAGATGCCGAAGATCGGTATGCCGGTCTTCAGGAATTCGCGCAATGCCCGGATGGCGTAATCACAGGGTTCCGGATCACCCGGTCCGTTGGAAAAGAACAATCCATCGGGCTTCAGCGCCTGCGTGTCATGCGCCGATTGAGTGGCGGGCACCACGGTAACGCGGCAACCGTGATCCACAAGAATACGCAGAATGTTGCACTTGATGCCATAGTCATAGGCCACCACATGAAAGCGCAGACTGTTCACCACCGGACTCGTATTGCTGCTCAATTGCCAGCTACCGTGGTTCCAGGCATAGGGCCTCTTTGTACTCACCACCTTGGCAAGGTCCATGCCCTTGAGTCCGGGAAATGCGCGCGCTGCACGCAGCGCCACGGCTTCATCGGCATCCGCAACCGCCTGAATGCAGCCGTTTTGCGCCCCCTTCTCCTGCAACAAGCGCGTGAGTTTGCGGGTGTCAATGCCGGCGATCGCCATGATCTTCTCGCGTTTGAGATAGGCAGGCAGCGATTCCTCGGCACGCCAGCTGCTCCTATGCAGCGACAAGTCGCGGATTATGAGACCGGCCACCATGACCCGCGAGGATTCGCCGTCCTGAGGATTGATGCCGGTGTTGCCGATATGCGGATGGGTGAAAGTAACCAGTTGCCGGGAATAGGATGGGTCCGTGAGGATTTCCTGATAACCCGTCATGGCGGTGTTGAACACTACTTCGCCGACGGTCTGACCGGTCGCGCCAAAGGAAATGCCTCGGAAAATCGTACCGTCCTCGAGCGCCAGGATGGCCGATTGTTCCAAAGACACCTCCTCCTTACACGCGCTGCGGGCAGGCCCGCCAGCCCCCCCGCCGGATTCCCACGGCCAGTCCGCGGGCGGCAGTCAAACTAGAGGAATTTTAACGGAAGACACGGGCGCGCGTCCATGCCCCTCAATTTCGTTGCGCATGCATATCGAGCACATCAACCATGCTATAGATGCCGGCTTGCTTGCCGACAATCCAGCGAGCCGCGGTCAATGCACCACGGGCAAATGCCACGCGACTCTGGGCGCGGTGCGTCAATTCCAAGGACTCGGCCCTATCGGTAAATGATACGGTATGCTCTCCGATGATGTCGCCGCGGCGTATCGAGGTAAAGCGGATGCTACCGGGCTGGATCGGCTCGCTCTGCCCCGGAAATTCGAAGACCGCATGCTCCTTCAATAGCACGTCTCGGCCGGAGGCCACTGCCTCCCCCAAAACCAGGGCCGTCCCCGAAGGTGCATCTTTTTTGTGGCGGTGATGATGGTCCGTGATTTCGACAGCGAAATCCTCACCCAGCGCGGCCGCGGCGATATGTACGAGCTGCAGCAACAGGACGGCACCGAGGCTCATGTTTGGTGCCGCCAGCACAGGGATACTCTGGCCTGCCATGGTTATCTTCTTCGTGAGCACCTCATCCAATCCAGTAACGCCGGTGATGATCGGTTTGCGCGCCACCACACAGGCATCCACGGCCATGGACGTGGCCGCGGGTGAAGAGAAATCTACCAGTACGTCGCTGTCCGCCAGTGCCTGTTCCAATCCGGCGCTGTACATAAGTCCGCCTGCATCCTGACCCAGCAACGGGCTGGCTATAGGCACCAAGGCAGCGCTAATACCTATACCTGGATAACCGCGCGCGGTTTCCATGAGTGTGCGTCCCATACGGCCGGCCGCGCCCAACAGCGCGATATTTATAGCCGGCCGACTTTCCGGCTTGCGGCTCACGACTGTGCGCGCTCAAAGAATTCCTTGACGCCTTCCAGCCAGGACCGTTGCCGTGGCAAATGCTTGCTGCCATCAGCCCGCAAGGAAGTATCCAGTTTCTTGAGCAGCTCCTTTTGCTCTCGACTCAGATTCACGGGTGTTTCCACTTCGATACGGCATAGCAAATCACCCACCGCGCCCCCGCGTACCGGCTTGACACCCCGATTGCGTAACCGCAGGGTTTTGCCAGCCTGCGTCTCGGGCGGAATCTTGAGCACCACACGCCCATCCAGCGTCGGTACCTCCAGCTCACCGCCCAGCACCGCGGTCATAAATGATACCGGTACCTCACAAAGCAGATCCGCGCCTTCGCGGGTGAATAGGGCATGCGGACGCACCGCGATCTCCACATACAAATCGCCCGCCGGGCCGCCCAAAGGCCCGGCCTCGCCTTCGCCCGCCAGCCGGATGCGATCGCCGCTATCCACGCCCGCCGGCACTTTGACTGACAAGTTTCTGCGGTCTTCCATCCGCCCTTGTCCATGACACTTGGAACAGGGATCGCTGATGATGCTACCGCTGCCGTGGCAACGCGGGCAGGATTGCTGAAGGGAGAAGAAACCCTGCTGCATGCGCACCTGCCCATGACCACCACACGTGGGGCAGGTTTGGGGCTTGCTGCCCTTCTTGGCGCCGCTGCCATCGCAGATATCACAGCGCATAAGAGTCGGTATACGAACGGTGATGGTATCGCCAAATACCGCCTGTTCCAGATCCAGTTCCATCTCATAGCGCAAATCCGCGCCGCGATAGACACGCTGACCGTGCCCACCACGGCGGCCGCCGCCGAAGATATCGCCGAACATGTCGCCGAAGATGTCACCGAACGCATCGCCGGGGTTGAAACCGCCCCCGCGCGCGCCCGCCGCTGCACCTGCTTCTACGCCTGCATGACCGAACTGATCATAGGCGGTGCGCTTTTGTGCGTCGCTCAGAACCTCGTAAGCCTCCTTGGCCTCCTTGAACTTGCTTTCCGCCGAGGTATCCCCGGTATTGCGATCCGGGTGAAATTTCATGGCCAACCGCCGGTAGGCTTGCTTGATTTCGGCTTCCGGCGCGCCACGCGCTACACCCAGTACTTCGTAGTAATCACGTTTGCTCATTTTGCAGCTACCACTTCAGCCCGCCCACCGGAACAAACCAGAAGATGGCGCCCGTGTGTACAGTGCGAGAGCTGGCATGATTGCCATGCATATCAGTAACTCTGTCACTGAAAGCCTCCAGTCGCCCTTGCTCATGTGTCACCCCCCCGCCCGCTGGCCTGCCCGCGCCGGCATACTCAGGGCCACCGGCACCGGCATGATGCTGATTAACTTGACTGGCTACGTTTAATTCTTGTTGTCGTCCTTGACCTCTTCGAACTCGGCATCGACCACGTTTTCCTTGTTTTCACCGTTGCCTGGCTGGCCGGTGGATTTCGTTTCCTCCGGCTTGGCGGCGTACATGCGTTCGGCCAGCTTAGCGGAAGCTTCCGCCAGTGCCTGGGTTTTGGTTTCGATGACGCCTTTATCATCCTTCTTGATGACCTCCTTAAGATCGCGTACCGCGGCTTCGATGCTGGCGCGTTCTTCGCCGGTTACCTTATCGCCCAGTTCCTTAAGGGTTTTTTCGGTGGCATGCACCAGGTTATCCGCCTGGTTGCGGGCGTTCACCAGTTCACGTGCCTTGCGGTCTTCTTCTGCATGTACCTCCGCGTCCTTCACCATGCGTTCGATGTCCTCCTTCGACAGGCCCGAAGAAGCCTTAATGGTGATCTTTTGTTCCTTGTTGGTGGCTTTGTCCTTGGCGGACACGTTGAGGATGCCGTTGGCATCAATGTCGAAGCTCACTTCAATCTGTGGCATACCGCGTGGTGCCGGCGGAATATCGGAGAGATCGAACCGGCCCAGGGATTTGTTGTCACGCGCCATCTCGCGCTCACCCTGCAGTACATGCACCGTTACCGCCGTTTGGTTGTCATCGGCGGTGGAAAACACATTTGCCGCCTTGGTTGGAATAGTGGTGTTCTTCTCAATGAGTTTTGTCATGACACCGCCCAAGGTCTCGATGCCGAGTGACAGCGGTGTGACGTCCAACAGCAGCACATCCTTGACGTCGCCCTTGAGCACGCCTGCTTGTATGCCAGCGCCCACCGCCACCGCTTCATCCGGGTTGACGTCCTTACGGGGTTCCTTGGCGAAGAAATCCTTCACTGTCTCCTGTACCTTGGGCATGCGAGTCTGGCCGCCCACCAAGATGACATCCTGCACTTCGCTCACCGACAGACCTGCATCTTTCAACGCGATCTTGCAAGGCTCCACGGTTTTCTGAATCAAATCTTCCACCAGCGCCTCGAGTTTGGCACGAGTCAGTTTGATATTGAGGTGTTTCGGGCCGCTGGCGTCAGCAGTGATGTACGGCAGATTGACCTCGGTCTGCTGCGTGGACGAAAGCTCGATTTTGGCCTTTTCTGCCGCTTCTTTGAGACGCTGCATGGCCAACGGATCATTGCGCACGTCTATCCCCTGTTCCTTGCGAAACTCCTCGGCGATATAGTCAATGATGCGTTTGTCGAAATCCTCGCCACCCAGGAAGGTATCGCCGTTGGTGGAAAGCACCTCGAATTGGTGTTCGCCATCCACTTCCGCGATCTCGATGATGGAAATATCAAAGGTACCGCCGCCCAGATCATACACAGCGATTTTCCGGTCGCCTGTGACCCTGTCCATACCATAGGCAAGCGCTGCGGCGGTGGGTTCGTTGATAATGCGCTTCACGTCCAGGCCTGCGATCTTGCCCGCATCCTTGGTGGCCTGGCGTTGGGAGTCGTTGAAATACGCCGGCACCGTGATGACCGCCTCGGTCACCGGCTCGCCGAGGTAATCCTCGGCGGTCTTTTTCATCTTCTGCAAGACCCGTGCAGAGATTTCCGGCGGTGCCATTTTCTTGCCGTTGACCTCCACCCAGGCATCACCGTTGTCGGCTTTGACGATGCGGTAGGGCACCATGCCGATGTCCTTTTGCACCACCTCGTCGGCGAACTTACGGCCGATGAGACGCTTAATCGCGTACAAGGTATTCTTGGGATTGGTGACCGCTTGACGTTTGGCCGACTGACCTACCACCACTTCGTTGTCCTTGGTGAAGGCCACGATGGACGGCGTGGTGCGGTCGCCCTCGCTATTCTCGATGACCTTGGGCTTGCCGCCCTCCATCACCGCCACACAGGAGTTGGTGGTGCCCAGGTCAATGCCGATGATCTTGCTCATGGATGAAATTCTCCGAATTTGAAGGCCAAAATTGCTTGATGTTCAACTACATGGGGTTTGGTCGCGGGGTTTCAAGCGCTTGCACCGGAGCTCTTGGCCACGATAACCCGCGCTGGCCGCAACAGGCGGCCATTCAGCTGATAACCTTTCTGCACCATCTGCAAAACCGTCCCCGGGCGGGCCTCGCTGCTCTCCTGCAGGGCCATGGCTTCGTGCAGCTCGGGATTGAAGTTCTCGCCCTTGGCCGGGCTGAGCTCACTGACCCCGGAGCGCTCCAAAACCGTGACCAACAGCTTCAGGGTCATATCCATGCCTTCCTTAAGACCGGCGGCAGCCGTATCGGCGACCGCAATACCCATCTCCAGACTGTCCCGCACCGGCAGCAGTTCCATCAGAAATCGTTCCAGGGCGAATTTATGGGCATTCTCCAGATCCCGCTGGCTGCGCTTGCGTAAATTATCCAGCTCCGCCGCCATCCGCAGATAGCCATCCCGGCTCTGGGCGGCTTGCTGCTGGGCTTCAGCCAAGGCGGCTTTCAGTTCAGCTTCCGCATCGATGGCGACCGCATCACCTTGTTGCGCCGGGTCAACTGACTGGGCAGGTTGCTCTTTGTTCATCCTGTCCTCCATTACTCACTCCACGCTATGAATACTGCTGGAAATATGGCATCCGCGATGCGCATGCTGCTTAGAATATGTGGCGATTATTTACGCGAATTCAAGGCTGCGCCCAACAACTTCGCCGTCAGATCCACGATGGGGATCACTCGCTCATAGGCCATGCGCGTGGGGCCGATAACTCCGAGCACCCCTACCACTTCATCGCCTACACTGTAAGGCGCGGTCACCACGCTGCACTCATCCAACACCCGGTAACCTGACTCCTCGCCAATAAAAATCTGCACGCCTTCGGCGACTATGCATTTATCCAGCAAGTGCAGGATGTCGCGCTGCTGATTGAAAGCCTCGAACAGGCGGCGCAGCTTCTCCACATCGGAAAGCTCGGCCCATTCCATGAGATTGGTTTCGCCGGCCATGACATAGCTGTGCCCTGACTCCTGGCCGCGGGTTTCGAACACCTTTTCCGCCATGGTGATGGCAGCCAGCATCAGGTTATTCATGCTCTCCCGAGTACGGGTCAGTTCACTGAGCAATTCGGCGCGCACCACGTGAATATCCTTGCCGGCAAAATGGATGTTCAGGTAATTTCCGATCTGCTGCAAAGCAGCGGAATCGTAACTGCGGTCCAGGCTGAGTATCCGGTTCTGTACCTCGCCCTCATTAACCACCAGGATGGCGAGCACGCGATTATCCGACAGCGGCAGGAATTCGATGTGCCGCCAGGCAATGTGCTCGCGCCGCGGCAAGGTCACCACACCGGTCATACGGGTAATCGCAGACAGCATGCGGGAAGCGGACGCCAGCAGAGAATGCGGGGTGGGGTCGTGGATGGCTAACTGTTGTTGAATTAAGCGGACTTCCTGTTGTTCAAGCGCTTTGACGGCCAGCAGCGTATCCACGAAAAACCGATAGCCTTTCACGGTCGGTACGCGTCCGGCGGACGTATGCGGGGCAACGATAAAACCCAATTCCTCCAAGTCCGCCATGACATTGCGGATACTGGCGGGACTTAGATCCAGGCCTGAGTCCCGCGACAGGGTGCGGGAACCCACCGGCTCACCATCGCGAATATAGCGTTCCACCAGCACCTTGAGCAGATGCTGAGCGCGTTCGTTGAGTCCCGTTTCAGCCATGCCACCAGCCATATTCAGCTTACCGTCTCCGTTCTGCATCCGCATCTGGCACTCACAATAAGCGAGTGCCAAAAGGAAAGCTAGCAACTCAAAACAATGACTGTCAAGGATGCCAATACTATTTGGCGGACCCGGATGCCCATGCTAACGTTGCTGGCTATATGCCAAACCGTTTTTCCACCATCGCGGTCCTGGGCCGTACCGGTGACCCTGGGATTACCCCTGCGCTCAAGGCCTTGCTGGCGCATCTGGAAGCCCAGGGTGTCCGGGCGCTGGTGGATTGCGCGCTCGCGCCCCTGTTTGACGGAAAGTACACCGCGCACTTCGCCGATCAGGTTCAAATTAGCGCGCAGGCGGACTTGGCCATTGCTGTTGGCGGCGACGGCACCCTGTTGAAAGTCGCGCATCTCTTCACCACCCGTCCGGTACCGCTGGTGGGTATTAATTTAGGCCGCCTCGGTTTCCTGACGGATATCTCACCGGAAACCATAAACGCCGAGATCAGTGCCATCCTGCAGGGCAATTACCACGCAGAGCAGCGGCTGCTGTTGGATGCCGAGATTTTGCACGCTAACGCCCGGAAACCGTGCAGGTCGGCACTCAACGACGTGGTCATCCAGAAGGCCGACGGCGGACGGCTCATTGAATTTGAAACTCACGTGGATGGCCGTTTCGTGTGTGCACATCGCGCCGACGGCATTATCATCGCCACGCCCACCGGCTCCACCGCCTACGCGCTCTCCGGCGGCGGTTCAATCCTGCACCCTAGCGTGGATGCTGTCATCCTGGTGCCCATCTGTCCGCATGCACTCGGCGATCGCCCTATTGTGGTGAAGGGTGATAGTAAAATTGAAATTATGATCAACGACACCCATGGTGGGAGTGCCCAGGTGAGTAGCGATGGGCAGCACACCCAACTGCTGACGGCCAATGACCGGGTACAGGTACAACGTTCCGCCACCAGCGTGACCTTGATCCATCCGCATGGTCACGATTACTACCGGATACTGCGCACCAAACTCCACTGGGGGCGCCCACCACATCACGCAGGCAAGGATTGAAGCCACACATGCTGACGCATATCGCCATCCGCGATTTTGCCATCATTGATGCATTGGAACTGAATCTCACCGCCGGTATGAGTGTGCTCACCGGCGAAACCGGTGCCGGCAAATCCATTCTAGTGGATGCCCTGGGCCTGGTGCTGGGGGACCGCACCGATGCTGACGTGATCCGGCATGGAGCGGAAAGCGCGGAAATTACCGCCGAGTTCGATGTGCGCGCCCTGCCGGGCACGACCGCATGGCTCAAGCACAAGGATTTGACTGCGGATGACGAATGTATCCTGCGGCGTATCATCGGCCGCGACGGCCGTTCCCGCGGCCAAATCAACGGCCACAGTGCACCCTTGCAGCTACTTAGAGAATTGGGTGAGCAACTCGTAGACATCCACGGCCAGCATGAGCATCAGTCTCTGCTGAGACCTGCTGCACAACTGGCACTCCTGGATAGTTTCGGGAATCATGCTGCTTTACAGAACCGCGTTGCCGGGCTCTACAGCGATTGGAAAAACGCCCATGAGCGCCTGTCGGAACTGCGCGTGGCTGCCCGTGACCGTGACCAACGCCTGGAACTCCTGCGTCATCAGGTCAGTGAACTGGATGCCTTGGCGTTGCAAACCGATGAAATGCGCAACCTGGATGAAGAGCACCGGCGGCTGGCCAATAGCGGCAAGCTCCTGGAGGGAACCCAGGCCGCGCTAGATGCGCTTTATGAAAACGAGGATAACTCCGCTTACCGGACGCTGCATCAAGCGCTGCATACCCTCAGTACCCTAAGTGAGCTGGATCCCCAACTTCAGGAGATACGCGCAAACCTGAGCGCTGCGGAGCTGCAGCTTGCGGACGCCAGCGAAGCGCTGCGCCGTTACCTGCACAGCACCGACATGGACCCACAGCGTCTGGAATGGGTGGAGAATCGTCTCGGTGCGATTCATGACTTGGCACGCAAGCACCGTGCGGAGCCGGAGGATCTGCCCGCCCTCCTCGGTGGCCTGCGCGCGGAACTGCACAACCTGGAGAACGCCGCAGTAACCTTGCAGGAACTGGAAACAGAACTCACCCACCTGCGCAATGAATATAGCAAAAACGCCTCTGAATTGAGCCGGCAACGCCTTCAGGTGGCGGACGCTCTCGGCAAGAAAGTCACCGGCATCATGCGAGAGTTGGGCATGCCCGGCGGCCGCTTTGCCATAGACGTCACTCATGAACCAGAGCGCTTCACCACCCATGGCACCGATCAGGTGGAACTCCTGGTGAGTGGCAACAAAGGCCAGCCCATGAAAGCACTGGCCAAAGTAGCGTCCGGCGGCGAGCTCTCGCGCATCGCCCTCGCCATCCAGGTAGTCACCGCGCAGGCCAGCGCCATTCCTTCGATGATTTTCGACGAAGTGGATGCCGGCATCGGCGGCGGCGTGGCGGAGATCGTCGGCCGGAGGTTGCGCAGCCTCGGTGAAAAACGCCAAGTGCTGTGCGTAACGCATCTGCCACAGGTGGCTTCACAGGCGCACCAACATTTCCGGGTGGTGAAAACGAGCCGCGGCCACAGCACACTGACCACTATCGAGATGCTGGATAAAAAAGCCCAAGTCGAGGAGCTGGCGCGCATGCTGGGCGGTGTGGAAATCACCGAGACCACGCGCAAGCACGCCCGCGAAATGATTGCACGGGCGGGACAAAGTGCTTGAGGTTACTTATTTAACGTCTTGCGGCAGTTGCCGCAGATGCCATATAGATAGAGGGAATGATCGGTGATCTCATAGCCCTTGGCGATGGCAATTTGCTTCTGGCATTTTTCGATCTCGCTGTCCATAAACTCATCCACACGGCCGCATTTCACGCATACGATATGGTCGTGGTGGTTCCCCTGATTCAACTCAAAGACCGAGTGACCGCCCTCGAAGTGATGACGCGTTACCAGACCCGCGGTCTCAAATTGGGTCATTACCCGATAAACCGTGGCCAGACCGATATCTTCCCCCGAGTCCAATAGCGCCTTGTACATATCCTCAGCACTCATATGGCGCTGGTCGCTGCGTTCGAGGATTTCAAGTATCTTGACCCGCGGCAAGGTTACTTTGAGCCCAGCATTGCGAAGTTCCTGGTTTTCCACAGCAATTTTCCCGGGCATGTACTTCTCGGAGCTGTACGAGTCAGGTATTATCCCCCAGCTGTCACGCAACGCAACTTGGCCTGCCTAATTATGCGTTTAATCTCTCAAGCCATTATCCTGGCGACATTGACATTGACTGCCTGCGTCTATCGCCCTGATATCAAGCAGGGTAATTTCCTTAAGCCAGCCATGATCAAGCAGCTTAAACTCGGTATGACCGAGGCGCAGGTGCGCTTCGTGATGGGCCCGCCCATGGTCAAAGACCCTTTTCATCCTGACCGCTGGGATTACGTTTATTACAATGTCCCCAGCAGCCTGAGCAGCGATCACTCCGTCAGCGAACAACACGTAGTGGTGCAATTCAAGGATGGAAAACTTACGCGCGTGGAGCAGCTGCTCCCGGCTCAACATCAAAGCGCATGAGCGGCTGGTTTTAGCGACGCGCTTTGCCCGAGTGCCTGCCCTGGGCGGCTCGTTCCCTGCGAGCCTCCTTTGGATCCCGTAGGAGCGGCCGGTATATCTCCAAACGCTGGCCATCAGCCAATACATAATCCGGTTTTACCGTCCGTCCAAAAATTCCCATCCTGTCATTCCCCAGATCAATCTCGGGAAATCTCTGTAGCAACCCCGAGCGTTCAAGCGCAGCGCTTGCCGTGCTGCCGGCGGGGAGCTGCAACTCAATCCGGTACTGGGCATCCGGCAAGGCATAAACCACCTCTATATGTAAGGTCTCATTGTTTTGCATATTGATCGGCGGCGCGCTGGGTGAAGGCGTTTACCAGCGAATTGCAGATTTCGTGGAATACCGGCCCAGCCATCCTATCGAGCAGCGCACCGGCAAATTCAAACTCCATATTGAGTGAGACCTTGGAGCCCGTTGCGCCGAGATTCTCGAAATGCCAATGCCCTTGCAGATGGCGGAAAGGTCCATCCTCCAGTGTTATAACTATATTCTGTCCCGGCTGCATGCTGTTCCGGGTCGTGAATGTCTTGTGGAAACCTCCACGGGCAAACTCCAGGCTGGCGCGCATCTCGGTATCGCCCTGTGAGAGGATGCGTGCACTGCGGCACCAAGGCAGGAATTCCGGATAATGCGCCACATCGTTCACCAGGGCGTACATGGACTCAGCCGGGTACGGTACCAGTGCGCTCTTGTTCACCGTGCGCATGCTAGGGATCCATCGGAAAAAGTCGGTCAGCCGACATGTTGCAGCGATTTTGAAGCATTCATGCCGGTAGCACAACGGCCGGCCGGTATAATTCCACAATGAACAAAAAACCCGATGATCGGCCGGGCACCTCCACCATCGCGCTCAACAAGCGCGCGCGTCACGAGTATTTCATTGAGGAACGCTTTGAAGCCGGCTTGGCGCTAGAAGGTTGGGAGGTGAAAAGCCTGCGGGCATCCAAAGCCCAGATTACCGAAAGCTATGTGGTGATTAAAAACACCGAGGCCTGGTTGCTGGGTGCGCATATCATGCCGCTGGTCACTGCCTCCACCCACATTCATCCCGACCCCACGCGTACTCGCAAGCTGCTGCTGAACCGCGCGGAACTGGACCGTCTCATCGGCGCGGTGGAACGCAAAGGCTATACCTTGATACCGCTGGCGCTGTTTTGGAAAAAAGGCCGGGCCAAACTGGAAATCGGACTTGCCAAGGGCAAGAAGGCCCATGACAAACGCGCCGTCGAGAAAGAGCGCGACTGGCGGCGACAGAAGGAGCGGCTGCTGCGGCACAGCTAAAATTGGTGCTGCGTCGAGCGTACTGCGTGCTGCAACCGAATTCAGGCTATATACGGGACACTAACCCCGGCACCGAGCATCCACGATTCACGAAAGCACAGGCTTGGATTTGGGGTGTAGAATAGATCCCGACACTTTATGGGGGCGACAAGGTCTCGACGTGGGTCGCGAAACCCGAAGTGCATGCCGAGGTGCAGGATTCCTCGTTAAACTGTCTTGCAACAACGCTAGTTGCGAACGATAGTAACTACGCCCTAGCCGCTTAATCCCGGCTAGCCGTTGACTGGAGCCGTGCTTGTGCGTCCAGCGCCCTTCCGGGGCATTCAACGGTCGTGCCTCACAAGATCGCGGTGTGGTGCGTCCGGCGCCAAACCACTAAAACATACCGGACCCGCCGTCTGTTTTCCCTGCCCGTCGGGTAGCAGGCGGTTAAATCAAAGACGTGTGCTACGCATGTAGAGCTGAGGGCGGAGGACTTGCGGACGCGGGTTCGATTCCCGCCGCCTCCACCAAAAATAAAAAGGCCACCCTGCGGTGGCCTTTTTGATGATCGTGCCAAAACAGTAAAATCACACGCATAGCGGACGGGATTCCGATCTATATGGATTTTCAAGCGGCGCGGGAAACACGATCCCGAGCGCAGCCGCCCTCACATTACCGAACATTAAATACCGTTCACATCCGGTTAGCGCCCGCATCGTAGAGTAAACTGCTATCAGGCAGGTGCGTTTATGACTTTGATGCCGGGAAAATTTTTCCATAAAATCCGCGCGCTGGCTGCATTGGTGCTATTAGCGCTGGGCATTGCAGGCTGTGCTTCAGTGCCGAACCAACCCGGACAATACGGCCCACCGGCATATTTCGGTGGTTATGCGTCTTACGGATATGGTTGGGGCGGCGGCTATGCACCCTGGGGCTACGATTACGGGTGGGGACCCGGTCTGGACCTGGGGTACTATGGAGCGCCGATCATCGTCGGGGGCAATCAATCCACCCCTGGCGGCCCACCCCCTCCGCCGGGCGGCGGTGCGCCCCCACCTCCTCCGCCGAGACCTCCGCCCATGTTCGGCCCCATGCATCCACGCGTCATGCCTGCGTGCCCGCATGGCAGGAGCCAAGCCTGCCCCTGAAATTCTCAGATCGCCTGCATCATAACCCGCAGCCGCGCCCGCAGCACACTCACCGACTGTTGCAGCCGGGTGTAGGCAGCTTCGTCCAGCGGACCATAACCGCGCAGCTTGGCAGCCGTGAGTTCCAGGAATTCCACGTCCGCGAACTGGAGATGCGTATGCGCTTTCCATTGCGCCGATATGCCTGTTTCCGGCAATGCAAGATCCAGTTGTTCGATGATATGCGTGAGCTCCCTGCGCATCGCCCCGAGCAGGGTGCGCAGTTCCCTGCGTTGCTCACTGGATAGATCGCCGGGATACCCGCGCTGCGCTACGGGTTTTCCCTCCACAAGGGCGGCAATGCTGTCGAGATGCTTGCTGACCTCAGCAAACACGGCCATCACATAGCGCTGCTGGCTGGCATTCAGATCGCTCATGCGCGTGCGCTACCGTAGTGGATGGTGGTGAGTAACGGCAGGGCGGCAAGCTGCAACAGCACTGCCACGGCTACCAGCCAGCCGGGTCCGAGCGCGTACAGAGCTCCCATCATCACGCTACCCACAAACCACGACGCACCGAACACCGTGTCGAACAACCCAAACGCGGTGCCTCGAAGAGCTTCCGGCGTAAGCGAGGCCACGCCCGCGCGTACGGTACTTTCCTGCACCCCCAGCGCTGCACCCCAGAGTCCTGCGCCAATCCAGATCCATAGCGGATGCACAGCCAGGAACAACAAGGGCAGCGTGGGCAACGTCAGCAAAGGCAGCGCATACAATACCTTCAGGCCATAGCGATCAAAAAAGCGCCCCACCACAATCGCCGCCAAAGCATCCATGGCCATAGCCACCGCGAACAGCACCGGGATGAGCTCGGGAGACAGACGATGCGTAACTTGTAAATGAAAACCTACCAAGATGAAGTGGGAAAATCCCAGGATAGTCACCGCTGAGAAAGCCATGTAACGGTAATAGCGCGCATCAAACTTGGCGCGCTTTTCCCCTTTCTCCGCCGGCGCTGCCTCCGGTTCAATGCCACGCGCACGCCGCAGGAAAAACAAGGCTAGCAACGCCGGCACGATCAGCACCGCGAATCCCAGCCGGTAACCGGAATAGGCCACAGCACCAGCTACCGCCAACGGGCCAAGCACGGCACCTAATTGGTCCAGAAACTCATGTAAACCAAAGGCATAGCCATGGCCCAGCTCGCGTCCCGCGCGTGACAGGAGGGCATCCTTGGCAGGATTACGGATGCCCTTGCCGATGCGCTCCAGAAACACCAGCAGGCCCGCCAGCCACGCAAACGGTGCCAGGGCCAGGGCCGGCACTGCCAACATATTGAGGGTGTAACCCGCGCCCATCACTTTCCAGTGGCCTCGATGGCGGTCCACAAATCGCCCTGACGCCAGGCGCACCGCGTAACCCAGGAATTCACCGAGCCCGGCCACCGCGCCGACAAAAATCGGCCCGGCACCTAAAACCGCCAAGTACGGCCCGACGATGCTGCGGCCGCCCTCATAGGTGAAATCCGCGAATAAACTGACGATGCCGATGCGCATAACGAAGCGCAGCGCACCGCTGCGCGCGATGCCCGCCTTTGCCGGCAGGCGTCTACTGATATTCAAAAGATGTTCCCCACTTTTCTCGTCACCCGTTATGCACGGCAACTCACCGGCCAGGAAATCACATGGCCTGGAGGAACTATATCCTGCAAAACCGTGAGTGCCGCCTCCACGATGGCCGGCTCATCGAAAAATTCCACCACCAGCGGCAGACGTTGCGTGAGCCGCAGCAAGTCCGCAGAGTGTACGATGCCCTTGGCTCCGAACCCAGCGATGCCGCGAAACACCGTCACGCCGTGTACCTTGTGGTGGTCATGCAATATTCCCATGATTTCAGTCAGAAGGTTCCGCTTGCCCCCGTGATCAGCTTCGCTGAGATAGATACGCACTAAAGTCATGTCTTTTGTCATGGCACCTTCCCTCACAAGTTACGCGCAATGTAGGCACCCACCAGCGCCGCAGCTAGGCCCAGAAACACTGACAGCAGCAGGTAGGCGGCCATGTAACCTATCTCGCCACCTTCGATAAGCAGAATCGATTCCATGGCGAATGTCGAGAACGTGGTGAAGCCCCCCAACCCGCCTGTCAGGATTGCCGTGCGCATGGTGGGACTCATAGATATCCGTTCCAGGGTCTCAAAGAACAGAAAACCCATCAGGAAACAACCCAGCACATTGATGATAAGGGTAGCCAGCGGGAAACTGCGTCCATACACCTGTTGTATCAATTGGGTCACTGCATAACGCGCGCAGCAACCCACCGCACCCCCAACTGCTACTCCAAAATACGTCCACATTGAAATCGGCTCCTTGTTGTCAGATAACGCCAAGGACCAGCACAAACACTAGCAGCATGCCGATCAAGGCAAGATAAAAATTGAGATGGCCTGATTGTAATGCTCGCAAACGCTGCGCGGCACTGTTCACGCACCGGGTCAGCGGCAAAAACAGCAAAGCACCGAAAATCGGCGCGACCCGGTAATTGAAATGCAGGCGTTTCAGAAAATAACCGCGACTGGCGTGCTCGTGCTCAACATCCAGCGTCGGCCTGTAAATGAAACTGTAGAAGGTACGCATGGCATTGGAGAAAGTCAGCGAGGTGGTGGCTACCCGATCATTGTCCCGCGACAGCCCTCCGTACCACACCGCTGCGCGACGCACACTAAAGCGTCGCGCAGACAGCAATAGCGCAATAGGCAGCAGTGCCAGCAGCGGGCACACAATCGCGAGCAGCGTGGGCGAAATGAACGCGAAACTTGAGGTCAGCGGTACCAGTATCAAACCAGCATACATGGCAGAGGCCATATGCATGCCGAACTGCTGAAATGCCGCGGTATCCAGCGTCTGCACCCACCAGGGCATGCCCACAGCCAGCGCCAAAACAGCCAAACCCAGGATGCCGGTGGCATAACTCACCCGCCGTGGAATCATTGTCGTCTGTGGATCGCCTTGCCCTTGCAAGCCGATGCCCAATACCTTCACAAACGTGGCAAGGGAAATGGCGGCGGTAAGTGCTAGCCCCGCTCCAGCGAGCGCCGTCACCAAGCGTCCCGCCAGACTGTCCAGGCGAAATCCCTGGAACAGGGTCTGGAAGATATACCATTCGCTCACGAAACCGGCTTGAGGCGGCATGGCAGCAAGACTCATGCCGGCAAATACCGCGCCGACACCGAACAGCCATGAACTTCGGCGCAATAGCCCGCGTTGCGCGATGAGATAAGAGCCGGTAGCGTAAAAGACGCCGTCGGCAGCGATAAACAACCCGCCCTTGGCGAGTGCGTGGGCTGCAAGCTGCAACATAGCTACCATCCAGGCTAAGCCGGCAAGTTCTACCTGTCCCTGGGCGCGAAACAGCACCGCCGCACCCAGCGCGGTAACTGCGATGCCAGCATTCTCCGCGGTGGAGAGACTCAGCAATTCGCGCCAGTCGTCTTCCTGAAATGCGTATAGAGCCGCAAGAATCGCGCTCACCACCCCCGCGGCAATCAGCGATATGCCCAGGCCAAAGAGTACCGGTGTATCTGCCAGCCAGCGGACGTAACCCTGGCTCAAACCGAAAAAAGCCGCGTTCAGGATTACTCCCGATAGCAGATTTCCAGTGGCTCCACTGCCGGCACCATAGGCAGCGGGGAACCATTCATAGAACGGCAGAATACCGAGCTTGGCCCCAAAGCCAATCAGTAGCAGCATCCCCACCAGCGCTTGCAGCCAGGGCGCAAGAGCGGCGATGCTCCCCGCCGAGTCTTGGAAACTGAAGCCCTTCATCCCCAGTGTGCCCATGAGGAGAAAAGCGCACAACAAAGCCACGCTGCCAACTTCCAGCAGTCCCAGCATGAACAGCACTCGCCGTCCGCCGCCGCGGGCACGCCGGCCGCCTAGGATCATCGCTGCTCCACCGAGGCTCATGACTTCCCAGGCAATCAGAAAAGCGATACTGTCCTGAAGTCCAAATATCCCGAGCGCTCCAAGCAGGCTCAAGGCCGCACCCGCTATCCACCCACGCTGGCCTTCCCCCGGTGTGCCGAGCCAACAGGCTGGAATCGCTGCCGCCAATCCAAATCCCATCAGCCAGAGCGCCGACGCTGAGAGCTCGAAGGTGATCGGCCCGCCGCCCACGCTCACCGGCAGTTGCACCGGAGGCATGCCGCCCGGCAAGGTGATAATCGCGAGCAAGACGCCCGCGAGTGCACCGGCCGCGAGCAGCAGCCGCGCGAGTCTGGTAGCCCTGGTGGATAAGACCAAGAGACAGGCAAGCACCCAACAGTTAATGACTAACAACAGCAAAACATTACTCATGGCGGTTTATATCCATATGGCCATCGCTTACGCGTGGGGAGGCACGCTCCAACAGCACGAGTAATGCATGAATGATGGCGGCCGGATTCGGCGAGCACCCGGGAAGATACACATCCACCGGCAGCAGCCCTTCAAGACCGTGGCCGGAGCTATAGCCACCCGTGGCGACACCTCCGGATACAGCGCAGGTGCCCATGGCCATGACCCACTTGGGTTCCGGCATAGCCTCATAGGTGGCGAGCAAGGCGTCGCGCATGGCATAGGTGACCGTGCCGGTAACCAGAAGCACATCGGCAAAACGCGGCGACGGCGTGAAGAAGATACCGAGACGATGCAGATTGTAGAAAGGATTGTTGAGTGCTTGCAGTTCCGACTCACAGCCGTTGCAGGAGCCAGCATCCACATGACGGATGTGCAGACTACGTTTGAATGCGCCCTCAATCCGCGACTTCACTATAGCGGCTTCCGGCGATCGTATGGCCTCCTTCCATCGAAGATCATTTCGCTCATGCACGGCAAACGCCCAATCGTTGCTGGTCGCCAGAGCACCAGTGGGACAAACTTCCACACACAATTGACAAACGACGCAGCGGCCATAATCCACTTTCAAACGTGCCTCGTTGCCGTGGGTTAATGTCAGTGCACCCGGCAGACACACGGCTACGCATTCCTTGCAGCCGGCTTCGCATTTTTCTGGATGATAGCGCGGCATACCGAGGACATTTTTCTGTCCATCATCCTCTCCGACAGGCCAATCGGTTGTGGCACTACCGCGCATCAAACCAAACAGTGTCCACGCCGGCATATGTGGCTCCTACCTGTCACATCCAGCGATGCTGAGACCAAAGCTCGCTTCGTTGATAGCATAATCCATCATGTTTGAATCGTGAACCGTATACGGGAATACGCGCCAATTCGAGAAGGAAGGTGATTTGATTTTTACGCGGCGCAATTTTCCAGCTTCGTCAAAATGCACAGCATAGTACAAGGCCCCTCTGGGTGATTCGCACCAGCCAAGGCCCTCCACACTGGGTAATGGCGTACAAGAACTGCATAAAGCACCGTGTCGAATATCGGCTAGCAGCCGCGCAATCAGTGCCATTGACACGTCAATCTCCTCGGCGCGTACTTCCGCGCGCGCGTTTGCATCCCCCCTCTCCCTCAAGGGGATCGCAAACTCTACAGCGCCATACGCCGCATAAGGATGATCACGGCGCAAATCGCGGTCGAGACCCGAAGCGCGCTCGACAGGACCTGTGGCTCCCTGATCAAATGCAATCCGACGGTTCAACACGCCAGTATCTATAAGGCGGTCCAGATAGCCGGCGGTCCGCGACAACTGTCCCAGGTAACGGCTAATATCAAGATGCAATTCCCGAAGTTCTTCAGAGAGCCCGCTGTAAACATTAATATCGTGGCGCAACCCGCCCGGCCGAAGCAGGTTGCGTAAAAGCCGGCTGCCACAAAGCCGCGCGTTAATCTGTTTGACGCGTTCCTCGAGCAACTTGCCTTCGGCATTGGCAACCTTGAGCGTGGTGGTATCCGCCAGATGACCGAAGTAATGCAGATGGTTGTAGAGCCGCTCGAACTCCGCGAGCAGCGTTCGCGCCCACTCAGCTCGGGGTGGAATTACACAACCGCAGGCGGATTCGACCGCCTGGCAGTACGCAAGTGCGTGGGCGAAGCTGCCGACTCCCGAAACGCGCTCGGCCAACACAACACCCAAGGCCGGCTCTAGCCCTTCAAAGCGTTTCTCCATCCCGCGGTGCTTGAAGAACAGCCGCGGTTGATAATGCAGAATGTGCTCGCCTAGGTAAAAGAACAAAAACTGAGCGGACTCCATCACATCGGCGCGCACCGGACCGAACGGCAGTGCTTGGACGTCATCGCCTAGTACCTCCGGGATGCGCGCTGGCTGGCGCTTGAATAGCATGGCGGTATCCCTCGGGTATGCGGGATCCAGGGGTGGTTTTATCGGTCGCGCCCCTTCCTGCAGCACCAGCGGATAGGGTTCGGGATGACCCGAGAAGCTGACTCCGAAAAGATCTGTGATCTCGCGCTCATACCAACCCAGGAGCGGCGCAATGCCGGCAAGGCTCGGCAGACCCTGGTCCGTCGCCCCGCAACGCCACAGCACAAATGATTGCTGCGCACCTTGAGTAGCGAGATAACAAACCTCTATTCCCCCCGGGGACGGAACCCAAGCCCAAGCCATCTGTATGCGTCCGTCGTCTCGAAGCAGCGCTTCACAGGCAGGTTGAAGTTCCGCGGGTGTAAGGCGTATTTCCAATGCGCTCTTCATAACGTCGGCCCTATCAGTTGATGCGCAATGCCGTCAAAAATTCGCATTAACCCGTCCGGCCACCACAACCCCATTATCAGGAGTGGTATCAGGGCAAGCCACATAGGCACCACGCACCAGGCACTGACGATCGCTCCCTGGGGCGTACCTTCGGGTCGCCTGCCGAAGTACATGGCACCAAAGTGTCTGAGGAAGCCGATGAAAATGATAATCAGGAGCACCAGCATCACGATGGCCGCCCACAAATTGGATCCAGAAAAACCAGCCCGCAAAATGCTGAACTCACTTAGGAACAAACCAAAAGGCGGTGCGCCCGTGATGGCCACTGCACCTGCAAGCCATAACAATCCCGAAACGGGGAATTCATGCAACACCCGGCGTAACGCTGGCATTTCCTTGGTACCGTAGCGACGCATGCTGTTACCTGCGCCGAAGAACATCAGCGATTTGTTGAGGGAATGATTCAGCATATGGTAGAGCGCCCCCGCGATACCTAGGACTCCGCCGAATCCGAAACCCAGCGCCAGGATGCCCATATGTTCCACGCTTGAATAGGCCATCAGCCGTTTGATGCCTTCCTGATGCACGATAAAGAGCGTCCCGATAAAAACCGAGAAGATACCCAATACCACCAGGGCGGTATGCGGTAACGAACCGATGCTCGCTGCATCCACGATCGCAAGAAAACGCACAATGCCGAGCATGGCGGTATTGAGCAGCGCGCCGGAAAGCATGGCCGATACTGGTGTTGGACCTTCGCTATGGGCATCCGGCAGCCAGGTATGCATGGGTGCCAAACCAACTTTTGTGCCATATCCCGCAAGCACCAATAGAAACCCGAGTTTGAGCAGCACTGGATTCATGTGCGGCGCCACATCCCGCAACACTTGCCATGTCATATCGTAACTGGGTCCCAATATTAGACTGCCACCCCAGTAGAGCAACACTGTCCCCAACAATGCCAACGTAATACCCGCCGACACTACGATGATATATTTCCACGCAGCCTCGATACTCTCTGCGGCCCGCTCGAACCCCACCAGGAAAGTACTCACTAAGGTGGTGAGTTCGATGGCGATCCAGAACATGCCAATGTTATTGACAAAGACGGCGAGCAGCATGGTCCATGCAAAGCCGGCAAACAGTGCATAGAAACCCGGCAGGTGCTTATCCTGCGCAAGCAGGCGCATGTAGCCTACCGCGTAAATAGATGCCAAAAGGTAAACAACCGCCGTGCACAATGCCACCCAACAACCCAGCGTATCCACGAACAGATAGTTATGCCAGAAAAATATCGGGGTACGTATGATAAAGAGTAATGATGTCGCGGCAAGAAATGCCACAACACTGGCAAGCAGATTCAGATATTCAGCGAAGCGTGGCCGACGGATCAACAAAGCACCAACGACCACCACTAACGGTGCGATCAATAGAACAATGAAACACAACGTCATCATCAGCCTATCAACCGTTTGAGTTCAAGACTACTGGTACTGCCCACGCGCGCCAGCAGGTAGCGCACCAGTACTCCGAAACATGCCACCGCCACCAATAGATCGAACAAGACTACCAATTCGATCAGCAATGGCATGCCGGGAATCAATATTTGCGACCCCAGGAAGATGCCGTTTTCCAGCAGCATCAGACCAAGAATATGACTTACTGCTTCATGCCGTACGCTCAGTATCAGAAATCCAACCAGCTTCATGGTAAACATCACCGTGAGCGCCAGCACCACGATATTCTCAGGAAAACCGATGGCCGTCGAAATACGAAACGCCACCACTAAGGAGAAAACCACGCAAATCGCGCCTAGAATCAAGCTGGTCGATGGCTGCAATACAAGATGCAGCTCGCGTTTCACGTGCAAACGCCGCAGGATACGCAGTACCAGATAAGGCAGAAACAGGCCGCGAAACAAAATGGTTAGGATCGCAATGAAATAAAGCTCGGGATAATGGCCGTAGTAGCCCACCAGGGCGGATAACAGCGCAATCAGCCAGGACTGGGCACCAAAAGCGTACATGTAATCCTTCAACCAGCGTGAACCCAGCATTACGAACGACAGCAGCATGCTGGCGATGGCAATCAGGCTGAAAATCGAGGCGGCCAGGGGATCAAGATGCGCTGCGAGCATGCTTCACCTGATCTGATTGGCAATGATGGCAAGAATAGCCAGCAGGAATGAAGCTGCCAGCGGCTCCTGGTAGCGATAAAATCGCAACCGAGATTGCGACGTCTGCACCACGATCATGGCTGCTCCGATCAGGAATAATTTGAGTACCAGAACGACCATCGCGGCAAAAATACCGAGCGCGGTACCATGGACAGACAATCCCCAAGGTAGAAGCAAAACATTGCAAAAAATTGTATAAAGAATGAACTGCTTCATCATGGAGGCCCATTTGAGCAGGCCCAGCAGTGGACCTGAATACTCGAGGATACGGGCCTCCTCGATCATGTACACCTCGATGTGGGTGCTGGAATGTATCGGGAGCTTGTCGGTCTCTACCAGCAACAGGATAAAGAACGCCAGCACCAAAAGCAGGTGGGTGGGGCTCCAGTACACCGCACTGTCCGCCACCAGCAGATGGTTCACCACGAACGGTAACATGGCTTTCGCCATGAGCGTAATGCCTACGAATACCAGAATCAGCGTGGGCTCGGCGAGAATCGAGAGCATGACGGTGCGGCTGGCGCCGATGCCACCGTAGGCACTGCCGGAATCCAGTGCTGCGAGATTTATAAAAAACGTGCCGACTGTGAGTATCAGGCCGCCGCCAAGAATATCACCCATGTCGGATAGCGGCAGAGGATAGTTCGTGAGTACCGGGATGAGCAGCGGCACCGTGAGCATAGCGGTGAACGCGACGATGGGCGCCGCCCAAAATACCCAGGAAGCCGTCTCGGGAATGACAAGCTGCTTGTGAAACTGTTTCCACAAGTCGCGGTAAGGTTGCAGAACGGACGGCCCGCGGGCGCGTTGCACGCGTTCTTCGTAACGCAGGATGAAACCCTGGATAAGCGGCGCCAGGATCAGCACCGCCAGCACTTGCGCAATCTGTGCCAATACCTCAGGCAACATGGCGGTACTTCTCCGCAGGCGCGGATGCGGGAACAGTCTTTAGCGGGAGCGCATCTGGGTACTGATATGCGGCGACCCGGCATGCCTTGCGGTATGCCATGTAATAACTCCTCTGAATTCTTCAGAATTCAAATTAGGAGTCATTAGCCCATTGTGGGCGGTTCGGGGCGAACTCCATCGCCGCATTTACCTAATCATAGCAAAACATGCGGTATGGCTGAATGTCAACTGATAACTAAAATGCGTCTCACATTAAAAGTGACCTAAACACACCTGCGGAGTATGCCAGAGCACTCAGGACAGAGAATTTCGAGATCAACATTAAGAATCTTCCCATTCTGCAAAGCCGTGCGCTCCTAAGCGGGAATCCGTTTTCGGGTGCGAAAAAGCCGCCTACGGAACTGTAGGCAGCTTTTTATTCATCCACGGGTAAACCCGCGGTGTTCTGTCTTCGGCCGCATAAACAGTAATAACTTAAGATCCACCTAAATTGAAAACTACCGGCACGGAGAAATGTAGCGTCTGCCCCTGGAACTGAGACGGCGGCGGTGGGTAGTGAGCATTTCTCACGGCATCCATGGCAGCGCGGTCGAGAGAACGATCACCACTGGAGCGGTCAATGCGGATATTGCTGACCGAACCATCGTGGTAGTCGAAACTCACTGTCGCCGTGCCGGTGGCACCGGAAAGGATTGCCTGACGCGGATAAACCTTGGCCGCATCAATTGCGGCATGGAGTTCCGCGTAGAAATTAGCCCTGATCGCGGCAATATTCACCTGCGGCGGCGGTGTGGCCACCGGCGGTGGCTGCGGTGGCTGCGGCGGGATCGCATTCGGAACCGGGATTGGCGAGGGAATCGCCGGCACTTCGGAAAGCGGCTGCGGCGTCGGTAATTTTGGAATCGGCGTATTAGGCGGCGGCGGTGGCGGCGGCGGCGGATTCGGGGGAATGGTGATGACAGCCACCTTCTCCACCGGCGGCGGCGGCTCCGGATGCGTCACGTGCCAGATGATAATGCCCGCAAGTATAAGACCGATCAGTACCTCAGCGATTACCGCCAAGATAACCGAAACACCAGAGCGGGCCGTGAACAGGCCCTCGCTGAAAACATGCTTATTGTCCACAGTCGGGCCCTATGGATTAATTGTTAGTGTTCTGGGCGGCGATACCGATTTGGGTCACCCCCGCTTCGCGGCATGCATCCATGGCAATCACCAGATCCTGAAGCGATACGTCCTTGGCACCGGCAATCGTAACGTTTGCGTGTGCTGGATCCTGTCCCAGGAGATAGGATGTAAGTTGATCTGGCGTCATCAGTTGGCCCTCGACCACGATTTGGCCATGCGCCGGCAGGCTGATGATGATCTTGGGCCGTTCGATGGTTACCGCCGTGCTGCTTTGAGGCAGATGGGAGGCAATTCCGGTGGCGGGAATCATGCGCAAGGTGATCATGATGAAGAATACGAGCAAGAAAAGCATGATATCAATCATATTGATGATTTCAATTCTGCCCTTCTTTTTTTCAAAAAAACCCTTCATTGCAACTACCTGCCTTGGCCGAACGCGACGGCCAGTTGAGTATTAATCATGTTCCCGGCTAGGCCAGGGGAGCCTCAGGTAAGGCGGTTTACAAGCATCACCTTGATGGCTTCCATCTGGTGCAGGATCAGACGAACACGATTGTTAAGGCCGTTGAAGAATACCAAGCCTATGATTGCGACCGCCAAACCAGCGGCGGTAGCTATGAGCGCTACCGCTACACCACCGGTCACCTTGGTAGGTGCGGTATCCGCCGCCCCCAGCACCTGGAACGCTTCGAAGATACCCACGATGGTACCCAAGAGACCCAGCAGTGGATCAAGCGTTACCACGGTATCAAGGACCCACATGCCGCGATCAATACGCGGAGCCTGCAAGAGGATGGTTTCCTCGATGAGCTCAGAAAGACGCACCGGGTCCTTGACGTCAGGATACTTGAGAGCCACTTCAAGCACGGCACCTTGTGGATACTTGGCAGTGCGGACCGCGAGATCCATGAGTGCGTCACGGTCCACTTCCTCTGATTGCAGGATCACCCGTGCAATCAATTCACCTTGCCTTACAACCTTGGCGAGATACCAAGTCCGGTCAATAATGATGATAAGTGCTATCAGCAGGGTGAAAATGATGACGTAAATGATGCCACCTGAAACGTTAGCGATATGAAGAAGCTCTTGAATATTCACTTATAAATCTCCTGCAATACCGGATTTTGGTATTCGGTGTTTACAAACGCGCATGAGCGCTCCGCGATGGCTTGGATCACGCAGCAGCACCCTTCGCACCGTTCAGCTCATTTTGCGGGCCCCGTTTTTTACTCGAATACACCTCGCCAAGTCAATAAGATACGGGGTTCGGGAGCATAATTTTATCAGCTTCACCCCCTCACCAGGATAATCTCTATCTCTAGAACCTAGAGACAAGTTATTTTAGCATACGCCTGAAGGGGCTAAAAAACAGGTTACTACCTACTTAAAGTATCTAAAACCGGGTTCATAAATATATCGGAAAATTTTCGGGGAAGTTAAGCACCGGCCCCATCCATCGTTTCAATTGCTGAGAGCGCCCTAACCTTCCCAAACCATGCCAGAGGTGCCGGCCCAGACCCGAAATCAGCCATCCGCCCAGCTAACTATGCCCACTGCCATAGCCGCCATCAAGTCTATAAGTCACTGTCCCGGCCATCAGCCACTGGCGGAAAAATGATGCGCACCACGACAGGTACCATCGCCAGCACACATCCCATCGTCCAGCAACAGCGACGATTGACAATCTGACCCCGGAACGCCAATCCGGCAAGTATACCCAGCGCCCCGGTACTGCCAAAAGTAACGCCCTTGCTGAAAAATCATGGGGCACATGGTTGATAGTCCGCCAAAGTCAACAGTCAACCTCCTTTCTCTGCGGCCGGTCGGGGAGACGCTGCGCATCCCCTTTCGATGCCTCCTCGACACTGACGCTACGCCGCGGCGCGGACTTCGCACTCCGCTGCGGCTACCGCAGGTTCCTCGCCTCGGCGCTGCGCGCCTTCCTTGGCTCGTTAATTGACGTATGCTCGCACTCGAACCTGACTTCTAATACTATATCCATCGGAAAATACCAGCCATTCCCCTTCGTGGTGCGTGGCTTTCATCAACAGGATATTCCCCCAGAATGCGTCAAAAACTTCTTTACCTGCTGATCTTCATCGGCACGCTGCTAACCGCATCCGCTTATTGCACCAGTACCATACCTGCCGCCGGCAGCACCCTTGCACAATTACCAGCCTTGCTCCCGCAACCACGTGAGACGCTTGTGGATGAGGCCATAGCTGGCATTCTCACTCGCTATCACTACGGCAATCAGCCGCTGGATAAAACTCTTTCGGAGCAGATATTCAAACACTACTTGCAGAACCTGGATCCGAATCGCAGCTATTTTCTGCAATCAGATATCAACGGTTTCGCGTCCTATAGGGATAACCTGGATAACGCCATTCGGGACGGCAATCTCAAACCCGCCTTTGTCATCTATAACGTTTACCAACAACGTGTTCAGCAGCGTATTCAGTATGCGCTCGGATTGCTGGACCATGAACCTGATTTGAGCATCAACGAAGATTATATTTACGACCGCGACAAGGCGCCGTGGGCAACCAGCACCGCCCAGTTGGATGACATCTGGCACAAGCGCGTCAAGAACGACGTCATTGGCCTCTTGTTGGCCGGCAAGACCTGGAAACAGGCCGCCGAAGTTCTGCGCAAACGTTACCAGAACTTTGATTACCGTGCCCGCCAGATTGCACCCGCAGACGTATTCGACTTATTCATGAATTCTTACACCCTTTCCCTGGATCCGCATACCAATTATTTTTCGCCGGACCAGTCACAAGAATTCCAGATCCAGATGAGCCTCAAACTCCAGGGCATCGGAGCAGCCCTCATTTCCGACGGTGAGTACACCAAAGTGGTTCAGGTTATCCCCGGCGGACCCGCTGCCAGGAGCAAGGAGCTGCATCCCGATGATCGCATTACCGGCGTCGCCCAAGGAGACAAAAGCGATATGGTGGATGTGGTGGGTTGGCGTCTGGATGACGTGGTGCAGCTTATTCGTGGTCCAAAAGATTCGGTGGTCAGATTGCAGATACTGCCTGCGGGTGCGGCTCCCGGCTCACCGGAAAAAACCATCCGCTTGGTGCGCGAGACAGTGAAACTGGAGGCTGAGGCGGCGCATAAAAGTGTCGTCACCGTAAAACGCGGCACCCGCAGCTACAAAATTGGCGTCGTCAATATTCCCGCGTTCTACAGCGATTTTGAAGGGCGCTTGGAGGGAGAAAAAAATTACACTAGCACCACCCGCGATGTGCGCAAGCTGCTCCTGGAGCTCGAAGCCGAACACGTGGAGGGTGTGGTTATTGATCTGCGCAACAATGGTGGGGGTGCTCTGGATGAAGCCACCAAACTCACCGGTCTGTTCATCCCTCATGGTCCGGTGGTACAGATTCGTGACAATACCGGTGACGTGGAAGTGGACGACGATAACGATAGTGGCATCGTGTATACCGGCCCGTTGGTGGTGCTGGTGAACCGATTCACGGCTTCCGCCTCGGAAATCTTTGCCGCCGCCATCCAGGACTACCACCGTGGCCTGGTTGTGGGGTCCACAACCTATGGCAAGGGCACGGTGCAGAGACTCATCGACCTCAATCGATTCGTGCCGGGGAATCAGGATGCCGGGCAACTCAAGCTAACGGTGGACAAGTTCTATCGAGTGAATGGTGCCAGTACCCAGCTCAAGGGTGTAACACCAGACATCGTTATGCCCTCGACTATTGACCCCAAGGAATTCGGTGAGGAAACTCAAGATGATGCCCTGCCCTGGGATCAAATCCCATCCGCAAACTACACTCCTTTGCACCTGGATCTTGTGACGAGATTACCCACACTACTCAAACTCCATGAAGAGCGTATTGCCCACAACTCAGATTGGGCTTTGTTTCTCAAGGGTATACAACAGCTGGAAGCCCAACGCAGTAACAAATCTGTGCCGTTGCTGCTAAGCGAACGGGAAAAACTACAGGCCTCACGTGATCATGAAAAGCTTGGGCTTGCCAATGCCTGGCGTAAACTCAAGGGCCTGCCCCCGGCGAAAAGTTTGGCGGATGCTTACAAGACAACAGGCGACAGCAAGCCCGGTAAAATCCACGGCGATGATGCTACGGACGGTGACAACGATGTGAATGCCCTGATACCGGACGTATTATTGCAGGAAACCGCACAAATCACCGCCGATATGGTCGTTATGGGCATAGGTAGCATGCCGAGCTTGCCAGCGGCGACCGCTGGCAACTGAATTCAGTCGGACAGCGCTACTGTTTTGGGATGGGTTTCTTGGGCCGGTGCAGGCGGCTTAAGCAGGATACTCTGTAGATCCCAATAACTCAGCCGCAGGACATTGACGCCAACCGGCTGGGCTTCGGCATCAATTGTGGGTGCCGTCTGGGATGGCAGCGGGATGTAATCCAGACAAGATTCTTCCAGAATGGTGCCGGTCTCGCTGGCATAGGTTGCATTGCGTCGCAAGTGTTCAACGCGGAAGCGCAGTTTTTCGGGCCGCGCTTTATCGGCGCGCAGTTTCACGACTACTTCGTAGACATGGTTGCCTATAGTCAGACAATCATTGAGCAAGCCGAAATTCACGTCCGAAACAGGTTTGGTGCCGGCGCTGCGCGCCATTTCCGCAATGTTGTACTCGGCAAAATGCAGGTACAAATATTGAGCGAGCGCCAGCAACCACAGATTTACCGTGCGTTTGGATGCTACATTGATTCCAGGCCAGATTTGCTGCTTTTCGCGTCGCATCTCCTCCATGGCCGCCAATAGCTCCAGCTTGCGGCTTTCAATGGGCTTGAACTGTTTGGTAAGTTTGTCTATCTGAAACTGAATATCCGCGCGCTTGGCCTTGTGCCAGAATTTCTGCAGATTCGGTAGATGTTTTTGCAAATCACCCAAGTTAGTACGCAGATTGCGGCGTTCACGTTCCAACTTGTCGAATTGCTGTGCGAGCTCGTCAAGGCGCTGGCTTCGGTCCTTTTCCGCTTGTTCTTCGAATCCAGTGCGCTCAGCTTTTTCAAAACGGCCGGCAAGATCCCCGGCCAAAGTCTGCAGCTGTTGCCTGCAGGTATTCCAGACCGCTCGCAGACGGTAATAGATGATAGCGCTCTGTCCACGCTCCGCATCAGCCAGCATTTGCTCCAGATTGGTGAGTTGACGTTGCAACTCCTCATTGCGGATGCGTAAATCCTCGGCATCTGCTTTAAGCAGATCTCGCTCGGCGCTGACCTGGTCCAGTTCGCGCTTGATTAGATTGCGATTCTCAAACAACTCCACGAGCTTGGAGTTCTGATCCGACATTTCATTGGCTATGGGCGCTTCCTGCGGCCTGTCCTTTCCAGGTGCGATTTTTTTGTAGAGCGCGGTCATGGATTGAGCTTCCTCAAAAAACGCTTTGCGATTCGGACTGCATTCGTTAAGACCTGAAAATCCTAAACCCTGAACAGGCCCAAACCATATTAGGAATGCTTAATTTAACATAAATCTTAATGCCAAGGATAGCCACAGGACGGCCACAGAAATAAGGGGTATTCGCTCTTAAAAACAAAGATTCTGGCTGCCAAAACTTTCCCCCAACCTCTGGAAATACGCGGTGAGGTTAGCCCATATTTCAGAAATTATTTATTGTTGCATAGCGGGCTGTGGAGCTCGGTAGGTATGGCGCCGACGTTCGCACGCTCCCATCCCGCGATAGCGTGGCACGTCTCCCTTAGTCTGCGGCTGTCCCGCATTCGTCGGCCGCTCCGCGCACTCATTTTTATGCCCCCCCCCAACACCGACCCTGCGCCACTGTGGACTTCACACTCAGCTCCGAAGGCTTCGTAGGGCTTCGTCCGCTGCAACTACCGCAGGAATTCACCTCGGCGCTACGCGACTTCCTTGTCTGTCATACGCTTATAACCGGCTCAGTTATCTGCTTTGGTACGCACTCTCCATGAGGGCGGTACGCTCGGGGTCCAGGAGTCAAAGCCATGAGAATCCCAGATGACTCCGGAAATGCTCGGGCCTTCTGAGGTCAACAAGATGCTGTTTGTGCCACTGGATGCAGCCGTGGCAACTTTGTATGGGTTGAAGAGCAAAGTAAAGTCACCCCGCTTGTTGGTAGTGACGGCGCAGCCCAGATGATAGGGAGGGTACCTGACCTTGAAAACCACATCCAATTCACAGGCACTACCATCGATGTTAATCCCAGCACTTTTTACCAAATAACCCAGATTCTGGGCCACAAGTTTTTCATGACCAGGGAACAGTGCCAAATTCCATAACGTTGGAAATGCTTGACCTGGAGCGGTAGTCGCGGCAGCCACCGTGCTTGCGGAGGCTGGCGCTGTGGTGGTGGCGCTACCCTTAGCTTTGGTTACCATCGTGGATACGGCGGGCTTGGGCTTAGTCTTTGCTTGAGACTCGATTTTGGCGGTCTCAGCAACCTTGGCGGTTGTGGCTGGCGCCGCAGTACTGGCTGGCAATGGGACTGTTAGCGAAATTGCATTCGATGCCTTGAAACCGTCGCTCACCGCGACAAGGTCCACTGGTTGCCCATTGATTGTGAAGTTTTTATGGGTTGGCTGGTCTTGGTTCACTGCGCAGGAAGGCGTCCAAGGTTTGTTGGGGCTCCAGGTCATTACCCTCACATTGCACGTTGAACCTTCCACATCGATAGTAGCCATCATGATGAGCTGTTGTTTTGACGCCGGTGGCAACTGCGCCATGAGTGTGTAGCCTTTATTAGAGCTTGATGAACACCCAAAAAGAACCAACAGGATGCTGGTTGCTGCGCCACAGCGTGCAACCCAACGAAAAATAGGATTCAGCATGATTATTGCCTCCAGGTTCGACAATTCCAGAAAACCCTTAATCCCTTACCGACTATATCCTGCAGCATTCACTATCTTGAACTAAGAGCAATGCATTAAGTGCGTTAATTTGAACTTTTGCAACAAGGGAGTCAATATACCATCGGTACAGCCTTACACGGAATTTTCGAGGTAATAGTAATATCAGGAAATTCGACTTTGCTGGAGGTGGGTATGCGCAATAAGGGATTTGATCCAATAGGCTATGGATTATCGCCTATGCAAAAATATGCCGGTGATCCAAACAATGTTCCAGCCATTTGCTGAGCAATATGTTGAGCAACCAGCGGCGCTCCAGTTCAGCCGCAGCTGGCATCCATAACCCCTTAAAGACAATATGGCGCGGTTGCTCACAGCAGCTTAGTGCCTCGGCCAAACGCGCATCATGGTAAATACGCACCATAAGATCGGGATCAGCCGAGGCCAAACCATTATTATCCAGCCAATAGGTCATGCGCAAACTGGTGGTGTAGCGACTGTGCGCATCCAACGTAAGGTGGATACTCAAGTCACTTGAGCTTGTGGAGACAAGCATGGATGGCAGACGCCATAAATTACCAAGCAACTGCCGCAAGCGCGCATGATTGCCCTCATAAAGGGTCATCAACCCCGCAAAACTGCGAGGCCGCACCAGGCGTACATGTTGCCCAATGGTTTCTATGAGCATCCTGAAACTATACCATAGGCCCACGATTTAACGGGCTTGCATAACCCCGCGTCGGGCAAGATGAAAGCTCGTACCGTTCCCACTCGCCCCTTCAACGATCAAAAACCTGGTACCGCTGGCTTACGTAAACCTGTTCGCACATTTCAGCAGCCGCACTATCTTGAGAATTTTATCCAGTCCGCTTTCGATGCTGTCCCAACCCTGAAAAATGGCACACTCGTTATCGGTGGCGCCGGCCGCTACTACAACCGCGAAGCCATCGCCACCTTACTTCTTATGGCGGCCGCCAATGGAGTCAAGAAATGCATAATTGGATGTGGGGGGGGGTGTTATCCACACCGGCGGCTTCTCTGCTTATTCCGCACGTAGGCGGCGTTGGTGGTTTCATTCTCACCGCCAGCCATAATCCGGGAGCGCCCAAGGGTGATTTCAGCATCCAATTGAATATCGCCAGCGACGGTCAGGCGTCTGAAACCGTCACCAACGCCATCTACCAATACAACCTGACAATCGCCCGTTATTTGACGCTGGATGCAAAGCCAAAGGTCGAACTTGACAGGCCGAGTCAACAACAGCTCGGCGACATGCACATCGAAATCATAGATCCACTATCTCATTATGTCAGCGTCATGGAGCGCCTATTCGATTTCGAGCGTATTCGTGCTTTGTTGAGCAATGGGGAATTTCGCATGTGCTTTGATGCGCTGCATGCCATCACCGGTCCTTATGCCCGGGAGATTTTCGAGCGCCATCTGGGCGCGCCGCCAGGAACAGTATTGCATGGGATACCTTTAGAAAGATTTTGCCGGCAGGCGCCCGGACCCCAATCCCCAGGATGTTGCAGAATTGCTTCAGCTTTTCAAAGATGCTGACAGCCCGGATTTCGGCGCCGCATCCGACGACGACCGTGACCCGCAACATGATCCTTGGCCGCAGTCTCTCCCGGCGGCAGCCTCGCCGTACTGACCGCCAACGCTCACCTCGTACCCAGTTATTCCACGGGACTCGCCGGTGTGGCGCGTCCCCTTCTCACCAGCCATGCACTGGATCGGGTGGCGCAGAAACTCGGCATCCCTTGTTGTGAAACACTCACCGGTTGGCGCTTCTTCTGCAGCCTGCTGGATGCCGGTCTGGTCACCCCGTGTGGTGAAGAAAGCTTCGGCACTAGCAGCAAGCATGCACGCGAAAAAGACGGGTTATGGGCGGTGCTGTTCTGGCTGAATCTTATCGCTACACGCTCCGAGTCAGTGGGCGACATCCTTATCCAGCACTGGCGCAAGTATGGCCGGATTTTTTCAGCGATAGCGTCGCGTCGCTGGTGACGGCCGGTACGGTCCCGGCGTCCCACGTCTGGGACTTCCAAGGGTCGTCGGCGACAACAGCGACGGCCCATTCCTTTGCGGCGGCACGCCCGGCGTTCGGAAACCGTTACTGCGCGCG
>DAHUYB010000074.1 GCA_027315405.1 Gammaproteobacteria bacterium | reverse complement strand
CGCGCGCAGTAACGGTTTCCGAACGCCGGGCGTGCCGCCGCAAAGGAATGGGCCGTCGCTGTTGTCGCCGACGACCCTTGGAAGTCCCAGACGTGGGACGCCGGGACCGTACCGGCCGTCACCAGCGACGCGACGCTATCGTTCAAAAACTGTGCGAAACGCTCACATACGGAAACCGGCCGGGGATGGCATACAGAGTGCTATCGAAACTACCGGACATGGAATGACCGATAGGCGGTTGCTTGTCAAATACATTGAGCACCCCGAAACGGACGATGGTGCGTCTGTCGGGCAGCGCGTAGCTCAGCTGCACATCATGCCAGGTAGTGGCACCCAGTTTGTTGGCGGACAGGGCGTTGTTTTGATAGTCCGGGTAGCTGCAAAGGCCGAGGTTGGTCAAGCTCTCGGGCCTGCCGTCAAGCCCGTCACTGCAGGATTCGATGAGGTCGCTCAAATAATGCACTCGCCAGGTCACCTGCCAGGCAGCGTAGCTCCAGGTTGTATCGAATTCGGAACGAAACTTGGGGTAACCCCCCGCGGGCCTACCGGTCTCGGTGTCGACGAGTTGTGTCACGATGGGCTCGGCGGGATTGGCGAGGTTGGGCTGTATCTGCGTGAAATATTTCACCCAGGTAGTCAGCCAACTGAACTGGAAGCTCCCGAAACGCGCGCTATCAAGCAGGTAGTTGGCGCCGAAATCCATACCGGCGGTGCGCAACGTACCGATGTTAACTTCATCGTTGGTAAGGCTGGTAATTGCACCGGATGAATTACGATTCACGAAGCTGCACAGGTTGGAGTCTCCGCTCAGATAGCAGCCATCGAGAATGTTCTCTGGACTCAGTTGCGTGATGGCGTTGTTTACCTCAATCTTGAAATAATCGGCGGAAAGCGTGAGCGGCAGCGCATTCCAAGGCGTGAAATCGGCGCCCACCGTGCGCGAGGTGGAGGTCTCGGGCGTCAGCCTCGGGTTGCCACCGCTGACAGTTGCGATATCCGGATTCACCTGGACATAATTCGAAGGCACGCCCGCTGCCGCACAGTTGGCGGCCAACGCTCCGCCTACCTGAGAGTAGTCGCTGCACGGGTCGGTGAGATTCACGGACGTGGCGAGATTGCCGCTGTAGAGGTCGTTCATGGCCGGTGCGCGAAAATCCTGCGACCAGCTTGCCCGCAACCGCACCGCCGGGCTTACATGCCAGTGCAAAGATGCAAGGTTGCTGCTGACAGAACCGAAGTTACTGTAGCGGTCACGTCGGGAGGCGGCATCAAGTCCGAGACTGGTGGTGATCGGAATGGCCATGTAAAGACCGATTGCGTTGTCCTGGACGGCACCCGAGGTAGGCGGGTTTGCTCCCAGACTGCTCTCGCCGACGGCCGCAAGCGGATCCGGCGTAGCACTGCCATCCTGGGACGAGTATTCATAAAATGCCTGGGCATGCAGCGGGCCCGCCGGCAACTGCACCACATCGGTACCCAGATGCGCGCTGACATCCCGCAGGCTGTTTGCGGAGGTATTTTGGGACGTGTAAGTGACGTAGTTCAACATCGCCGGTGTGATGGTGCCGCCGTTATACTGGCCTCCAAAGAGGTTGAGCGGCACGCAATCCGGATGTACGCTTCCAGAGCCGCATTGGGAGGCGGATCCCAAGGCATTGGCCAGATTGTTGAGGTTGTATACCGAACCTAACTGGTTCACCTTTCCGAATCGGCTGTAGATGCCATCGACCGACCAGTTGAAGCTGTGCTGGGGCAAGTCGAACTGCCCATCAAACCCGGCATTGAAATAAAAAGTCTGCTCGTCCTCGCTGATATTTTCCGCTCCGGCTTCCACCGGCTGCCGCGCCAACAACAGCAGGTTTGGGTTGGCGCCTGTGGACGTGAGATCAAACCCAAAGGGGTTGTAGGGATTGCTGGCCGATACGCTGATGGGGTTGGCGGTTTGTGCGCCGATACTGATTTCCGATGGACCCACCTGCTGTGCCGAGCGGCTGGCATTATAGAAACCCGTAAAGTGCAGGCTGATGTTGTCGTTCAGCAGCCGCTCGCCCTGCACATAGAGCGCGGTGCGTTTGGCGGGCGTCAGAAGGTAATTGTAGGGCGCGTAGTTGAAAAGATCGGTAGCCGGATTGAATGACTGGAAGTCCGCGGGACTGGTGCCCGGGGTGCCATTGATAACCGTCAAATCCTCCAGCTGACCGGTGTTGGGATTGGTGAATTCGAAGCGTCCTTGGGGCGTCATGGAGCTGCCGCGAGTAACACCGGTACCGTAATTTGGCACCGAGGAGATGGCGCGATCGCCGCTGGATATCGGACGCTGATCGTAGTAAGAAGCGTTGAAGATCAGACTACCGCTGTCACTGCTGCTGCCATCGGTATAACTGTAGGCTGAGGTCTGGCCGTCGCGTACGCCGCCCTCCACATATTCGCCAAAGTTGGCGCTTGCCTCGCTGCCGTTGAAATTGTGTTTGGTGATTACGTCAACTACTCCGGCAATGGCCCCCGAGCCATGCTGAGCCGAGTCACCGGATTCGAGTATCTCGATACGATCCACCACCGCAAGCGGAATGGTATTGAGGTCCACGTCACCACCCAGTGTCGGTGTCCAGCGCCGGCCGTTCACCAACACCAGCACCCGCGTGCTGCCAAGGTTTCGCAAGCTGATATTGGTCTCACCGTTTGCGCCCTGGTTCTGCGCGGTGTTGGCAGCCGAACCCATGGTGGTGAGTTGCTGGAGAAAATCGCCGAGTGAGGTGGCGCCGGTGGCTTTGATCTGCTCACTGGTGATCACCTGTATTGGCCCTACCTTCTTGAGGGATGTACCTTTTGGCGTGGGTATGTTGTTCGCGGAGACCGTGATCTGCCCGAGCTGCGCCGGCTGATTGGCGGCGGGAGTACCGGCCAGGGCCGCCGGTATCAGCGTTGTGGCCAAGGCTGCCTGGACGGCACGGGTTAGCAGACGTTTGCGGAGCATGGGTTGCATGGAATTGTCCTAATGGTTGTAGGCCATGACCCATTAATTCAACGGGACGTGGGTGCGTTGACAACGGCGCCGCCGGAAAGTTCTTCTACTTTGATAAATGTCAAGCGCTAGTTTGAAAGGTCAGTGACCAGCACCAGCATATTTGAGTTCCCCGGCCCTCACCGCCAGCGGTAAACGATTCTGGAGTTGTGGCAGCGAACAGGTGGCGAAGGCACTGAAGCAACAGGGCGGATTGTAGGCCTTATTGAAATCAATCACCGTGGCACCACCGACCGGCGGCGACACGTACAGACAACGGCCAGCCGCGTACGTCTGCTGGCCATTGGTCAGGTCGGTGAACATCACGAAGTAATCGGTCGTACCTGACTCCAGTACCGCTTCCAGACGATGCTCTCGGCCATCAAACTCAAACACCAGCGTCCCGGGCGATTGCATTTCTTCCTGCATGTCCAGCACGGTGACGATGGAGACTGTTTTCACCGGCTGATAAGGCTCGAAGCGCGCCGCCAGCCGCCATTTCTCATCAATGGGGAAATACTTTAATCCCTGGAAATGCACGCGCGCCACGGCAGCACTGTCCCGGACGCGAATGCCAAACCGGCCGCTGCGTTCCAGCAGATGGAAACTCATACTGCCGGTTTTGAGTAACGTCGGTGTGCCGCCGGCATCGTCAATCAGCGGACCGAGGCTGCTCACCGGCCGGCCGGCGTGCATCACTGCCGCGTCCGGCGCGGCGCTAAAATCTGCCTGTGCACCCCGCACCCTGAAAGTACCCACCTGCTGCGGCAAACCGGGGTAATCCATGACGATGTGGTTGGAAGCTGCACGGCCAAAACTGTTCTCACCCTCCTCCAGCCAGAACAGACCCACGAGCGTGGTCCAGCCGTCTGCGGCGGTCAGTTTCCTGAGCCGCCGGTTTTGCCAGTCGCGGATTTCCTGTTGATAGCTCACCATGACCTCGACTGCGAAAATTGCCCGCGTGTCTTAACATCAAAAGAGTATCAGGGTTTCACGGCTTGCCGGTTTTCGTGTCTGCGCTGCCGCTGGCATGCTTTTCCCCCATTCGTGTTGTCGAGAACGCTGGGTGCGCATTTGCGGAAATTCGATGCCAACTGAATACCCACGTTTACTCCGCCAGCAGCCGTTTCAGATCGGTTGCAATTAACTCCGGTTTATCGCTTTGGTTGGCCAACAACCTGGCATTACCCTGACGATCGAATATGAATACCACGCTGCTGTGATAAACCTCATAGTCGCCGTGCGCATCCGGCTCGCCGAGTTGGTAGGCCACCCGCAAGCGCTGCGTGAGCGCCGCCAGTTGTGCCTGAGTGCCCGTCAAGCCGACGAACCACGGGCCGAAGTGATTGACGTAACTTTTCAGCACCGCTGGCGTATCGCGGGCGGGATCCACGGAAACGAACAACACCCTGACTTGATTCGCAGCGGGGCCGAGCTGCCTTAGTGCCGTCGCCAGATCAGCCAAGGTGGTCGGACAAACGTCGCGGCAATGGGTGTAGCCGAAGTAAAGCAATACCGGCTCGCCGAGATAGGACTTTTGCGTGACGCTCTGCCCGTCATCGCGGGTCAGCGTAAACTCCAGCGCCGGCACGTGGCCGGTGATATTCAGTAAATTCCAGGGTGGTGAGGCAGTGCGACCGCAGCCGGCCATGCCCAGGATCACCAGCAACCCGGCGCACACCAACGCCGGTCCACAGATACGGAGAAGCAATGACAAACGTTTGTTCATTCCACGGAACTCGCTGGCAACAGAAACACAAAACGCTCACAAAATACCATAACAAATACCAGAGGGAGACTCCCTGCAACAACCTATTTTCACGTTGGTGCTACGATATTCACCTTCCAACCCATCTATAACACCAGCGAGAACAGTCCATGAATAAAATCGGCAGGTTCATTACGGCGCTATCACTTGCCGCCGTCACTGCGTTGATCCACGCCGCGCCGCTGCCAACAGGGCTCGGCAAGATTGCCGCCTATGCGGGTACCTGGAAAACCCAGACCGGGCACTTCGATACGCTCTTCAGCAAGGCCGGCAAGGATTCGGCGACCATCAGGAACGACTGCTGGCGCAGCGGCAACTACTACGCCTGCCACCAATACGTCAACGGCGATTCCAAGGCATTACTCGTGTTTACCTACGACGCGAAAAACGATAGCTACACCGTTTATCCCATTGTCGCCGGCGGCGGCGTTGTCCAGCCGGGCAAGCTGCTCATCCACGGCAATGTCTGGACCTTCCCCTGGGAAGCCCAGGAAAAGGGCAAGACCACCTATTTCCGTGTCATCAATATCTTCACGGCGGTGGATACCATCAGTTACCGGGAAGAATTTTCCACGGACAATGCCCACTGGTTTCCGATGGCGCAGGGATATGAGAAAAAACTGCCTTAACCTTCAGTCTGTCACCGTCGAAGCGGTCGGCGTGGTGCTAATCCGCGGTAAAGTCTGGACCTTTTCCTGAGAATACACCGATAAGGCCAAGACCATCTATTTCCGTGTGATCAACGTGCTCACAATGCGGCAACCAAAACTAGCCTCGCACCAAACACTCGAATACCTTCTTTGGACAATCACTCTGCGCAATCTTAAATCGGAGCTTTCCATCTGAGCCGTGAACGTCATACATTCCGGATCTTTTCCGACGCACCGATACCCACCCACTCTGCTCACCTTGTTTATCAAGAACAGCCCTTAATTCCTGGTAAGTTAATACCGTGACACCGTCATTCCCGCAAACAAGCGAAACACACACTTGCCCAAAGGTTCTGTTTAAAGATTCAATTTCTTCCAAATGCGGCTTTTGAAATGAGAATTGCCACGGCGATAGTCGCTTTGAAGAATACTTAATGTATAGGCCAAGGCAGTTATTTAGAACGTACGTCGATTTGTCTTCTGACTTAAATGATCCAATTGTGATGGAGGGTCTCGCGTCGCGCACGATGCGACCAAGTACTAAGCCGTGGAATCGCTCATACTCCCGCATCGTTCGCATTATCGCTTATATAAGGTTCTTAAGAAATTTGATTCCGCCGAAATACTTGTAAAACACTCTAGCGCGACCATTTCCATCATGAAAGATCTTCAGGTGATGCACAGCGGCGGGATATTTCATTTCCTCCAGATCCGATTGCCCAATAAAACCTTTCGTTCTTTCAATCTTGTCCTTGACGGCATCTCCATACCCAGACATGTCTCTAGATGGATGTACCGCCAACGAATCAGCCCCGCGTGGACTAAAATTCTTGATGTAGTCGACCAAGTACGATGGCAGCTTTCTGTCACCAAGAAGGTTCTTCAGTGCAATCATTTTGTCAAGACTGTTAATCTTCGCGTTCTCTATAATTTCTTTGATTCGCTTCTCATTGTAATCGAATATTTCAAACCCCATTTCTCCCTTATCCATCGTGACGGTCGCCTTATCGATGCTCGCCGGCGCGACTACAGATATACGATTGTCCTCTAACCAGACAGGAGAGCCATTACCAGCTCGAATGGATTCCAGCGCTAGGCGGTGAAATATGAAGCAGCGATGCCAATCATGATATAGATAGTCTGGAATTGTGAGTTCGAAATATTTTAGATAACGCCCACGAGTACCAAACATCCGAGCTCGTTGAATATATGTATCTTGTTGAATCTTGTGTTTCACATCTCTCGTGAAATACATTGAAAGTAAATTCTCAAACGTTACGCCACGAGATACGATGTTACCACCAATCGCAATAGTAAATAGTGCCGCCGGTTTGGTAGCACTTTGGAAATCAATAACTCTCTTGTCAATGTCTGAATTCATCACAACGATTGTATTGCGATTGATATTTCGCAATATGTAGTCCACTAACTCATCCGCCATATCGCTATGTTCCTTGTATGCTAACTCCCATAACGTTTTGACATAGTGTTCAAAAGATTTTTCTTCATGATCCGATAGCACTGCCAATGTCTTCACGACCACCTGATAGTCTTGAGTATGATCTGCACGCTTGCCACTGGTATGAATTAGGATCGAATAGTTATCCTCTTTCTTGTTTACCTTTCTATTGAGAAACGCGACATTGAGAAAGAATCGAAATAGCGCCTCGCGAAGGTATCTCGGGCTATCCATCGTATCTGGGAGCAGATTTAGACGAAATTCCCTATTACGAATACTAGCTATATCCAACGGGAAAAAGGATGCTTGTCCCTTATAGTCTGGGTGTGGCTTGAACATCACCCAACCTTCTTTTTGATTATTGAATGTGTTGTTCAAATCCAATCTTGCTGGAGTCGCGGTAACACCAATGTATATCCCTTCCTTCTTAAGGAGCTTCTCTATTAATTCATTTATTTTTGTCTTCTCTCGTTTATTTACTTTCGAATTTGGCGATGCATAATCCGCTTCATCGTCGATAACTGCTAACCCCTCGATACGACCCAACTTTTCCAGGAACCTTGTCAAATCTCTCGGGTTTTTCTTACAAAAAATAATCCACTCACCTTTTCTAATATCGACGCTAGGATCCAAAATCTCTGAAAAATTGCGTGGTGATGGATCAATTCCTGATCTCTTAAATCTTTCGAGATTTTGTGATAATAGTTGCAAATTGTCGTTTAAAAGAATAACTACAATCCGAGAACCGTGGTCGAGCAGTGCACCAGTTAACGCGATCATTAATTCCGTTTTCCCACTTTGGGGTTCTCCATAAATCACAAATGAGCGTGATCGGGTCTTGTATACGTTATCGACAGCTTCACGAACCGTAGACTCAATATTCTCTGTATATAGACCCTCATCTTTAAGCCTATTGAGGCGCCGCTCAAACCTATTTGTCTTAACTAATTGGGATTTAAATCTGTTTACATCAAAGTTCATGCCACCCTCCTTCATCGAGAAGCTCATTGACGCTCCAATTAATCTTCCATATTAAGAATTATCTAATACCTCGCTATGCAGCATGTGCTATGGCGACTCATGGAAGCCAATAGCACTTCAAAGCGAAGCATTCACGCTACCTTCTGAAACACCAAAATAACTTCATGCCGCATTCTTGTGTCTAACGATGCAAAATCGCGGCGTTTCTTTATCGGCGGTGGCAAATATCGACGATTTGCTGGCAAATTTCTGACGCGTCTATACCTCAGTCTCAACCCTGCGAGTTCTGCAACCCTCAAGACAATAATTGAATTGCGGATGTAAGTTCCTTTTACAGTATTTTCCCCGATTACATATACCGCGCGACCACTGGGTTTTAGCATCCGAGCAGCCTCAGATATGGATTCACGCATGTCGCATATATATCTCGCTAACATCTGTTGGTCGCGTTTGTACAATACAGGTATAAGTTTTAACTCTCGCAAGATGCTTTCAACATCTACGTCATTATCGCTTTTCGTGTAGCCACGTTCGGCACCGACACTAGTCCCCCGCAACTCACGGAGTTCTTTGATGCTGAAGCCCATCCAGACGAGCGAAAATTTGCTGCATCGCATGTAATCAATGGCATTTAAATAAGGGGGAGAAGTAACAATCAAATCAAATGATGAGGGACGTAGTAATAGTTCTCGTGCATCCCCATTATTGATAATTGTTGCAGGACCACGTCCTCTATCTGATAAACGAATACAATTTGCGGTTACCCGATCTACGACATCTAAAAATATATTGAGGGGTTTAACCGGCGCCCGCTTGAAAGTTTTATGCGGTCTACTATGAGATAGATCCATTGCTAATGATGCACCCGCCTGTTTTACAATGATCAATCTCGAGAAAGCGCACCACAAGACATTACGTATCTCGTCCTTTCTTACCCGTTTTATACAGGTGGCAAGTGCGGCCAACTGCTTACGCACATAGTCGTCAAACCAATATCTAACGAAGTCACAAGTTTCTTCGTCAGCATTTTGCGGATAAGCATTCCGAACACTGATTTTGTTGAACGCCACTTGCGCACGCGCCATAACGACTTTCGCAGTACGATGCACCTCTTCAGGATTGATAGCTGTAGTCCACACCTTAGCGATTAATACTGCTAGCGGATCAATATCAACACCAAACGTCTTATGCCCTTGCGCCCGCGCGAGGGCGAGAACGGTGCCGGATCCCATCATTGGGTCCAGCACGCGAAGGGATTTATTGGAGTTCCCGAGTACCTCAAGAACGATATCCGGTGACATACGTGCTGGAAATGGATGAACTGGCTCGCGTCCCAGAGCATCGTAAAGTGTTTTTCGTTTCTTAATGCGCATTCCAATTATCGCAACTATGTGCTTATTTGATTGCACCTATTTGACTACAAGTACATAGAAACCGCTATGCGGCGTTTCTGCTGGTATACATATGGTCAGCGTGACTTGCGGCGCGTTGGTTGTTGCGGGAGCGTCTGCGGCATGCACAGCGTGAAAGCTGAGAAGTGCCGCCACCATGCCTAAGAACAACCGAATTTTTACGGCTGGCTGCGTTTTGACTCCAGCCACTTCACCAGCGGCTCCCACTGTTCCTGATCCGGCCAAGAGAGGTATTCCGGCAGTTCGTGGATGCCGAGTCCGCGTGAATACGCACGGATGTAGTTCTGGGTGTCGCGCAGCCGCGCGATTACCGGCACCTTGAGAGTGTCGAGGAATTTCTCCAGTTCTTCATAAATCAATAGATTTTCGCGCACGCGGTTGGCCACCACCGCCACTTTCACCTCCTTGCGTTCCACCTTGCCCACGTCCAGCAGTTCCTGCACGAATTTGCCGGCGGCGTTGATATCAATGGGCGACGGCAGCACCGGCACCACGACGGTCTCGGCATGACGCACCATCTGCGTGAGCTCGGAACCATGGGAGCGGGCGGGCGAATCCACGATGAGGAAATCGCTGTTGCGATCCAGATGCCGCAGACCCTCATTGTGTGCATCCACAGCGTGGATCTTGTCGCGCTCGGGCGGCCGCTTAGCAAGCCAGTCCAGGCTGGAGCCCTGCGGATCAAAGTCCGCGAGACTCACCACCGCGTCCCAGTTGCTGGCGAAATAGCCCGCAATGTTGGTGGCCAGCGTGGATTTGCCGCAGCCACCCTTGGCATTTATCACCATGATCGTGCGCATGCAGCCTCCTCGAAACAGATCATTCCCCGTGGTGGGTATTCAAGCCCCTTTAAGCATGTCATGAGTATAGACGCCGGCGCCCGGGCGCCAACAGCGGACAACCGGTTTTTGACTTCCTCCTCCGGTCGCGAAATCATGCCGCCCGGCACAGGGCGGGGACAGACTGCGGATGAACGGCCCGGCGGACAATGAGGCAAACGACGGCTGGCACTGGGACCGCTATTGGCAGGCGGACCGGCTGTCGGCCTGCCTGACGGACGCGGCCACCGGCAATTACGCCCGGGCCATCCGCACCGGCTGGGTGGCTTTTTTTGAGCTGTTCCCCGATGGCGCGCGGCTGCTGGACATCGGCACCGGCAACGGCGCCGTGCCCCTGATCGCCCGGGAAATCGCGGCGCAGGCCGACCGCCGCTTTGAGATTCACGGCGTGGACCGGGCGGATATTGACCCCGCGCGTTTCGTGCACGCCACCTCCGGGGCGCTGGCGGACATCCACTTTCACGGCCGCACATCCGCCGAATCCCTGCCTTTCCGGGATCGGCATTTTGACGGCCTCACCGGCCAATACGCGCTGGAATACACCGATCCGGCCTCCTCCGTGCGCGAGCTCGCGCGGGTGGCCAGGCACGGCGCGCGGCTGCGTTTCGTGCTGCACGCCGAGGACGCAACCCCGGTCGCGGGTGCGGCCCGGAATCTTGCCGACATCGCCTTCCTGACCGGGGAACTGCGGATTCTGGACAAGGCGCGCGCGCTGATGCGTGCGGCCTTCGCTTTCGAGCGGGCGAACACCTTTGATCCGCGGCTTGAAGACGCAGCACGCAAGGCGCGCGAGGATTACCTTGCGGCGGCACATGCGGTGGATGCCTGCCATCCCGGTGCCGGATCCGAGACCCTGTTCTCCGAAATCCTGGGCGGCGTACGGGCGGCCTGGGATCAGCGCCGCAAATTTACGCTCGACTATATCCTCACGGGACTCGACCGGATCGAAGAGGAAATTCGTGCACACCAGGCGCGTCTTGAGGACATGCGCCGCGCGGCGCTCAGCCGCGAAGGGCTTGCCGCGCTTGCCACGCTCTTCCGTGAAACAGGATTCAACGGAGTGCGCACCGGCGAGTTGCGCGCGCCGGAGGGTGCACGCCTCCTCGGTTGGGAGTTGCAGGCAGCGCTACCCTAACCCCAGTGATCCCCACAGTGCATCCACGCGCCGCTTCACCTCATCGCTCATGGCAATGGGCCGGCCCCATTGGCGCCGGGTTTCACCCGGCCATTTATTGGTGGCATCGAAGCCGATCTTGGAGCCCAGACCCGAAACCGGCGAGGCGAAGTCCAGATAATCAATGGGCGTGTTCTCGACGATGGTGCAGTCGCGCGCCGCATCCATGCGCGTGGTCACCGCCCAGATCACGTCCTTCCAGTCACGCACGTTCACGTCGTCGTCGGTGACGATGATGAACTTGGTGTACATGAACTGGCGCAGAAAACTCCAGATGCCGAACATCACGCGCTTGGCGTGACCCGGATACTGTTTCTTCATGCTCACGCAGGCGATGCGGTAGGAGCAGCCCTCCGGCGGCAGGTAGAAATCCGTGATCTCCGGAAACTGTTTCTGCAGGATGGGCACGAACACTTCGTTGAGCGCCACGCCCAGCACCGCGGGTTCGTCCGGCGGCCGGCCGGTGTAGGTGGAGTGATAGATCGGATCGTCCCGGTGGGTGATGCGGGTGACGGTGAACACCGGAAAGCTTTCCACTTCGTTGTAATAGCCGGTGTGGTCCCCGAACGGACCTTCCGCTGCCGTCTCACCGGGCAGGATGTGGCCTTCCAGCACGATCTCGGCGCTGGCGGGCACCATCAGGTCATTGGATATGCATTTCACCACTTCGGTGCGTGCACCGCGCAGCAATCCCGCGAAGGAATATTCGGAAAGATTATCCGGCACCGGTGTGACCGCGCCCAGGATGGTGGCGGGATCGGCACCCAGCGCCACCGCCACGGGAAACGGTTCACCGGGATGCGCTTCCTGCCAATCCCTGAAATCCAGGGCACCGCCGCGGTGCGCCAGCCAGCGCATGATGAGTTTGTTCCTGCCGATCAGCTGCTGGCGGTAGATGCCGAGATTCTGCCGCGGTTTGCGTGTTCCTCTGGTGACCGTGAGTCCCCAGGTGATGAGCGGCCCCGCATCGCCGGGCCAGCAGGTCTGGATGGGGAATTTTTTCAAATCCACCTCTTCGCCTTCAAGACGGTTCTGCTGACAGGCCGCCGTGCCGACCTTATTCGGCGGCATCCTGAACACCTGCCTGAATACACCCAGTTTTTCCCAGGCATCCTTCAGGCCTTGCGGCGGCTCCGGCTCCCGCAACATGGCGAGCAGTTGCCCCACTTCGCGCAATGCTTCCACCGATTCCCGGCCCATGCCCAGTGCTACGCGCCGCGGCGTACCGAACAGATTGCCCAGCACCGGGATCGCATGCCCCTTGGGGTTCTCAAACAGCAGCGCCGGTCCGCCCTGCTTGAGGGTGCGGTCGCAAATCTCAGTCATCTCCAGGCGTGGGTCCACGGCGACGCCTATGCGTTTCAGCTCGCTCCGGGCTTCAAGCTGGGAGAGAAAATCGCGCAGGTCTTTATATTTCATGGCGGCAACGGCCCGGTATTGGCTGGCCCGTCAATATATACGATATGCGGCTCCGCCTCAGGGCTCGATACGGTGCAATTGGCCATGCAGGCTGCCCGCGGAAACCCGCTTGTCTATATATATAATGATCGCCACCAGCCCAACGGCCTGAAAACATGAGCTTTGCCAATCCCTCACCCGGCGCCATTCGTGCACTGCTCGAGAAAACCCGCCGTATCGCGGTGGTGGGCCTCTCGCCCAACCCTGATCGGCCGAGCCATGGCGTGGCGCAAGCCTTGCAAGGCTTCGGCTACAAGATCATTCCGGTGCGACCGGCAGTGGATGAAATACTGGGCGAAAAAGCCTATCCGGATCTGAGACATCTGCCGGGGCCGGTGGATCTGGTGGATGTGTTCCGTGCACCGGAATTCGTGCAAGCGATTGTGGATGACTGCATCGCGCTCAAACTGTCCGCCCTGTGGCTGCAGGAAGGGGTGGTGAACGAAGCGGCGGCGAACCGCGCCCGCCAGGCGGGGATTTTCGCAGTCATGGACCGCTGCATCTACAAGGAATACCGGCGCCTGATACCAGGACCGGCATTGACATGAGCACATGCCTGGCAAGCCAGGGAGGTATACATGTACATGCATGACATGATGGCGGGAGCCATGGTGGGAGCACTGTTCACTTATGCAATGCTGACCATTTTCTCACTCTGGCTCATCCCCACGATTTTTTACCTGATCAGCATGCAGAGCGCCCTGCAAAGTGTTTCGCCAAAAAACCGCACACTTGCGCCCGGGCTGGTATGGCTGAACCTGATCCCGTTGTTCGGCCTTATCTGGAATTTCTTCATCGTCACCCACGTATCCGGCTCGCTGAAACGCGAATTTACCGAACGCGGCATTCAGGATGTGGGCGACTGTGGTCAGGGCATCGGCATCGCCATGAGCATTCTTGCGGTTCTGATACTGGTTCCGGTACTGGGCTGGTGGCTTGCCTCGATCGCCACCCTGGTACTGTGGATCCTCTATTGGGTGAAAATCGTCGAACTCAAGAACCGGCTGCTGTCCGTGCAACCCTGACAGGGTGCGAACTGTGAAAGTCGCATTCACAAAAATGCAGGGCCTCGGTAACGACTTCATGGTGATTGACGCCAGGGAGCAGCCGCTGGCGCTGGATGCCGGTCTCATCCAAAAACTGGCCGATCGGCGCGTGGGTGTGGGCTTCGACCAACTGCTGGTCATTGACAGGCCCAAAGACGGGGTCAATGCCGCGCGCTTCCGCATCTACAATGCCGACGGCGGCGAAGTGGAGCAGTGCGGCAACGGCGCCCGTTGCGTGAGCCGCTTTCTGGTGGAAAACGGCCGGGTGAAAGGGCCGGCCTTCACGCTGGAAACCGTGGGCGGCGAGCTGCGCGCGGATGTGAAGGATGTGGACAACGTACGCGTGGATATGGGCGTACCCATCCTTGAACCCGCGCGTATCCCTTTCACGGCGCGCGAGCGTGCCTTGACCTATGAGTTGGAAGTGGACGGCCGCAATTACGAGATCGGCGCCGTTTCCATGGGTAACCCCCATGCCATTCTGGATGTGCCGGACGTGGATATCGCTCCGCTGGCCGAACTCGGACCCAAGATCGAGCGCCACCCGCGTTTCCCCAGACGTACCAACGTGGGTTTCGCCCAGTGGCTGGATCGCACGCATATGCGTCTGCGTGTATTCGAGCGCGGCACCGGCGAAACGCTCGCCTGCGGCACCGGTGCCTGCGCGGCGGTGACCTGGGGACGGCTTGCCGGCTGGCTGGATGAGACGGTGGACGTGGTCCTGCGCGGCGGCCATCTCATGATAAGCTGGCAGGGCGAGGGGCAACCTGTGTGGATGAGCGGCCCGGCGAACCGGGTGTATGACGGAACCATCAACCTATGAGCATTGAGCGCAAAACCGGCGTCCGCGATACCGCGGATATCGAGCGGACGGTCACGGATTACCTCATCACCCATCCTGATTTCTTCGAAGCCCGCACCGACATCCTCACCAAACTCAAGGTGCCGCATCCCAGCGGCCAGGCAATATCGCTCATCGAGCGTCAGGTGGAGGTGCTGCGTCAGCAGTACCGCCAGATGGAGCGCAAGCTGGTGGACATGATCGAGGTGGCGCGTGCCAACGATGCGCTCATCGAACGCATTCACCGCCTTGCCGTGGCGCTGCTGGAAGGGCAAGCGCTGGCGGAGCGCCTGTATTCGGTGCAGGAGGAGCTGCGCAACCGCTTCGGTGCCGATGAGGTGAGCCTGTTCCTCATCACTGACCGGTCCGCGAACCTCGACGCCGGCCCGGCACGCTGGATCAAACGCGAGGATGCGGGTTTCGAGCAGTTCCGCGAATTCATGAAGGCCGGCAAGCCTTATGTGGGCCGGTTACGCGCGCCGCAACTGGAATTCCTGTTCGGCGAACAGGCGGAGCGCATCGCATCCATCGCGCTGATGCCGCTGGGCGATCACGGCCGGCTCGGCATCCTCGCCGTGGGCAGCCATGAGGCGGACCGTTTCGGTCCGACGCTCGGCACCGCCTTTCTCATGCGCATCGGTGAACTTGTGGCGGCGGCCATCCAGCCGCTGTTGCCGGGATGACCGCGGCGCTCGCTGACTGGATTGACCGTTTCATCGGACATCTTGCCCACGAGCGCCGCCTCTCACCCCTCACGGCGGCGAGCTACCGCCACGATCTCGATACCTTCCGGCAATACTGCGAACAGCAGAATGTCGCCGACTGGAATGCCATAGACATTCATCATGTACGCGCCTTTGTGAGCGCGCGTCACCGCCAGGGACTTTCACCGCACAGCCTGCAACGCCTGCTCGCCGCCGTGCGCACTTTCTACAATTACCTGCTGCGCGAGGGTGCGGCGCGCAATAATCCCGCCAACGGCGTGCATGCCCCCAAAGCACCGCGGCACTTGCCGGTAACCCTGGATGCCGATCAGATGGCGCAGTTGCTGGAAATCCGCGGCGATGCACCCGCAGCCGTGCGCGACCGCGCGATCATGGAACTGCTCTACTCCTCCGGCTTGCGGCTTGCGGAACTGATTTCGCTCGAGCTGCACGACGTGGACCTGCACGATGCCACCGTGCGCATCACCGGCAAGGGCAGTAAGACACGCATCGTGCCGGTGGGCCGGCAGGCACTGGCCGCGTTGGCGGATTGGCTCAAGCTACGCGTGCAACTGGCGCAACCGGAGGACACGGCGCTGTTCGTGGGTCCGCGCGGCGGAAGGCTCTCACCGCGCAGCGTACAGGCGCGGCTCAAGCGCTGGGGCATCGCCCAGGGCGTACAGCAGGGCATCCATCCGCACCTGTTCCGCCATTCGTTCGCCAGTCATCTGCTGGAATCCAGCGGCGACCTGCGTGCCGTACAGGAACTCCTGGGCCACGCCAACATCAGCACCACCCAGGTTTATACTCATCTTGATTTCCAGCACCTCGCCCGCATATACGATCAGGCGCATCCCCGTGCCCGGAAGCGCGGTGGAAATCGCTGATCGCGGTGACTCATGGGGTGATGACGATTGTGAGGGATGAGGGGTGAGGGGGAGGTGTAAGATATCGGCAACTGGATTTCCCACGCTCTGCTCCTTACGTCTCACTTCCTCACCGGTAACGGTGTTGAACAAACATATTGGCGCTTGAACCCAGATACGTTTTCCAGGACCCACCACATGGACCAACTCCACGGCACTACCATCCTATCCGTCCGCCGCAACGGCACGGTGGCCATGGGCGGCGACGGCCAAGTGTCGCTCAGCAACACCGTGATGAAGAGCAACGCCCGCAAGGTGCGTCGTCTCTTCGAAGGCCAGGTACTGGCGGGTTTCGCCGGCGGCACAGCGGATGCTTTCACTCTGTTCGAGCGCTTCGAGGACAAGCTCAGCAAGCACAGCGGCAACCTGACGCGCGCCGCGGTGGAGCTCGCCAAGGATTGGCGCACTGACCGCATGCTGCGCCGCCTGGAAGCGCTGATGTGCGTCGCTGACAAGACCGCATCGTTCATCGTCTCCGGCAACGGCGACGTGATCGAACCGGAAAATGGACTCATGGCCATCGGTTCCGGCGGCCCGTTCGCCCAGGCCGCCGCACGCGCACTGCTGGACAATACCGACCTGGATGCACGCAACATCACCGAGCGCGCACTGAACATTGCGGCAGATATCTGCATCTATACCAACCGCAATCTGACAATTGAAGTCCTTTAACCTGATTTTCAAGGAGAACACGCCATGCACAGCAAGATTGTCATTGCCCTGATTGTGGTGGGTGCCCTGCTCGTGGTCGCGCCCATGCTGCTGCACGCCTATGACGTCCACCAGCAATCCAATTTTCTGCGTGCGGTTTCCAGCTTCCATGACCACGGACAATCCACCATGAGCCTGGTGTCGGAGATCGTGGGTGCGCTGCTGATCCTGGCGGGGATCGGTCTGGCTTTGCGCGGCAACAAATCCTCCTGATCCGGGCAACCGTCGCCTTCAATAACGATAAACCATTGCTTGAATATCGTCCAAGGAAATTCCATGTCGGCAATGACTCCCAGAGAGATAGTCCAGGAGCTCGACAAGCACATCATCGGCCAGACGGCGGCAAAGCGCGCCGTCGCCATTGCGTTGCGTAACCGCTGGCGCCGCATGCAGGTGGAGCCGCAATTGCGCAACGAAATCACGCCCAAGAACATCCTCATGATCGGTCCCACCGGGGTCGGCAAGACCGAGATCGCGCGCCGGCTCGCGCGGCTCGCCAACGCGCCATTCATCAAGGTGGAAGCCACCAAGTTCACCGAGGTGGGTTATGTCGGCAAAGATGTGGACAGCATCATCCGCGACCTGGTGGATGCGGCGGTGAAGATGGAACGCGAGCGCGCCAAACAGCGGGTGCAGACCCGCGCCGAGGAAGCCGCGGAGGAACGTATCCTGGACGCCCTGCTGCCGCGCAAGCACGGTGTGGGCTTCGCCAATGAGCCGCCGCCGCCGGATCATTCCGACACCCGCCAGAAATTCCGCAAGATGTTGCGCCAGGGTGAACTGGAGGATCGCGAGATCGAGGTGGATCTGGCCGTGACCAATGTGGGCGTGGAAATCATGGCACCGCCGGGGATGGAGGAGATGACGCAGCAGTTGCAGGGCCTGTTCCAGAACATGGGCGGCAACCGTACGCGCACGCGCAAGCTGAAGATCAGGGAGGTGCGCAAGCTGCTGGAGGATGAGGAAGCGGCCAGGATGGTCAATGACGACGATCTCCGGCTGGCCGCGCTCAGCAATGTGGAACAGAACGGCATCGTCTTCATTGACGAGATTGACAAGGTGGCGCGGCGCGGCGAGATGCACGGCGCGGACGTATCCCGCGAGGGCGTGCAGCGGGATCTGCTGCCGCTGGTGGAAGGCACTACGGTCACCACCAAATACGGCATCGTGAAAACCGATCACGTACTGTTCATCGCCTCCGGTGCGTTCCAGATGTCGAAGCCTTCCGACCTGATCCCGGAATTGCAGGGCCGCCTGCCCATCCGCGTGGAACTCGCCGCCCTCACCACCGAGGATTTTGTGCGTATCCTCACGGAACCCGACGCTTCCCTCACCCGCCAGTACGTGGCACTGCTGGAGACGGAGGGCCTCAAGGTGGAATTCAGCCGGGACGGCGTGCGCCGCATCGCGGAAGTAGCCTTCGAGGTCAACGAACGCACCGAGAACATCGGCGCCCGTCGCCTGCATACCGTCATGGAGCGCTTGTTCGAAAGCATATCCTTCGAAGCCGCCGACAAAAATGGCAAGAAAGTAATGATTGACGCCGCTTACGTGGACAAGCAGGTAGGTGAGCTGGTGAAAGACGAGGATTTGAGCCGGTATATTCTATGACACCCAGTTCACTTGAGGGCAGCGTATCTTCTGCGAATGGCTCGATGCCCCGTCCTACGGAAATCCGCCTGCGCAAATCCGCCGGCGTGCTGGTCGTGGGTTTTGACAGCGGTGAGAGCTTCGAGCTGCCGTTCGAATACCTGCGGGTGTTCTCACCCTCGGCCGAAGTGCGCGGTCATGGCACGGAAATCCTGCAAACCGGTAAGGAGAATGTAAAAGTCACCGGTGTGGAACCGATAGGCAACTATGCCATTTGTCTCAAGTTCGATGACGGCCACGATACCGGTCTGTATTCCTGGTCGGTGCTCCACGATCTGGGCAAAAACCACAAGCAGAACTGGGAGCGCTATTTGAAACGTCTCAAAGACGCCGGGTATCAACGCCGCCAAGCTTGAATGCTTGTGGACAATGAGTGAACCGGATCAAGGACTGATTATCTGACCCGGAAAGGAACTAGCAGAGGAACTGGGACCGCTGTCTGAAACGCCTCAAAGACGCGGGCTACCAGCTCCAGTGCTCCTGAAAGCCAGGCAGGGCGGCCGGCTGCTAGAATGCCGCTTCCACCCCAGGATCATGCCATGACCGGCAACGCCAAACAGACCACGCATTTCGGCTTCGAGGAAGTCCCAATCACTGAAAAAGCCCGGCGCGTGGGCGAAGTGTTCACTTCCGTGGCCGGCCGCTACGACCTGATGAATGACCTCATGTCATTCGGCATACACCGTCTGTGGAAACGTTTCACCCTGTCCCAGACGGGGCTCAGAGCCGGGCAGTCGGTGCTGGATGTGGCCGGCGGTACCGGCGATCTCACCCACGGCCTGGCGCAACAGGTGGGTGGGAATGGACGCGTGATACTCGCGGATATCAACGCCGCGATGCTCGAGAACGGTCGCTGCAAACTGGTGGATGCGGGCGTGGCCGGCAACGTGGAATATGTGCAGGCCGACGCGGAGCGGCTGCCGTTTCCCGACAACCGTTTCGACTGCGTCACCATCGGTTTCGGGTTGCGCAATGTGACCCGCAAGGAAACCGCACTCGCCAGCCTGTACCGTGTGCTCAGGCCGGGCGGCCGCCTGCTGATCCTGGAATTCTCAAAGCCCGCGGTGCCAGCCCTGAAACCGGTTTATGACTTCTATTCTTTCAAGGTGCTGCCGAAAATCGGGAAGGCGGTGACAGGCGACGAAGCCAGCTACCGCTATCTGGCTGAATCCATCCGCGTGCATCCGGATCAGGAAACGCTCAAGAACATGATGGAGGCGGCGGGCTTCGGGCGCTGTGGTTATTTCAACCTGAGCGGCGGCATCGTCGCCCTGCACCGGGGTTACAAGTTTTGAACGCCCTGTCTCTTGCCTCCCTGCTCGCGCCGGCAATGGAGTTCGCACTCAACAATGCGCTCGCCGGTTCCGGCGCCGCCCGGCGCGATCTCGCGCAGCTGGAGGGCAAGGTCATCGTTCTGGAGCTCAAGGAATTTCCACTCAAGCTGTATTTCCTGCCGCAGGACGGCAGGCTCAAGGTGCGCGGCGAATATCACGGCCAAACGAACATGACGGTGCGCGCACCGAGCGCCGCGCTGCTGGAAGCGGCACTGAAACGCGGCGACATGCCGCCGCGCGGTATTGAACTGAACGGCGACGCGGAAACCGCACAAACCTTTTCGTGGCTGCTGAAACAGGCGGATCTGGATTGGGAAGAACTGCTGTCGCACTATATGGGTGACATCGCCTCGCACCAGATCGGCAATCTGGCGCGTGGTCTTGCACGCTTGGGCAGGGACGCGATGCAGCGCCTCGGTCAGGATGTCGCTGAATATCTGCAATATGAGAGCCAAACTCTGCCGCCGCGGCACGAGGTGGAAGCCTTTCTCAAAGACGTGGACCACCTGAAGAGCGATGTGGATCGCCTGGCCGCACGCTTGCGGCGCCTGGCTGGAAAGACGGGATCCGCGTGATCACGCCGCGCCAGACACTGCGCCTCGCACGCATCAATTTCGTGCTGGCGCGTCACGGCCTCGACGAGATCGTGCTGGCGGCACACATCTTCCGTCCGATTCGTTTCCTGATCTATTTTTCCCCCTTTTACTGGCTGCGGCGCCGTGATGCACCGCGCGGTGAGCGCGTACGCCTCGCGCTGGAGGATCTCGGCCCGATCTTCGTGAAACTCGGCCAGATGCTGTCCACGCGCCGTGACCTGCTGCCCCCCGACATCGCCGACGAGCTGGCGAAGCTCCAGGACCGGGTGCCGCCGTTCCCGGGACGGGAAGCACGTGAGGTGGTCGAGAGGACCCTGGGCAAACCGGTCGGGGAACTCTTCCAGGAATTCAGCGAAGTGCCGCTTGCTTCCGCCTCTATCGCCCAGGTACACGCGGCGCGCCTCAAGGACGGCCGCGAAGTGGTGGTAAAGGTGCTGCGTCCGGGGGTGCAGCGCATCATTCGCAGCGACCTGGACCTGCTGTATCTGATCGCCGGACTCGCGGAACGCTACTGGCGTGATGCCCGCCGGCTGCGGCCGCGCGAAGTGGTGAGCGAATACGAAAAGACCATCCTGGACGAACTGGACCTGATGCGCGAAGCAGCCAATGCCGCGCAGCTGCGTCGCAATTTCGAGGGCTCGATGCTGCTGTATGTGCCCGAGGTGCATTGGCCGCTTACGCGCCACAACGTCATGGTCATGGAGCGCATCCGCGGTGTGCCGGTCAGCGACATCGCCACCCTCAGGGCGCGCGGTACCGACATGCGGAAGCTGGCGGAAACCGGCGTGGAAATATTTTTCACGCAGGTTTTCAAGCACAACTTCTTCCATGCGGATATGCATCCCGGCAATATCTTCGTGAACGTGGACGACCCGGAGAATCCGCGCTACGTGGCGGTGGATTTCGGCATCGTCGGCACCCTGACACCGCGCGATCAGCAATATCTCGCGGAGAACTTCCTGGCTTTTTTCAACCGCGATTACCGACGTGTGGCCGTGCTGCACGTGAAATCGGGGTGGGTGCCTGCAGGCACGCGCGTGAACGAATTTGAGTCCGCCATCCGCATCGTATGCGAACCGGTCTTCAACCGCCCTCTCAAGGACATTTCCTTCGGCCAACTGCTGGTGCGCCTGTTCCAGACGGCGCGACGTTTCAACATGGAAGTGCAGCCGCAACTGGTGCTCCTGCAGAAAACCCTGCTCAACATCGAGGGCCTGGGCCGCGAGCTGTATCCCGACCTGGATTTGTGGAAAACCGCCAAGCCGTTACTGGAAGACTGGGTGCGCGAGCAGATGGGCCTCAAGATGACGTTCAAGCGATTGCGTGCGGGACTGCCTGCGATGCGTGAATTCCTGCTGGAAACACCGGCACGTATCAACACCATCCTGCAGCAACTGTCGGAAGGCAAATTGCAGGTGGGCATGGAAAGTGACGAGCTCAAACACCTGCGCGAGGCTCTGCGTCAGCGCATCCGGCATCTCTACCACGCGGCGGCGGGCGGTGCGCTCATCGTCAGCGGCGCGCTGCTGCTCGGCATCGGCCACGTACCTGCCTGGTTCGCGGTACTGATGGCGGTGGTGGGCGGTGTGATCCTGGTGTGGGGACGCCTCAGGAGTTGAGGCGGCGGGGTGGCGTTTCCGTGTCGCCGTTTTTTGTGACGACCGGA
>DAHUYB010000003.1:0-7500 GCA_027315405.1 Gammaproteobacteria bacterium | reverse complement strand
GATTTTGAGCAACTCATCGTCTTCAAAGGTTTGCATACTCAAACCCTGACGCGAGCGCCCACACAAGTTACTTGATTGTGCTGTTAAAGAGCGGGCCTGGGAAATACCCCAGGCAGACCGATCATTATACAGGTCACTAATGGCGGGTCAACGGAATTTGAAGGAAATTCCCCTCACCGCCCGCCTTCAGACCAGCGAAGGAGCGTCATTGTACTGGCGGGTTTCTCCTGGTCAAGACTTAACAGAGGCGGTAGCGAACATCTGAAAAGGCTGATTTTGTCATCCTGTATTTACCTAGCCGGTGCGTTTAGGCACACTCTGAGCGGCGTTAGCACACAAAAGGCGCTATGGATGGCGATCAGCGACTGGCCCTTGGCCGAGCGGCCCCGGGAGAGGCTTCTGGCCCAGGGGCCGCAAGCATTATCGGATGCGGAACTCCTGGCCATTTTTTTGCGCACGGGTATCCGCGGCAAAACCGCCGTGGATCTGGCAAGAGAATTACTCGCGGAATTCGGCGGGCTGCGGGGTCTGTTCGCCGCTGGACGCAACCGCGTGTGCGCAGCCACGGGCCTGGGTCCGGCTAAATACGCCCAGCTGCAAGCCGTGCTGGAAATGGCCCACCGCCACCTGGGGGAAGCCTTGCAACGCGGCCGTCCGCTTACGGATCCTGCGGTCACCCGACGCTACCTTATTACCCGTCTACGGGATTTGCCCCAGGAGGTATTCTGTTGCCTGTACCTGGATAATCGCCACCGCGTCATTGCTTTTGAAGAACTGTTCCACGGTACCCTGGACGGTGCCAGCGTCCATCCGCGGGAGGTGCTGCGCAAGGCACTGGCCCACAACGCTGCGGCATTGATATTTGCTCATAATCATCCGAGCGGCGTAGCCGAACCCAGCGATGCCGATCGACGGCTCACCGGACGCCTCAAAGACGCCTTGGCCCTGGTGGATATCCGGGTGCTCGATCATTTCGTGGTGGGCGACGGAGATGCAGAGTCGTTCGCGGAACGCGGCTTTTTGTAAGGCTGCGACTTGCCAAATGGGGCCTGGCTGCTAAAATACCCGCCCTTTCGCGCAGTTAGAGCGCGTGCTATTTAACTGAGGGACTTCAACATGTCGAGAGTCTGCCAGGTCACGGGCAAGGGCCCAGTCACCGGGAACACGGTCTCGCACGCTAACAACAAAACCCGCCGGCGGTTTCTGCCGAACCTGCATACACACCGGTTTTGGCTGGATAGCGAGCACCGCTTCGTGCGCCTGCGTGTCTCCTCCAAAGGCATGCGCATTATCGACAAACTCGGCATTGAACAGGTGGTTGCGGACTTACGCGCCCACGGCGAAAAACTCTAAATCTTAAGGACTAACCTATGCGCGAAAAGATCAAACTGGTTTCCACCGCTGATACCGGCCACTATTACACAACCACCAAGAACCGGCGTCTGCACCCGGACAAAATGGAGGTGCAGAAGTTCGATCCGGTGGCGCGCAGACATGTAATCTACAAGGAAGCGAAGATTAAGTAGCAATCGTGACTGCACCCCGTCGTCATGATACAAACAAAAACCCCGCCGTACGGCGGGGTTTTTGTTTGGCGGTTCGATTATGCTCAAGCTGGTTGCAGAGTATAGCCCCTGAGTTGCAGGGCAAACTCCCGCAAGGTGGCGATGCCCGTAGCTTCCGCTTGTGCGCACCAGTCCTTGAACTGTTGTAACAGGTTTTCATTGGAAAGCGTGCTGTTTTCCCAGAGCGCTTGCAGACGCTGGCGGAATTCATACACGGTACGCAATGTCGGGCTGTGCGCCAGCGTCTCCTGCAAACACACCCGGCTGCGCGCATCCAACAGGGTCTCATCACGGGTCAACAAGCGGCGCGTCTTGGCAAACAAGCCACGGCTCGCGGCCCCCGCCATCTGCTTTTCCGTTGCCACCGCCGGCCGGATAACATCGTGACAGTAGTTACGCAGCACATGCATGCGATTGACAATCACCGCCTGCACCGTGCCTAAATCCACACGACCTCCGCGCGCTGAAATTATTGGTTCCGGCGCCACTCGCCGTACCGTGGCGAGGTGGAAGAATTCCAAGGCACGGATATACCACCAGCCCAAGTCCACTTCCCAAGGCCGCTGGGCGAACTTTGCGGAACTCGGAAACGCGTGATGATTATTATGCAGCTCCTCGCCGCCGACTATAAAACCCCAGGGGAGCACATTGGTGGCAGCGTCCTTACATTCGAAATTCCGGTAACCGGAATAATGCCCCACGCCGTTGACCACACCGGCGGCCAACACCGGAATGGCCAGCATCTGTATGGCCCAGACCGTGATGCCCGGGAGACCCAAGAGCAGCACGTCAAGGATAAGCATCAGGCTTACCCCCAATATGGGGTACCGGCTATAGAGATGGCGTTCCATCCAATCATCCACGGTGCCGCGACCGTATTTCGCTATCGTGTCTTGTTGCTTTGCTTCCTCGCGATACAGCTCGACACCTTCCAGCAGTACTTTGAGCAGGCCTTTCACTTGCGGGCTGTGAGGATCGTTTTCGGTTTCACAATGGGCATGGTGTTTGCGGTGTACTGCCACCCACTCGCGTGTCACCATGCCGGTGGTCAACCATAACCAGAAGCGGAAGAAGTGTCTGACAGCAGGGTGCAATTCCAGACCACGGTGGGTCTGATCACGATGCAGGAACAGTGTGACCGCCACGATCGTGAGATGAATAAAGACCGGGGCCACGATAAACAAGGCCCAGACAGGCAGTCCCAGGAAACCGTGAATCAAAAACAATGGTGTCACCTCAGGATTAAGCACAAAGATCAGCGGATCATTTTATAGGATTTAACCATATGTCGTCCACCACCGGCCGATGTAAGGAGTTGCGGGCTTGCAATTGAGTTCCAAGATCGTAAAACTGCGCCGGCACACGGGAACTTTACCAGCGGAGACGCGACTAAAGGCGTCGGCATAATCAACGTGGTACATCCACTGTTGCATTTTCCACCCATCCGATCATGTAATTTATGTCATGAGTAACAACGATCTGCTTGTGAAAGTCGAAAATTTATATCGTTATTACGACGATCACTGTGCGGTGCAAAATCTTAACTGCGAGTTGCGTAAAGGCGAAATCCTGGGCTTCCTGGGGCCGAACGGCGCCGGCAAATCCACCACCATGCAAATTTTGTCAGGAAATCTCGCCCCCAGTGCCGGCCAGATTCTGATCAACGGCGTTGATATTCTGGACGAACCAAAGCGCGCCAAGGCCAATATTGGTTACCTGCCGGAGCAGCCGCCACTGTATGTCGATCTTACGGTAGATGAATACCTCACCTATTGCGCAGCTCTGAATCGTCTGCCGCGAAGTAAGTTGCAGGCAGCCCGCGACCTTGCCAAGGAGCGCTGCGGTCTAAAGGACATGGGTCATAAGCTCATCGGCAATCTATCCAAAGGTTATCGGCAACGTGTTGGTATCGCGCAGGCCATCATCCATTCGCCCGCTGTTGTGATTCTCGATGAACCCACGGTAGGGCTCGATCCCATACAGATTCGTGAAATCCGCGCGCTCATCGTTGAACTCGGGCAGGAACACGGTGTGATTCTCTCCACTCACATCCTGCCGGAAGTGCAGACAGTCTGCAGCCGCGTTCAAATCATTCACAAAGGCCGTCTGGTATTTAATGACACTCTCACCGGTCTTACGCAGCGCATGCAATCCACCAGCTTGGTGCTCGCCTGTCGGCAGACCCCGGAGCAAGCGGTCATCAAAACATTGCCTGGCGTGCATGATGTTCAGCCGCTGGACAGCCATCATCTGCGTGTACATTTCAACGCGGACAACAACCCCGCCGAAATTGTCGCGGCGGAAGTGCTGAAACGCGGTTGGGGGCTTCTGGAACTGACTCCAGAACATAAATCCCTGGAGCAAATTTTCGTGGATCTCACCACAGCCGATGAAACCGGCGGCGCGACAGCGGTTCAGGAGCGCGCCGCATGATGGTTTTCACCATTGCCGGGCGCGAACTCAGACACCTGTTTCTGTCGCCGCTTGCCTGGTGTGTGCTGGCGATAATTCAATTCATAATTGCCTGGATGTTCTTGGTCCAAGTGGATAACTTCCTAAAATATGCGCCGACGCTGGCCGGTATGGCCAGCGCCCCAGGCGTGACCGACGCAGTGGCCGCGCCGATTTTCAGCACCGCCAGCGTGGTGATGTTGCTGGTAGTGCCCATCATGAGTATGCGGCTGATCGCCGAAGAACGCCGTAGCGGAACCTTGAGCCTGCTATTGTCGGCGCCGGTGAGCATGACTGAGATCGTGCTGGGCAAATATCTCGGCCTGTTGATTTTCCTGCTCATCATGCTGGGGCTTATTACCCTCATGCCGCTGTCACTGGCGATCGGCACGCACCTGGATTACGGCAAGCTGTTTGCCGGTGTGCTGGGACTGGCACTGGTAGTCGGCGCCTTCGCCGCCGCAGGACTCTTCATGTCCACGCTTACCAAGCAGCCAGTGGTGGCTGCGGTCAGCAGTTTCGGTTTGCTATTGTTGCTATGGATAATCAGTTGGGCCGGCAGTGGCGACGCACGCTTCAGCCCCACGTTCCATTACCTCTCGCTGCTGGATCATTACGCCTCGCTGCTACGCGGCTCCTTCAATACCACGGATGTTCTGTATTATGTTCTGTTCATCATCACCTTCCTGGTACTCAGCATCCGCCGCCTGGATGCTTATCGTCTGCAACACTGAACCAGCATGCGCGTCACCCGCAAATCCCGTCTGCAAATCCGCGCCCAGAACTGGAGCTTTGTGATCCTGTTTCTGGTGACCATCGGTTTGCTCGCCTGGCTGAGTACCCGCTACGTCTATCGAGCCGATTGGACCTACGGCCATCGTAATTCCCTTTCTCCGGCAAGCGTACAACTCCTGAAAACCGTCAAGGATCCGCTCCGCTTTACCGCGTTCGTGAGCGACAACCAGCCTTTGCGTGACGCTATACGCCGCTTCGTGGATAAATACCGGCAGGTAAAACCCAATACCAACTTGAGTTTCGTGAATCCAGAAACCCATCCTCAGGAAACCCGCAGCCAGGGCATCACCGCCGACGGTGAACTGGTCATCAGTTACCAGGGGCGCACGCAGAAAGTCACGCAGATCAACGAGGTCAATGTCAGTAATGCCATTGAAGGTATCGCGCGTGCCGCGGATCGCTACGTGGTGTTTCTGAGCGGTGATGGCGAGCGCGATCCCCTCGGCCAGCACAACTTCGATCTGGGCGACTTCGGAAAGCAATTGCAGGACAAGGGTTTCAAGATCGAGACCCTGAACCTCGCCGCCACACCCACGATCCCCACCAATACCGCGGTGCTAGTGATTGCTGGACCCCAGGCCAATCTGCTGCCGGGCGCGGTCAATATCATCGGCGGCTACGTTAAGCGCGGCGGCAACCTTTTGTGGCTGGGCGATCCAGGACCGCTCTACGGCCTCGAGCCGCTGGCTCAGGAACTCGGTATCACTTTCGACAAAGGCACGATTGTTGATCCGGACTCACAGCTCTATGGCATCACCAACCCCAGCGTCATCCTGGTGGCCAAATATGTACCTTACAATGCCATCACCCGGGACTTCAACACCGCCACCCTGTTTGCCGGCGCCACCGCCATCGAGACGAGTGCAACCGGTGGCTGGCAGGCACAGACGTTTCTCAAGAGCCTGCCGCACAGCTGGCTGGCGACCGGAAAATTGCAGGGCGAAATCAAATACGACCCGAAACACGGCGACAAACCCGGGCCGCTGGCGATCGGCGTAAGTTTGACACGCGAAATTAAAACTGCGGCGGATGACAAAAACAAAACCAGTGAATCGAATCAGAAAAGTGTCGAACAGCGTGTCGTCGTAACCGGCGACGGGGATTTTCTTTCCAACGCCTATCTCAATAACGGCGGCAATCTGATGCTCGGTCTCAATATCCTCAATTGGCTTTCCCACGATGACAGCTTCATCAACATCAACCCCGAGTCTGCGCCGGACAGGACCTTGACCTTATCTCATGCTGACCAGGCTCTGATCAGCCTGGGCTTTCTGTTTGCACTGCCTTTGTTGCTGATCGCCACTGGGCTGCTCATCTGGGCACGGCGGCGGCGCGCGTGAAGTTGTTGCAAACATCATGAAATCCCGTTTGTGGCTCAACCTGGTGCTGCTGGTCAGCATTGCGGTGCTGGCGGCTTTCGTATATTTCAAACCGGGCATCCATAAACCCAAGCCATCGGCCATTCTCACAAAACTTCAAGCCGCCGATATCAACTCCATCAAGATTGAGCGGGCCGGCATGCCCGCCGTGGAACTGGTACGCACCGGCAGCGGCTGGCAAATGACCACACCGCTGAAACTTCGGGCAGACCAATATTTGGTGAAAGCCCTGCTGGACAGCCTGCATACGGATGTCAGCAACAGTTTCCCGGCAATACAGGCCAACCTGGGTAAATACGGCCTTGATCCTCCACCTCTGCGTTTATGGCTGAACAGTACCGAATTCGATTTCGGTGATACTGAACCGATCCACAACAATCGCTATGTGAAAACCGGCGAGCAAATACATCTCACCGGTAACCTTTTGTACTACCGCCTTAACCATTCGCCGCTTTGGTGGGCCAGCAAACGCTTGCTGCCAGAAGGTGCACACGTCATCGGCCTGCAATTGCCGAATACGACTCTGACGCTCAAGAATGGCAAATGGCAACTGGCGCCTGCGGATCCGGCCATTTCCTCCGATGCCATCCAGACCCTGGTGGACAACTGGAAAAACACTCAAGCCATCGGCACGGCCAAAATAGGTACTGGCAAACCACAAGGCGAGGTGGCAATTGAACTGGCGGGCAACAGCCAACCGCTGCGTTTCGCCATCCTCCAGGACCCCGATTTTCTGATACTCGCTCGCCCGGACCTTGGTTTGGAATACCAACTCGATAGCGGACAGCGTCCTGGCTTGCTGGAGCTAAAAGCCAGTAAAACATCTTCCACCGCCACGAACAAACCTGCTAAGGTGCCCCGTCAGTCAGCAGGCAGCCCCGCCCATTAAACTAATGGCCGCTGGGCATTCATCTGCCCGCACCTCTATATATAAGGCAACACTGCGTGCCCGAACTGCCGGAAGTGGAAACCACGCGCCGCGGAATTGAGCCGCATCTTGTCAACCGCACGGTCAGCGCGGTCGTGGTGCGCGACAAACGCCTGCGCTGGCCGGTACCGCGTGCGCTGATTGAAACCCTGCCGGGGCAGCGTATCAATTCCGTCACCCGCCGCGGAAAATATTTGTTGTTGCATACTCCCGCGGGCACCGCGCTCCTGCATCTTGGCATGTCCGGCAGCTTGCGGATGCTGCCGGCGGACACGCCGGCGGAAAAGCATGATCACCTGGACATTGTGCTGGACAGCGGCCGCGCGTTGCGGCTGCGCGACCCGCGCCGTTTCGGCACGCTGCTCTGGACCACGAGCGATCC